>DASYAY010000112.1:0-76641 GCA_036501065.1 Chthoniobacter sp. | reverse complement strand
TCCGCCATGAAGGCCACCTTGCACCGGTTTTGGGATCACCCACCGCTGGTCCTCAGCCTCATCGGTCGGCCCTGGTTACAGCTTCAACTAAACACTTCGCCCAAAATGCACGTGTCATCTTAATTTAGAAAGATGGTATCACTCATTGCGAACTGGCGATTTTGATCTTGTACACGGCGGCAGCTTTCGTTGCGTGCTCGCGCCCGGCGCGCGGTAGGCCGGCATCTTCCGCACTCGAGCCGATCTCGGTCTTGAACTGACCGCTCTACGGCAGCACCGCCCAGACTTCGGCGACGCGATTTTCCTTCGGATCTTTCGGGTCGAAGAGCTTTGGGCTGCCCATGGGCACTGTCTGGATGACGTTCTGGACGCCGCAGTGTTTGCGGAGCAATTCCGTCACGTTGCTCGCGCGATCGCTGGAAATCTGCACGTTCTTTTTCTCCTCGCCCCGCTCGTCGGCATAGCCGAGCACGACGAAAATCGCCGCGGCGTCCTGGGACATTTTGGAGAATGCCTCCGCCTTGCTGTTCTTGACCACCCGGGCCGTCTCCTTTTCGGAGACGCGCGTGCGGCTTCTCTCGAAGGAAACCGTGAGGAGCCGCTGCAGGTTCCGCGCATGTTCGACGTAGGAATAGAGGCGCTCTTTGTTCTCCGCGGTGACATTGGGCATGAGATCGATCCGCTTGAGCACTTCCTGCCGTTCGGCGTCGGTCACGGAGCTTTTCTCCGGTGGGGCCGGCGGGGCCGGGGTCGGTGTGGCGGCGACGATCGGTTTCAAGTCGAGCTTGGGCCGGCTCAATTTCCAACCGAGCAAGACCGCGCCGATGAGGAGCGCCAATCCCATCGCGGCAAAAAGGAACACGCCCGGCCCTGAGGAGGACGAGGGCGTCTTGGTGGTGGCGTTGGGGTCAACTGGCATAAAAGCGTGCAGATGTAACCCCCACGCGGAAACTGCTCAATTGAAATTGGCTTTGCCTGAAAGCGGCTCGGGCGGCATATTGCGGTCGGTTGGCAGATGATCGCTGCCGGCGCGAGCCGGTAGAGGAAAGTCCGAACACCACAAGGCAGCATGCCGCGTAGAATACGCGGAGGCGACGGGCTCAAGCCCGGCGCGATGGAAAGTGTCACAGAAAACAAACCGCCCGCGGCGCAAGCCGGGGGTAAGGGTGAAAAGGCGGGGTAAAAGCCCACCGCCCGGTGCGCAAGCCCCGGGGCACGACAAACCCCATGCGGTGCAAGACAAAACAGGAAGCCGGGCCGCCTGCCCAGCGACGGCGGCGCAAGCCGTCGTGGCAGCTTCCGGGTACTAGTCGCACCAGCGCGCCGCGAGGCGCGCGGCGGTCCGCGTCAGCGGGTCGAGAGAAATGATCATCTCCGGCGCGGGCAACCGCGACGGCACAGAATTCGGCTTATCGCCCACCACTTACGAAGGCGCCCTCCGCAAGGTGGGCGCCTTCACCGTTTACCCGGCCGGCACGGTTTGAGGTGTATCGAGCACGGAGCGGACGGTCTTCAATAAAGCGGATGTCCCGTAGGGCTTTTTCAAAAAATAATTGGCTTCGACCTGGCGGGGCTCCACGGAAATACCACTGACGGCGATGACCCGGATTTCGGGCTTGATCTCGCGGAGCCTGGCGATGAGCGTCTTGCCGGACATGCCCGGCATGATGAGGTCGACGATGACCAGATTCAATTCGCCATCATGCCGTTTGAAGAGCGCGACCGCTTCTTCGCCGGTGCCGGTGGTGAGCACGTGGTAGCCGAAGGCGGCGAGGGTTTCCCGGGTGATTTCCAGGATGGCCGCCTCGTCGTCCACCACCAAAATGCCTTCGTTGCGCCCGAAGCCCGGGTCGAGAACTCTCTCCTCGATCTCCGGTTCCATCTCGTCCGTCGGAAGGTAGATGAGAAAGCTGGTGCCGTTGCCGGGTTCGCTGGAAACTTCGACGAATCCCCCGTGGCCTTTGACGATGCCGAGGACCGTGGAGAGACCGAGGCCGGTGCCTTTGCCGGGAGCCTTGGTGGTAAAGAAAGGCTCGAAGATTTTGGGCAAGACTTCGGCCGGGATGCCCATTCCGGTGTCGGAAACTTCGACGAGGACAAATCGGCCGGAAATCGCTTCCCGATAAAACCGGGTGGCGCGCTCGTCGACGGTGACAGTATTCACTTTGATTCGGATCTCGCCGCCCTCGGGCATGGCGTCGCGCGCATTGACGAAGAGGTTGAGGAGGATCTGGTGAATCTGCGTCGCGTCCCCCTGCACGCTGGGAATTCCGTCGGCGATGAGAGCCTCGACGATGATATTCCGAGGAAAGGTGTCGGCGGCGAGTTTGACGACCTCGGCGACCAATCTCTGGACGCTGAGCGCGGTCCGTCCACCATCGATTCCCCGAGCGAAGGTGAGGATTTGCTTGACCAGTTCGGAGCCGCGTTTGGCGCTGGTGCCGATCAATTCGAGCAACCCGGAGTTCGATTCATTTTTGGGGTCGGCTTGGATGACATCCACCGCCATCATGATCGGTCCGAGCACATTGTTCAGGTCGTGGGCAATGCCTCCGGCGAGCGCACCGATGCTTTCCATGCGCTGGGTGCGGAGAAATTGCGCCTCGATCTTCTTTTGCTCGGTCAAGTCGCTGTTGATGTAGAGGATGGCGGTCGGCTTGCCCGAGCCGTCCCGGACCAAAGTCTGGCAGCATTGCGTGATGACTTTGCGCCCGTCCTTGGTGCGCTGATGCAACTCGCCGATCCATTCGCCCTGTTCGGAGACGGCCTGGAGAATGGACGTCCAACCCCGGGGCTTTTCGTCAAAGAGCAAATCCTCCACGCGGGCGTTCATGGCCTCTTCCGGGGACCACCCGTAAAGTCGTGTCGCGCCCTCGTTCCAGTAGACGATTCGCTGGTCGAGCCTGGCCAGGAGAATGGCGTCACGAGCCTTGTCGAGCAGGGCCGCTTGCTCGCGGATTTTTTGTTCGGCTTTCTTCTGCTCGGTGACGTCGGTATTGATGACGAGGATGGACTTGGGCACCCGATTCTCGTCGCGAATGAGCGTCCACCGACTGGCCACGACGAGCTTTTGCCCGGCCCGGGTGGTCTGCTGCAGTTCGCCATTCCATTCGCCGCGCTGGATGAGGGTTTTGAGAGCGGTGAGAGCGACATGGTCCTGGCAGAGGAGCTGGTTGGCGTTGCGGCCGAGGGCCTCGTTGGTCGCCCAGCCGTAGAGCCGCTCGGCACTGCGGTTCCAGAAGAGAATTCGTTGATCGAGATCGTTGACGCAAATGGCGTCGCGGGCTTCGTCGAGCAATGCGGCCTGTTCGAGGATGCGCCGCTCCGCCTGCCGCCGCTCGGTAATGTCGCGCGCCACCCAGAGCACCCCCTGGCGCTGTCCGCCTTCATCGAACATGACGTTCCCCTGACCTTCGAGTGTGCGCTCACTGGAGTCCGGGAGAACGAGCCGGTATTCGACCTGCCGGCTGGGCTCTCCCTGAAGAGCCCGTTGCAACGCCCCACGGACGTGCTCGCGATCGTGGAGGTGCACCGGGCCGAAAAAATCGCTCCCGACGGAAGGCGTCGCCGCACCAAAGAGCCGGCGGTGTGACGGGCTGCTGAGAATGACGCGCCCTTCCGGATCGATGACGGCGACGAGATCCTCGACGTTCTCCATGATATTGCGCAGCAAGAGATCGCGCTGGCGCAATTCGTCCTCCATGTGCTCCTGGGCGGCGCGGGCCATCGAATCCTTAAGTGCGCGGCGGACGGCCGCGACCAGACGTCCGGGCCGTTGCTTGAGCACGTAATCGGTGGCTCCATTCTTCAAGCTCTCGATCGCTGCTTCCTCGCCAAGGGTGCCGGAGAAAAAGATGAACGGAATCTCCTCACGAACTTTCCGGGCAAGTTCCAGTGCCCGGGCGCCATCGTAGCTGGGCAGGGAAAAATCGGAAATGATCAGATCGAATCCACCGCGCTCCAAGGCGACGGCAAACGTCGGGCGATCTTCCGCATACACGATTTCGCAGGGGATCCCGTTGCTGGCCAGCATTTCGGCCACCAATTCACGGTCCATGTGGTTGTCTTCGAGATGAAGGATCTTCACGGAGGGGATTTGTCGATTTGGCTGGATTCGCCTGAGTTATCCTGGGGGCAGCGGCTGCGGCGGTGGTTCATTGATGACTGCCCAGAAGCAGCCGAGTTGTCGGACCGAGTCCATGAACTGTTGAAAGTTCACCGGCTTGACGACGTAAGCGTTGACGCCCAATTCGTAACTGCGAACCAAATCCTGTTCCTCGCGGGAGGAGGTCAACATCACGACCGGGATCTTCTTCATTTCCGGGTCGGCTTTGATCTGGCGCAACACTTCCAGTCCGTCCACGCGCGGCATCTTCAAATCGAGCAGGATGACGACCGGCAGATCGCTCACGCGATCGGCAAAAGCTCCGCGGCGATAAAGATAGTCGAGGGCTTCCGCGCCATCGCGGGCGATATCCACTTCGTTGGCCACGTTGTGGCCGTCGAGGGCGGCCAGGGTGAGTTCGATGTCCTCTTCACTATCTTCGACGACGAGAATGCGCTTTACTTTGGTAGTCATGGAGAAAGGGTGGTGATCTTTTCCGGCTCTGGAAGCGCGGAAGGCGCGGTGGCAATCGGAAGAGAGAAATAAAAGGTGGCTCCTTCGCCGACCTTGCCTTCCGCCCAGGTACGCCCGCCGTGGCGTCGAACGATGCGCTGGACGTTGGCCAGACCTATACCTGTGCCTTCGAATTCATCGCCGCGATGAAGCCGGTGAAACACTCCGAACAGCTTGTTTACGTATGCCATATCGAAACCCACCCCGTTGTCCCGGACATAAATCGTATATTCGGAAGGCGAGGTCTCAAAGCCGATTTCGATTACAGCAGGGTCCCGCGGACGTGTGTATTTCACGGCATTAGAGAAAAGATTTACCAAGACTTGCCGTAACAAACTGGGATCACCGATAACTACGGGTAAACCCTGACGACGCCAGTCGACACTTCGTCCCTGGGTTTCTACCCTTAATTCGTTGATGACTTCATCGGAAAGGGAGCCGAGGTCGACCTTTCGTTCGTGCATTTCCGCGCGACCGATCCGCGAGAAGACTAATAAGTCATCGATCAATGCGCCCATTCGCTTGGCGGAATCGGCAATCGTCTTGACGTAGCGGCGCCCCTTGTCGTCCAAGGTGGAACCGGCATGCTTGATGAGAAGATCGGCAAAGCCGTCGATGTGACGCAAGGGCGCGCGCAAGTCGTGCGACACGGAATAAGAGAAGGCTTCGAGTTCGGCGTTGGCGGCCTGCAACTGTTCATTGGCCTCCTGCACCACCTGGGAGCTGTGGTAAATCTCGGCCACCATGCGGTTATGATTTTCTCCTTCGGTAGACGGTTCCTTCTGCTGAACGAACTGGGTCACGTCCTCGACACGATGGATAATGTATTCAACGCTTTTGTCCGGCGCCAGCAGGGGTGAGTTGACCGGGCTCCAATAGCGAACTTCGTAGGTGCCATTCGGGCCGCGGATGTCGTACCTTTGAATCGGCATGACATCGCTTTTTCCTTTGTTGAGGACACGCCGCAGTGAGGCGTGGAGATTGGCGGCCCCGCTGGCCTTGGAATCATCGGGGTTATCGGGAAAAACCTCGAAGAACTTTCGGCCGACGATCTGCTCGCGCCCGGTCATAGTCGCTTCGAGATAGGCGTCGCTGGCAGCCGCGATCTCCAGATCGGGAGTTAAAATCAAATAGAGACCGGGAAGGGAGTTGAAAAGTGCGCGAAAATGCACGCGCATTTCCTCGAGGCGATGTCTTTCACTGATATCCCGGGAAACATGAGCGTAACCGCGCAGGTTCCCTTTTCCATCGCGGATGGCGGTGATGACGATATGGGCATAGAAGCGACTTCCAACCTTGCGCACCCGCCAGCCTTCCTCTTCCAGGCGGCCCTTGTCGCCAGCTTCCATCAGATCCCGGCCAGGCTTGGCGACGGAGATATCGTCCGCTGGGTAAAGGCGAGAAAAGTGACGGCCGACCATCTCTTCGGCGGTGTAGCCGCTGAGGCGTTCGGCTCCCCGGTTCCAATTCACGACGCAGCCTTGGGAATCGAGCATCATGATGGCGTAGTCCTCGATCGCATCGATGAGCATCCGCAGTGGCTCTTCCTCGGCCTTGGGGCTCGATGGAGTTTGGGCTGTCGCCTCGCGGCGTCTGCTCCAGAAAGCACAGACCAAAAGGAAAGTGACCAGGCAACCGGCCAGCACCACTTCCAAAGTCCACCGGGTCGTCCAGCCAGCGTAGAGGCTTCCCAAAAGCATCGCGACCGCAAAAGACACACCGATCACCCGACTCGTCGTCTCTCTTCTGGGCACCAAATCGGGACTTTGGTCCATGGGTTGGGTCATCACAAAAATTGTCTCCGTTCGTAGACGTCCGCTAAAGGTGAAACAACGAAAATATACCCTGAGAACTGTGTACTGCTTTTCGCGACATCTCGTCGCCCAATTGTCATCTTCGTGGGGCCACTTATTTGGCGATCTGTTGGGCCTCGCCCAGTGATTCGCCGGGCAGGAATTCCGGCATCAGTCGCACACAAGCCGGACGTCCAGTTTCACCGCGAACAAGTCTGATCAGGATTCGCGCCAGCCGGCGCGCGTGCACGTCTGGATCGACACGATAACGCGCCAGTTGCGGGGAGAAGTATTCGTGAAAGTGATCGCTGTCGCGCGCAATGATGGCGACGTCCTGGGGCACGCGTAAGCCCCAACGGGCCAGTTCGCTGGCCGCCATGAGAGCCGGCATGGACCGAGCCACCAAGAGCGCCGTGGGAGCCTGGCTGGATTGAAAGAGCTGGTGAAGTTGCCGGCGAATGCCCTGCGGCGTGCCATCGTGGTGGGCGATGACGGCGGAGGCCTTGCCGCGAGTTCCGAACGCTTCCATAAACCCCAGGGCGCTTTCGCGATCTCCGGCCGTTTCGCCCCCATGGATCAAGAGCGCAACCCGGCGGTGCCCCCGGCGCAAGAACTGGCCCGCCGCATGCCGGCAAATCGCCCGGTAATCGAAATCCACCGACGGCAGGACAATCCCCGGGTGACACGAGCCGGAAAGTGCCGTTGGCAATCCGCTGTCGAGAAACCAGCGCTGCATGCGCTCGCTGGTGACGAAGAGCAACCAGGCCGCAGCGGGCGACTGCTGCGTCAAGGCCGCGAGATCCTTTTCGGGGCGGCGGGAGTACCAGCGACGGCCGCTGTGAATTTCCAATTTAAATCCGGCGCGGGCGAGCAACTCGCGCAGCCGATCCATCCAGCAAAGGGCGAACGGGGGAATCTCCCGCAGGGGCAGCGGAGTCAACACGCCAACGACTTGCGGCTGCGCCGCCATTCGCCCCGGCGCGCGCGGCAGGATCCACCGCTGGCTCCCGGCTGTGACCTTCAACCAGCCTTCGGAACGCAGCCGATCCAAGGCCAGCCGCAAAGTCGGCCGGCTGATATTCAGTTGCCGGCTGAGTTCCCGTTCCCCCGGCATCCGGCCCACCCAGACTTTCTCGCGCAAGGCTTTCCGCAGCACTTCGGCGGCATGCTCGACGAGGGAAAGGCGTTGAATGGCCAGGCTCATCGGGGCCCGGGGGAGCGACCGCGGTTGATAGTTGATCGTTGATGGTTGATAGCCGTCGCGGGTATGCGGCGCGTACCGACGGGAGCGGCAGGGCTCCTGGTCACGCCTGGCGTCCGACTGCCATCTCCACGCCGAGCAAACAGACGTCGTCGTCGAAACCCCGTGCGGCGTAGGTCTGCACGGCGGAAAGGACTTCGTCGACCATGCTGGGCAGCGGCAGGTTCGCCAGACTGCGCACGCATTCGGTCAGTCCATCCACTCCCAATTGGCGCCCATTGGTGTCCTCGACCTCGAACAAACCATCGGTGAGGAAAAGCAGGGCGTCGCCTTCCTCCATCGCCTGCTCGTAGTCGTGGAAGGGCACTTGGGGAAAAATTCCCAGCGCGGGATTGAAATCCGCCCTGGGCGGCGCGAGCAGTTCCGTGCAGTGCTGTTTCCGCCGGACATGCAGCGGCGCGGGGTGTCCGGCGCTGGCATACTGCACCGTGCCCCGTTCGGTGTCGAAAACGGCGTAGGCCGCGGTGACGAACATGACCCCCTTTTCCGCCGGGATGATTTCGATCAGACCGCGATTGATGCGGGCGAGCAGCGCGCCCGGGGTATCGCCATGGGAACAGGCCTCCTGCACCAGCACCCGCATCATCGCAGTAATGAGAGCCGAGCGCACGCCGTGTCCCATCACATCGCAGATGAACACACCGGCTTTGGTGTCGCTGAGCTGGAGCACGTGGAAAAGGTCCCCGCTGACCGCGGTCGACGGCAGATAACGATGGGCGAAATGCAGCCGGCTCGATTCGCTGGTGGCGTCCGGCGGGAACGCAGGAAACTCGCGGGGCAGCAACGTGAGTTGCATCTCCCGGGCCAATGCCAGGTCCGTTTCCATCTGCTCGTTCTTGTCGGCGATTTCGCGGCGTTGGATTTGCAGTTGGCGGACGTGCGCCTCGAGCAGTGAAGTCTGTAACCGCACCAATTGGTGCACGTGGATCAAACCCAGGTACAAGCCGGCGGCGTCGACGAGGATGACATCGTCGTAAAACTCCACGGAAGCGCGGGAAAACACGGCCCGCAAGACCTCCTCCACGGACATCTCCACGGAAACGGACAACGAACTCGGCGCCATGTGCGCCCGCACCGGTTTGCGGGCAAAAAGGGCGTAGCCATATCGCCCCCCAAGCAACATGCCGATCTCGCGCCGGGCGCAGACCCCGACGGGAACCTGGCCTTCGAGGACAGCCATGTATTCCTTTTGATGCCCGCGAAATTTTTCAAAGGCGGTATCCGTGGGCTCGGTCGCCTGCACCGCCTCGCTGTGGTCGATCAAAGTGCGCCAATCGAAAACTCCGTCGCGCGCCGCCGATGGGTGGACCGGCGCAGCAGGTTCGGAGGAGGACGAAGCGGTCACGGCAAAAAAGTGATGCCGAGACTTACACCGGATAAAATTTCATGCATCGTTACAATTCAGTGACAATCCCGAAAAGCGCAGGTTCAGTAAAGGAACCGCAGATTGGAGGTCCACTACTTTTTCCGACTGGTTCCTTTTTGCCTTCGTGGACGGGAAAAAAGAATCAAAAAGCGCGGGCTTACTCGCCGAGCCGCCAAAGCGTGCTGTCGGTGCGCACGAAGACGTGATTGCCGCTGACGGCCGGTGTGCACAAGACCAGCTCCTTCGAGTTTTCCTTGAGCGGCAGTTGCAGCTTTCCGGTCACGGCACCCTCGGGCGCGGTCGTATCCACGACCTGGACCAGCCCTTTCTCACTCACCACCAGGAGCCTGGTTCCCGCGGCCACCGGCGAGCTGCTGAAGGGCCCAGTCACCCGCAATTTCCACTGAATGGTGCCGGTCTTGATATCCGCCGAGGAGAGAACACCCGCGCCATTGAGACTGTAAATCCGGTCTCCGAGGACGAGCGGACTAATGGTGGACGGATTGATCTGCTTGGATCGCCAGAGCTGCTTGGGTGCGGGGTCGGTGCTTTGCGGAAGCAGCGCCGTGACGCCGTTGGAGGCAGCGTAGACGACGCCATCGGCAATCACGCTGGAACTCATGTTCGAAGCGCCTTCGGCATATTCCCACAACCGGCTTCCGCTGGCGACGTCCACGGCGAGAAGCCCTTTGGTCGATTGTAAAACGGCGGCCGTCGAAGCGTGGGCGCCGGTGCGCCAGGGCAGCGGGCTCGTCCAATTGGGCGCTTTGGGCCCATCGAGCTTCCAGAGATTCCCCCCCGTCTTGGCGTCGATCCCCAGAGCGTAGCTCTCGCTGTCGTTTTCGATCATGACCACGAGCGTGTCGCCGACGACGAGCGGCGAAGAGGCCATGCCCAGGCTGTTGCTGGCATTCGGGTAATCCGCAGTCAGTCCGCGCAACCAGAGCAGATTGCCGTCCAAGTCAAAGGCGGCCAAATCGTTCGAACTCCAGAGGGCGAAAACGCGCTGCCCATCGCTGCACGGGGTGCTGGCCGCGACGCAATTCTTGGGCTGCGTCATGGTGCGGCCGGTGGCCTGTAACTGCCGTTCCCAGAGGGTGCCTCCGGTGCTGGCTTCCAGGCAAAAGAGGTGCAACCGATCCTGCTCCGGCCCACTGGCGCAGGTGATGAAGAGCTTTTTTCCCACGGTGATCGGGCTGGACAATCCGCGGCCAGGGAGCGGCACGCTCCAGTCAATTTTCGGCTGCGACGGGATTTGCGCGTCCGGGGCGACGGCGGTGCTTTCCGGACCGCGAAACTGGGGCCAATCCGCGGCAAGCGCCGGGAACGCAAGACCAAGAGTGAGGACGGGGAGAAGCGCAATGAGCCGCATGGTTTGAAAAAGGCGGATGATCAAGGCTTCGTGGTATTTGCCGCGAGGATGGCCGTCCCGGCGCCGTCACAGATGCGGAGCTGGAATTCCCACTCCACCGTCCACTGCTCGGTCTGTTCGTTTTGGCAGCATTTCACGAGGATGACGTTGGGGCCTTTGCGCAAATGGCATTTGAGTTTGTACTGATCCATCTTTTGCCCGCGGTGATATTCGTCGCGGCCGAAAAGAAACTGGCCGTTGAGCCAAATCTTCCAGGCGTCCTTGCAGCCAAGCCGCAGTTCGGCATCCCGCTCCTCGGGTGAGTCGAAGGTCGTCACCGCGTAGGCGGTCACTTCCTTCAGCATCCCCAATGGTTTGTTGAAATCGAATTTGCCGTATTCGTCCTGGCTTTCGACGGGCTGCCATTTCACCGGACCGCTCTTGCCGGGATAGGTGGCGTCGAGCCGAACCTCTTTCTCCGGCGGAAATACTGTGGCGAATCCTTCGCGCCCGGTGTTTTCGAATGGGCCAATGATTTGCCAATTCCTGAGGAAGCCAAAGTGCTTTGGCAGATCGACAGGCACGCCGAGCTCTCGCAAGGCTTTGACAATGGTCCGGGTCTGATCTTCGTCCCGCACCGCATCGAGAGCTTCCAGATAGGCAGCCTTGGCGGGTTCGCCCTCTTTGCTCTGCGCAGCGTCGATCAATCGCTGCACTGCGCCACGGCGGAGTTCCTGCACGGGATCGCGGGCGAGCGAGGGCACGATCGCTTCCGCGCGCGCCGGATCGGCCTGTTGCAAAAGATCGAAGGCCAGCCGCCGTGCTGCCGGCGCGTGGCCGGTGTCCTTCAAAAACGCCTCGATTTCCGCGACGGGCAAGGTGCGGCTTTGTTGCCGGGCGTTGCTGACGATGGTCTCTCCGGCTACCCGCAGCCAGTTATCCGCCACCGGACTCCCCTTCCCAGCGGCGGCCAGCAGTTCCGGCAAAGAGGACGGACCGCTGGCGACGACATCTTTCCAGGCTGAACTGGCCATTTCATTGCCCTGCCCCTCACGTCCGACAGCAGCAAGGGCCCGGAGCGACTGATCCAGCGTCGCGTGCAAGGGCATGAGGCCGATGCCGGCAAATACGAGGGAAAGGAGTGGTGATTTCATGGTGGAGGAACGGCGAGGCGGATTCTCTACGAAAAGGGCCCGTCGGCAACAATTCGTGGAATGCCGCGAAGTCGCCGGTCAGACTTGGCGAAAGAATATCCGTATTTACCCGGCTTCCGGATGCTGCTTAGAGGATTCGTGAGGACGAATCTTCAGGGCTCAGCTCCCGGGCGGCGCGGGGCTCGCGTGTTCCGGCGTGACGCGGGACATATCGCGCGAACCGACGCTCACTCCCATCCGTCCGCCGATCCGGTTGTCATTCTGCGTGGCCGCAGCCGGGTCGTTCGCGCAGCCTGATATGAACGCACCTGCCGCCAAAATGAGGGTAAGGGCGATTTTCATGGCACCGACTAGATTTGAACATGAGGCGCACCGCGAGAGCGAAATCCAACAAATATCAATCCGGTGCGGAAGCGCGGTCTTGGGCCACACCCAAAAGGGGGCTTGTCCACAAAACACACGAAAGAGCGGATCGGAAGGGATGGACCACGGATTACGCGGATTTCACGGATTAAAGACCCGCTGCAAAATCAATCCGTGGAATCCGCGTAATCCGTGGTCCTTTTCCTCGCTTGGATCTACGCCTACCCACAGTCGTTCACTCCGCCCGCAAACTACGAAAGTAGACTTCGGCTGTTCCCTGCGTCGCCTGCGGATAAAGGCCGGCTTTGAAGTAATTGCTGAACTTCCAATAGGAAAGATCGCGCGACACTTTCTGCTCGCCGTCCACGTCGATACGCAGGTTCCCGCCTTTGACGATGATCGCCACTTTGGCGTAATCCGTTTTCAGACCTTTCTTGAGGAGGATGGATTCGGTTTTCGCCCCGGTGGCGTCGGGCTTCAACTCGGCGAAGAGATCGCCATGGTTAACGGCGATGCGCAAGAGCGGCGGAGCATTGTCACCTTGCGGGGTAATTCCGTGAATCTGCAGAACCGTGAGTTTGTCGGGATCGAGATGGGAGACCACGCGCACCTCGCCAGTCAGTGTGTGGCTGCTATCGACGGTCCAATTCGGGAGATGCCGCAACTCCGAACGGACATACTTGGTATTCGGGGTGGTGCCTTTTTCCGCGGCATCCAGGGCGAAGCACATCTCGCGATTGCTGTTCAGAAAGAAATAGCCGGAGGAATAATTGTGCAGGTTCTTGACCTCGAGCGGCCCCGGCACCTGAAGCTTCCAGTCGTGCAGGTCAAATGCCTCGCTCGGAGCGCGATGTTCGTCCGCGATGAGCGGACGCGCAGACAGAAAAACGATGAGTGCAACCGTGAACGACAGGAGCTTCATAAGAATGGGGATTCAATTCATCCGTCTGTAGCCAATCACCGCACCGTCGGGAAGCCTCAGTGTCAACAGAAAGGCCTTTTCCTCGTACGGTCCCGGAGAAGAACCTGCCGTCCCCTGAAGACTGATCTGCACATATTTTTCCCCGAAGAAGCGTTCAAAGAACAGCCGCGACTTCTGCCAACGGACACCCAGTAGCTGCATCGGCAGGTGGAGTTTCAGTTCGCGAAATCGATTGCTCCGTTCAGACGCGACCAGGACGGTTCCGATCGCATTGTGATTGGCTTCATCCAAAACCACAACGCGGCTGTCGCTTCGCCAATGGACTTCGGCCGCCGACGTCTGGTCCCATGACCAATTGGCGGACTCTTCCTTTGCCTCCTGGTAACTGCTTTTGAGCTTTAGCAGAAAGGTTCCGGCGTGCCGGTTGAGAATCTGGTAGGTGATCTCGGCTCGAGCGGAACCTCGTCTCGCGACCAAGACATATCTACCGTTCGGCGACACAGCACCCGAAAGCGCAACCGTCTCCGCCGAAGCTGCACCTCCAAACGTAGCAAGTGCCAAAAACAGAAATACGCGTTCGGCGTAATATCTAAACGCCGAACGCATATTCTGTAATCATGGGGATGACGCCCGCTGCCGTCGTTCGAAGCTATCGCTTCTCCATCGCGGCCAGGCGTCTCTCTGGCTTCTCCGGCAGGAGCGGGCTGTTACTTGGCAGCTTCCGCGGTCTTCGCCGGGGCCTCGATCTTCGGTCCGTCGCCGATGTCTTCCGGCGTGGGCATGTGGATCTCACGAATCCAGATGTTGCGATAGCGAATGGGATTGTTGTGGTCCTGGAGCGCGATCGGGCCCTTTTCCGGAATGGGATGATATTGCGCCACGATTCGGTGACCGGTCTCGCCGAGGGCGGCGGTGTGGTTCTGCGTGACGACACCATTGTGAAGCACGGTGACGATGAGCGGCTTGGCGAGCTTGCCATCGACGAAACGCGGCCCTTCGCAAATGATGTCGTAGGTCTGCCACTGGCCGGGCGGGCGCGAGGCATTCACCTGCGGCGGCATGTAGCCGTAGATCGCGGTGGCCTGGCCGTCGGGATAAGTCGGGTTGTTGTAACTATCGAGGACCTGGATTTCGAATTTACCGAAGAGGAAGACACCGCTATTGCCGCGGCCCTGGCTGTCCCCGGACGGCGGAGTCGGCTCGCGGAATTCGACGTGGAGCTGGAAGTCCGGCCCAAACGTATCGCGCGTCTCCATGTAGCCGGTCTTGGGCAGGACTTCGATCTCGCCGTTTTCGACCTTCCACTTGGCGTCGCCGCCATCCTTCACCATTTTCCACTTCGAAAGATCCTTGCCGTCGAAGAGGACGACGGCGTCGCTCGGAGCGGAGCCCACCTTGTCCTGCGTGCTCGGCTCTCCGGGAGTGACGATGGCCGGCTGCGGGCGCAGACCGTCATGGACGTGCCACTTCGTGCCGGGAATGAGCGGCGTATCCTCGTAGCCGATGGGATGTTTGGGAGCTTCGTCCGCCGCGAAGAGAGGCGCGGCGAGGGCGAGAAATGCGATGCTGGTGACTAGCGGGTATTTCATGATGGATGCGGTTTTCGGGGTGAGGTGGATTAGATGTTCGAAGAAGCGGTTGCGGGGCAAGGGATTTTCGGAGATCGGAGATGGGAGATCGGAATTCGAAATGGAAGATGGCCGGCTTAGAGGTGCGGTTTGGCGGGCTTGATCGGGGCGGCGAAGCTGGAGGCGGCTTTGGCTTTTACCTTCCGCTTGTAGATCTTGTCGCCGGCGGAAACGTAGATCGTATCGAAGTCCGCGCCGCCGAAGACGATATTGCTCAGCTTGCCGTTCGGCGTCGGGATGATGCAATTCACACGGCCCGCTTGATCGCAGACTTGCAGGCCCAGGCGCGTGACGACATAGAGACGCCCGTCGCTGTCCACTTCCATGCCGTCCGCCCCCGAATCATCCGCGGTATCGGGAACGTGGAGGTGGTAATAGCGCTGCTTGTCCTTCAGTGTGCCGTCGGGCTGAATCTGGTAGCTGTAGACCCAGTGTGACTTCGTATCGTCGACATAAAGCAACGATTGGTCGGGGGACGCGGTGATGCCATTGCAAAACTTCAGCCCTTTATCGACGACGGTCTTGGTGCCATCGGGTTTGATCACCCAGACGTTGCTGCTCTTCTTCGTGCCGTCCCAATCGGGATCGGTCACGTAGATATTGCCATTGTGGAGCACCACGAGGTCGTTGCCGCGGAAACCTTCGGCGATCTTCGTCCCCTGCCCTTTCTCGTCGTAAGCGACAATTTCCTGGGCGCCGCCGGCGCACGCGTACAAGCGCCCATCCGGTCCCACGGCCTGCCCGTCGCCGCGCTTCGAGTCGGCGACGAATTCGGTGATCTTCCCGTCGAGGGCGATCTTGTAGGTCTTCGAATTTGGCACGTCGTTGAAGAAAACTTCGCCCTTGGCGTTACTGGCCATGCCTTCGGTGAACTTGCCGCCTTCCCACACCACCTGCCAGGGTTCATTGGGAATCAAGATCTCCTGCAACTGCGGCGAACCCAACCCGGCTTTCACCGGTTCCGGCCAGCCCTTCCACAGGTAGCGCATGACATCGGGAAACAGCGCGGTGCCTTGCTTGCCACTATGGCCGCCTTCGCCCCAGACGTGATCGTGCTCGTAGCCGGCGAAGGTCAGCGACCGCTCGAGTTCCTGGTTCGCCATCCACCAGTCGCCACCATAGATGTTATTGTCGTGGCTGCCGTCCACTTGAAAAATGCGCAACGGCTTGGGTTCGTATTTGCGGACCAGCGTGGGATAGACATTGGCGCCGCGCAACCCGACCATGGTGCAAACGGAGGTGAAGACGCGCGTGAAGGCGTCGGGCCGCTCCCAGGCGGCGATGAACGCACAAATCGCCCCGCTGCTGCTGCCGCCGATGGCGCGGTCGTTGCCGTTCTTGCTGAGAATGATTTTACGCCCGTCGCTGGTCGTTTTTTGCTCCACGGCGGGCAGCAATTCGTCGAGGACGAACCGCGCATAGCCATCGCCCATGCCATCGTATTCGTAACTGCGATTGTAACGATCGAGCTCGGTTTTTTCGTCGAGCGCCTTGACCACGCCGGGCGTGGAAAAAACGCCGATGGTCACCGGCATCTCGCCCTTCGCGATGAGATTGTCGAAGACCGTGGGCGCATTCCACTGCACACCATCCTGATTGACGTAGACGCATGCGGGCTTGGTGGCGTCGTACTGTTTTGGCACATACACCGTCACCTGGCGGGTGGTCCCGGGAAAGATCTTCGACTCGGCGAATTCGAACTTGATGAGTTCCCCCTTCGGCACGTTGTCGTGCGGCTTGGAATCCTCGGTCAATGGATAATCCGGCTCGGCTGCCGGCAACGAGGCAACCGTGAAAATGGCGGCGAGGCAGAGGGCGGGAACGAGGAGGACTTTCATGATTGGGCGGAATGGGGGGACGACCATTGACCAAATCGCCGGGGCGGCACCAGCTTAGATTGAATTCGTGGCGCGTTTGTGCCGTCGTATCCCGCAGACCGTGCTCGCTGTGCAGTCCATTCCGGCCTGCCGGCGCACACGCCAAGTAAACTCCCTCAACGAAAATGAAGAGCCTTTTCATGCTCGCCATCCTCGGCACCTCGCTAGCGCTGACGTCCTGCACGACCGTGGTCTACCGGAATCCTCCTCCGCGCCGCGTCGTGGTCGACGGTCCACCCCGACGACGTGAAGTCATCGTCGTCGGGGCTCCCGCCCCGCCGCCCGGCGTCGTCTTTTATTATGACCGCCATGGCCGCTACTACTGGGGTCGCCGTCATCGGCGCATCTACGTGGCCGTCTACTAGGCGCGCGACCGCACGGCGTCCCTGCCGCTTGCCTTGGCAGGTAAGCTAGGGGCGCCGTGCGTTTTGTTCTCCCCGTTTTCGTCCTCCTCACCGCCTGTCTGCCCGCTCTCCAGGCGGACGAAGGCGCATTGCCGACGCTCACCGTCGCCCGCGACCTTCGCAATCTGCCGGCGACGGAGGCGGATCGCCACTACCCGGTTCATTTGCAGGCCACCGTCACCTTGGTCGAACCGCAACGCACCATCTTTCTCCACGACGATACCGGGGCGACCTTCATCCGCTGGAGCAAGAATCTGCCCGATCTCCACGCGGGCCAACGGATTGAAGTCGAAGGGCTCACTTATCCCGGTCTCTATCTCACCGGGATCGCCGGCCAAAAAATCACCATCCTCGCCGAGAACCAACCGCTGGTTCCGCGCCCGGTCGATTTCGAGCAATTGGCCTCCGGGCAGTTTCACTACGATTGGGTGGAAGTGCGCGGCATTGTCCGATCGATCACGCCGACGGAAAAATACTCGGTCTTGAAATTGGAACTCGGGAACGGCGCTCTCGATGTCTATCCGGTCACTGACGACTCGACACCCACCGAGAACCTGGTGGACGCCACCGTGCGGGTGGCGGGGATTGCCGCCGGGTATATCAATGACCGCCGGCAACTGGTGGCGCCGCATCTGCGGGTGCGATCGCTCGCTGACCTCGTCGTGCTGGAACCGGCGCCGGATGATCCATTCGCGATCGATCCAACCCCGGCCGCCGAACTTCTGCGCTTCGCTCCCAACGGCCGCGCCGGCCACCGGGTGAAAGTTCGCGGGGTGGTCACGCAGCAGGAACCGGAAATCGCCGTTTACTTGCGCGATGGCGACCGCGGCCTGCGGATTCACACGGCGACCACGGAGACTTACGTTCCTGGCGAGTGGGTCGAAGCCCTGGGTTTTCCCACGATGGGCACGCTCAGTGCGGAACTCGACGACGCCATTTTGCGGCGGACGGGTGAGCAGAGCCCTGTCGATGCGATCGCGCCGTCCCTCAAGGATCTGGCCACCGGCAAATTCGACGCCGACCTCGTTCAAGTGGAAGCGAATGTCCGCGATGTGGTGCATGATCCGGATCGCCTCCGGCTGCTCCTGCAATCCGGGGATACCATCTTCGAAGCGGCGGTGCCATCGGCCACCGTTGCCACGGAAATTCCCGCGCCCGGAGCGCACGTGCGGCTGCTCGGGATTTGCCGGGTGATCGAAGCGACGCAACCGACGCGCAGTTTCAGCACTCGCGCCCGCACTTTCGAACTGCTCCTGTCCGGTTCTCCGTCGAGTCTGGCGATCATTCGCCGGCCGCCTTGGTGGACCGAGCAACGCCTGGCGATCGCCGCGGGTTCGCTTTTCGGACTCGCGGTGCTGGCCTTTGCTTGGGCGGCCTTGTTGCGCCGCCAGGTGCGCCGGCAGACGGCGCTCATTCGCGACCAGGTCGAGGCGGTGACGGTGGCCGGGGAGCGTCAGCGGATCGCACGCGAGTTTCATGACACGCTCGAACAGGAACTCGTGGGCGTGAGCCTGCGCCTGGACGCGGCCAACGCCCGGACCCACGATTCCATGGTGCGCGACCTGATCACCGGCACGCAGCGGCTCGTTCATCAGCTCCAGGCGGGCGCACGCAGCTTCGTCTGGAATCTGCGCGAAAATTCTCTCGCCTCCCAACCGTTGGCGGAAGCGATCCGGACGGCGGCGATCCGATCCGCGCCGGGACGCGAGATCGAAGTCCTCACCCACGGCGATACGAAGCGGCTGCCGGAATCGATCGGACACGAATTGCTGCGGATCGCCCAGGAAGCCACGACCAACGCCGTCCGCCACGGCGATGCGCATCTCATCAAGATCAGCCTGGATTTTGCCACGGCGGGCCGCACTCGCCTGCTCATCGAAGACGATGGCCAGGGTTTCGATACGAGCGCACCGGTCCCCGAAGGACACTTCGGCCTCATGGGGATGCGCGAGCGAGTGCTCAAACTCCGCGGCGAATTTCAACTCCGGAGCACTCCCGGCGCAGGTACATCCATTGAAGTGATCGTGCCTGGCACGACATAAGCGCCCGCTTTCCCATTTATAAAGCCGGAGGTTTCTGATCTTCCCTTTTCAATCATGCCAAAAACCAAGCCCATCCGAATCCTGGTCGTCGACGACCACCACGTCGTCCGCAGCGGACTCGTGGCTTCACTCGGCATCGAGACGGACATGAACGTCGTTGCCGAGGCGGCGACGGCAGAAGAAGCGGCCACCCAATTTCGCCGCCATCAACCGGATGTGGTCCTCATGGATTTGCGACTGCCGGGCACGAACGGAACCGAGGCGACCTCCGAATTGCGCGCCCAATGGCCTGACGCCCGTGTTCTGATGTTCACGACGTATGACAACGAGGAGGATATTTATCGCGCCATGCAGGCTGGCGCCCGCGGTTACCTGCTGAAGTCTGCGCCGCGCGAGGAGTTGCTGGCGGCCATCCGCGCGGTCGCGGTAGGCGAACGCCACCTGGCGCCGGCATTGGCCCATCGCCTCGCCGGCCGCGTCGCGGCGGCAGATGTGAGCGATCGCGAGCGCCAGGTCCTGCAACTCATCGCCCGCGGCAAAGCGAACAAAGAAATCGCCGTGGCCCTCGGGATTTCCGAGGAAACCGTCAAGCGCCACGCGAGCAATCTCTTCGTCAAAATGGGGGTGGCGGACCGGGCACAGGCCACTTCGGAGGGGATTCGGCGTGGGTTGATCCAACTGGAATAGAGCGTAATTGCCGGAGGTTTCGAGTTTCGGGTTTCGGGTTTCGAGTTCTCTTTAGCCATACCGCCGGAGCAACGGAGGGTGCTCTCTGTGTGAAAACTTCCCCACCATTGAGGATGCAGATCGTAGACAACTCGAAACCCGAAACCCGAAACAATCCACCCGCGGCATCCCCCAAAAGTGTTAGCAAAAAATCCCTGATCTGGTCGCGTGCATTGGATAGTCTGGGGGAACACATTTCCTCCCGTGAACCTGCTACTCCGCCTTTTCGTCCCCCTCACGTTTAGTGTCAGTGCGCTGGCCGGCAGCTATGACGACATCATCGCGAAGGACAAGCCGATCACCCATTGGAGTTCCAATCCCCAAGTCACCGAGCCGCTTCTCCGGAACGGGGCGGAACTCGGCGAAGGGCCGCGTCCTCCGGAGTATCCGCAATTCATCGCCACCAATCATGCGCTCGTCTTGCACCAGCCCGGCGCGAGCCTGCGCATCGCGGATACCGGCCACCGCTTTGCCTTCAAGAAAGGCGAGGCCATCACGATAGAAGCGTGGGTGCAATGTGACGGACTCAGCCGTGGTCAGAATGCCTACATCATCGGCAAGGGCCGCACCGGCCGCGAGGGACAGCCGCCGCACAACCAGAATTGGGGTCTGCGTTTGCGCGAGACCGATGGCACGGCGCGCGTGAGTTTTGTCTTTCGCGATGAGCGCGATGCGACCGCCGGCGGTGAGGAATTCTGGCATCGCTGGACTTCGACCACCGGCTTCCTTCCCGGCGAAGGCTGGCATCACGTCGCGGTGAGTTACCAATTCGGCGATCCCAACAGCGCCAAAGGCTGGCTCGATGGAGCGCCCGTCGCCGGAACCTGGGACATGGGCGGGCCGACGGAACTCGGCCCCTGGTCCGACGACGATGAAGTATGGATCGGGACAGCCATGGGAGGCTCGACGGCGTCCAGCTTGCACGGCCGCCTCGATGAAATCGCGGTTTATCGCGCGGCATTGACCGACGACGCCATCAAGGCTCGCGTGACCAACGCCGTGCCCAAACCGGCGGTCGCGAAAGTGCCGCAGATCCGTCCCGAGGAACTTCCGCAAGGGCTCGTCCGCGTCGAAGTCCTGGAGCACGGCGTGAGTGAGGCGGAGACGCCCGCTTCCGAATGGACGAGCAATGATTCCGAGACTTCCAAGAAGGCCGCCGGCGCCGATCCTTCGTGGCTCAACCTTCCTTCGACCAAGACCGATTCCTGGACCGAGCAGGCCTTTGCCCTCGCGGGCATCATTCCGAAATACTCGCCCCGCGGGGTCCGGCGCGACCGCTCGATCCCATTCCTCCTGCGCCTGGCGGGAGCCGTCACTTTGCCCTCCGGCGAACACCGCATCCTGATGCGTGCAATGCGCGGCGGACGGCTTTCGATCGACGGCAAGGTCATCGCCACCTCCGATCTTTTCCCCAAGCCCGCGGGTCCAACCCGCGCGTCGGACGCCGAAGCGGTGCCCGATCAAATGGCCATCCAGTTGGTCAAGGATGTGGCGCTGCTTCCCCCCGGACATAGTGAAGCGATGGCCACGGTCACGGGCGACGGAAAGCCGCACGTCATCGTCTTTGAAACCTTCGTCGGCGGAAAGAATTTGCGCCCCGAGGTCGGCCAGCCAAGCCTGAGCATCTCGACCAACGGCGCGCCCTTCCGCCTGCTAACGATCAACGGCCCGGAGATCGCTTTTACCGATGACGGTTGGGAGCAGTATTCCCGGACTCAACGTGCGCACATCGACAAACTGGCCGCGCAACGCCGTGCCAATGTCGACGAACTCGCCTACTGGAAAAACCGCCACGACCTGGCCCGTTCGGAAGCTGCGAAGAAACCGCCGGTCGCGATCCCCGATCTCCCATCTCCCAGTTCCGATCTCCAAAATCCCATCGACCGATTCGTCGCGGTAAAGCTCGCGGCGGCCAAAGTTCCAGCGGCTCCGTTGACCGACGACGCTTCCTTTCTCCGCCGCGTCACTCTCGACACCATCGGTCTCCTGCCCACGCCCGACGAATTGACCGCCTTCCTCGCCGATCCCAGCAAGGACAAGCGCGCCCGGGCCATCGACCGCCTCCTCGCCGATCCCCGCTGGGCCGACGAATGGATCCCCTACTGGCAGGATGTGCTCGCGGAGAATCCGGCGATCCTCAAGGCCACCCTGAACAATACCGGCCCTTTCCGTTTTTTCCTGCGCGACGCGCTCCGCGACAATTGGGGGGTGGACCGCTTCGTCACCGACCTGGTGCTCATGGAGGGTAGCGAGCGGAGTGGCGGGACGGCCGGCTTTGGCGTGGCCACGCAAAACGATCTGCCGATGGCCAACAAAGCGCAGATCGTCTCTTCGGCTTTCCTGGCCATGCAAATGAAATGCGCCCGCTGCCACGATGCGCCGAACCATCCCTTCGACCAGGCCGACCTCTTCTCGATGTCCGCAATGTTGCAGCGCTCGCCGGTCACCGTGCCGGGCTCCAGCCTCACCCAAGGACTGAATCCGAACAGCCGCGTGGTCGTTTCGCTCAAGGCCGGACAGAAAATCGACCCGCATTTCCCCTTCGCCTCGCTCAAGACCGATCCCCTGCCCGGCGTACTCCGCAACCCCGAAGATACCCGCGAACAACTGGCGGCGATCATCACCGACCCGCGCAATGAACGGTTCCCGCAGGTCATGGCCAATCGCGTGTGGAAGCGCCTGCTCGGCTTTGGGATCGTCGACCCGGTGGACGATTGGGAGGACGTGCGTCCTTCGCACAAAGACTTGCTCACGTGGCTCGGGCGGGAACTCGTCACGCATGATTACGACATCAAGCACGTCGCCCGGTTGATCCTGAATTCCGAGACTTATCAGCGCGTGGTGACCGAGGCCGGCTCGCAATTCGCCAAGTCCGACGACCGGCTCTTTGCTTCGCCAGCGCGCCGGCGTCTCACCGCCGAGCAGATTGTGGACTCGCTTTTCCAGATCGCAGGCAAGGAATTCGATTGCGAGGAGCTCAACTTCGACCTCGATGGGCGGCGCCCGGTGAAGGATTTCCTGAACGCGGGAAAACCACAGCGCGCCTGGGAGTTTGTCGGCCTGAGCAATGAACGCGACCGTCCCGCCCTGGCCAAGCCCGCGGCGCAAACGATCACCGACGTGCTGTTGAATTTCGGCTGGCGCGATTCGCGGGTGGAGCCGCGGAGCACGCGCGAAGAAGCGCCCAACGTGCTCCAGCCCGCCAGCATCGCCAACGGCGTCCTCGGCGCCCGCATCACGCGCCTGAGCGACGACAGCGCCTTCACCGCGATGGCTCTGCGCGATCAACCACTCAACCAACTCGTCACCCAGCTCTTCCAGCGAGTGCTGAGCCGCGCCCCGAGCGACAAGGAGCGTGCCGCGTTTACGGCCACCTTGAGTCCCGGCTACGACGACCGGTTGCTCGCGGTCCCGAGCGGTGAGCTCCCGAAAAAGCCGCGCGTGACCAAGGTCGCGATGTGGAGCAACCATCTCAACCCCGAGGCCACGACGGTAGTCTACGAAATGGAGAAACTCGTCCGCGCTGGAGATCCTGCCACTCCAAGGCTCGCCAAGGCCTGGCGGGAACGCATGGAAGACGCCGTCTGGGCGCTCATGCTTTCACCGGAATTTGTCTTCGTCCCCTAACTGGTCCCATTTCTTAATCTTAATCTTAATCTTAATCTAACTCCTCTTCCTCTTCGACGAACTTCCGAACAAAGGGACCCAACTCAGATTAAGATTAAGAGTAAGATTAAGACTCTACCCGCAGAACCTACCATGACTCCCGAACATCTCAGCCGCCGCGATTTTCTCACCCGCTCCTCTCTCGCCGCCGGAGCTCTCGCCCTGCCGCGCATCGGCAGCGCCGCACCCGAAATCCCGCTCGGGAAAGCCGAGCATTGCGTCTTCATCTGGCTCGGAGGCGGCATGTCGCAGATCGATACCTTCGACGCCAAGCCCACCCGCGGCGACGGCAAGAAAAAGCCCGGCTGCTATTACGACGTCATCAACACGGCGATCCCGAACGCCATTTTCAGCGAACACCTGCCGCAATTGGCAAAGATGGCGGATCACCTCATCCCGGTGCGGACGGTGAATCACAACGTCATCGACGAACATGCCGCGGCCACCAACCGGATGCATACCGGCCGGCTCCCGAGTGGGAGCGTCGTTTACCCGTCCATCGGCTCTCTTGTCGCGCATGAACGCCACGCCGCGGCGGAAGGTGTGCCCGCCTATATCGTCATGGGTTATCCCAGCGCCACGCGCGGCCCGGGCTTTCTCGGTCCACAGTCCGGATATGTCTATCTCACCGACACCGCCAGTGGACCCGCCGGATTGAGCCGCTCCCACGACATCGACAACGCTCGCGCCGCGCGCCGCCAGGATTTGCTGAGCGCTGTCCGGCAGGATTACCTCGGACGGATCAGCGATACCGCCCCGCGTGACTACGACGAAGCCATCGCCGAAGGAATTCGCCTCCAGAGCGGCGACTTCATGAAAGCCTTCAACCTCGCCGAGGAGCCGGATTCCCTGCGTGCCACCTATGGGGATGAATTTGGCCAGCGCTGCCTCCTCGCGCGGCGGCTGATCCAGCGCGGTGTGCGTTTCATGGAAGTCGGTTTCAACCTCAACTTCGTCAACGGCGCGGGGTGGGATTCCCACAATGCGGCGCAACGCGAATTGCACGTCCTCATTCAGAACCTCGATCACGTGGTGGCCACGCTGATTACCGACCTCGAAGCCAACAAGCTCCTCGACAAAACGTTGATCGTCATCGCTAGCGAATTTGGGCGGCCGGCGCATTTCGACAGCGGTGGCGGACGCGGGCATCACGGCAAGTGCTTCACCGTGGTCCTGGCTGGCGGCGGTCTGCGCACCGGCCAATGCATCGGCACGACCGACGACCTCGCCATGACCATCGCCGCCGACCCAGTGAGCGTGCCCGATCTCTTCGCCACGATCCTCGCGGCAATGGGCGTCAACCCGAACAAGAGCATCATGAACGGCGAACGCCCGATTCCGGTCACCGACAAGGGCACGCCGATCGCGAAGGTATTTGCGTAAGTTGGGAGCGTTTCCAGCAAGACCATCGAGACATCATTTTGACCGCAGAAGGGGGCGGAGAAATTTGAGAGGGCCACAGAGGGAAAACCGTGAGGGTGGAGTAAAATCTACTTTAACGCTTTTCCCATCCTCACGACCGGCAGCGTGAGGCCCTCTCCAAGCGGCACCTCATAACGCTCCAGGAGCACATAGCCAAACGCGGCGTAGAGCGGTTCCCCGGCGAGTGTCGCCACCATCACCGCGTCGCGGAATCCCGCTGCCCGGATGGCCTCCTCGCACTTCGAAAGAATCAAGCTCCCGATCCCGCGGCGCGCCCAAACCGGATGCACGAAGAAAGCCCGAACGCGAGCCGGGTCCTTTTCCGGATCCAGTGCAGCGTCCTCTCCGGCTCGCTCGCGATCTCCGCCGAACACCGCTTTCCGACGGCTCCATCCCCCGCAGCCGACAATTACCTCGTCCTGTTCGACAACAAAATACGTCCCGTCGCGAATCAGTTGCCGGTCCACACCGAAGACTGGTCCCAAGGCCGCCTCCATCTGCGCCGGCGTGTATACCGAGGCCTGTAGTCCGCGCACGGAGAGTGGGATCAATCGCTCCAGCGCCGCGATATCGGCATCGCTGGCAAGTCGAATAGTGAATGCAGCCATGACGAATGACGGAAGCTTTGCGCCAACCGCCGTCCGTCGCAAGCCAAGCCAGATTGAAAATCACGCACCCAGTCCGAAATAAGGCGCCACGGACCACCCTGCACCCTGCGATTCTGCACCCTGCATCTCTCCGCTTCCCCGCAACCGGACTTGCCTTCGTGGGTTTCATAGCTGATCGGGAATTCTGCACGCATGCCAAAAGTTTCTCCAAGGTTCCGGATCCCACTGCGCATCCAGGGCATTTTTTACAACAGCCTGCCACTCGTCGCCGTGCTAATTTCCGCGGGCTTCGCCTTCTTCAGCAATCAACGCCGGGAACACACCGAGATGTCGTTGAACCGGCATTTCGAGATGGTCGATAACTTGATCGGCATCGAAAACCTCCTGCTCAGCTCATCGGCCGCCGTGCGAGGCGACCTGCTCACCCACGACGGGAAGTTCCTGGAACCATTCCAGCAAGCCGAGCAACTCGTCCCGCAGAAACTCACACGAGTACAGACTCTCCTGGAGAGTATTCCGAAGGAAAATCGGCGGATCGAAAGATTGGCGCAATGGGAAAGCATCCGAGGCCAGGTGGACGCCGCCATGGAATCGATCGCCAATCTCTCCAAGGCCGGCAGCCTGCCCCACGGCTCGGCGCCTTCCGCCGACGAAATCAGCACCCGCGTCCTGCGCAATCAACCGGCCCTGGAAGCTGCGGGGAAGCAACTGAACGATCTTCGCAGCAGTGAACAGCAACTGCTTTCCAAGCGGATCGACGAAACGCGCGCGGCCCGCCAACGCGACTACTCCCTCATCTTTCTCTCCTTGGTCGTCGGTTTGCTCAGCCGGGCTGTGGCGCTGTATTTTTTTCACCGCCGCGTCATCCGCCGCGTGCGCCAACTGACGGAGAATGTCCGCAATCTTCGCGACGGCGCCGCTCCTCTCCACGAACCCTCCGGCCGAACCGACGAAATCGGCGACCTCGAGCGCGAACTGGCGCGGGTGAGCGAATTCCTCGCCGAGCGGCGAATCAACTCGTAAGAAAATCGGCTCAGGCCGCAGGCACAGCACTACCAGCCAAGGCCATCGAGAATCGAAGAGTCTGCCTACTTGATCTGGTCGCAACGGTTCAAGTGCACGACGTCGTCGAATCCGTCGCACTGGCCACGAACGTCAACGACCTGGCCTTTTTGCAACCGGGCGAGGGTGTCGCCTTCCCGGTTGATCATGACCAGCGACACCGCGCCGAAAGAGCCTTTCTCCTCGCGGAAACGGAAATTCGGCGCCGCGAAGACGCACTGAACCCAGCCGTTCACCGTGCTACCGGTGAGGTAGATCTGATACATCTTGGCGTCGGCGGGGTCTGGACGGTAGGCGCCGAGGATGCCGTGGATGGTGATCTTCTGTCCCTTGTAAATCTTGTCCGCGCGCGGGCGGTCGGTGGAGTAGGCCTGGATCAATGTTTCCACGGAGGTGGCGGTCGAGGCGTCCGCCTTGGTCATCGGAAGGTGCGAATTCTGGAGCCGTTCGATGGCGTTCCGGACATTGACCGCTTCATCGAGTTTGCCGGCCACGGTGAGTTGCTTTTTAAATTCGACGAGCCGCGGCAGGCTATCGCCGATGAGCTGGCCGGTGAGATCGTTCAAGTTCTGGAGGGTTTGTGTTTGCAAGGTGCGCAAGGCCTTGGGTTCGGAGACGAGGTTGCCCTCGTTGAGGTCCTGCTCGGTCGCGAGACGCTGACGCTCGGCCCGCACGGCCAGCGCGCCCTCCAGGTCGGCGCCCTTTTGCAGAGTCATCTGCAATTCCAGCAATTGCTCATCGTATTTGCTGAAGACTTCACGGCGGACGCTGGCAATTTTGTCTTCGCACTTCTGGGCCTCAGCCTCGGCAGGGCTCAGCGTAGTCACCTGTACGGCAATCGCGGACATGCAGACGGCGAACGACAGGACAATGGGGAGGAAACGGGAGAACGACATGATGGAAAGCTGGAAAACTACTGCCTCATTATCGGCGCCGCGTCACGACATTGCGCACGCCATCTGCATAGCCCTCAGCAAATCCGTGTTCCCAGTGGTCGTTTCGCTCGGGATGATCGGCCGCCTGTTCGTGGGCCACCCGCGCCGCTTCCTCGTCGGTCGGCGCCTTGGATTGTGCGGTGGAGTGCTCTTTGCCGTATTCAAAGCCGACATTATAGCCGTCATCGAACGGTTGGGTTTTCACCGGGGCGAGGTGGACGACGGGGTGGCCATCCTTCATTTCCCCCTCGGGGGTGGAATCCGCCGACTGTGGAGACGGCTTGCAACCGGCCAGCGCAACGGCGGCGACCGCAATTACGGCGATCCCGGCACGGCTCAAGGTTTTCCCCCCTTCGACGATTCGTTGCTCCATTCGCGTCCTTGCAAGTCAAAGCGCATCGGCACTTCCCAAGTGATCAACTCCGCCCGGCCATCGTGCTCGGTGACTTCACCTTGGAGATGCACCAGGGCCTTGGCCGGTGGCTTCAACTCCACTTCCGAAGCCGAAAATGGGTGAAATTGGACGTCGGTTCCCAACGGCAAGATGGAGCTGCGCACGACCCCTCGAGCCCGCCAATAAGCAGCCTTGGCGGTGTAGTCGTGCTGGTTGGCCTCGCGCCAGCCCAGGAGCACCACCGAGCCGAAGAATTGCCCGACGACCGCAAGGACGAACAGGACGCCCACCGCAACCAGTGGCTTGATCCAGCGATTTCCCGGGCGCCGAAGCTTCACCAGGCTCGTCACCGGCTGCCACTGTTCGAGACCTTCGCGCCAGTAAAGCGTCTCTTCGGCGATCAGGCCGGAGTTCAGCAAATGGTCAATCTGCGGAGCCGTGTAAGGCCCGCGCTGCTCGCCGTGGATGTGCAAATAAAAAATCTCAGGAGAGATCATCAATACGTATCAGCGCGGAAATATGGCGGAGGATTCTGCGATGGCTACTCGAATCGGGGCGGCTTTTTCTCATTGAAATCGAGGGACTTCTCAATTTTAGGGGGCGACGGTGCACGATCAAGCAAGGCTCGGACCTTGCAATCCTCCAGCCAGATCCAGCGCACACCATCCACTGGGATCCGCTCGACCGAAGCACGGCGGCGTCTTGGAGTGCGCCAGTGCTCGAGTGCTTTGGGAAAAGGGCTGGTGGTGCGTTGGGCCACACCCGCAAACCTTCCGAAAGCGCCGCGGCAGCGGCGCACTCCAAAACGCTGTCGCGCTTCGGTCGAGCGAGTCGACAATCCGCCGCTCCTGCTTTTGCCGCTATTTCGTCAGCTTCGCGCTGGGACCCGGAGGAAGCGGAACCTGGTTTGGCCCGCGTAGATAGGAAATGAGATCGCGGATGTCGTGCTCGCTCCACGGGATGAGCAATCCCTCGGGCATCATTGAGACATCCGAGGTAGTGATCGATTTGATCTCGTTGCGCGGAATGCTGAGGGTTTCGTTCGGCGTGACGATGCTGACGATCTTCGAGTCCTGTTGATTGGCGATGCCGACGAGGGTGCGGCCATCGTTCAATTCCATGATCGTCGTGCGATAGGCGTTGGGAATTTCGGCGTTGGGATCGACGATATTGTGCAGGAGATAATCGAGATCGGCGCGATTCGAGCCGGTAAGGTCGGGACCGATTTTGCCGCCGCTGCCGAAGAGTGTGTGGCAGAGGCCGCAGGTCTGCGTGAAAATGGCGCGCCCGTGGGAGGGTTCAGGCGACGGCATGTTCTTGTTCTCGACGAGGGTTTTGTATTTGGCCTGCAAAGCAAGCTTGTCGGCCGGAGTTTCGCGGGAAACACCCCAGACCTTTTCCAGCTCTTTGCTCAGGTCAGGCTGGTTCAGGCCGCGAATCTGCCGGGCAATATCGGCGGAAAGATCTTTGGCGGACACCCGATTGTCGGCGATGGCGGCGAGAAGCGGGCGGGCGAAAGAGGGCCGCGAGACGAGAGTGAGCAGGGCATCGCGCTTCTCGTCCGCTGGAAGCGTGGAATAAATGGCGAGGATCGCATCGGGTGTTTTCGGGTCGGCGTAGGCGGCCAACCCGCGCAGGGCCGGGGCGCGCAGGGCCGGGTCCTTGAGCAGGTCGAGAAGGACCGGCGGCAGCGCCGCATCCTTGACGCCGAGGAGCGAATCGAGCGCACGGCGGCGGTCCGCTTCGCTGGCCTTGTTATTGGTCACGACCTGACGTGTCGCTTCCAGAGCCTGCTTGCTGCCGAAGGTGAGCGACAAGGCCTGGGTGATGCCCCGGATTTCCGGATTGGAACTGGTCGCGAGCTTCGCTTCGGCGGCTTCCCAGCCGGGCGGCAGCGGAACGGTGCGCTGGCCTTTCAGCGCAGCGGTAATGCCGTTGAGCACGGCGAGCCGGCGCGTTTCGTCGCCGAGCTTGGGCAGCAATTCCGCGAGCGCACCGAGCGCCTCGGGCGTGCCAATGGTGGCCACACGGCGGGCCGTAAACTCGAGGGTGCGCGGAAATTTCGAATCCAGCCCGATCGTGAGCGCGCGATGGAGATCGACGGTGGCGAGCGGTTCGAGAGCGTACCAGTCCATGAGCGGCAAGTTGTGATCGGTGGCATCCTCGGCGTGCGTGTGAAGCGCGGCGACCAGGTCCCAGCGCTGGGCCGGGGCGATGCGCTGCGCCGCGCTTGCGAGGTAGAGACGCACGATGGGCGACACATCCTTCTGCGCGAGCCCGGCAAAGGCCTGGACGATTTTTTCCGAAGGCTGGCCGTCTTCACACGCGAGTTGGATCGCCCAGGAGCGAACGTACGGATCGGTTTGGGTGAGCAGTTTGAGCGTGTCGGCTTCGTTGATGCCACCCATCACGTGCAGTCCCCACAGCGCACGGAGGCGGCCTTCCGTCGAGGTGGCGCCATAGTAACCGGCCTTGAGGTACATCGGGATCGCGTGCCCATCCAGACCCAGCAGGTCGCGCAGCCTTTGTTTAGCGGCGGGCCCGATCTTTCCGGCGGCAGTACGCTCTTCCAGAATGCGCCGGGCGTGGCGGCTGAGCCATTCGTGCTGATTGAGCAGAAGATCCACGAGTTCCTCATCGGATTTCTTTTGCATGTCCACCGGCGTGGTCTTGGTGTCGCCATAAGTGAATTTGAAGATGCGGCCGTTGGTGCGGTCGTGGGCGGCGGGATCGTTGTTGTGACAATTGTTCTTGTCGTACCAATCGATCATGTAGACGGAGCCGTCCTGGTCGTACTGCAGGTTCACGATCTGCGACCACGAATCGTTGAAGAGAATGAAATCCGGCGCGTGATGGCCGATGTAGCCGCTGCCGCTGATCTCCAAGGTGTCCTCGTTGATGCGGGCGCCGTGGATGTTATTCATGAAGGTCTGGCCGCGATACTGTTCCGGCCAGCTTCCCCCGAGATAAACCATCATTCCGGCGTGGGCGTGTCCGCCGCCGGCGCTGCCGCTCCGGCCATTGCCGGCGTGCGGCGTCTTCGTGGTGTAGTGAAGGTGGTCGGCGATCGTCTTGATGTCGTCGTAGATATTGGGATTGAAATCCTGACCCGCCTGTCGCTGGAAATGGCCACCCTGGATCATGTTCCAGAGGTGCGGAATGACGCAGGCCTCGGTGATGCAATGGCCGTACTGGTTGAAGTCGACGCCCCATGGATTGCTCGTGCCGGCGGCGAAGACTTCGAAGCGACGCTTCACCGGATGATAGCGCCAGACGCCGGCGTTGAGCCGGGTGCGGGCTTCCTCGGGCGTGCCCGGAGGCCCGATGATGCTCTGGGTGAAGACGCCATGGCAGCCGTAGAGCCAGCCGTCGGGGCCCCAGGTGAAGGTGTTGAGCGTTTCGTGGGTGTCGCCGTAACCCCAACCGTCGAGAATGATCTGCGGCGGACCGGCCGGCTTGGGTGAATCCCCATCGTGAATGGGGATGTACATGAAGTAAGGCGCCGCGCCGACCCACACACCACCGAAGCCCACTTCCAGACCACTCACGAGATTCAGCCCCTCGGCAAATACGGTGCGCTTGTCGAACTTCCCGTCGCCCTTCGTATCTTCGAAGACAAGAATGCGGTCCTGGCCGCCGAAGATGTCCTTCATCTGTGCTTCGGTCGGTTTGGTGTGGTCCGTGCCTGGGGCGTGGTCGTCCTTGGGCGGTGCACCGGCACGGCGCGGATACGTGTAACCTTCCGCCACCCAGATCCGGCCGCGATCGTCGATGGCAAAAGCGATCGGTTGCTTAATGTCCGGTTCACCGGCGAAGAGTGTCGCCTTGAATCCCGGCGGCAATGTCATTTCCTTCGGCGCTTGTTCCGGGGGCAGCCCGGCAAACTTGTAAACATCCAGCGGAGGCGGAGGCGGGGTCGTGCTCGCGTTCAAGAGCTTCTCGTAGTTTCCGAAATCCGGCTCGGAGGCGTAAAAGCGGAAGTCATCGAAATTCACATGGCCCCAGCCCCCGCTCTCTTCATCGACGATGCGGATGAAGATTTCCTTGTCCTTGAGCGGGCGCAGATCGACGGCCAACGGGAGCATGGTCTCGGAATTGCGGCCGCGCGCGGTGAAGAAGACTTCCTTGTTATCGGCCCGGACCAATTCCACGCGCGTCCCCGGCAGGCTGCCGCCGCCAATGCGAAACGCGCCCCACGGTTGCGTGACCTTGAAGGGAACGGACGTCAGCGTGCCATGCGGCTTGTCTTCGAGCTTTTCGTAACCGCCGATCCAGTAGTCGCCCTGGCGGTTGGCGAATCGGCCCGCGCCGAATTTCCGGTGCTGATCGATCTCACCCTTGATCGGCTGCCCCTGGAAGGCTTCGCCCTCGGCGATCCAGTCTTTCAAAGTGCCGTCTTCGAAATCGAGATTGAGCGGTTTGCCATCCTTGCCCAGCGGGAGCGTCCCCTGCGGGATATTCGTGCCCGCCGCCGGTTTCGGCGCTGGCGGAGGAGGCGTGGGCGGTTGCGTCGTCCCGGGCACAGGTGCAGGCGCGGGAGTGACGTTTTCAACGTAGGCCGGGTTCGGCTTGGGTTGAGCCTTTTCATATTCCTCGGCGCTGACGGTTTTCTTTTCCTGGAGATGGACGAAGGTCCCCTTTTTGTTGCCGACGATGATGTCGGGCAGGCCGTCACCGTTGACGTCGCCGACGACCACTTGCGTGCCGACGCCGGAATCGTCATCGACAAGATGCGGGACGAAGTCGACATCCTTGCCGTGCCGGACCAGTTGAAACCAGTAGAGGACCGCCGGCGCTTCCGGCTCAGGATCGCCGTGCGTGCCATGCGCCCAGAAGCGTTTGCCGACGACAATGTCCTTGAGACCGTCACCGTCGATATCGGCCAGCTCGACCGCATGGAGTTGCGAGAAATGGACGCCGTAACGGTTTTCCTCGGGCTTCTCGCCCATGATGAGATGCTTGCGGAACGTGATCTCGCCATTGATCCGCACCTGCTCCCACCAGGCGAGGCCGTAGCCGTGCGCCGCGGTGCTGCCGACGATGTCGGGAAGTCCGTCGCCATTCACGTCGTAGGCATAGAACTGCGCGCCGGGACCGAAATTAAAAGCGTGATGTTTCCACACCGGATCACCGGCAAGCGAAGCGGGCTGCTCCCACCAACCACTGGCCTCGATGATGTCCATTTTCCCATCGCCGTTCACATCGCCGACACCGAGGCCGTGCGTGAATTTTCCCCAGCCCCCTTTCCACGAAATCGGGTGAAACGTCCACGGCTTGGCCGGGTCGGTCCAGTCCGCCTTGGCGTAGCCGAAGTAGCCACCGTGATTGCAGACGATCTCGGGTTTACCGTCGCCGTCGATGTCGGTAAATGTCGGCGATTCATTATCGACGCCATCGAAAATGACGTGCCGCTTCCATGGACCCTCCTTGCCCTGCGGATTCTCGAACCAGGAAGCGTCCTTGCCGGGGAAACCGATGATGAGGATGTCCGGCCAGCCGTCGCCGTTGAAGTCATAGACGAAGGCGAAAAAATTGTCGGAGTAGGTGTTCTTCGTGCCGAGTCCGCCTTCGAATCCGGCGATGGTCTCCTCCTTTCCGTCCGGACCGAGACGCTTGAACGTTTGCGTCGCGGGATAGAACTCGTGCCGCACTTTGAAATCGGGGCCCTCGTACCAATAGGGGCCGGCGACGATGTCCATCTTGCCGTCGCGATTGAAGTCGCCGAAGGCGGCGCCTTCGCTCCAGAAATGTTCGTCGAGATGCAGCTTCTTGAAGGTGTGCAGAACCGGATCAGCCGCCAGCGCCGCGGAGGTGGCAAGACAGGAGTAAGCGAGGAGGCGGAGCAATGCTTTCATGATGAGGTCGCGGGGAGAATGAATGACGGGGAGACTCTCCGCATCCTGATGAAAACCCCGCCGGGTCCAAGCCGCTAGCGTCTTTCCGACAAAAAGCAGTGCGAATGCGACATGAGGATGCGGTGTCATTTCTTTCCTCCGAGACTCGACGCTGCCACCCAAGAGCGCTACCCCTGAGCGCAAATGGAAGAGCGTCCTCCCAACTTTGTCGAGAGACTCACCATTCCCGGACGGCTCTTGCTGGTTGCCTCCGTGCTCCTGTTTGCCGGCAGCGTCGCTTTCGTGTTTTACGCGGTTACGGAGCACGCCGCTTTCGGGATCTATCCGGTGGCTGTCTTCTTCATGCCGGCTTGCGTTTGGAGCGCTCTTTTCTTTTTCCTGACCGCGAGGATTCTCGAAGCGTGCGGAGTTCGAATCTACGCCAACCGCGTCCGGAAATAGACTTCGCCCGAGGGACAAGATTTGGTTTTGCAGGCGGTGAAAATTCGCCATTCTTGCCCTGCCATGCATCCCTCCCCCGCCCCGAATGCCGTTACCCGCCGTCACGCTCTCAAGCAGACCTTGTTCTTCAGCGCCGCTCTCGCCTTGGGGTCGCGAGGGCGACTGGCCCGCGCCGAAGAAATAGCGGCCGGCGATCGGCATTTCTTGATGATCGGTGATTGGGGTTGGGCGGGCGACAAGCAGCCGCAACACGCCGTAGCCGAAGGAATGAAAGCGTACGCGCGGGCGATGAATCTCAAGACGGAAGGCTTGTTTTTGCTCGGCGACAATTTTTACGGCGACTTTCCCGGAGGGCTGGATTGTCCGCGCTGGAAAGCGGATTTCGAGGACGTATATCCGGCCAACGTTTTTCCCGGACCGTGCTGGGCGATGCTCGGAAATCACGATTACGACAATGAGCCGGTGACCAAGCTTCAGGCGGAACTGGCCTACCATACGGCGCGCCCGGGAACGCGCTGGACGATGCCGGCGAAATGGTACCGCTTTAGTTGGCCGACGGAGAAACCGCTGATCGACTGCATCGTCCTCGACAGCAACTACAAAAACTCCGTCGTCTCGCTCACCCCGGAAGAACGGGCGCAGCAGATGGCGTGGCTCAAGGCCGAACTGGCCAAGCCCCGAAATGCGCCGTGGCTCCTCGCGCTGGGCCATCACCCGCTCTATAGCAACGGGCATCACGGCGATACCAAGGCCTTGATCGACGATTGGGGTCCGCTCTTCCAGGAGCACGGGGTCGATTTTTATTTCTGCGGACACGATCACGATTTGCAGCACCTCGAGTTCGACGGGTTGCACACCTCGTTTGTGCTCTCCGGCGGCGGCGGAGCGTCGCTGCACGATGTGACAAATACGCAGCGCGGACCGTTTGCGCAGAAGGTGTTTGGCTTCACGCATCTCCAGGTCAACCACGAGAAATTGATCATCCGGCATCTCGATTCGAATCGGAAACAAGTCCACGGATTCAGCCGGACGCTTGCAGGAAAAGTCGAGGTGCTGGCGTGATTTTCACACGGCGACATTTCCTTGGGACGGCGGCGTTGGCGGGCTTGGCTGTGGCGCGAGGTCACGGGCAGGATTCGAGTGGCAAAACGGGGAAGATTCGGATTGGACAGATCGGCACGGCGCACGCCCATGCGGCGGGGAAGATTGAGACATTGCGCAAGTCGCCCGATTTCGAACTCGTCGGTGTGGTGGAGAATGATCCGCCGCGGCGGGCGGCGGCGGAGAAATCCGCGACTTACGCAGACCTAAAATGGATGACGGAGGAGGAGCTGCTGAACGCTCCCGGCTTGCAGGCGGTCGCGGTCGAGACGGCGGTGAAGGATCTGGTTCCCACGGGCGCGCGTTGCATCGCCGCCGGCAAGCACATCCATCTCGACAAACCCGGCGGCGAATCCCTGCCGGCGTTCAAGGCGCTGCTGGATGACGCGACGCGGCGCAAGCTGACCGTGCAGATGGGTTACATGTTCCGTTACAACCCGGCGTTCCAACTTTGCTTTCGGCTGCTCCACGAGGGAGCACTGGGCGAAGTCTTCTCAATCGACACGGCCATGAGCAAACTGATCGGAGCGAAGGAGCGCAATGGGCTGTTGCCGTACCGTGGCGGAAGCATGTTCGAACTCGGTTGCCATGTGATCGACGCTGTCGTGACCATCCTCGGCCGGCCGGACAAGGTGACCCCGCACCGGCGCAGCGTCTCCGCCTTGGGCGATGGCTGGAGTGACAACGATCTCGCGGTCATGGATTATCCGCGCGCCACGGCGACGGTGCGCAGCGCCATGGTGGAAGTGGATGGCGGGGCGCGGCGGAATTTCGTTGTCTGCGGGACCAAGGGTACGCTGGACATTCGCCCATTGGAACCAGCGGCAGCGCGACTGGCGCTCGACACGCCGCACGGAGAATTCAAGAAGGGCTACCAGGATGTGACCTTTCCTAAATCCAGCGGCCGTTACGATCGAGACTTTGCCGATTTGGCCGAGGTCATTCGCGGTGAAAAAGCCTTCGAATTTACGCCCGAGCATGATCTGGCCGTGGAAGAAACGCTGTTGCTGGCTTGCGGGTTGCCGACCGGTTAGAAGCTTTGTTCAGAGTTGCAACTGATGCAGCTTGCTTCGAAACTGCACCCGCATGACATCTCCCTTGGGCCATAAAGCGCAAACGCTTCGCGAAATCCGCCGGGTATGCAGCCTGGGCGCGCTCAGCCGCGACGAGTTGCCTTGTTTTTGGGTTCCTACGGACGCGGCGCGCGACCCGGAACGGAGCCTGCGCCAGGCGATCAAGACAAAGCTGGATGATTGCCGGGAAGGCGAGGATTTGCACGCGCTTGTTTATGGCCATGGAGGCTGCGGGAAGTCGACCGAGTTAGCCAAACTCCTAGAAGAACTTGGTGAAGGCTTCTTCGCCGTGACCTTCTCCATCCGGAGCGAGATGAATCTCACGGCTGTTCGGGCAGAAGATATTCTCCTGGTCCTCACCGAGCGCCTTCTGAACGCGGCCGTCGAGGCAAAATTGAAGGTGAACGAAGGTCTGCTCAAACCCGTTCTCGACTATTTTGCCTCGAAAACCCGGACGGACACGGAGGGGCGCCACAGCGAACTCGCCTTAAAAGCGGAAGCATCCGCCGGTACTCCAGGAATTCTCAGCGGATTGCTCAAATTGATGGCGGGATTCAAGAGCGAGATCAAACTCGACGTTCATAGCACCGACACGACAGTGGCGACTCTCCGGAAAAGCCCGGCCGATTTGCTGGAGCAGATCAATGCGGTCGTTTCGAGCGTTCGACAGGCCGTTCCTGTGGATCAGCGGCTGCTCATCATTGTCGAAGACCTCGACAAACTCGATATCGCGAGTGCGCGCCAGGTTTTCATCGAGAACATCAACTTGCTCATCGGCATTCGCACCAACGTCGTTTACACCATACCGATCTTTACCTTCCATTCCCCAGATGCGGGCATCCTGCGAAGCCGCTTCGAAGACTTTGGCATGCCGATGATTAAAGTGATGGACTGGAATGGGAAACGCGCCGATGGCTTTGAGATCGTGAAACAGATCGTTCTGCGGCGGATCGCACCAGCCGCTACCGAAGAAACAGCGCTGGATCTTTTGATCGAGAAGACAGGCGGTGTCCTTCAACACGTCTTTGAGGTGCTTCATACCTCGGCCTCCATGACGAGCGCGACGACACCGCTAAGGCTCGAGCACATCGAATATGGCCTTCGGAAAAAACGGAACGAATTCTGGTCGGAAATCACCCTACCGATGCCGCCGGCAAAAATCGACGGGCTAACTTCCAACGAAGAGCTTTACGATCGACTCACCGAGTATGCCAAACGGCAATTGCGCGGTGAGAAAAATCTGCCGATGTGTGAACCGGTGGACCAGGTCCTTCTGCGTTCCTGCGCGCTGGTCGAATACAATGGCGAGCGTTGGTACGGGGTCCACCCGCTCGTCATCGATAACTTAAAAGAACTTGGCCGAATTTAGCCATCAGACGGACGATTGGGATTTGCTGCGAAACGCCGTTCGCGAGCCGGTCCGGCAAATGATCGCTGTCGAGGTCGATACGGCGGTGCGCGCCCGCCAAATCATCGATGATCTCCTCGTGCTCGATCCTCAACGACCGCACGCTGTGGTTTCATTCGACGTGGCCAGGACCAAACCCGAGCAGTTCCTGGCTCAAGCCCGCGAGGTGACGCACGGCTGGCCGGCGGAGACTGGTCTGCTTTTTCTTTTGGACAGCGAGCAGCGCCGTTCCGAGGAGGATGAACTGCTGGCGCTGAGATTCTGGCAGGGAATGAATCTGCTGCGGGAAAAATGGGCCGCCCTCGACGGCCAGACCGTTTTCCTGTTATTGCCCTTCAATTACCGCTATCTCACGACTGCTGCGGACCACCTCAAACGTTGGATCTCGCTGAAAGTGCACTTACGCGGAGAGGCTGGTTCTGCCGACCGACCCGCAAGCCTTTCGGCGAATGCTCCTACTCCCGGCTTCGATCTGCTCAGCCCGGATGTAGCACGGCAGCGCCTTGCCAGTTTGGAACAGGAATTGAGGACAGCGATTCAACGCGACGAACCTCCGGCCAGCTTTGTCCGTCGCTATTATCTACCCATACTAGCTGCCGCGGTGTCCTTGGGGGAACTCGAGCGCGCGGAAAAGCTGCGCGATAAGGCCCGCGGCTACGAAGTCGGAGAGGCCGAAGTATCGCAATGGCTGAAGCTCAATATTGAGCTTGAGGTACGGCTGTTTCGGATGTCCGAGGCTGAACGGCTTGCAAATCAACTCGTTGACTGGGCGGAGCGGCACGGGAGCGCCAGCGACATGGCCGCGGCATATTTTAACCTAGGGCGAATTGCGCTAGAGCAGCGCGATTTTCCTGCCGCAGAGCGCTGGCACCTCAAATCCCTCGCCATCGAAGAAAAGCAGGGCAACGAACATGGCGCCGCGGGCAGCTACCATCAATTAGGACGCGTCGCCCAAGAGCGGCGCGATTTTGCAACCGCAGAGCGCTGGTACCTCAAATCCCTCGCCATCAAGGAAAAGCAGGGCGACGAATACGGCGCCGCGACCACCTACCACCAATTGGGACGCATCGCCCAGGAGCAGCGCGATATTCCCGCCGCAGAGCGCTGGTACCTCAAATCCCTCGCCATCGAAGAAAGGCAGGGCAACGAACATGGTGCGGCGAGCACCTACCACCAATTGGGCGTGGTCGCCCAGGAGCAGCACGATTTTTCCGCTGCAGAGCGCTGGTACCTCAAATCCCTCGCCATCGAAGAAAAGCAGGGCAACGAACACGGCGCCGCGTTCACCCACGGGCAATTAGCTCACCTGGCGCAGGATCGCGGCGATTATCTTCGAGCTGGAGCTTTCTTACTCAAAGCACTCGACGAATTTGCTAAAACCAATGACAAACATTACGCACAGGCCACGGTGGAAAATTTCGCCCGGCTCTTCCAAGCCTCCCTGCCCAAGGATCGCGCTCAACTCCGTGAGATGGGCCAAGCGGCGCTTGGCGACAAACTCATGAGCGAGATTGAAAGCGCCGCCCCGGCAAGCTCGGCGGGTCAGACGAGCTAGGAGGCGTAGACTAAGAAGATAGCCGGTTGTTGATGAGGGAACGGCGGCTCCGCAAATCTACGGAAATCCTTGCCACCGCGCCGGCAGGTGCAATCAATGATGGACGAACAGGCGGCCCTCGAACATGACCGGCAAATTCCCTCCGACCCGTTGGAAAGATTCGAGCGTGTCTGCGCCGGTGGATGGCGAGCCGCAAAATTCAGGGCGGGAGAAATCAAGCGCAATAGCGGACGAACCATCCAAGCCCATGACGGAGGAGCCGGGTGGCAGCCGGGATTCGACGTCGTACCGCAGAATGCCGGTGATGGCGGATCGGATCTGTTTGCTTTGCAGCCTCGCGGCCGCGCTCATCGCCGGCATCACGATTGTCGGATGGCTCATCGGCGCGGAAATGCTGGCCAGCTTGCGGGCGCATTCCATTCCCATGGCGCCGAGCACGGCGCTGGCTTTTCTCGCCCTGGCCTTTGGCACAGTCGCCCAATCGAGAGGCGGACAGTGGCGGAGGGGGGCGGGCGTCTGCGCCGCTTTCGTCGCGCTCGTCGCGGTGTCCAAGTTGTTCGAGTTTATTTCCGGCCACAGTCTTGGCTTTGACGAGTTGTTCGTCTCCGCGCCCGCAAGTTTCGGCATGGTGCGCAAGGGCCGCATGGCTCCGCTGACCGCGTTGAGCTTTCTCCTCGCGGCGATGGCTCTGGGTTGTCTCGTGCTTTCCCGGTGGCGGCGCTTCGCCGGCTATCTCGCGACGACGGTCGCAGCCATCAGCGTCGTGGTGTTGCTGGGCTATTTGCACGGGACGCCGCTGCTCTATGGCGGCGCCATCATTCCAGCGGCGTTATCCACCGGAGCGGGATTCTTTCTCCTGGGTTGCGCACTCATCGCGGCCTCCGGAAAGGGCTGTTGGCCGCTGCGGGCCTTGAGCGGTCCGTCGGCCGGATCGTTGCTCTTGCGCTGGTTTCTCCCGGTGGTCATCGCCGGCACCATCCTCAACGATTATTGGCAGACGCGGATGGTGGAGCGCACGAGCCTTAATCCGGCGCTGACTTCGGCCCTGGCGACGCTGGCCTTCGCCGTGCTGATCAGCGCCATCATTTCCCAAGTCGCGCGGATCGTCGGTGGCCGGATCGATCGGGCGGAAGCGGAGCGAAACACCGCGCAGGAGAATCTGCGATCGCTCAATGCGAACCTGGAGAAGCGGATTGCCGCGGGCACCGCGGAACTGCGCAGGAAAAATGAAGAGTTGCAGACGGTCCTGGCTGATCTCACGCGCTCGCACGAGGAATTGAAAGAGGCGCAGTTTCAATTGATCCAGGCGGAGAAAATGCAGACCGTCGGGAGTCTGGCGGCTGGCGTCGCACACGAGGTGAAGAATCCGCTGGCCATCATCGAGATGGGGCTGGAGTGCCTGAAGAGCCGGTCCGACCTCGACGCCGAGTCGACCACCGTAGTCTATGGCGAAATGCGCGAAGCGGTGAATCGGGCCAACATCGTGATTGGCGGGCTGCTCGATTATTCCGCGTCGCGGGAGTTGGATATCCGCGCTTGCAGTCTCCAGGCCGTCGTCGAGAAATCGCTGCGACTCATGCACCACGAATTCGCCCGTGGCCGGGTTACCGTGGTCCGGAGCTTTTCCGCGGATGTTCCCCCGTGCCACCTGGACGCGATCAAGATCGAACAAGTGCTGATCAATCTGCTCACGAATGCCTGCCACGCCATGCCGGATGGCGGCATTCTCACAGTTTCCACGGCCGTGCGGACGCTCACCGCCAACGACGTGAAATGGGAAGCGGGCGACCGCTCCGGCAGCCGGCTTCGGCAGGATGAGCAGGTCGCGGAGGTGCGAATTTACGATACGGGACCAGGCATTCCGGCGGACGCCATGGACAAAATCTTCGATCCGTTTTTTACGACCAAACCGACGGGGAAAGGCACCGGGCTCGGACTCACTGTGGCCCGCAAGATCGTGGACCTGCATCATGGACGACTCGAGTTGTCCAACGTCCCGGAAGGCGGAGTGGCGGCGACGGTTTGGCTGCGTTTGCCGTCTTCGACTTCTTGAGCTCCGTCCCCATTTCCAGCACAATATTCGACCTGATGAAACGCGAAGAGTTCACGACACTATGGTCGCTATTCTGGCGTTCCATCGTCTACTTTCCGCTGGCTTTGCTTATCGGGGGAGCACTGGCGACTTCCCTGGCTTGCCTCTTCACCTTTCCGATTTTGATCGCCATTTACGCTTACGCCGAGGTCTACGCGACCGCCGCCAGCTACGCAGCCGCGTGGATTTCGATCCTTGCCGCCTGGCGATACTTTCGATTAGCCCGCTTCCTCCACGGGCCATTTGGCGGCCTCTGAACGGCCTCATGAAACTCGTTGGCCTCTTGCTCCTCACGGCGTTCGCTCTTCTCTCGAAGGCTTCCGCCGGAAGCGTACCGAGCCACTACTCGCTGAATGATCTCAAGAAGCTGGACATCATCTGCTTCGTGCCGGGCTGGTTGCCCGAGGGATATCATTTGAGCCGGGTCTATCTCGACTACACGGATACCGATGGACTGGATAACTCGAATGCAAAAAGTTATGTCGCTTACCAGCTCGAATACAGTGACGGGAGGAAAGGAACGTTCACCGTCGAATCAGCACGGGAAGGAATCGGCGATCGTAACCTTGACGGCGATCCCAAGGCGGAGGAGAGCCAATTCAAGACGAAGCAATTCGGAACGGTGTTCATCATCTTTCGGCCGGGTGGCAAAACGAGGATCAAGAAACGCATCGCGGCGAATTGGGTGGAGGATGCGAACCTCAAAGCGGAAGAAGCTAAAAATCCGAAGGCGCTTCACGTCATAGGTCGCTACCATGGCCTTTCCGGCTATGGCATGACGGTCGCGGATTTTGAGAAGATCGTGCAGTCATTGCATCCGGTACGGGAGAAGTAGCGGAAAGGTCAGTTGCTTGACCGAACTGGATGACGAAGCCTAGTGTCCCGCTCAATGCAGACCACTGAAATCATCTTTGAAGTTCGTGAGGATGAAGTCGACGGCGGCTATGTCGCACGAGCCCTCGGCCATTCCATCCATACGCAGGCCGATTCGCTGGAGGAGTTGCGAGCGATGGTGAAGGACGCAGTTGCGTGCCATTTCGGTGAAGAATCGGAGCGCCCCAAGCTCATTCGTCTGCATTTTGTGCGGGACGAAATCCTCGCGGGATGAGAATCCCGAGGGATTGTAACGGTGATGTTCTGGTTGCGGCTCTCAGAAAAACCTTGGGCTACGAAGTAATTCGGCAGAGCGGTTCCCATATCGTATTAACAAGTCAACGGTTCGGTGAGCATCACATTACCATTCCTGCACATCGGCCGATCAAGGTGGGAACATTGCAGGGGATTTGAAAGACATCGGGAATCACCACCAGCTCACGGTGGACGCTTTACTTCAGCAACTGAAAATCTAACGAGATGCCGCAAGGTTACGGCTTGTCGAACTTGGGTTCGCCGAGGTGCTTCTTGAAAAAGGCAGATGCGATTTCGACGGTTTCGTCGCACCAGGGCTGGCTCATCCAGAAAGGGTGCGGGGCGTCTTTGAGCGTATACAATTTGGTCTCGATGCCGAGGGCGCGGAGTTTTTCCTGCATCTCGGCGCGGCCGATTTTCACGGTGTCCTTCTCGCCTTCGATGAAGATGGTGGGAGGAACGCCCGCGCGGACGTGGACGATGGGTGAAGCTTGCACATAGAGGTCGGGCTTCTCCTGATAAGTCGCGCCGAGAAAGGCGACGGCGCCGGCGCCGCTCTTTTCCTTGTTGGCGGCGACGAGGTCCTGGGAACCAGCCATGACGATGGCGGCTTGCACCGCGCTGGATTGGTCGCGATTGGGACCGTCGCCTTCAAATTCGGGCAGTCCATTGGTCATGGCGAGCAGGCCGGTGAGGTGGCCGCCGGCGGAACCACCCATGACCCCGATGTGCTCCGGATCGATCTTCAACTCTGCGGCGTGGGCACGCATGTAGCGGACGGCGGCTTTGCAATCATTGATCGCCGCGGGGTATTTCGCCTCCTGCGAGAGCCGGTAAGCCACGATGCCGGTGACGAAACCGCGAGCGGCGAGGCGCTCCATCATCGGCTTGTCCTGCTCCACCTGCCGGTCTTTCCAACCTCCGCCGTGGATGTCGAGAACTGCCGGATATTTTCCGGCCTTGTCGGGGACGTACAAGGTGAGCGTGACGGTGTGTTCGGGATAGACGGCGACGTCCTTGGTCACGAGGGTGAAGCCGGGCGGCGTTGAAGGCATGATACGCTTCCACGGCACCTTCGCGGGCGTGGCGGCGGGAGTTGCGGGTGCCTGGGCGTGAAGCAAATCGGGCACGTTGAGCATCACGGCGAGCACGGCGAGGGCGAAATGATTGAGGGTAGTTTTCATGGAGGGTGGCGGTAAATGAAAGGGAATGGAAAACCTCAGGTCCATTGAGCGAGCGGATTTTCGCGGTCGGTGAGCGGGAAAGCGACCCGCTGGCTGTTTTGCCGGTGCGATGCGAAGACGGCCATGATCATCTCAATCACCAGGCGACCATCGGCGGCGCTGCAAAGCGGCTGGCGATTCTCATTCATCGCGGCAATGAGATCGCGAGCGGGCAGCAGATGGAGGCTGACCTGCTCCTTGAGATCGGCGATTGGTTCGGGTTGCCCGATGCCCGCGGAAGAAATGGGCGTCCACGCGCGCGGCTCTTTCGCCGGCTGGAACGGGTTACCGAGGCAGATCTGAGCGAGCGGTTCGGTATCGCACCGGAAATCGACGATCCCTTTCGTGCCGATCAACTGGAGGCCGAAGCCCGCGGTTTTGACGCCGGCGTTGGCCAGCGAATCGAAGAAGATCGGCACCCCGTTATCGGTATCGAAACGCGCGTGCGCTTGATTGCCGGCGATCGGCCCAATGCCTTCGGCGCCCTCCCGGATGTCCGACTTCGTGACGGGGCGGCCATCCTGTGCAAGGAGTGCCGACACAGCGACCGGTTTTCCAGAATAGACGACGGCCAGGTTCAGCAGGTGCGCACCGAGGACCCACAAATCCTCTGCGCCGCCGCGAGCGTCCTCTTTGCCGCGGCAACGGATTTCGAGGAGGCGCCCGATGGCCTCCTCCTTCATCAATCGTTGCACGACGGGGACGACCGGATGATAGCGGTTTCTATGGGCGACGGCGATCTTCACGCCGTGCTGGTCCGCCGCGGCGATGATGGCATCGGCCTCAGCCGGGGTGCGGCAGAAGGGCTTTTCGCAGTAAATGCCGCGCGCGCCCGCTTCGATCGCGGCGAGCATCATGTCGCGATGTTCTTCCAGATGACGTGGAGCAACGGCGACGATGTCCGGTTTCACTTCCGCGAGCATCTGCCGGTAATCGGCGTAGCCTTTCTCCAGCTTGAGTTTCTTCTGTGCCTTGGCGAGGCCGTTGGGATCGGCGTCGGCCACCGCGACGAGGTCCACTTCGGGCAACCGCAGCCAGACGGTATCGAGGCCATGCCCGTAATCGCCGTGCCCAGTATGGCCGATGACGGCGACGCGAGGTTTGCTACCGGTCGAAGCAGCACCAGCGGCGAAGGCCACGCTCGAGGCGATGGTCGTGGCGAGGAATTCGCGACGGTTCAATCCGACGGATTGTGTTAGACCCACCCGGAACGGTAGGAAGGCCGTTTCACGTAGCGGTTGGCGGCTTCGAGGTTCGTCACCTTCATGGCCTTCGCGTCCCATTGAATGGATTGGCCGGAGCGGAGGGCGAGGTTGCCGAGCGAGACAAATTCGGCGAGGGGCGCGGCGTAGTCGAAATTCGAACTCGGCGTGCCACCGTTGGTGATGCAGAGCGCCCATTCTCCCTGCGGATTGTCCGGCATGGGACTGCGCGGTTCCGTCTTCTTGATTTTGCCGGACTCCATGTCTTTCTTCACGTCGGCGAAGCGTTCCTCTGGGAAAATGACCGGATGCTCGCAATAGGCATCGGGCTCGAAAACGACGCCATCCGTGCCGATGAACATCATCCCGCTGCCCGCTTTGTTGAAGACGGCTTCGGGGATGCGCGGATCACGCTCGGGCTTGTTCGGTTTGCCGTCAGGCAGCATGCCATCGTGCCAGCTTACGGTCAGTGCGGGATGCTTGTCCGTCGCCGCGAAATGATAAACCAAGCGGGTCCAAAGCGGGCCATTCAGTTCGGTGACCTGGGAACTCTCGACGTCGATCTTCACCGGAATCTGCTGACCGAGAACGCTGAAACTCGCGTCCATGATGTGGCATCCCATGTCGCCGAGCGAGCCGGAGCCAAATTGCCACCAGCCGCGCCAGTTCCACGGATGGACGGTCGGATGCCAGTTCTTGCCTTTCTTCGCCTGGATGGCGGCGACGCTCGGACCGTCAAATGCGAAATACGGCTCGCTCGGTTCGGTGGTGAGCCAGAGGTCCCAATTGACGTTCGACGGGCACTCGGGGTGCGTCTTGGTGAGCGGTCCTTGCGGCCAGAGCGGGCGATCGGTCCAAAGCCGAATTTCCTTCAAGGTGCCGATGGCGCCTTGATCGATCCACTCCTTGGCAAAGCGCTGGCCTTCCATGGTGCGCCCCTGGTTGCCCATTTGGGTGAGCACGCCGGCATCCTTGGCGGTGCGATGGAGATCGCGAATTTCCCAAATGGTGTTGCAAAGGGGCTTTTGCACAGCCACGGGCTTTTTGTGATGGAGCGCCCACATGGCGGCCGGGTAATGGGTGTGATCCGGAGTCGAGACGATGACTGCATCGATCCCACTGGCCATGTCGTCGAACATCTTGCGGAAATCGGCGTAAAGCTTGGGCGTCTGGGGCACAGACTGGCCGGCAGTGGTGAGTTTCTTCTGCCAGGATTTGACAGCCTTATCCAGGCGCTCGTTGTCGATGTCGACCAGAGCGACGATGTTGTGATCGAGCGCGACTTTGCCGGTATCGACCTCGCCTTTGCCCAGCGCTCCGATGACGGCGATGTTCAGGCGCTTGCTGGCGGTGTTGGCCCCGCGCAGGAGGAGGTTCGGGCCGAGAGCGGTCGCGGCCGCCAGGCTGGCAGTTTGGGTGAGGAAACGACGACGGGAAAGAGTGGAGGCGGTCATGGAGATGGTAGTGCGGTGATGCCGCAGGGGGATATTTGCTTAGAGGGAATTCGGCGGGGAACGCGATAGTCGGTATTGGATGACTCGACGTCCAATTCTTTTCAGCCGCGAGGGCCTCTCAAACTTCCCCGGCGCTTCTGCGGTAAATCCCCCTCAACCGGCCAGGACCGTGGCGAGTTTCTGCAGCAGGACCTCTGTGGTGTAGGGCTTGGAGAGATTCGGGAGTGAGCCCCTGGCAGCCGGATACTGCCCGGTGAGACCACTCGTCGTGATGATTTTCACGAGCGGATTGATCTTCGCGAGGACCTGGATCAGAGCGGGACCGTCCATGATCGGCATCATCAGGTCGGTGATGACAATGGAAATTTCCGCAGACCGCTGGGCGTAAACGGACACCGCATCCACGCCATCGCAGGCCACCACGACCCGATAGCCAAACGCCTCGAGGGTTTGTTGCATGACGGTGCGGACGGAAATCTCGTCGTCCACAACCAGGATCCATTCGCCCTGGCCGCGCGGCAGGAAGCTCCGGATGGTATTGTCCTCAACGGCCGCACCCTCGATTTGCGCAGGCAGATGAACGCGGAAAGACGAGCCGCGCCCCAGTTCCGAGTGAACTTGAATGAATCCTTTGTGGCTCTTGACGATGGCGAGCGACGTCGAAAGCCCCAGCCCGGTCCCCTTCCCCAGCTCCTTGGTGGTGAAAAACGGATCGAAGATTTTCTCGATCATCCCCGCGGGCATCCCCGAGCCATTGTCTTCCACCGCGAGAACCAGGTGCGGGCCGGAGTTGGCCTCCAGGTGCATCGCGGCGAATTCCTCATCGAGAGTGACGTTCTCGGCGGAGACCGTGATGCGGCCGCCCTCGGGCAGGGCGTCGCGAGCATTGACGCAAAGATTGAGAAGCACCTGGTGCAACTGGGTGGGATCGCCAAGCACGCTCCACAAATCCGGCTGCACGGCGAGTTTGAGCTCGATGTTCTTCGGGAAGGTATCCGCCACGATCTTCTGGATCTCTTTCACGAGATGCTTCGGCTGAACGATGATGCGCTCGCCTTCCACGCCCCGGGCGAAAGACAAGACCTGCTGAACCATGTCGGCGCCGCGCCGGGCGATGGCCTCGAGCGTGTCGAGAACGTCGCCCGTCGCCGCATCGGTGTTCTTCATCTTCAGCAAATCGACGGCCATGATGATGGGCGAAAGAACGTTGTTCAGATCGTGGGCGATCCCGCCGGCCAGGGTCCCGATGCTTTCCATGCGTTGCGCGCGCAGGAATTGAGCTTCGAGTTTTTTCTTTTCCGTTATATCAGAATTGATACAAAGAATCGATTGGGGTTCTCCCGCGGCGTCGCTCACCAGGGTCCAATGGCATTCCATGACAATTTCCTTTCCCGCGGCGGTTCGCTCCATGAGTTCTCCCATCCAGTCGCCCTTCCCGAGGACCTGCCGCCACGCGGCCTGGTGCGATTTCAGATCGGTACTGGTGTGAGGCTGCAAGGAACTGCCGGTCATTTCCCCGGAGGGAAAACCGTAAGTTCGTTCGGCACTGCGATTCCAGAAAGTGATCACCCCCGCAAGATCCTGGACGTAGATGGCCTCCTGGGCGTTGTCGAGCAAGGCGGCGTGCTCGCGAACGAGTTCGTCGGCCTGGCGACGCTGAGTGACGTCGCGGGCAATCCAGACGACGCCGACCACTTCCCCGTCGATCACGGTGGGCAGGCTGGTGACCTTCATCCGGCAGCGTTTTCCGTCTCCACGGATGAAGGCACATTCCGCCCGGACGACCTCGCCTTGCAGAGCGCGTTGAAAGTCCTGTTCCCCGCGCGCCAGATCCTCCGGCGCGAGCAATCGCTGCCAGGGCAGGAAAAGCAACTCATCCGCCGAAAAGCCGGAAAGGCTTTCCCCGGCGGGGTTGAAGGAGAGGAAACGCCCATCGCGATCGATCGTGTAGACGCCATCCGGTTGATGCTCGAAAAGGGACTTGTAGCGCTGCTCGGATTGCGCGAGCTGGCGTGTCACCGCTTCCAGTTGTTCCCGAAGCCACCACGATTCCGCCGCGCTGGCGTTGGTATCAGGATCGGGATCTTCCGCGGCCGACAAATGCATACCGTTGGTGATGAGCAAAAACCGCAGGGAATGCACTCGCGGTGATCCCGTATTTCACCTTAAGGGAAAGTACTGAGCATCTCTCCCCGCAAACGGCGAGACGCCGGTGGAACATCCTGAGGATATTCGAAAGCATGGCGAATGGCGCTTGGCTGACTTTCACTGGGAAATCCTTTGTCCGGATTGCTTTCGCGCCAAAAGTTCGGCAGCCTCTTCCTGCCCCCCAAAAACATATGAAACTCCTGCTCAGGCTACGTGCGCTTTTGAGAAGGCAGAGGGACCGTTTCGTGCTTACACCCTTCGCCCATCAGCCCGCCAAGCATACCCCCAATGAACTTGAATGATGAGGCTCTCCGCGTTCTGATCGTGGAGGATTCCCCGGACGACGCGACCCTGCTCGTCGCGGCGCTGCGGGACGGTGGCTTTTCCCCGGATTTCCTGCGGGTCGATGGCGAGGTGCCGCTCCAGGCTGCCATGCAAAACGGCGAGTGGGACATCGCCTTTTGCGATGACACTCTGCCGAGTTTCAATGCCTTGCACGCCATCCGGGCGATTCGCGCCGGGGTCCAGGATTTGCCGATCATCGTCGTCTCCGGGGCGAGCGGGGAGGAAATCGCCGCAGAAGCATTGCGGGTGGGCGCGAGCGACTACGTGCCGAAAGGCGATCTGCGGCGGCTGGTGCCGGCAGTGCGCCGGGAATTGCGGGAAGCCCACGAACGCCGGGAACGCCGGATCAGCGATGCCAAGAAGCGCAACGCCGAGGAGGCCCTGCGCGCGAGCGGTGAACGCTACCGCACACTCTTCGAGCACAATCCCATCCCCATGTGGGTCTACGACCGAACGACATGGCGTTTTCTCCAAGTCAACCAGGCGGCCGTCACCCAGTACGGCTATTCGCGCGAGGAATTTCTGCGTCTCTCCGTCCTGGACTTGCGCCCCGCGTCGGAGATCCCCACCCGGCTCGAGGACGGCGGCGACCAAGGCAACGACGCACCGCTCTTCCGCGAGAAACGACGGCATCGGAAGAAGGATGGCACGATGGTCTTCGTCGAACTCGTTTCTCAACCCATCCAGTACGGCGGCCGGCCGGCCCGCATCGCCCAGGCGCTTGACGTCACCGAGTACACGCTTGCCGAACGGGAATTGATTCGGATCAAGACGGCCATCGAGTCGGCCTCCGACGCCATCGCCGTGATCGATGATTCGGGTGCCTCGGTCTACCATAACCGGGCCTTCGTGGAGTTGCTGGGCTTCGATCCCGCGCAACTCAACGAAGCGGGTGGGCCGCCTTGCCTGTTTGTTCATGAACAAATCGCGGACGAGGTTTGTCGTGCGCTGGCGGACACCGGATCCTGGGCCGGCAACGCCTATCTCAATCGACGGACCAGGGCCCCGATCCGGCTCTTCGTCCGGGTGAACGTGGCCCGGGATGGCGATGGGAACGTGGTGACAAAAACGATCGTCTGCACGGATTTGCGGGAACAGCAGCGTGCCGAAGGCAAGATCGAGGAGCAGGCCGCCCTGCTCGATCACGCGCAGGATGCGATCATCGTGCACGACTTGACCGGACGGGTCACCTATTGGAACAACAGCGCCCGGCGTGTCTTCGGCTGGACGGTGGACGAAGCCCTGGGCCAGCGCGTGCGCGATTTGCTCCACGACGACGGCGAACCCTTTGACGACGCCATGGCCGAGTTGCTTCGGCACGGCGCCTGGACCGGCGAATTGACCCAGCGCAACAAAAACGGAAACGAAGTCCTGGTGGAAGGGCGTTGGACGATCGTTCGCGACGACTTTGGCGACCCCAAGTCGGTCCTTTCCATCAACACCGACATCACGGAAAAGAAAATGCTCGAGGCGCAGTTTCTCCGGTCGCAGCGGATGGAAAGCATCGGGACGCTGGCCGGCGGCATTGCCCATGACCTGAACAATGTGCTCGGGCCGATCATCATGGCGGTGGACCTGTTCAAATTGAAAATGACCGATCCCCGGGATCTGGAATTGCTCGAGACCGTGGCGGTGAGTGCGCAGCGTGGCGTGGACATGGTCAAGCAGGTGTTGTCCTTTGCCCGCGGCATCGAAGGCCAGCGCGCCTTGATCCGGCCGCCGCAGCTCCTGCGGGAACTGGCGCGCATCGTGCGCGACACTTTTTCCAAGTCGATCACCGTGGAGGTATCCGCGCCGGAAGAGACCTGGAATCTGCTCGGCGACCACACCCAGCTCCACCAGGTGCTGCTGAACCTCTGCGTCAATGCCCGCGACGCCTTGCCGAACGGCGGCATCCTCCAACTGTCGGCCGGCAATGTGCAGGTCGATCCTCAGTTTGCCGCGATGCATCCGGACGGCCGCCCCGGTTCCTATGTGGTCCTCGAGGTGACCGATAACGGAGTGGGCATGGAACCCGAAGTGATCGAAAAGATTTTTGAGCCGTTTTTTACCACCAAGGCACTGGGCATGGGCACAGGGCTCGGCCTCTCCACGACATTGGCGATCACGCGCAGCCACGGCGGTTTCATTACCGTGAAGAGCCAGCTCGGTCAGGGCACCAAATTTCGCGTGCACTTGCCAGCAAACCTGGAATCCGGGGAAACCTACGCCGGCGCGTCCTTTGAAGAGTATCCCCGCGGCCATGGCGAATGCGTCCTGGTGATCGACGATGAAGCGTCCGTCCGTTCGATCACCAGCCAAACGCTCGAAGCCTTTGGCTACCGGGTGGTGACGGCTGTGGATGGCGCGGAAGGAATTGCCAAATACCGGCAACTTGCCAGCGAAATCTCCGCCGTGCTGACCGACCTGATGATGCCGGTGATGGATGGCGTGGCGACCATTCGCGCGCTCAGCCAGCTCAACCCGCATGTCAGAATCATCGTGGCCAGCGGCCTCACGGGCAAAGCCGCAGAAGCAGAAGCAGTGGGGGACTGCGTCAAGACTCTCCTGCCGAAACCATACACGGCCTCGGCGCTCCTCATCGCCCTGCGCGATTTGCTGCAACCTTCCGACGGAACAGTTTTCTGAACGTGGGAGTTACGGCGGAGCTCTGACGAGACGCAGACCGTTCCAAAAGCGGCGCAGCAGCGTCGCACTCCACAACGCTGGCGCGCTTCGATCGAATCGAATCTGCCAGCGTGCGGAAACTTTTTAGGTTGGCACTGCGATGTGCGCGGGGAGCGCAAGGCCGCATCGGGGATGGGCGACCACGGAGCGCAAAGCGGTCCGCAACTCTTCGGGAACCAGAGGTTTCTGGAGCACGAAATCGATACTCGCCGGCTGCTGTTCCGGTTCCAGACCGAAACCCGTGAGGAGGATGATGGATTTGGCGGAGTCGACGCGGCGGACGGCGCCGGCCAGTTCGATCCCATCCATTCCGGGCATGCCATGGTCGGTGATGACCAGGTCGATATCATCGGTCAAAATGCGTTGCATCGCCTCCCCGCCGTTCACCGCCGTCGTGACCCGATGTCCATCGCCGCGCAAATAACCGGAAACGACTTCCCGGACGTTCGGCTCGTCGTCCACGACGAGCACGCGCAGAGAGCGATGCAGAGTAAGGTGGGCCTCTTCCTCATAAGTCACATCGGCATGGTGACAAGGCAGGAAGATTCGAAAAGTGGTGCCGGCTCCGGGCGCCGTGTCGATCGCGAGAGAACCTTCGTGACGGCGGATGATGCCGAATACCATCGGCAGGCCGAGCCCCGTGCCATGATCGCCCTTGGTGGAAAAGAAGGGTTCGACACAGCGCTGGCGCACCTCCTCCGTCATCCCGGTGCCGGTGTCCGAAACTTCAATCTGGACGCCGTCCGGAATCGGCCGGGACCGGAGAGTGATGGTCCCGCCCTGGGGAAGTGCATCGACGGCGTTAAAAACCAGGTTCATCAAGCTCTCACGCAATTCCGCGCCATTGCCATGAACCGGAGGCACCTTTTGCAATTCGAGTTCCAGACAAATCGAACGTCCGGTCTGCAAAGCCTGGTCGTGCCATTTGGGCCGGGTGAGCGCCACGAGTTCTTCGAGGATGTCGTTGATGTTCACCGCGGAAAACACGTCGTTCTCTTCACGCGGACGATAGAAATCGCGCAGTCGCGAAACCACCTGGGAAGCGTCGCGGCCTGCCGTGTTCATGGTCTTCAAATACTGCGTCAGCGTTTCCCGATCGCCGAGGAGATCGGCATCCTGGAGAAGCAATTCGCTGTAACCGATGATGGCCATGAGGGCGTTGTTAAAATCGTGGCAGACGCCGCCGGCCATCTCCGAGAAGGCGCGAAAGCGCTCCTGCTGGACGACCTGCCGCTGGCTGGCTTGCAACTCCGTCAGCGCTTGTTTCAGTTCGCCGGTGCGTTCGGCCACCTTGCTCTCCAGAACCCGATTTTGGTTTTGGATTTCCAGGTACTGCATCCGGGCTTGCAGGAGATTGCGCACGCGCATCTGCATCTCCGAGCTTTCGAACGGCTTGAAGAGGATATCGGTCGCCCCCATTTGCAACGCGCGCCGTGTGACGTGAGGGACGTTCATGCCCGTCAGCACCAGGATGGGCAGGCAAGCCTCGTCCGGCAGATGGTTGCGAACCTTCTGGACGAGTTGAAAGCCGTTGAGCTTGGGCATTTCGAGATCCGTAATGATGAGATCGGGCTGAAACTCATCGAATACCTCGAGGATGCGCGACGATTCCGTCAGCTTGCGCACGTGCTTGAACCGCAGACGATCCAGCACATTTTCCAGGAGGCAAAGGCTGCGCACCTCATCATCCACCAAGAGGATGCGACCTTGACGCAGGTCTTGCTCGTTCATGGCCGGGTCAGGTTAAGCGGCTTGCATCTCGCGCCGGAACTTCGGGCAGAGACGCTGGACGGTTTCGATCAGCCGCTTGGGCTCGACCGGTTTGGCGAGATAGACCGCTCCATTGCGCGTGCCCGCTTCGCCCGCCGCGATGAGCGAGGTGATGAAGATGATGGGGACGGCTGAGAGCAGGCTGTCGCCGGCCAACTCATGAGCGACTGCGCCGCCATCCTTGCCCGGCATGTCGACATCGAGCAGAACCAAATCCGGGAGATACTCCCGGGCGGTGGCCAGTGCGGCGAAAGAACGATTCTCTTCGCGCACTTCATAACCGCCGGCGCGGCGCAGGATCAGGGCGATGAGGGAAGAGAGCTTCGAATCATCATCAACAATCAGGATTTTGCTTGGTTTCATATCCCGATTTAAAGCAGCCGGCGTTCCAATTTTTATGGAAAACTCCGTATTTTGACGTAGTTTTTCCCTAGGCAAGCTGTCAAGGAACTGCCACGCGTGGGCGCCATCACAGGAAGAGCCGAGGCGATTCCGGACAGGAGAGAGCATCTGCCGCGCCTTGCCTCACGCATCTTCCCGGCCCGCCGCCGCCAGAGCGCTACGCCGAGATGATGTGATTGCGGATCGCGTAGCGGACGAGATCGCTGAACGACTTGAACTTCAGCTTTTTCATCACCGCCGCCCGGTGGGTCTCGACCGTTTTGACGCTGATGCCCAACGTATCGGCCACTTCCTTGTTGCTGCTGCCCTCGGCCAAAAGCTGGACGATCTCGCGCTCCCGGTCCGTCAATCGGCCTTCGGCGGTTTCCTCATCCACGCGCGTCTTCCCCTGGAGGAAGCGGGCAAAGAGGATCTCGCCGATTTTCGTGGTGAAGTAGGGCTTGTGCTCGGCCAGGGAACGCAGCGCGCACTCGAGTTGCTCCCGACCGTCGGTCTTGAGAATGTAGCTGCGGGCGCCGGCCTCAAAAACCTGCCGCACCATTTCCTCCGTCTCCAGTCCGGTAAACATCAGCACCTCGGTGGCCGGCGAATTTTTTCGGATCTGTCGGGTGGCCTCGAGGCCATTCAACTCGGGCATGGATACATCCATGATCACGATCTCGGGCTGGAGACGCTCTGCCATGTCGACGGCGTCGCGGCCGGTGGAGGCTTCGCCGCACACCTCCCAACCCGGGATCAATTCGATGACGGCACGAACGCCCCTGCGCATGACTTGATGATCATCGGCAATGAGGACGCGAATTTTTTCCATAGGATGTGGGGAACTGAAAGAATGAATGGAATAACCTACAGTTCTTAAAGTATTTAGTTTGCCGAATCTTAAGAAAGGCGGGCATCCCGACGTTCCCTGGCGGAAAATACATAGTTCTCCCCATGACAACCGGCATGCCACCGGCTTTCGCAATTCTGCCCTCTTCTTCCGCCCATTGTCTCCCACATCCTGTCAACGCCCCCCAAATTGCCTGATTCACCACGCCACCAGCCTCCAAATTCATGAGAATTGAGTTATTGATTCTCATCACTGAGGCGATTGCGGTTTATTTCCTGGTGTTGTGGGCGCACTCGCTGCGGAGCCGCGGAGGTCTCGCCTACTTTTACGGATTGCTCGGCGGTATCACCGCCGTGATGTCCTGGGTTACGGATGCCGGTGTCCGGGTCAATTTTCCACACGTCTCGCTCATGGTCGGTTCGACGGTGTTCTATACCGCGCTCCTGCTCGGTGTGTTTGTCGTCTATGTCTTCGACGGCCCACGCGCCACGCGCGTGGCCATTTTGACCGTCGCCGGTGTTTCGATCGTCGTCCCGATCATCTCGTTGGTCTTGCACCATCAAATTCTATTGTCGGATACGCCTCCCCTTTCGCGCGTGCCGATTCCAAGTTTGCGCATCAATTTGGCCTCCGTCGTGGCGACGATTGCGGACCTGGTCTTCCTCGCCATGTCGTGGGAATTCCTGGGAAAACCGCGCTTGAAAATCCCGCTCTGGCTGCGCTCCTTCCTGACGCTGCTCGGGGTGATGTGGCTGGACGTGATTCTCTTCGGGACCGGCGCCTTTCTGGGCACGCCGATTTATTCAGAGATCATCGCCGGCACGCTGCTCAGCCGGTTGATCATCTGCGGCTTTGCCTACCCGTTTCTTTATTTGTACCTGGCGCACCAGAACAAGAAGTTCGGCATGGTCATCGAACACCGGCCAGTGCTCACCATTCTCAAGGAAGTAACCGAAATCCGACTGGAATTGAATCTCGCCCAGGAGGAAATCGAACGGCGCAAAAAAGTGGAACGCGAGAAAGAGGAACTCATCGAGGCGCTGCAGAAGGCGCTCAAGGAAGTCCGCACCCTGCGCGGCATCCTGCCCACCTGCGCCTATTGCAAAAACATCCGCGACGAAGAGGGGAACTGGCAGCAACTGGAGTTGTACATCCAGAATCGCAGCGACGCGAAGTTCAGCCACGGCATCTGCCCGGATTGCCAGGACATCCATTTTCCGGCGCTCAAGCAGCGGACGGGTGTCACGAATCTGACGTAGGACTGAACTCTGGCGCGAGCCAGCGCCATCGGTCGGAAAGTGCCAGCCGCTCTCCGCAGAAGAACCGGAAACACCTCACACCAATTTGTAACGGGCAAGGTCCTGGGAATCGACGACGCCCACCGGACGATCATTTTCGTCCACCACCACGACATCGTCGATCCGATACTGCTCGATAAGGTGAAGCACTTCGACCGCGAGTTTGTCGGCGCGGATGGTGACCGGCCGTCGAGCCATGAATTCGCTTACCGGATGCTGGAGCAAGTCGGAATGTTCGCGAAGATGCCGACCCAAATCCCCTTGGGTGAAGATACCGGCGAGCGCGCCGGTATCGTCCAGCACCACCGCCAGTCCTGCCCGGACGTCGGCCATCTTGAGCAAAGCGTCGTGAATGCTGATCTCCGGCCGGACGATCGCCATCTGCTCGGCGCCCCGCATGATCTGGCTCACCTTCGTGAGGAGCGCCCGGCCCAGCCGGCCACCGGGATGGAAGCGGGCGAAATCCTCCTTCCGAAAACCGCGCGCTTCCAGTAGCACCATGGCCAGCGCATCGCCGAGCACGAGCATGACCGTGGTGCTCGAAGTCGGCGCGAGATTCAGCGGGCAGGCCTCCTGCTCGATATTGACGTCGAGATGAACGTGGCTGTTCTTCGCGAGGAATGACTGGGCATTCCCGGTCATGGCGATGATCCGCACTTCAAAACGCGACAATGCCGGGACGATGTTGACCAGTTCGTCGGTCTCGCCGCTGAAACTCAAGGCCAGGATGACGTCGCCATCGGCCACCACCCCGAGATCGCCGTGCAGGGCGTTCAGCGAATTGAGCACCACCGCGGGCGAACCGGTGCTCGTCAGCGTGGCCGCGATTTTTTCGCCGATATTTCCGGACTTGCCGACACCGACCACGACCACCTTGCCGCGATTTTCGATGCAGCGGCGAATCGTTTCGACCGCCTCGACAAAAGAGCCGTCGAGCCGGTCCAGAAGGCGTTGCACTTCCGCCATTTCGAGGGCGATGACGCGGCGGGCTTTTTCGAGGTAATCCATGGGAGGACGGATGCTAAACCATTGTGGAACCAAGGGTAGAGCGATTTTGTGCGCGGCCAGTTGCGTCCATTCCGAGGGGGGAAAATGGACCACGGATTACACGGATTAAAGCCTCCGCTGCGAAATCAATCCGTGTAATCCGTGAAATCCGTGGTCAACTTTTCCGCCTGTTTGTGAGCGGCGCTGGGGCTCGCGAATGATCTGCGACTCAGGCCCGTAGACCCCGCGTTTAAACGCGGCCGTCTTCTTCCTGCTCCTTGAATACAACGAGCAACTCTCCGAGACGATCCAGCGCTTTGGCGGCATCCGGACCGATCGCTTCGATGGTGATCCGGCTTCCGCAATCCAGATTGGCACTGAGCACTTCGAGAATACTGTTGGCGGCAAACTGTTCGTCCCCTTTCCGAATGGTGATTTCTGAAGTGAATGTTTGCACGCACCGCACAAATTCCGCCGCCGGACGCGCGTGCAAACCAAGTGGATTGAGGATTTCGGCTTCTCTCCGCATAATTTCCTCACGATAAACGAGCCTCACCGCGGGGCAAGCCAGAGCCGGAGTTGGAGCCTCATTTTCATCCAGATTTCATCCAGTCTTACCCTCGCATGCCAACGCCTGCGTCCAGCATCGAACCATCGGAGCCCGTCGCCACGGGGGCCGTTGCCGCGCAGTATCTGGCGACCTTTCTCAAGCCGGAGATGCTCCATATCTATCGGCAGATCACAGCGTTGCGGGAGTTTCGCCCGTTGGTCCTGTGCCAGAAACGCGAGAACTCCGACGCCTTTCCCTTCGACAACATCCGCGTATTGCCCAAGGCACGGACGCGGGCGTGGCGGCGTTTTTGGCAAAAGCAATTGCTCAAACGCCCCATCACCATTTACCGCTCCGAAGCGCGGCGGATCGACCTCATCCTGCGGGAGGCGCGGGCCCAGGTACTGCACATTTACTTTGGCCACATGGGGGTGCATCTCCTGCCGCTGCTGGAAATCACCCGGGTGCCGGCCATCGTCAGTTTTCACGGAGCGGACTTGGGCATCGACGTCGATCAACCCGCGCACCTCGCGCTCACCCGCCGGATGTTCGAACGCGCCACGCTGCTCCTGGCGCGCTCGGAATCGCTCGCCCAAAAGCTGGCGGCTCTGGGAGCGGACTCCGCCAAAATCCGCCTGCATCGCACCGGCATTCCCCTCGGGGAGATTCCGTTCCAGCAGCGCGTCCCGCCGGCGGACGGCGCCTGGCGCTGCCTCCAGGCCTGCCGATTGATTCCGAAAAAGGGGCTCACTACGACAATCCGCGCATTTGCCGAGTTTGCCCGCGAGTATCCGAAAGCGACGCTCGTGATCGCCGGCGAAGGACCGCAGCTCGAGGAACTGCGAGTGCTCACCCGGAAATTCGGCCTCGAGAACCGGGTCGAGTTTACCGGATTTCTCCCGCAAACGGAGCTGCGCGCCCTCTACGCGCGCACCCATTTCTTCCTCCATCCGAGCGAGACGGCCAACGATGGCGATGTGGAAGGCGTGCCGAACTCGATGCTCGAAGCAATGGCCAGCGGCTTGCCCGTCCTGGCCACGCTGCACGGCGGCATCCCCGAAGCCGTCGAGCGCGGCACGAGCGGCTGGCTGGTCGCCGAACGGGATTACGCCGGGCTGGCCCACGCGCTCCTTACTTTGGCCAGGACCGAATCCCACTATTCGAAAATGAGCGCCGCGGCCGCCGCCCGCGTCTCCGCGCTCTTCGATCTGACGAATCAGGCGCGCACCCTCGAGGGCTATTATCGCGAAGCCATCTCACTCGCCGCCAAAGAACTTCCGAAATGAGCCGAAGAATCGCGAACATTGAATGCGCGAAAAGATTTGCGAAGATTCAGTCAGCAACGTACTGCGCATTACCATAGCCTTTTCGCCATCTACCCGATCCCCGAATGGCGGTCGCGACAATCTGCGGACGCTGTTCCAAAATCATTGGCGACTACTGGCCTTTCTCTGGTTGCCTGCGGTGTTCGAGTACCTGGCGCGCGGCGAAAATTATGGCGAGTGGTTTTGGGGATTGTGGGCCGTTGCATTCTGTCAGAAAATGGCTTTCAACTTTTGGCTCGGCTGGCTGACGAAGCGGGTGGAAACTTGTACGCACACGCATTCCCGTGAAAATCGACCGACTAGCTACTGGTTCATCCTCGGCTGTTACTTTCTCGGGTATGTGGCGATGATTTGGGTGATGTCCATTCCGCCAACTCCTTAGAATCGCCGATGAGGCGGAACCACGGATTACACGGATTTCACGGATTAAAGCCCCCGCTGCGAAATCAATCCGTGGAATCCGTGTAATCCGTGGTTCATTTCCCTCCTATGCCGGCTTGTGGCTGTCGTGCCGTTCCATCTGCCTCAATCCCCGCCAAAGAACTTCCGAAATGAGCGAAAGATGCTCTGCGGGAGGGAACGCTTCTGCGTCGTATCACCCGTAGGTTGGTCCTGCGCGAGAATACTGCCGCGATGGACCTGGCAGGGATCGTGGGGAACGCGCGTTTCGGGCAAGTCGATGGTGTAAGCGGTGCCGGAATGCTCGCAACCATTGGTCGCCAGTTCGTTGGAAACCGAGCAGACAGTCACGCGCCGAAGCGGCACCGGCGGCCGGAACTCAGTCGCCGGGTAGCGCTGTGAGGAAGCGGCTTTCATCACGTCCGTCCAGATCGGCAAGGCCAGTGCAGCGCCGTAACCGTGGGGGATGATCGTTGCCGGTTCGTCCAGGCCGACCCACACACCGCAGGTCAGCGAGGTCGTGTAGCCGACAAACCAGGCGTCCTTGAAATCGTTGGTCGTTCCCGTCTTGCCGGCCGCCGGCTTGGTGAAGCCCAGCGATTTCGCGCCGGCGGCGGTGCCACGCTCGATCACTTTTTGCATCGTGGCGGTGAGCATCCAGGCCACCCCGGGGTCGAGCGCCTTGCTCTCCAGGTGCGCCGCTCGGTAAATCGTCTCGCCGGAGGCGTCGTCGATCCGTTCGATGACGTAGCTCTGCCGCCGCAAGCCATTGTTGGGGAAAACGGTGTAAGCAGTCGTCAGGTCCGCGACACTGGCCTCGAAGGCCCCGAGAAAGGCCGCCGGCACCTGCGGCATGTTTTCGATGCCCGCGACCGCGGCGACGTGCGCGACCTCCGGCATCCCGGCCCGCTCTCCGACCCGCACGCTCATCGTATTGCGGGACTGGATGAGCCCTTCTTCGGCCCGCATCATCCCCTTGTAAGTGCCATCGGAATTCTCAGGCGACCAGTTTACCGCCTGGCGAATCTCGCCCCGCGCGATCGGTCCGTCGTCGATCGCCATGCCGGGAAGCATCCCTTTGTCGAAAGCAGCGGCGTAGACGAAGGGCTTGAACGTCGAGCCGATCTGCCGCTTGGGCTTCAGCGGGATGGCGCGGTTGTATTTGCTTTCGGAATAATCGCGGCCGCCGACGACCGCCCGGATGCCGCCGGTGCGATTGTCGATCACCACCAAGGCGCCTTGCAGGTAGGGCGTGTCCTGTTCCTCGGCTTTGGCTTGCGCTGAAAAGTCGGCCTTCCTCGGATGCTTGTAGCCGGGCCGCGACTCGACCTTGGTCAGCTCCGCGTCCACCGCCGTCTCGGAGACCTTTTGCAGGGCCGGATCGAGCGTGGTGTAGATCTTCATGCCGCCGTCCTGCCGCTGCTCGTCGGTGAGCAATTCGTCCATCTCGCGATGAACCATGTCCATGGCGTAATTTTCCTGGGAGGAATTCGGGCGCTTTTTGGCCAGCTTCACCGGCGCCGATCGAGCCTGCCCGGCCTGCGTGTCGCTGATCTTTCCCAGCTTGGCCATGCGCTCGAGCACGGTGTCCCGTTCATGCATTGCGCCCTTCAAGTTCTTGAAGGGTGAGAAATACGTCGGGGCCCGAATGAGACCGGCCAGGGTCGCCGCTTCCCCGAGTGAAAGATTGGACGCGTGCTTGCCGAAATAGGTCAGGCTGGCGGTCTCAATGCCGTAGACGGTCGAACCGAAATAGATGCGATTCACGTAGGCTTCGAGAATCTGATCCTTGGTGAAATTCTGCTCGATGCGCACCGCGACAAAGGCCTCGAGGATCTTGCGATGGAGGCTTTTGCGGGAGCCCAATCCCTCGGGAAAGCTGTTGCGCGCGAGCTGTTGCGTGAGCGTGCTCGCGCCTTCCTTGGCGGAGCCGTGGGTGAGATTGCGGAAAACCGCGCGCAGAATCCCAAAGGGATCCACCCCATGATGCTGGTAAAATCGCGAGTCCTCGCGGGAGAGCAGCGCCTGGATGAAATAAGGCGAGACCTGGGCCAGCTTCACAGTCACCCGGTTCTCCCCTTGCAAACGCGAATAGACATTCCCGTCCATGTCAAAAACCGTCGAACGCTCGGTCATCTCCAGCACCTGATGCATATCGAACGTCGACGCCCAGAAGCCATAGACCAGGCATACCGCCAACACCGCCAGCAAGGCGAACATCGTCAGCCAGAGCTTCCATCCCGGGCCGGTGCGGGCCGCTTTTCGGGGTTTGTTTTTGTTCTTCGGGGTCTTCGGCACGGAGCAGTTGCTGGTTGATCGTTGATAGTTGATAGCCGCGAGGGGTGTGCGATGCCAGTTTCCCATTGCGATACCGGCTACGCTCTCAATTTGGGCTATCATGGAAAGGGCCAAGCTCTGAGAGCGTTGAGACATTCGAGCGGGCGGGGACCAAATGCTCGGAAGCGCGCACCGTGTCGCCTCCTATGGACGGGCTAATTCGGATTTTTGCCGGTACCGATTCGGAAAACTCGCACCGCACACCCCTCGCGGCTATCAACTATCAACCATCAACCATCCACTTTTCCCGAATGCGCATCGATATTCTGACTCTTTTCCCCGCCGTCGCCGCGATTCCGCTGGGCGAGAGCATGATTGGGAAAGCGCAGCAGCGCGGGCTGGTGACGATTCAAGCCCACAATCTCCGCGACTGGGCCCGGGACAAACATCGCACCACGGATGATGCGCCCTACGGGGGCAGCCAGGGAATGGTCATGAAATGCGAACCAGTCTTCGCCGCGGTCGAGGAACTGCGGGCCCAGGAACTGGAAAGGCGAATGGCAAACGGCAGTGACGGCGCGAGCGCGGATGGCTCGCCGCAGGTCACCTCCAGAGTTCTCTACATGACGCCGGGCGGACGGCGATTTGATCAAAAGATGGCCGCGGAACATGCGCTGCCCGGCGCCCATCTGATCGTGCTGTGCGGGCACTACGAGGGCATCGACCAGCGCATCATCGATCACCTCGTCGATGACGAAATCTCCATCGGCGATTACGTCCTGACGAATGGCGCCCTCGCGGCCGCGGTGTTCGTCGATGCCGTCGTGCGCCTGCTGCCGGGAGTCCTGGGTGATGAAAACAGCGCGCCCGATGACAGCTTCGCCAGCGGACTCATTGAGGGTCCGCAATACACGCGCCCTGCCGAATTCCGCGGCTGGCGCGTGCCGGAGGTCCTGCTCAGCGGCAACCATGGAGCGATCGCCAGGTGGCGCCGTGAACAGGCGATGGAAAAAACGCGGCGCGTGCGACCGGATTTGCTCGCGGAATGAATTCCATGTCCCCCGAAGCCGCTTACCAACAGGCCCTTTTTCACCGTCAGGCCGGGCGATTGGCAGAAGCGGAGCCGCTGCTCCGTGAGGTCGTCGCCGCGCGGCCGGATCACGCCAAGGCGTGGCATCAATTGGGTTTAGTGGTGCTCGCCTTGGGACGGCCGGGAGAGGCCGTGGAATGCATCGGACGCGCCATCGCGCTGAATCCCAGCGACGCCTACCCCTACTCCGATCAAGGAGTGGCCTACGCGCACCTCGGGCGGGGCGAGGAAGCGGTCGCCTGCTACGAGCGGGCGCTGCGTCTCGCCCCGGAACTCGCCTATGCCCACCGCAATCTCGCCGATACTTTGTTCAGCCTCGGTCGACAGGACGAAGCCATTGCCAGTTATCAACGAGCCCTGGCACTGATGCCAAACGACGCCGCCACCCACAACAACTTGGGGAATGTCTACCTGCGGCAAAATCGGCTCCCCGAGGCCGGAGCCTGCTACGAACGCGCCACGCAACTGGATCCCCGCCTCCTCGTGGCACAGAGCAATCTGGGCGATATCCTGACGAAGCTCGGCCGGCCCGATGCCGGATTCACCTGCGCTCAACGCGCTCTCGCCCTTGATCCGAACTTCGCCGATGGCTACTTGAACCTCGGCGCGGCCTGCTGGCAGATGGGCCGTTTTGCCGATGCCGAAGCTTGCTCCCGCCGCGCCATTGCCATGCGTCCGGATTTCGTCGACGCACACGTGAACCTCGGCATTCTGCTCCTCCTCAACGGCCGCTACGAGGAAGGCTGGCGCGAATACTCGTGGACCTGGCACGCCCAAAGTCGGGCCGCTCGTCCCCGCAAAACGCTGGCGGAGACGTGGGACGGAAACCCCGCGCCGGGCAAGACCATTCTCACCTACGCGGACCAGGGCGCGGGCGATACCATCCATTTCCTACGCTACGTTCCCCTGCTGGCCGCCCGCGCCAACGCCGCCCGGATTCTCATCGAATGCCAGCCTCCCCTGCTCCCGCTTTTGCGGCAATGGCGCAGTGCCGCCGTCGAGATCGTCGCTACGGGAGAAGCTGACAAACTCTCCGAACCTCACGATCTGCAAATCCCGCTGCTGCGTTTGCCGCTGGCCTTGGGCCACTATCCGCCGCTGCCCATGTCCGCGCCCTATTTGGAAGCCGACGCGGAACGCCGCGCGCTCTGGCGAGCGCGACTCGACCGCGCGCCCGCCTTGCGCGTCGGCCTGGCTTGGGCGGGAAATCCCTCCCACACCGATGACCGTCGCCGCTCCATGCCCGTCGAAGCGCTCGTACCGCTGCTCAGTGTGCCGGGAGTGAGTTTCGTCAGCCTCCAGGTCTCGCCGCATTCCCAACTGCCGACGGTCATTGCCGCCACCGGGATCCACGATTTCGTCGCCGACATCCAAGATTTCGCCGACACCGCGGCATTGGTGGCGGAATTGGACCTGATCATCACCGTGGACACCGCCACGGCGCATGTCGCCGGAGCGCTCGGCCGGCCCGTGTGGGTCATGCTGGCATTCATCGCCGACTGGCGCTGGGGATTGGAGCGCGAAGACACGCCCTGGTATCCGACGATGCGCTTGTTCCGGCAAGGCCGGGCGGGAGATTGGGCGGGCGTCGTCGAACGGATCGCGGGAGCATTGCGGAGGCTTTCGCCAGAGCGGTCAGCAGCCGCTGAAAACGAAAGAGTGTAAACTTCTGCGACCACGATTGCCAAAGCGCTTTCCCTGGAGTTCCATCCCATCATGACCGACGAAATGATTTTGGTGGTGCGCCGAGCGCTCTTCGATGAATTGGGAGCGTTCCAGGGATTGAATTTCGAAATCGACCGCTATCTCCCGGCGCTCCTCGCCCGCGAGAACAATTTTTTCACCCCGCGTCCGCCTGCGGAAACCGACCCGTCGCTCAAGCAGATCATCCCGTATGTCCTGCTCGTGCACGAAGGCCGGGTCCTGCACTATGTGCGCGGGAAGAAGGCCGGCGAGCAGCGGCTCGTGGCCAAAGGCAGCATCGGAATTGGCGGCCACATGAACGATCACGACGAAGGTCTCTTTGCCCTCGATCGCGCCGCCTACGACGCCGGTGTCCAGCGCGAAGTCGGCGAGGAATTGAAACTCGGGGCGCGCTACAAAAATCGCGCAGTGGCCCTCCTCAACGACGACTCCAACGACGTCGGCAAGGTCCACCTGGGAGTCGTCCACATTTTCCAACTGGAAACGCCGGATGTGCAGAAAGGCGAAGCGATGATCACCGACCTGCAATTCCTCGATCGCAGCCAGCTTGCGGCCCGCCGCGATGCCATGGAAACGTGGTCCCAGATTTGTTTCGATCACCTCGACGAACTGCTCGCCGCCGCCGACCGCTAACTCCCCCAAGTTCATGGAAATTTTCACCCGCATTCTCGAGGGCGCCATTGTCGCCGGAGCTTCCGACGTGCACTTGAAAGTCGATGGCCCCGTCATTTTCCGGGTCTCCGGTGAACTCGTGCCCGTCGAAGCACCCCACCCGACGGCCGAATGGCTCGACTCCATCCTGAGCAAAATCGTCCCCGAGCATTTGCAGGAAAAGCTGCAGAGGGAACACGAAGTGGATTTTGCCTATGCCGTTTCCGGCGGAGGCCGCTTTCGCGTCAATGTCTTCCAACAGCGCGGCGGCCACGTGATTGCCATGCGCCTGGTCAAGGCCCAGGTGCGCGGCTTTGAAGAATTGCATCTTCCGTCCGTGATCCGCCGCACCGCCGAGGCGCCGCATGGCATTGTGCTCCTCACCGGCGCCACCGGTTCGGGCAAATCCACCACGCTGGCGGCGATGGTCGAGCACATCAACATCACTGCCAAACGGCACATCATCACCCTCGAGGACCCGATCGAATATCTCTTCCAGGACAAGCTTAGCGTGATCGAACAACGCGAAGTCGGCATTGATACGGTCAGCTACGCGTCCGGTTTGAAAAACGTCCTGCGCCAGGATCCCGACGTCATCGTCATCGGGGAAATGCGGGACAGTTCCAGCGTGGCGGCCGCGATCAGCGCGGCCAACACCGGCCACTTGGTCATTGCCACGCTGCATACCGTCGACGCCGGCAAATCCGTCCAGCGCATTCTGGAGTTCTTTCCGGGCTCCGACCGCGAACCCGTCCGCCAGCAACTGGCCACGACCTTGCACGCCGTCATCTGCCAAATCCTCGTCCGCACACCCAAGTATGAAATCATCCCCGCGGTGGAAGTGCTCATCAATACAGCGGCGGTGGCCAAGCTGATCCATTCCGGAACGCTGGAGAAATTGACCGCCGCGATCGAGCTCGGCGTGGGCGACGGCATGCAGACCTTCGACCAGGCACTCTACGATCTGGTCAAGGCCGGCACCATCACGCAGGAGGAAGCGCTCTCGAATTCGCCGAGTGCCGAAGCGCTGAAGATGCGGTTCCAGGGCGTGATTCTGAGCGAGAGCCGGCGGATTTTGAACGCGCGAGGGTAGGTGCGGTAAGGGCGAAAGCTACAGAAAAATAAAGTGCCACCGCACGCGGCGGCTTTCGTTTTGGCTACCGGACTCGCGTGCTTTCGCGTTTATTCCGGAAGTTCCTCCCCCAAAATGAACCGGCAGCCTTCACTCATCGGATGTCTCCACCGCCGCGGATTTCTTCGCACCATGGGTGGTGCAATCGCGGCGCAATATTTCGCCGGAGGTCCGCTCACGATCCAAGCAGCGACGCCGGAAGGAACGCCCCTGCGCGATGCCCTCGTGCGCGAAGCGGCCGGATGCCGCAATCCGTCGTGGCGCCCGATGTTGCTCTATCTCGCGGAACTTCACGGGCAGAGTGTCCATCCGCCACTGGACTACTTTCGCTTTCCCTTCGAGGACATCGGTCCCGGTTACCAAGGAGGAAAAGTTTTCGGGCACTTCGATCTGACTCACGAGCGGCTCGATACCGTTCGCGCCCTGCCCGAGCTTGCCTGCAACCAGTTGCGCAATGAACTCGCTGGGCAACAACCAAACGGATTTCTGCCGGGTGTGGTCACTTTCGACAAGAGTGGTAAAGCCGCGTGGAAGCCGAACAAAGGTTTTCCGCCGCTCTGGGTGGTGTCAGCCGATGCCTGCATGGAAGGCAGGCCTGACAAGGCTTTCCTCGGCGAATGCCTCGAAGCGGCGCGGAAACAAATCGGTTGGTTCGAGAGGCAACGCGCGGCGCCCGATGGCGGCTTTTATTACCTCGATATCCTGCAAAAGACTTGGGAAAGCGGGATGGACGAAGGGATTCGCTACGACGAGCGGCCCGCGGGGCCGGCAGCCTGCGTGGACGCCACGCCCCACGTCTTCATGCTTTACGAGCACGCCGCGCGCTGGAGCAAGGCCCTGGGACAGCCCGCCGGCGTCTGGGAAAACAAGGCCGCGAACTTGCAGCAATTCATCCGCAAGGAACTTTGGGACGAGAACACCGGCTTCTTTTATGACCGCTGGGTCGTGCGGGAACCTGAGCGCCGGCACCTTGCATTCGAAGGGATGTGGCCGCTGGTCGCGGGCGCGGCGACACCCGCGCAGGCCCAGCGGGTCATCGACGGACATTTGTTGAATCCCCACGAATTCTTTACCGCGCATCCCATCGCCACCGTCGCCCGATCCGACCCGAAGTTTGAACGCCGCATGTGGCGTGGCCCGGCCTGGAACTGCATGACCTACTGGGCGGCGCGCGGCTGCGCGCTTTACGGCCGCAAGGATGCCGCGCAATCGCTCCTCGGTAAGGCCCTCGACGCGACGGCCACGGAGTTTCAACGCAGTGGAACGCTCTGGGAATTCTACGACGCCGAGATGGGCGACCAAAACACCCTCGCCCGCAAAGCCAAAGGCCGGCACACTCCGTGCACCGATTACATTGGCCACAACCCGCTCTTTGCGATGGTCGATCTCTGGCGGCGCTGCGCCCCTTAGTGTCCCTTCCCCTACGCCACCGCCTGATCGCGACCGAAATCCGACTTCTCCATCGAAAGATCCACGTCCATGCCGTGCGCGCGGAGGGCAGCGAGGCAAATGGCTACCGGGGCGGATCGCGATACGGATTCGGGCCGATCTCCGAAGGCCGCCGACCAATGTCCCTCCTGGCAGCGCACGTGCAGCGGCTCCAACTGGGGGCTGATCCGCTCGACGACTTCCCAAGCCAGCCCCAGTTCCGTGGAATAAGGCCGGAACTCCTGCACTTCCTTCAACGCAGTGTGCGGCCGGGCTTCTTCGGGGATGAAAAGCTGAAAATAGGGGTCGCGCATCGCATCGAGCGCTTCTTCGATCGAGTCAAAACGCAGGCAGGCGTGCTCTTCCTCCCAAAAAATATGGGGGGATTCTTTGACGAGATACTTTCCAACGAGGGCGTCCAACTCTTTCAAACTGGCCACCCTCAGCTTCAGATTTTCTTCATCGTTCCTCATTAGGTTTCCCATGGGCTTCGAACCGGTTAACCCGATTTGGCAATTTTTCAAAACAAAAATTTAGGTGACAAGACTTTTTAGCATCCCAGAAGCTGGCATTTGTTACACCGCCGTTAGCCCGGAACAGCGCCAGGAGCCGAGTCATCCGCTCCCCTATCGGCGAGCCAGGCGGACGAATAACCACGCGCCAAGCCCCAGACACAGGATATTGGGGATCCACATGATCGTGTCCGGATGGAATTGCGGCCTCTCCCGGACGGCATTGGCGAAAAAGATGAACGAGTAGTAGCCGATGGCGATGATCAGGCTCAAAAGCATCCCGATCGAAGTCTCCTTGCGCTGGGCGGTGATGGCCAGAGGCACGCCGATCAAGGCGAAGGCAAACGCCGCCAGCGAAAACGAGTAGCGCTTGGCCATTTCCGTCTTGGTGGCCGACTCTTCTTCGATGCGCTCTTTTGGCGTCATGTGGGCCCGCCGTTCCTCGTCGTTCAGGCGATCGCGCAGTTCGCCGGAAGTCATCCGGCCAATCCCGTTGCCTTTGTCGTGCAGTTCCTCCAGAGAAATGGGCAGGGTGCTCTCCTCCATGGTAATGCCTTCCTTGACCTTTTGGAGATTGTCGGTGTCCTGATCGTCCCGCTGCTCGTAGCGGGCATCGTAAATGTGCAGGAGGATTTCCTTGTTCGCCCGGTCGGTCTCCAGCAGACCCCGCTGGGCAAAAATGACTTTTGTCCACTGGTCTTCCTCGTTCATCTCGTAGACGAGAACGTTGTTCAGTTCCGGGCCGTTGCTGCTCTCCACGTAGATTCTTTTGCTCGGGAAGGCGTCGATCACCCGGCCGCTGCCGAACATGGCCATCGGGTTGTTCGTGGCGATATTGTAGAGAGCTTCCTTCATCTTCTCCTGCATCCGCGGAGCCACGTCGACGTTGATCCACACGCAGACGGCGACGGAGGCCACGGCCATCACGAGCACCGTGGCGCAGATGCGCTGAATGCTCACGCCGGCGGCGCGCAGGGCGATCAGTTCGTTTTCCGCCGACATCTTGCCGAAAACGAGGAGCACAGCGGTGAGAAATCCCCACGGGATGGTGAAGGCCAGGGAGAACGGCAGAATGTAATAGAGAAAACTCAGGATCAGTTCCAGGGGCGTGTCGCTGCGGACCAGCAAATCGAGCAATTGCTTGAAGATATTGCCCAGGATCAGGACCACGCTCAGCACGGACACCGCCATGAAGAATGCGACGAAGAGCTGCCCGCCGACGTAACGATCGATGATTTTCACAAAAGGGTCATTCTCCAAAGGGCTGCCGGGAGCCGCAAGCTGTTTTGCCCGGGTCGCAGCGGAATCCGAAACGGAGCCCGGAGATTCCTGTCCAGTGTTTCCATCGCGTGATTTCATCCACTTTTGCGAGGCCACCCCGACGTACCCGCGGGCTGGAAAGCCCGCGCTCCGTTTCGGAGCTCCGCAGCGAAGCATTATCCCCGCGCGTGCAACTCTGGGCGTTGCGCACGAGATTCCGGAACGGAGAGCGGGCTTTCCAGCCCGCTGTTTCAAAGTCGTCCCTTTGCGCGAGCTCATCCGCCTTCGTGAGCCCGCACTGCCGCGCCTGCGGACAGGAATGTCCGGGCTCCGTTACTTCCAGGCTCACGCTTTGGCCGCCATCCGCACGGGCGATTCTTCTGCGGTCGTCGTTCCCGCGCTTTTTGTCGGTTTGCTGCCGAACCAGCTCCGCCACCCTTCGCGCAATTCGAGTCCCACCCATTGGGCGGCAGCCACCATGATTCGCGGCAGATCCTTGGGACTGATGGAAAAACTCTGGAACATGTAGTGCCGCCCCGAATTGGCCTGTCCCCACATCCGCCGTTCCCGCCGTTTGCGCGCCATCGCGGCAAAACGCCGATTGTAAAACCGCATGAAATGATAAACCGGCGTGGACACCGGAACGGAAAACGGGGGCGATGACAGGGACTTCGCACCGTACTTGAAGGGCTGCGAGACGATTCCGAGATAGTAGAGACCCAGATCCATGCGGAATGCCAGGCGCATGAGATCGTATTCCCCGATGTATTCGTATTTGTCCTGGTAGATCGCCTCGAACCAGCGCTGATAACTCTGGGTGAAAGTAGCGTTGTGCTTTTCGATCATCGGGCCGATCGCCTCCCCGCGATGCTGCGCCGCAATCAGCGCCGCCGTCGCCGTGCTCGTGAAGGAAATGATGTCCATGCCCGGGCTGTAGAGCGGATCGAGGAAGGCCGCGGCGTCACCGACCACCGCAAAGCCGTCCCCGGCAAAGACCCGGCTCCGATAGGCGAGATTCTTGCGCCAATGCACGTCGCCCTCGATCCATTCCGCGCCATCGAGAACCTCGCGCGCCACCGGATGCTGCAGGAGAAATTCGCGCAAGCGCTCACCGAGGCCGGCCTCGCCCTGCGGGAAAGTCACCAGCCGCTGGTCGAAAACCACACCGACACTGACGTCGCCGCCCTTCAGCGGAATCCACCAGCTCCACCAGCCATCGCCGACAATATGGTTCGTCGCGGAGTTGCGGGAGCCGAGACAACGTCCGGACCATTCGGGAAACCTCGCCGCGAGATCCCGGCTGTCCCAATCCTTCACCTTGCGCCAGCGCGCCCACGCCGCCGCCGTCGGGTGAGCGGCATTCGGCTCCAGCCAGCCTTCCTGCCGGGCCAGAAGCGCGGCCACGCCCGAGGCATCGACCACCCACCGGGAGCGCACCGTTTCCACGCCTTCGGCGGTCTTGATGTCGACTTCCTGTTGTCCGCCAGGCGAGAGCCGCACCGCAGTCACCTGGGCTGGGCGGCGCAATTCGACCCCGTCGGCGGAAGTCCGGCGCAGCAATTCCTCGTCGACGACCGCACGATCCAATTGCCAGGAAGGCAGGCGCACATGGTACTTGGGCCCGATCTCGCTGGCGTCCGCCAGGGATTGGGTCTGCTCGTTGGCAAACCAGAACCGCATCCCCTGCTTGATGAGATGCTCGTTGTTCAAGTGCTGGGCAAGGCCGAGCACGCGCCCCAGAAAATACCCGCTGATCTCCACCGTGGCCTCACCGACCCGGCGCGTAAAACGCGGCGCGCGCTCGACCACGAGCACACGCATCTCCGGGCATTCCCGGCGCAACAGTGTCGCCGTGGCCGCGCCGGCCATCGAACCGCCGATGATGACAACGTCGTAAGACATGAAAGGCAAACTTGCGCAGGCGCGCCCTTCCCGCCAATCCAAATTATTCGATTGCGCCCGCGGGCAGTCCCGCTTGAACTTCCGCGCTCCCACGATGCGTCTGTTACTTTCCCTCCTCTGCGCCTTGCTTGCGCTGCCGCTCCACGCCGCCGAGATGCCCGATCTCGCCCCGGTCAGGAAGTGGCTGCTCAAGCAGGATGAACTGCATTCCGTCCAGGCCGATTTCACCCAGACCCGGTCGTTGCGCGCCTTGCGCGACCCGATTACCACGCCCGGCCATCTCTGGTTCAGCGCGCCCGATTCGTTGCGCTGGGAACTCGGTGATCCGGCGAAGACCATCGTCGTGCGCAAAGGCGACACCTATTACCTCATCCAGCCGGCGAAAAAGAAGGCTGAGCGTTTCAAGGGCGACGGCCTCAACAAAAAGGGCGGCGCCATGGGGTTTGCGATGATGAATTTTCCCATCGCCAAGGACTTTGCCGACTTCAATCGCCAGTTCGAAACCCTGGCCGTGAACGTTTCCGGCGAGCGCTGCCATCTCGAAATCCTCCCGCGCGATGCCCAAGCGCAAAAAATGCTTCAAGCCATCAAGATGGATTTCGATACCGCCAGCGGCCATCTCCTCAGTTTCGAACTCGTCACTCGCGAGGGTTCCTCGATGCGCAACGATTTCACGAATGTGCGCATGAATCAGAAACTCGACCGTCATTTATTCGAGTACGATTTCACCGGATACGAGATCGTCGATGGAAAGAACTAGGCTCCGCTGGCTGGCCGTCGCCGTTCCGCTGCTCGTCTTCGTCGTCGCGGGACTGTCGCGCATTAGTTTCAATGTCGATATCCTCCGGCTGCTGCCCACGCGCCTGCCGCAGGTCAAGGGGCTTTCGCTCTTCCTCAAGCATTTCGCCCAGCCGAATGAGCTGATCGTCACCATCGAGGCGCCCACGGCGGAAGCGGCGGACAAGGCCGCGAACACCCTCGCCGAGGCGATTGCAAAACGGTCCGACCTGGTCGAACGCGTCGTGGCGCGCGCGCCCTGGGAAAAACGCCCCCAGGACCTCTCGGAACTGCTCGCCTATCTCGTCCTCAACCAACCGCCCGAGAAAATCCGCGCGCTCGTCGCCAGCCTCGCGCCCGGCGCCGCTGATGCCACGTTGAAAGCGAGCATCGAGAAGCTGGGGGACTCCATTTCTCCGCAGGAAATCGCCCTGCTCAGTTACGACCCCTACAACCTCGCCGGGGCCCTCGGCGATGCCGGCTTCCTCTCCTCCAATGGCATGGAGCAGTCGGAATTTTCCTCGGCCGACGGCACCTTTCGTCTCGCCTACGTCATCTCCGCGCACAGTTTCCCGAACTACAAGGCCGCCATCGCCTGGGTGAACGCGATCAAAGGTCTGGCCCACGCCGCCGTCACCGATCCCAACGTGCATCTCGGCTTCACCGGCGAACCCGCGTTCATGGCCGACATTTCCGGGAGCATGGAATGGGACATGATGTCCTCCGGCTTCGCCACGCTCGTCGTCATCGCCCTCATCTTCTGGCTGTGCTACCGGCGCGCCCGGCCCTTGTTCGACTTGCAGCACATGCTGCTCATCATTTTCACACTCACGCTCGCTGCCGCCGGGCTCTTCCTCAGCCAGTTGACGGTCATCGGCGTGGGCTGCGCGGCGATCATGATCGGGCTGAGCGTCGACTACGGCTACTTCGTCTATCAACGCTCGCTGAACCACACCGGGACGCTCGGCGAATTGCAGCGCCAATGTGTGCAAAACATCGTCTGGACTTCGGGCACCACCGCGGCCGTCTTTTTCGCCCTCAATTTCAGCAGTCTCCCGGGGCTCTCCCAACTCGGCAATCTCGTCGGCATCGGCGTGATCATCGGTGCGATCGTCATGCTCACCCTCTTCGCCCGGCTGACTCTGCGGCACCGCCAGCGCGGAGAATCCCATCCGCCTTCCGTCGTCGAACGCCTCTGCACCACCCCGGGTTTCTGGCGCAAAGGCGCGTTCGCCACCGCCGGCCTCGTGGTGGTGCTCCTCGGCGCGCTCGCCATCAAGGGACCGCCGCCGCCAGACTTTTCCGCCCGCACCCTGCGGCCCCGCGTGAGCGAGGCTTACACCGCCGTCGACCGGATCTATACCCGGCTGACCGACGATCGCGACATGCTCAGCCTCGTCGTTGCCGGCAAAGACGCGCCGGAAGTGCTGAAGCGCTTGCGCACCGCCGAGGCCAGCCTCGCCGCTGCCGAAGCCCGCGGCGAGATCAAGAGCTACCGCACCGCCCTGCCGCTCTGGCCCGTGATCCTGAATCAGCGGGCGAACCTGCCGCTGCTCGCTCCATTGGCGGCGGAATTGCCGCGTCTGCGCCAGAACGCCATCGACGCGGGTTTCAAGGAAGAAGCCTTCGTGCTCGACGAAGCCATCTTCCGGCAATGGGCGGACTGGGGACAAAAAGCCACTGGTTCCTCCACCGGCACACCCGCCGCCGGCAAGCCCACGGATACCGCCACCAATCCCACCACTGACGCCTTCCCCATCTGGCCGCAAAATGAAACCAGCCGCTGGATTTTCCGCCGCGTCGCCAGCCGCGACAACGGCCAATTCCTGGCTATGGGCATGGTAACTCCGATCCCCGGCCACGAAGACGAAGTCACCAGCGCCGTGCAAAGCGACGGTGTGTGGCTGGTCAGTTGGAACCAGCTCGGACGCGAACTGCGCCGGGTGATTCCCCGCGAATTTGGCCATGTCATCGTCGCCCTCAGCGCCATCGTCATCCTGCTCTTGATCATCGCCTATCGCGACCTGACCGCCGTCTTTCTCTTCGTCGTCACCACCGCCCTGGTCCTGGCCTGTCTCACCGGAGCGATGTCCCTGCTCGGCATGAGCTGGAACTTTTTCAACCTCGCCGCGCTCCTCCTGTTACTCGGGACCGGCACCGACTACAGCATTCTCCTGCTGCTCGCCCTGCGCCGCAACGGAGGCGACGCCCCGGCGGCGCAGCGCGAGCTCGGACTCGTCATTTGCCTCTGCGCCTTCTCCGCTTCCGCCGGCTTTGGGACCATCAGTTGGGCCAACCACATCGGCCTCGCCAGCCTCGGGCAGACTTGTGCGCTGGGACTGATCATCGACGCCCTCATCTCGCTCTTCCTTCTGCCGCAGGCGTGGTCGTTATTGCACCGGCGCCGCAAGCAATCGACCGACCATTGAAAGCTCGATAGCGAGCAACGGAGCCCGGACATTCCTGTCCGCGGTAACCTACCCTCGTCCTCAAGCGGGAGCTTGAAGCAGCGCTCTCTTCGCACGACTTGATGGCCGCGCTCCACCAGTCGATGTTTTCCGCATTCCAACATCGATCCACATGAAAGTCCTCAGTGTTCTCGAAACTGCCCTCTACGTGGATGACCTTGCAGTCGCGAAGACGTTTTATCGCCTCGTGCTCGGGCTGCAGGTCTTCGCCGAGGAAATTCCGCGGCACGTCTTTTTGCGATGCGGCCACGGCATGCTGCTCCTCTTCAATGCCGAGGAAACACTCAAAGGCGGCAGGAATGAAATCCCGGCAGATCTCGACTTCGCTGAGCGCAAACGAGAAGTCCTCATCGAGGCGATCAATAATGCCATCCTGGCGGCAGCGCGCGAAGCGGTCGGTCCCGCCCGGGGTTTGCGTGTCGAGATCGACCCGAAATCGGGCGACATCAAAGTCTACGCGAGGTTCACCGTCGTCGAGAAGGTGGAGAACAAACACGACGAGATCGGGTTCGACCTCGCCAGGAAGTTCAAGCGTGACGTGCAATTGGGGGAAGATTTGGAAGTGCCGGTGACGCCGCGCGGCTTCGCCCGCATCGCCGCCCAGACCGCCAAGCAGGCGATGATGGAGCGCATCCGTCAGGCGGAAAAAGAGATGACTAAGGACACGAACGTGACGGCACCCCACGGGGCTTATGGACCGCAACACGTCTGCTTCCGTGTCCCGCACGCGGATTTGGACCGATGGATGGATCATTTGCGCCTGCACGGCGTGAGCATCGAACTGGACCATCATTGGCCCCGAGGAGGCCGGTCGCTCTATTTCCGCGATCCCGCCGGCAACTCCCTGGAGCTGGCCTCACCGATCATCTGGGGCATGCCGGAGGAATGAGCAACGATGAAACCCTACATCAAGACAGACAGCCCACTGCGCGGCGAAAACCGGCCCGGCATCGTCCATGAAAAAGGAATGCACGGCATCGATCAGCAACGGCGAAAAGAGGAAGTGAAAGCAACACGGCGGGCCTTGAAAAAAGCCGCCCGGCGTGAAGGGAAGAAGCAGATCGAGGCGGAATGACGACAGGAATTCGCTTGGTCGTTGAGGGGCGTCTATCACCACATTGAACGACCACGACTACCACCGCCTATATATAGGCGGATGGTCGTTTGGTCGTTCAACGACCATGGACGTTGATTTGGACGTTCCCTGGTCGTTTGGTCGTTCACCGATTCAAGGCCTGCCAAAGCGCATCGAGATATTCCTGGGTCTTCCACGTGGCGGCGGCGTATCTGGCTCGTTCGGCGGTGTTGCCGGAGGTGGCCAGAGTGGCGAAGTCTTCGACCATGGCGACCTCCTGCGGCGTGGCCGGGGGCGCAGGCACGAGCCGGATTTCCTGGCGGCTGGCCATGCCCGTGCGGTAGGTATAACCCGGAGCGATCTCCGGGTTCTTGAAAGCGAAACTATTGGTCCAGTCCAAAACGAAATCGTCCATCCCGATCACTCCCTTGGTGCCGAGCAATTGCAGGTCCATGAGGATGGTATCGGCGGTATAACCTACGTCGAAGGTCGACGCTTCGCCGCTCTCGAACGCGATCAGGCCCTCGACGCGCACGAACGCGTTCGTCAAAGGGCTGCGCTCGCCCGTAGCGAAAGCCGCGCGCACCGGGCCCGCCGGGCGCAGATATTCCACCACCGCCCTCATCGAGTACCACGCCATATCGCCCAGCACGGTCATCGGTTCCTGCCGCGGATTGAACCGGATGTTGTCCTGATCGGAGAAAGGAAAGTAGAACGCCGTATGCAGCGACTGCGGCGCGCCGATCAATTCCGCAGTCGCGGCCTGGATGGCGGCGGTGCGCGGATGATGCACAAAATGGGTCGCGTCCATGAACACGAGCCCGCGCCCCGCCGCGGCCTCGGACATGCGCGCCACGGAGGCCCGATCGACGAACGGCTTGTCGACGAGGATGTGTTTGCCGGCGGCCACGGCAGCGAGCGCGATGGCTTCCTTGGCCACGGTCGGAGTGGCAATGTAGACGGCCTGCACGTCATCCCGGTGCAACAAGGCTTCGTAACCTTCCACGGCGTCGACGCCGGGACGGTTGGCCGTAAACTTTTGCGCATTCGCGAGAGTCCGGCTGGAAACGGCGCGCAACCGGGTATTCTTCGCCTGGGCGAGCGCATCGGCGACGACGACGGCAATCATACCCGGGCCCACGATGCCAAAACCAAAGTCAGAGGGGTTCATAGGTTCGTCGATGATCTTGTGCCACCGGGGTACCGCAAGCGCAGAATCGCCGCCGAAGACGGGTACCTACGCGGTGCTGCGTCCGCTTGAGCAGAGAATCGGAAGGAAGGGACCACGGATTACGCGGATTCCACGGATTGATTTTGCAACGGGGGCTTTAATCCGTGTAATCCCGTGGTCCAATTTCTCCGAGCCTGTTCTTTCGCGTGTTTTCCTCGTGCCCAAACTCCGAGACTGTGTGAAAAGCCCTTGGCTCCCGAGGGTTGGCGGGTTGAAGAAGAGCAAGATGTCCTACATTCAGGGAACCGACCGAAAGCAAGCGATGCTGTTGCCGGAAAGTTTGGAAGATT
>DASYAY010000111.1:0-67718 GCA_036501065.1 Chthoniobacter sp. | reverse complement strand
GCCAGCCGCCCGTCCACTTCCAACGTCCCCGCGCTGATCGTCGTCGGCCCCGTGTAAGTATTCACCGCGCTCAGGATTGTCGTCCCCATTCCGCTTTGCGTCACACCTCCTGTCCCGCTGATCACTCCACTCACCGTCGTCGTCCCGCCTTGGATCATTTTCAACGTCGCCGTCGTCACACTCAAATTAATCGCCTGCGTGAAACTCGTCCCATCCGCCAGGTCCAAGGCCAGCGTCCCACTCCCGGTCACCGTAATACCACCACCTCCCGTCAGCGAACCACCCGTCCCATTGCCAACCTGCAGCGTCCCCGCACTGACCGTCGTCGTCCCGCTGTAACTGCTCTCGCCGGATAAAACTGCGGTCCCCAAGCCGCTTTGGGTGAAATTCAAGGTACCCAAACCGTCGGAAAGAATGCCTCCGAGCGTCGTCGTATGCGTCGAATTTACGCTCACCAATCCGGTGCCTCCAAGCGCGTTTGTGACATCATTCGGCAGCAAGTTACCAACAACGTTGACCAGCATCAGCGTGCCGTTGTCCCCCACAGAGACGCTGCTGCTCGCTCCAATCGAGCCAGCCGCCGTAGATGTCCCGATTTGAAGACTTCCAACCACCACCGTCGTCGTCCCACTGTACGAGTTACCCGCGTTACTGAGGATCACCGTCCCAGTACCGCCTTGCGTCAGCAAAAACTGTCCAGCCACACCATCCGTCAGAGTGCCTGTCAGCGTCGTCGTCTTCGTGGACTGGACATTCAGGATGCCACTACCAGCCACGCCGTTCGTCACATTGTTTGAGAGCACGTTGTTTACCGTGGAAACGAGAAGTAACAGACCTCCGCTGCTCACACTAATGTCGCCGCCGCCAATCGAGCCGACAATCGAGTTCGTCCCGATTTCCAGGGTTCCCGTGCTGATATTCGTCCCACCTGAATAAGTATTCGCAGAATTGGTCAGAGTCAGTAACCCCGCCCCCTTCACGTTCAAACCACTCGTTCCCGTAACCTTCGCACTAATCGTCGCACTATCCGCCTGGTTGGTGACACTCACTGCGGGCATGCTCCCGGTCAGCCCCAAAGTACCACCGCCAATCGTGTAACCGGTAATGTCGAAAATCAGCCCTTGGGCATTGATCGTTCCGGAAATTGTTACCGTCCCAGCCTTGGTTCCAAGAATCGCCGTCCCGCCTTGCCAAACCGCATTGGTCGTCCCGGCGGCATTCGTCCAGTTCTTGGTGGTGATCCCCCAGGTTCCATTGCCGCCAGCGATGATGCCGTCGTTCAGTGCGCCCGCACCGTCCCAATATTGAGGCGTTCCTAAAGACACCACCAAATCCACTTCACCCACCGTCCCAGTGGAGATGGATGTCGTGTAACCCGCTAGGCCGTTGATGGCACTGAATCCGGTATTCGTCAGTATCCCCGAATAAGTGAAGAGCGGATAAGTCCCGATTCCGAACCCGGGAAGCGGCTCGACATTCAGCGCGCCGCCGAGATTCAAGTTACTCGTCACACTTACCATGTCGTTGATTTGTGACCCCGGAATTCCCGATTGCTGCAACCGGAAATTCGCATTTGACCCGGGATTTAGAATCAGTGTCCCAACGGTCAGTGTGTCCGGCGCCTGAGTACCTGGTTGCAAGACACCTCCGGAAAGAATGTTTACCGTCCCGGCAACATTTCCGAAACCGGAAAGGACTGCCCCGTTCTGAACGAAGACCGATGATCCCGCAGCGAGCGATCCATCCACGACCAGCGTGCCGCCTTTCACCGTCGTGGACCCGATGTAGGTATTCGCGCCCGCGAGGATCTGGGTGCTCGCGCCGTCCTTGATCAGGCTTCCCCCCAGGTTTTCGTCGGAGATCACACCATCGAATTCAGTGCTCATGGCGGCGTTCGGAGAGCCGATCGTTAGAGTATTGGCATTGAGGTTCACCTGCGACAGCGCCGCCCCCGTCAGCGAAGCGATCGCCTGACTCGCGCCCAGCACCAAATTCGAGCCTCCTATTCCCGTTTGGTCCATCAGGACCGCGGTCCGGACCGTCCCCGCCCCTCCATCGCTGACTGGCGCCGGGAGCGCCCCAGCGACATTCGCCTGCAGGGTGGCACCGTTGATGATACTGGTCGTGCCGGTATAACTATTCGCCCCACTGAGAATCAGCGTGCCCGTGCCGGTCAACACCAAGGAACCGCCCGTGCCGCCGGCGGAACCTCTATCGGAAATCACACCGGAGACCGTAGTGCTCATGTTATTCCCACCGGTCGTCAGGGTATTGCCACCGAGATAATAGGTGCCGCTTCCGGCGATCGAACCAATGTTCATCCCGACATTGCTCAATCCACTGATATCAAACACACCGTTCCCATTGGTAATAGCTTGGGCAGTGCCTCCGTCTGCATTGGCCACGAAGTAGGTAGCCCCGCCTGCCCCCCCGTTGGATCCTCCGTTCGTGGTGATGATTGCACTCCCCGCCGAAGCCGTGCCTTGAAAAATCGTCGTGCCCCCTCCGGCACCATTGACGGCTGCCCCTTGGTTGAAGATCACCGCGCCGCCAGCCGATGAGTTCCCCTGGAAAACGGTTTGTCCTCCTCCGCCACCGGAAACGATGCCGCCATCGTTGGTAATTTGCGTCTCCGTCCCGGCGTTCGCCTCGTTGCTGAAATCGACCGTCCCATAGTTCCCATTCGCGTCCACCGCCGTGATCACACCCTGACTCACACCGGAATTGTTGATGATCCCGTCACCACTCAGTGTCAGCGTCCATGCGGAAGAAACGGTGATCGTAGAGGGCAACACCGCGTTCGCGGTAAAGACGATTCCATTGACTTCCGTATTTGCCGAAATCGAGATTCCCAGCACGGTGGCCGTATCGAATGTCGCCGTAGCGCTATCGCCATTCGGAATCACCGCCGGGTTCCAATTCGACGCCGTATTCCAATCAAAACTGGTCGCGCCCGTCCACGTTTGGCCACGGACCCACTGCATTGAAAGGCAAATGCTCAATACAATGGCAGCGGATCTGGTTCGCATGAGGAAACGGCGGCGCATTTCGAACGAGAATGGCTATCCGAAGGCCTCGCGGCAATGCCGGGCTTCCCGCCTTGGCTTGTTCGGTTTTCTGCGCCGGTTTGGGGGACGCCTCCAGGCTCTCTTTCATCCGCCTCTATTTTGGAAATATTCAACGTGGGCAAAACAAAACCCTTTCGTGTTTCCTACCCAACACCGTGTAGATGCCGGCGGTGGTTTGAAGCGGTGCTGCTTTTCTTGAGGAAGGGGCGGCCCGGTTGTCCCGTCGGCGGTAATGCCCCCCCAGATGACCCCGTAAATCATTCCTTGTGACCATGAAAACCAAACATCGCGGATCGCTTTTTTCCCAGCCTGCGCAGACTCCCCACCGGCGCCTTCACCATCAACATCCTCGACGGCGGCGGAATCACCCCAGGCCTCTTCACCCTCGCGACCTTCACCTCGACGACCTTCCTCCAGACCGACTTCACCGTCGATCTGCCCGGCAACTACAAAGGCTCGCTCATCGAAAACGCCACCAGCCTGCAGCTCGACATCACCGGCGGCAGCAGCCAGCGCATTCGGAGAGCGCGGATTTGACGATGGGCGAGGACGCCAGCGGAACGCCGACGCAGTCGATCGACGCTGGGCCGTCAATGAGCCTCACCCCCACGCCGGAACCGGGGAGTGCGATGTTACTGGCCTTCGGCGGGGCCACGATTCTCGGATGGCGGCGGCGGAGAAAAGTATTTCACGGCGCAGACGCTGCGGGATCCCCGCCGCGCTGAAGCGCGGCTGCCAGAGCGGGACTTCCAGCTCGATCCGCTGGCGGGGTGCATTCATCGCGCCCGATGCGAGCCAGATAGCCCCGCCGATCAAACCGTAAATGGACGGCGCCATAGCCGAAGGCGAAGGTCATCTGCCACTTTCCTTTTGCCATTATTTGCGCTTTCTTGCCGCGCGAGAACGGGCAAGGAAGTCACGCAAGGCGGCTTCCGGTGAAGCGATGCTCTTCATCCGGGTGATATAAGCCTCGACGTCGGATTCGCTGACCGGCAGCTCGCGCACGACGGGCTTTCCGAAGAGGCTGGTGAGCAATTGGACAACTTCCGAGGTAGACTCAAAGACGACGTCTCCGGCCTCGCTGTCGGGTCGTGTGCCGCGGGCGATTTCGTCGATCCATTTGCCGTCCCGCTGGAGGTAGAACATCTTCGTTTTGCAGAGCTCGTCATTGGGCGCGCAGCCTTCCTGCATCACCACGAGCGGACTCCCCGGCTGGGAAGGGTCCAGCCGGATCAGCCGGCAATCCTCGCACTTGTTAGTGAGGTAGCGCATAGGCCGAAATCTAACGGCACTGCAAGGCAGTGCCATCGGACCTTGGTCCTACGGTCACCGCTCTGGCGCGTGGCTGAGAAAGTCGTCGATGGCATGTGCCAGGGAGGTGAACCGATCGATCCGGCCGATTTGCTCCTCCACACCCTCGGCGCGAAGCATGTCGCGCACGGTCGAGCGCGCTTCGACCAGACGCAAGATGACGCCGCGTTTGGCTAGTTCCCCGTGCAGGTTCAGGAACATATGGGCGCCGGCCATGTCCATATTTGGCGAGGTGGACAGATCGCAGATGACCAGGCGAACCGGTTCGCTTGCCCCTGCCAGGCGCGACAAGACGGCATCGTAAATGTGTTCGGCATTGAAGTAAACGATGCTGGCTTCCACGCGAAAGGCGAGGACGCCCGGCATTGGCTCATTATCCGTGTGGCGCGATAGGTCGGAGTAGCGTCGCGCACCTGGGATGCGCCCAAGAAAGGCGACGTGCGGCGAGGAAACCCGGCGGAGGATGAGCACCAGGGAAATGACTGCGCCAATCAGCACACCCTTGAGCAATCCCTCCCACAGCACTCCCAACAGCGCCGCTCCCGCGACGAAGAATTCTTCGCGGTGCACCTGCCATAGGCGGCGCAACTCATTCACTTTCACGAGGCTGGCCACCGCCATCAGAACGATCGCCGCCAGCACCGGCTGCGGCAGGTTGTGCAGCAGTTCGGAAAAGAACAACGCGACTACAAGGATCAAACCGGCGGCGATGACTCCGGAGACTGGCGTGCGGGCACCGCCGCTCTCATTGACCAGCGACTGCGACATGCCACCGCTAATGGGAAAGCCGTGACCAAGGCCGGCCGCGAGGTTGGCCCCCGCCAGGGCGACAAACTCCTGGTTGCTATCAAAACGGTAACCGTGCTTTTCCGCGAACATTCGGCCAATGGTCGCAGTTTCGACCGCGCCGAGGAGAAAGCACGCCAGGGCCAGGGGAACTAAATCCGCGAATTCATCCCCATGGATCGCCGGGACGGACGGTGCCGGCAGACCTTGGGGAACAGCGCCGAGCAGCTTCACACCGTGCTGCTGGAAGTCGAGGGCTGAGGCCGCAATGATACTGCCGACGACCACGAGTAATGCCACCGGTTTGTTGGGCAGCAGCTTTTTGCCGAGGACGAGCAGCGCCAGGGCAATGCTGCCCAGGAGAAGAGAAGTTGGATTGGTCTGGTTCAGATGGCCGAGAAACTCTCCCATCCGCTCCCAGAAATCGCCGTGCCCTCCCTGAATTCCGAAGAGCTTCGGCAATTGCGTGCTCGCCAGATGCAAGGCCACGCCCGCCTTGAATCCAATCATCACGCTTTCGGAGATGAAATTCACCACGGAACCGGCGCGTACCAACCACGCCGCAAAAGCGATCAGGGCGGTGAGCAGAGCCGTGCCAGCGGCCAGATCGCCGAAACGTGCCGGATCTCCACCGGCCATGCTCCCGAGCGATGAGCCGATCAGCAACGAGATCGCCGAAGTGACGGTCACGGCGGTGTGCCGCGAACTGCAGAAGACCCAAAACACTAATCCGCTAAAGAGGCAGGCATAAAGACCTGCCTCGGGAGGCAGACCGGCGAGCGACGCATCGCCGAGCGCCGCCGGAAGAAGATACGCGGCCAGTGTGACGCCGGCCGCGACGTCCGCGCGAAACCATTTTGGCTCATAATTTCGCAGCCATTCGACCGCGGGGAAGGAGAAACGCCAGATGCTTGCTGTCGCGGTTGCGTTCACTTCGAGCGGCGGCAGTTACACGACGTGCGCCCCATTGGGCCGGGCGGTACCCGTGCCGCACAAATCGAAGGCAGCTCCCAACGGTGACGGACGCCCCGGCCAGATCGGAATCGAGTTCGTCACGGAGTCATTTAAAGGTGCGATCTTTGAACCGGGCGCGGTCGAGTGTTTCAGCAAATCTGCCATTCCGAGCCGACGGCGGGGGTAAGTTTCGGCGGACTAACGCTTTGCCACGATATCCTTCAGGATAGACAATGCTTTCTCCTGAAGCACTCCCACGCCACTTCCGGGAAGAAACCAGATTCCTTTGTCCTTGCCGGAGCAATAGAGAATGTGGACGGGGTCATTGGTCGTTGCGTGAAAAAAGGAGCATCCGGAATTCTCCTTCAGGAATTCGGAAAAGCGCTCACGGTACGGGTCGTCGTGATAAGGGAAGATCTCGTCAATCAACGTACGAATTTCTTCGACGTGGATGGATTTGATCGTCTTTTCGACGGCTTTGCGCCGCGCTTCGGTGATGCTGTTAATGTCGAGGTTATCGGGAAGCATGGGGTTCGGCGGTATTTCGTGAACGTGATGGATGCGTACTCATTGACTTTCAATGCGCCGGACCACCGGGTAATTCGGCGACGATTTTTTCCACGGCTTCGTCGATCTTTCGCGTATTACCTTCCGTGCCACCGACGACCGCGGTGGCGGTTCCGCGGAAGACCGACTTCCCGGTGTGCGCATCCACAAAATCGAGGATCAGTGTGCCCTCGGTGTACTGGTGCACGTCGGTATAAGTTCGCGGAGCGCCCGACCACATTCCGTAATAGCCGTAACGGTACGGCCACCGGCCGTAACGGTCGTAACCCATATCGGTGTATTGCCTCACGGAGACTTTATCTTCCAGGAAGACGTGACGGACCACATCGAGGTCGGCCTTGTGGCCGCTGACTTCGCTGATGCCTCGGGCGGCGAGGTGCGTGCGGAGAGCGCTCCGCATGGCCGCTTCCGCCGTCGGCGAAAGGGCCTGATCGTGAGCGGCCGGCGCCAGCGTGTAGGTCTTGTATCTCGCAAACGAGGCGGAAGGATCGTGATCGGTGGTGACCGTCACCGTCGAGCAGGCAGCGAGGATGCCAGCGGTGAGAATCGCGAAGAGATTGCTGATGTGGGTTTTCATGAAAGAGGCCTTTCTGGGAGTCTGGTCGCGTGAGGACCATGCCTACACTGGGCGGAGTTTCCTATCGGACCTTGGTCCTATGCCAGCTGGCTCGAGGACTCAGCGCCAAACAACCGGCGGTAACTCTCCAAAAGCCGCGGAGATCCCGGAGGAGGGTAAGGAGTAACCGGAGATCTTCGGGTTACTGAAAGCGTTCGGGCTGGCCGGTGGCAGCCAGGACGGAGCGCCACCAACCACTGGCCGGATCCAGACGCTTGGTTTGGGTGGCGAGGAGCTCGATCGGCACATGGATGAATCGCTCGTGGAGAAAGCCGATGACCAGCCCGGTTTTTCCCGCCATGCCGGCGTGAACGGCGTGGCGCGCGTAAAGGTCGCAAAGGAGGGCGTCCTCACAATTAGCGGGTCGGCTCCGCACCTGGTAACTCGGGTCGAAGTAACGGATTACCACCGGGACGCATTGCCCTTTAAAATAAGCCTCAATTCGGTCCTTGAGGAAAAGGCCGATGTCTTTGAGTTTCACATTCCCCGAGGCATCACGGTCGCCCTTGTCGGCGGCGAGCAAAGCCTGTCCGGCTCCTTCGGCGACGGCGATCACGGCGTGGGATTTGGCAAGCATCCGCGCTTTCAAGGCGGCGAGGAATGGTTCGAGGGCGAAGGGAACTTCTGGAATGAGGGCGAAGTTGACATCCTGGCTGGCGACAGTGGCCCCGGCGGTGACAAACCCGGCATGCCGTCCCATGAGTTTCACCAAGCCGATCCCGGCGGGCACGCTGCAGGCCTCGGTGTGCGCGCAATCGAGGACGCGCGCCGCTTCCTCCACAGCGCTGAAGAAACCAAAGGTGCGAGCGACGAAACCGACGTCGTTGTCGATCGTCTTGGGGATACCGACGACGGAGAGCGTATGGCCGCGCCGGCGGGCTTCCTGGTAAAGATCGTTCGCACCCCGCTGGGTGCCATCGCCACCAACAGTAAAGAGGATGTGCACGCCGCGGGCGATCAGATTGTCCACTGCCTTCCCGATGTGCACTGGGCCGCGGGAGGACTCGAGAACGGTCCCGCCCTTGCGGTGGATGCTCTCCACAAACTCCGGCGTAAGGGTCACCGGCTCTTTCGCGCTATCGGGATCGAGGCCACTGTAACCACCGCGAAAGCCAAGCACCGAAGCGACTCCATAGCCGTAGTGTAACTCCAGGAAAAGTGAGCGGATGACATTATTCAGTCCGGGGCAGAGCCCACCGCAGGTCACGATGCCGGCGCACGTCAATTTCGGGTCAAAAAAAATGCGTTCGCGGGGGCCGGCCAGTTCGAATTGCAGGCCGGAATCGGCGCCGACCTCGATTCGTTCGGGGATGCGAATCGCGTCGTCAATCGTGTGCGTGCGACCCGACGGGAAGCGGGCTTCGCCGAGAGTGGTAATATTCATCGGAAGAGGACGATGGCGAGAATCTGCGCGGAGAGGATGCGCAGGAGAGTCGTCAGTGGATAGACGGTGGCGTAGGCCACGGTCGGGGCATCGGAACGGGCGATATTGGAAGCGAAAGCGAGCGCCGGCGGATCGGTCATGCTGCCAGCGAGCAGACCGCTCAGATCCAGGTAATTCATTTTCAGGACGACACGCGCGAAGATTCCAACGGTCAGCAAAGGGAGGACGGTGACGCAGGCACCGGCTACCATCCAGGCGAGGCCCGTGGCGCTGAAAACGGTGGAAAAGAATTTTGCTCCGGCACTCAGTCCGACGGCGGCGAAGAAAAGGGCGATGCCGAATTCGCGGAAGGCGAGATTGGTATTCACGGGCATGTGCCAGACCTGGCGCCGGATATGGCCCACGCGCCCCAAAATTAAAGCGACGATCAACGGACCGCCGGCCAGGCCGAGCCGAATCGGCTGGGGCAGGCCGGGGAACGGGATGGGCATCGTCCCCAGTGCGATGCCGAGTGCGATCCCGATGAAGAACGGAATAAAGTGAGTCTCGTTGAGTTCCTTGAGCGAGTTACCGAGGGCGGCGGCAGCCTTGTCGAGGTCCGCTTCCCGGCCCACGATTTGCACCTCATCACCGAACTTCAACCGCAGCCCCGGCACCGCCGTCATTTCCATGTCCGCGCGGGTGACACGCGTGACCGCAACGCCGAAACGATCGTCGAGGCCGAGTTGGCCGACCGTTTTGCCGAGCACCTCCCGGTCGGTCACCGCCACGCGGCGGGAGGTGATATTACTCTCCTCGAGCACGAGATCCTCGTCGCTGCGCCGTCCGATTACGCGTTCGAATTGATCGAGGCTGGCAGAGGTTCCGACGACGGCCAGGCGATCCTCACGATGGATCACCATGGCGTCCGTTGCGGCCCGTGTTTCCTCATCGTGGCGCACGCGGGCAATGGTCACCCGCATTTCCTCCCGGCCGGGAATCGCGCCGATGCGGAGTCCGTCGAGATTGGGATTGGCAACCACCAGCGTACGGCGTTCCAAGGGCTCCGCGGTGGCGCGGTTTTTGGCCGCGAAATCCGCGGCTTCGCGCGCCGGATCGGCCCGGAAAATTTGTTTGAGAAGGAGGAGCGTGACGATGATGCCGACGATGGCCGTCGGATAACTGACGGCATAGGCGAGCGCCGGGAGCGCCAGGCGGTCGGCGTCGATTCCAGGAAGCGCGCTGATCGTCTGCGTGGCGGCGCCGAGCGAGGGCGTATTCGTCGAGGCGCCGGAAAAGATCCCCAGCACACTCGCCGGATCGAATCGCCCCATATAACCGGCGAGGGGCGCGGCGATGGCCCCGAGAACGACGATGGCAGCAGCGAGGAGATTCAGTTTCGCACCTTGTTCCCGGAGTGCGGCAAAGAAACCGGGGCCAAGTTGAAGGCCGATCGTAAAGACGAAGAGGATCAGACCGAACTCCTTCACGAAATCGAGGGTGTGATGGTCGACCGCTTCGCCGAAGTGCCCGGCGAGGATTCCCGCGAAAAGGACGCCGGAGGTGCCGAGCCCGACACCGCGAAACTTCACGCTCCCAAACGCCATCCCGAGCACGCAGACCAGCGCGAGCACAATGATGGCGTGGGCGATGGGTTGCGTTTCGTGGAGTTCGAAGAGCCAGCGCATCCGTCAAACTTTGGGGGCCGCGGCCTTGACTTCAGTGCTTGCGCCGGCGGCGTAGGTCTCGAAATTTTTGTTAAAGAGTCCGGCGAGTTTCCGCGCGGTGCCATCGTAAGCGGCTTTGTCGGTCCAGGCGTCGCGTGGCCGGAGGATTTCCGAGGGCACGCCGGGAACCTCGGTCACGATCTGGAAACCAAAAACCGGATCCTGTTCGCACTTCGCACTGTTCAGTGCACCGCTGTGGATGGCGTCGATGATGGCCCGCGTATTCTTGAGGCTGATGCGTTTGCCCGTACCATAGGCGCCCCCGGCCCAACCCGTATTCACGAGCCAGACGCGGGCGTTGTGCCTGCGCATCTTGGCGGCGAGCAGTTCGGCATATTTGCTGGGATGCCAGACGAGAAATGGGCCGCCAAAGCACGGCGAAAAGGTGGCCTGCGGCTCGGTGACTCCCATTTCCGTTCCGGCCACCTTGGCCGTGTAGCCGCTGATGAAATGATACATGGCGTGCGCCGGTGAAAGGACGCTGACCGGGGGCAGCACACCGAAGGCGTCGCAGGTGAGGAAGATCACGTCCGTGGGATGACCGGCGATGCAGGGGATCTTCGCGTTGCGGATAAACTCGATCGGATACGCACCGCGAGTGTCCTGCGTGATGCTGGTATCGGTGTAATCGACACCGTGATCCTCATCGAGGACGACGTTTTCCAGGACCGCGCCAAAGCGCAAGGCCTGGAAGATATCGGGTTCGCTTTCCGGCGTGAGATTGATCGCCTTGGCGTAACAACCGCCCTCGATGTTGAAGATACCCTCGTCGCTCCAGCAATGTTCGTCGTCGCCGATGAGATGGCGCTTCGGATCGGCCGAGAGTGTGGTCTTACCGGTGCCACTCAAGCCAAAGAGCAACGAGGAAGCCCCGGTCTTTTGGTCGGCAGTGGCCGAGCAGTGCATCGAAAGGATGCCGCGTTTCGGGCCAAGGTAGTTGGCGACCGTAAACACTCCTTTCTTCATTTCCCCGGCGTATTCGGTGCCGAGGATGACGAGTTGCTTTTCCTCGAGGCTCAGGTCGATGCTCGTCGTCGAGCCCATGCCCGTGGTCAGGCGGTTGGCCGGGAAGGCGCCACCGTTGATGATGACGAAGTCCGGAGTGCCGAAGCCGGCCAATTCCTCGCGCGTAGGGCGGATGAGCATCGTGTGCATGAACAGCGCGTGATACGGACGGGAGCAGATGACGCGGACTTTGATGCGGTAGTTCGGATCCCATCCGGCGAAGCCGTCGAAGCAGTAAAGCCGGTCGCGGGTATTGAGGTAGTCGAGCGCACGCTGGCGGTTGATATGGAAGGTCTGCTCATCGAAAGGGATATTGACCGATCCCCACCAGATATCGGCCTTGGAGGCGGGATTTTCGACGACGCGTTTGTCCTTGGGCGAGCGTCCAGTCTTCACGCCGGAATAGGCGACGAGCGCGCCTTTCTCTGCAATGCTGGCGTCTTTCTCGAACCGAATGGCGTGCTCGTAAAGGGCGCTCGGCGGCAGATTCCGGTGAACTTCGGTGACAGTGAGGCCGTGTTCGGCAAGGCTGAATGGGGCAGGGCTTGCGGTGTTCATAATTGGAACGGTGTTGATTGATCTCGATGATCCTCGGCCATACCCGCTCCCGCCATCGGACCAAGGTCCTATCTCGAGTTTACACAGATGTCACAAGACCCTCCCAAGCCAGGCCGCCGAGCGATGCTAGTTTGCGGGTTTTGGCGCAGTGGTTTTGAGCGGCGGCGGCTTGCGATCGATCTCCGGAATGGCTGCCGGCTGGCCGGCGGGCGCCGGCTCCGGCATCCGCACCAGTAGCCATGTCTGGGTGCGGGTGCTGCCGAAATGGATGGCGACCGGCGAGACATCTCGAGTGAGGTTGGCGAGGCTCGTGACGAAGACGGTGTCGGTATTCGCCCCGATCCGCCAGGCGACCCGCTGAGTGCCCTTGTCTACCTGGCCGGAAATGGGACGCTGATCCTCCGTGAGCGTGCTGCTATAGGCGCCGCTGATCACCCCCGCTCGGTTGACCGAGAGTTGGACGAACATGATCGGATCGCCCTTTTCTTCCTGGGCCAACGCGAAGACTCCCAACGGCAGCCATTCCGGTGGCTGGCCTTCGGCGGGTGGGGTGGGCGGCGGCGGTTGCTCGGCATTCACCGCAAGTTCGATCATCGGCTCGGAGTATTGCTCCGCGGGAATGGGCTGGTTATCGACGTAGACCGTATCGCCCTCGTAGATGACGTTCATCCCGTAGTCGATATAAACGGGATCGGGAGGAATGGCGCTGACAAACGAGCTCACGGCCCCCCATGCGGCCCCCGCCCACCACCACCATGGGTTCACCGGGTAGTTGCCAAACCCGACATAGCCGAAACCGTATCCCCACCCACAGCGCCCCCACCAGCGGTCATCGAAATAGTTATCATAAAAATCGCGGGCGTCGCTGCGGATTTCATCCGCCCGGTCGGAGCGATAATCCCACAGATCCTCCCGGTGCTGTTGCCAGTCTTGGCGCCTTTGATCGCGCCAATTTTGCCGGTTATCCTGGGCGGTTTCGAGGTTGTTCCAGCGCTGCTCGCGGTTGCTTTGGAAATTGCTCAGCCGCTCCCGATTTTTCTGCTGCCAATTGTTCCAAGCGCCATTGGTGTTATCGACGCGATCCTGCCATTTCTCGCCGCGATTCTGTGACCAATCGCTCCAATTGGGACGATCTTCTGGTCGCTGAGTGGGACGCTCCCCGCCACCAGGTCGGTTGGCCGGCAAGTGGGATGGTCGATTAGCGAGCGCGCCGCCCAAGGCACTGCCGGCGCCCACTCCGCCAGCGATCCCCAGAAAATTGCCAAGATCACCCTGACTGGGCCGCTGCGTCGGCCGGTTACCGGCACCCTGGCCGGTGCCGGGACGATTGGCGATGCCGCTTCCAGCACGAGGATTCGTGGGAAGTTGCGAAGGCTTGTTGCCAACGGGACGGCTCGGTTGCTGGGACGGTTTTTGAGCCAGATCCCCACCACCGGGCCGATTGGAAGGGTTGGACGGCCGCTGCGACGGGCGTTCCGCGCCACCCGGGCGATTCGCCGAAGGGAGTTGCGAGGCACTGCCGGCGCCACCTGCCGATGGACGATTGCCAGTGGACGGACGCTGCGCAGGTACCCGCCCGCCACTCGGTTTCGATGGCAATTGTGACGGCCGGTTGCCAGTCGACGGACGCGAAACAGTGCCGCCGGAAGGTCGCGAAATATTTCCTCCAGAGGGTCGGGAGATATTGCCTCCGGATGGACGTGAGACGGTTCCTCCAGACGGGCGTGAGATATTACCGCCCGACGGACGGGAAAAGCTGCCCCCGCCTCCCCCGCGCGAGACACCTCCCCCACCCCGTCCACCGCCTCGCGCATGAACCGACGCCGTATCGGAACACACCACCAGCACCACCACTGTCGCCACGATCATCGGAATTCGATAGCGCATGGTATCACTGTCCTTTCACGCGATTGATCTCGATGCGGCTGATACTCGGCTGCGGCTCCCCATCGAGCGTGCGGTTATTTGATTCCCAAGTGTAGCGGTCGGCGCCCAGCTTGGTAAAAGTATTGTCCGCCGTTGTCCGGTCGCCGTCGGGAGTCACTCCTGTCTCGCGCAGCAACCATCGATCACCGTCCCGAGTAAAGCGCCCTTCCGAAAAGCCGCCCTCGCCGTCGAAGGTCCAGGTGCGAATGCCCTCCTCGATCGGATCCCAGCCAATGATCTGCCATCCTTCCAGAGTCACTTCACCCGACTTTTTCACGGTGATATTGCGCGTGAGAAAATTGCCGCCGCGCGCCCACAGGTACTGGCTGTGGACGCTGACGTTATCCGTTTTGTCGGTGTCTTCCCATTCGCCCACCAACCATTCCAGTTCGGCAAGATGCTCGCGCGGCGTCAAGTCCGGCAAAGGTGATTCGATGAGTTGGTTGATCTTCCAATTGCCACCACTCTTGACGAGGATGGCGGTGTAGAGTTCGCCAGTAACCTCCCCGTTTTTGGCGGTGACACTCGTCGTCCCCTTTTCCACCAAAGCTTCGGGCCCGAGGGCGCGCACGGAGTCGACATTGATGGCCAGCTTCGCCCCCTTGTTTCCGGCAAAGGCGGAGCGGATGCTACTTTCGATTTCGGCGCGGCCGCTGAACATGCGTCCTTCCGAAGTGGTGTAACTTGCATCATTGGTGAAGAAATCGGCGAGCGCCTTGACATCCGCTTTGGCGTAGGCGGCTTCGTAGGCCCGGTCGTTGGCGACGATGGCCGCCTTCTCCGGCGGAACTTCATCAACGGAAGCAGCGAAGCACATGCCCGCCAAGGCGGTGGAAATGACAGCGACGAGGAACGTGGATTTCATACGACGGATCGTGTGGAGTGACGACCGAAGCATGCGGTCGATGAGGGGGTTCATCCATAGGACCAAAGTCCCATGCCCGGTGTGCTGCGGCATCGAGAGCGGGCTTGACCTGAACCCCACTGGGTAAGATCATCGGCGGTGGTTCCCGGTGTCTTATGCGCGCGAAGCCTCCCCGATTGCAGTCGCTGGAAAACGCACTGGTCTGCGTGATCGACGACGACGATTCCGTACGGCGCAGCCTCACGCGGTTGTTTCGTTCGGTGCGCGTGGCGGTGGATGCCTTCGACTCCGCTGAGGATTATCTCCGGCGCGTCGCCCACGATGGCCCCGTCTGTCTCGTGCTTGACGTCCAGATGCCCGGCCTCGGCGGCCTGGAACTTCAGCAGGCACTCGCCGATCGCGCGGCGCAAATTGTCTTTCTTACGGGCCGTGGCGACGTGCCGATGTGCGTTTCGGCGATGAAGGCTGGCGCGGTGGATTTCCTCACGAAGCCGGTGGATGATGAAAAACTGCTTGCCGCAGTCGAGCGAGCCTTGAATCGCTCGCAGGAGACGCGCAAGGTCAGTGCGGAACGTTCGGCGGCACGCGCGAGGCTGGATACTCTCACCCCGCGCGAGTTCGAAGTCATGAAGGGGGTGGTTGCCGGTCTGCTCAATAAACAAATTGCTGCAGAACTGGGCGCCGCGGAAAAGACGGTCAAGATTCACCGGGGCCGCGTGATGGAGAAAATGTGTGTTCACTCGGTGGCGGACCTGGTGCGGGTAGCTCAGATTGCGGCTGTCACCCCAGCGGCGGGCGGATAAGACCAAGGTCTGATGTTGGCCGTCCGGTTGCCCCATTAGTTTCGTGGGACTTATGACCAAATTCCACGCACAGTTCGTCCTGGGAGTTCTCATGGCACTTGCTTCGACGCCGCTTCCGGCGCAAACCCCACCGACCGCCGAACAACTGAAATCGTGGATCGGAATCAGGCAGCAACGTGTCGACCTGCTGCGGGATGAGATCAAACAAACCGATGCACGAATCGAGTCCCGAATCGACACGATCGTTGATGCCCTCAAGACGATCAGTGACTCGAAGGATTCCCGCACGAAGGTTGCTCGAATGAAGGAGGACACCGCTGAACGCCTGGCGAAAACCATCAAATATTACGACCAAAAGCGCGCCGGCCTGAAGGAGGAATTGCGCAACCCGCGTCTGCAACTCACCGAGCAGGAGAAGCGCGACATGATCGCCACCTTCGATGCGCGAATCGAAAAGAGGATTCAGCAAATCATGGCATTACACCAATCCATGCCATCCCATCAGGACTATCAACGTTATCGTGCCACTGGCAGCGGGTGGTGGGGGACTACTTATGAGCGCAATGAGGAATACGACCAAAACGTTCAAATGACTTCCAAAACCAACACGCAGCGCGACGCCATCGTCCGGCAACTCGAGGCCAGCATTGACCGACTTGATCGACAGAGCCGGACCGTCAAGACACAGCTTGTTTCCACCAGCGATCCGATCCAGCGCAAGAAACTCTCTGACGAACTAGCCAAAACCGAATCCTTGATCGCCGAGCGTCGCCAGCAACGATTGGAAACCCTGAAACCATCGAGCACCGTAACTCACACGGTGGCGTTGAAAGAAGCCATGGACCTCGATAAAGCTCTCCTGACCGCCGTCAGTGATTTGCGCGGCGATTTCACCACACTTTTCGAGCGCTACCATACCTACCTTCAGGAGCTTTCCACGCTGCACGCCACGGAAGCGGCACTCGTCAGAAAATCCCGGAGCTGACAGGACAAAAGTCTATAGGCACGCGGAGCCCATAAGACGAAAGTTTGCACGAAGACACATCTGTTCGTGAAAGCCTCGTCGGGTTCTTTGGGGTAATATCCGTCACAGCAAACGCTACGACGGATATCCGGGTGCGAAATCTTCACCTGTTCGTTCGCGATGCACCGATGCACCTACAAACTCCTCACCAGAGTAATACTTCGTGGATTCACGGAGGCTATGAGAAATTTCCGACGAAACTTAATTTTGAGCGTCACTATCGCTATACGCGCGAACACGATAGCGATTGGTGATAAATCGGCCTACGTCTGCGCCATCACAAAATTGCAAGACAGGATTGGCTCGGCTGCGCGGTTTCCATAAGATGCCTCCATGAGAGGTACGACCCCCACGAGTGCGACCAGTCGCCGACGGGGAGAAATGATCGGGACTCCCACCGGCCCATCGAACGGTCCTGAAGAAGGAAAGCGCCCCCGTCACCAGACGAATGTCAGGAGAACTGGCCGAATGGTGAAGATGCAGCGGACCGGTGAAACGCTCCAAGGGGTGGCCAAGGAAGCTGCGGATCTAAAAGCAGCGATGGACGAGCACGCCATCGTGGCAATCACCGATCCGGACGGGAGGATTACCTTTGTCAACGATAAGTTCTGTGCGCTCTCGAAATATGCGCGCGAGGAATTGCTCGGACAGGACCACCGAATCCTGAATTCCGGACACCACTCGAAGTCGTTTTTTCGCAAGCTCTGGCGCACCATTGCCGATGGCAATGTCTGGCATGGAGAGATCAAGAATCGGGCAAAAGATGGGGCCTTCTATTGGATCGCGGCCACTATAGTGCCATTTCTCAATAAACGCGGAAGGCCGCGTCAATTTGTAGCGATCGAGGCGGACATCACTGAGCAGAAACAAGCGAAGGAAGAACTGGCGGACAAGCTTCGGTTGCAGGGATTGCTTGCGGCGATTTCCTCGCTATTTGTCGCCCTGCCGAACGATCGAGTGGACTCGGCGGTCGAAGGAGCGCAGCGCCGGATCGTCGAGGCGTTCCATTTCGATCGCAGTACTTTGTGGCAACTCACAGAGGAGAAACCCGGCCTGGTTCTCACGCACTGCTGGCAGCGCCCGGATCGGCCTGCTCTCCCGGCGAATTTTGAAACCGCCGGCATGTTGCCGTGGGTAGAGGCGAAGATCTTGGGTGGAAAATCCTTTTGCTTTTCGTCACTCGATGAACTTCCGAAGCAAGCAGCGCCAGAGGTTGAGGTATACCGCGCCCAAGGCGTAAAATCGAACCTGACCATTCCACTGATTGCCAACGGCGAGGTGTTCGGCGCACTGGCTTTCTTCGCGGTGGCGACGGAGCGGATTTGGCGCAAGGGCGAAATCGCAGAGTTGAAGTTGGTCGCACAAATTGTTGGAAACGCCATTGGGCGTCAGCGCGCGGAACTGAGAGAAGAACAGCTGCGAAACGAACTGGCGCATACCATGCGTGTGGCGACCTTGGGCGAAATATCCACGGCCCTGGCGCACGAACTCAATCAACCGCTGGCCGCCATCCTCAGCAATGCCCAGGCCGCCAGGCGTTTCCTCGCCAGTGGCGGAATCACGGACGCGGAACTGGGCGCGATCCTTGCCGATATCGTGCGTGACAACAAACGTGCCGCCAGCGTCATCCACAACCTGCACGCGATGGTTGGTAAACAGCCAACCGCGCGCGAATCCTGTTGCCTCAACGAACTCGTTCGCGAAGTGCTCGAACTCATGCATGGCGAGTTCATGGAGGCCAATCTCGAGGTCCGACCCATTTATGCGCCAGCGTTGCCCCGCACACTCGCCGCTCGCGTCGAACTGCAACAGGTCATCGTCAATCTCCTCATCAACGCCATTCAGGCCATGGTTGAAACGCCAGTGGAGTGCCGAACGGTTACCATCGAAACGTTCGCCGAAGTCGGGAGTGTAACCGTGCGCATCCACGATAAGGGGCACGGCATCCCACCGGAGCGGCTGGCGACGATCTTCGCACCGTTCGTCTCAACGAAGCAGGGAGGCCTCGGTATGGGGCTTTCCATTTGCCGGCGAATTATCGAAAATCACCATGGCCGCATTGAAGCCTGCGTTCGCGAAGGCGGTGGGGCGACCTTTCGATTTTCGTTGCCCACAAATGGTCGCGAGCTTGGCGGAATCAAATAAGACTTAGGTCCCATAGGCGGATGCGATGTTCTTCGGGCATTGTGAGCGTCATCACCCAATGCCGAATTCTCCGATGCAAGTCTACATCGTCGACGACGAACCGTCGATCTGCACCGCTTATGCGCGGCTGGCACGCTCGGCGAAAATGGAGCCGCGCACCTTCGCCTCGGTCGAGGAATTTCTGCGGGCTGAGTGCACTGACGACAATGCCTGCGTAATCTCCGACGTGCGCATGCCCGGGATCAGCGGCTTGGAGTTACCCGGTTTGCTCAGGCGGGCGGGTCGGCATCTGCCGGTCATTTTCACCACGGCGCACGACACGGCGGAAACTCGGGAAATAGCCCAGCAGGCCGGCGCGGCCGCCTACTTTCAGAAGCCCGTCGACGACCAGGCGCTCCTGGACGCGATCGCGTGGGCGCTCGGCAATCGTTCCAACCATCCAGAAAGTTGATTGCCACTCTCTCCGGAGGCGCCGTTCATCCTGTTTATGCCTATGAAACCAAAACCGACTCTCCTGGCGGGGTTCGCGGCGATTGCGGCCGCTCACCTTGTCTTCACGTCGTGCGAAAAGACGGAAGCGCCGAAAGCCTTGCCCCCGCCGGAGGTGCTCGTCGCGCCGGCGGCGACACGGGATGTGCCCGTTTACCGGGAATGGGTGGGAACCGTGGATGGCTCGGAGAACGCGCAGATTCGCGCGAAGGTGACGGGATATTTGCTGAAGCGCGATTACCCGGAGGGGTCGCTGGTGAAAAAGGGAGACATGTTATTCGAAATCGATTCGCGACCCTTTGAGGCCGCGCTGGCCGAGGCGAAAAGCCAGCTCGCACAAGGCAAAGCCACGCAGTTAGCCTCGCAGTCGAGTTACGAGCGCAACAAGCAGTTGTGGGACAAGAAAGTCATCTCGGAGCAGGAATACATCAACTCGACCCAGCTCAACGATGCCAACATTGCCAAGGTGGGTGCGCTTCAGGCCGGTGTGGAAGAGGCGACGCTGAATCTGGGTTACTGCAAGATCGCCTCGCCCGTCGATGGCATTGCCGGCAACGCCCAGGCGCAGGTCGGAGATCTGGTCGGCACGGCCAGCGGCACGGTGCTGACGACGGTTTCCACTCTCGATCCGGTGAAACTCATCTTCCCGGTGAGCGAAGGGGATTATTTGGAGGCCAGTAAACGCATCGAAGATATCCGCAAACTGCCTTTCGACCAACGGCCGGAAAGCATCGAATTGATTCTCGCCGATGGCTCCGTCTTTCCGCAAAAAGGGCGGCTGTTTTCCGTCAACCGGCAGGTCAACGAATCCACCGGCACGATATTAGTCACGGCGTTGCTGGCGAATCCAGGAAGCCTCTTGCGGCCGGGATTCTTCGCCCGCGCCCGCATTCTTACCGATAACTTGAAGGATGCCGTGGTCGTCCCGCAGCGCGCGGTTGCCGAAGTGCAGGGCAGCTTTCAACTCGGCGTGGTCGGCGCCGATGGCAAAGCGGAGATTCGTCCGGTGAAAGTGGGCCCGCAGATCGGCTCGGATTGGGTCATTGCCTCCGGTCTTACGGCTGGGGAAAAGGTCATCGTCGAGGGCTTGCAGAAGGTCAGAACGGGCGCTCCCGTCTCGGCCAAGCCCTGGACACCGCCGGCGGAAACGGCGCCTGCACCCGCCACCGCTGAGGCGAAACCCGCGGCCCAAGCGGAAACCAAATAGCGCACCATGGCGTCCTTCTTCGTCAATCGCCCCATCGTCGCGATGGTCATCTCGATCGTCATGACCATCGTCGGGATCATTACTTACCTGCGATTGCCGGTCGCGCAGTTTCCCGACATCGTGCCGCCGGAAATCCAGGTCAAGACCACTTACACCGGCGCGGACGCGCTGACTGTGGAGCAATCGGTGGCCACGCCCATCGAGCAGCAGATGAGCGGCGTCGATAACATGAACTACATGCAGTCGGTGAATGGCAACGACGGCACGCTGAAACTGACGGTGAATTTCGAAGTCGGGACGGATGTGAACACCGACCAGATCCTTTCGCAGATGCGGAGTAACCAGGCCTCTTCGCAGCTTCCGCAGGACGTGAACAAATTCGGTGTGACCGTGCAGAAGTCCACGTCTTCGCCGTTGATCATGTTTGCGCTCTATTCGCCGAAAGGGACTTACGACAACGTCTTCCTCGCCAACTACGCGAACATCAACCTGAACGACGAATTCACCCGCGTGAAAGGGATCGCCAGCGTCACGGTTTTCGGCGCGGGCCAGTACGCCATGCGTATCTGGGTGAAGCCGGATCAACTGGCCAAACTCGGGGTGACCATTCCGGAAATCATCCAGGCGATCCAAACGCAGAATACCGTAAATCCCGCCGGCACGGTCGGCGGAGAACCGGTGCCGAAAGGGCAGGAGTTCACTTATGCGGTGCGCGCCAAAGGCCGTCTGCAAACCTCCGAAGAGTTTGGCGAGATCGTGGTCCGCGCGAATGCCGATGGCTCGATGCTGCGGGTGAAAGACGTGGGACGGATCGAACTCGGCGCGCAGAACTACTCCATTTCCGGCCGGCTCAACGGCAAACCGGCCGCCCTCGTCGCGCTCTATCAACTTCCCGGCACCAATGCCATTGCCGCCGCCGAGGGCGCGAGGAAGAAGATGAAGGAGCTCGCGGAAAAGTTTCCCGCGGATATGGAGTACCGCATCTGCCTGGATACCACGCTGGCGGTCACCGAGGGCATGGTGGAAATCCAGCACACCCTCGCGGAAGCCTTGGTGCTGGTCATCATCGTCGTCTTTATCTTCCTCCAGGGCTGGCGCGCCACGCTCATCCCGCTGCTCGCGGTGCCGGTATCGCTCATCAGCACCTTCGTGCTCTTTCCGATGTTCGGTTTCACCGTGAACACGCTCTCCCTTTTCGGCCTGGTCCTGGCCATCGGCCTGGTGGTGGACGATGCTATCGTCGTCGTCGAAGCGGTGGAGCATCATATCGAACACGGACTTTCGCCGAAGGAAGCGACGCTCAAAGCCATGTCCGAAGTCAGCGGCCCGGTCATCGCCATCGCCTTGGTTCTCGCCGCGGTCTTCATCCCGACGGCTTTCATCCCCGGCATTACCGGTCGATTATATCAGCAATTCGCGGTCACGATTGCCGTCTCCATGCTTATCTCCGCGTTCAATGCGTTGACGCTCTCGCCGGCGCTTGCCGCCATGCTTTTGCGGCCGAAACAAAAGAGCCGCGGCGTGCTCCAGAAATTCTTCGACGGGTTCAACCGCGTCTTTGGCCTGGCCACCAATGGCTTCGTCGGGGCCTGCCATCATCTCATCCGGAAATCCTTCGTCGCCGTCATCCTCCTCGTGGGTGTGATCGCGCTCACCGCCATGCTCGGCAAAAAGATTCCCGGCAGCTTTTTGCCCGAGGAAGATCAGGGTTATTTCTTCGCGCAGATCATCCTGCCCGATGCCTCTTCCCTCCAGCGCACCGATGCAGTCATGCGGCAATGCGAAGAGATTCTGAAAAACACCCCCGGCGTGCAGTACTACTCCACGGTCACCGGCCTGAATTTCCTCAGCGGCGTGAACACGACTTACAGCGGCATCTTCTTCGTCTCGCTCAAGGAATGGGGCGAACGCAAGGCGCCCGAGGAGCAGTACCCGGCGATTCTCAAGCATGTGAACGCCGCCTTTTACCAGGTGGCCGGGGCGCGCGCCTTTGCCTTTTCTCCCCCGGCCATTCCTGGTATCGGGACGAGCGGAGGGGTGACATTCATGCTCCAGGACCGCGCCGGGAATGACGTCGCTTACCTCGCCCAGAACGTGGCCCGGTTCGTCACCGCCGCGCGGGAGCGAAAGGAACTGACCGGCGTCACGCCGATGTTTTCCCCAGCCGTGCCGCAGCGCTTCCTCCATATCGATCGCGACATGGTGCTGAAACAGAACGTCGACCTCGGCTCCGTCTACCAAACATTGCAGACCTTCATGGGGAGTTACTTCGTCAATTACTTCAATCGCTTTGGCCGGCAATGGCAGGTCTTTGTCCAGGCGGAAGGGGATTACCGCACTAACATCGACCAGGTCGGACAATTCTTCGTGAAGAACAAGAACGGCGACATGGTCCCGCTCAGTTCGGTGAGTTATCCGGAGCGGATCAGCGGTCCGGAGTTTACCATGCGCTACAATCTCTACCGATCCGCGCAGATCAATGCCACGCCGGCGCCGGGTTACAGCTCCGGCCAGGCCATGAAAGCCATGGAAGAAGTATTCGCCCAGACCATGCCGAAGGAAATGGGCTTCGCCTACTTGGGCATGAGTTATCAGGAAAAGCGCGCCCAAGAGGGCGTCTCCGCGAGCGCGATCTTCGGGATGTCGCTGCTCTTTGTCTTTCTCATCCTCGCCGCCCAGTACGAAAGCTGGAGCCTGCCCTTCAGCGTGCTCCTCGGCGTGCCCGTCGCCGTCTGCGGAGCCTTTGCCGGCCTCATGTCCGGGCACTTCGAGAACAACGTCTACGCCCAGATCGGCCTCGTCATGCTCATCGGACTCTCGGCCAAAAATGCCATCCTCATCGTCGAGTTTGCCAAGATGAAACACGAGGAAGGACTCGATCTGGTGCACGCTTCCCTGGAAGGCGCCCGCTTGCGCCTGCGTCCCATCCTCATGACCAGCTTCGCCTTCATACTCGGCTGTGTCCCACTGGCCCGCGCCAGCGGCGCCGGCGCCCTCTCCCGGCAGGTCATGGGTTATGTCGTCATCGGCGGTATGCTCGCCGCCAGCTTCATCGCCATCTTCCTCATCCCGGTGCTCTTCTATCTCGTGGAGAGAATCAGCGGAAAAAAGCCCCAGCTAAAAGAGCCTGCTCCGCCGCCGCCAGCCCCAGCGGCCACCGCGGCCGACTGATTTCCGCGGTACTCAGGCCTTTGACCTTGCACAGTTCCTCATACCAGAAGAAAGCCCCCACCGAGGCCAACTATGCGGTGTGTCCGTGGCGGTTCCGCCTCGCGGCCCACACTTCGCGACTGATGGCGCCGGTACCATGCGCACGTTCAACTCGTTCTCACCTTGAGCGTGAAACGAAACGTCGCGCCGTTGCGGGCATTGTTTTCGGCCCACAACCGCCCCGTGTGCGCGGACAAGAGATGCCACGTGATGATTATTGCAGTGCGTGCGCTTTGAGAATCTGCAGCACGTCGGCGATGGCCTGAGGATTCTGATGGGCGCTGTGATTGGAAGGAACGATGTGTTCGCTCTGTGCGCCGTCCATGTGCGAGCTCCAATATGGGACGACGCCGTCGCTCGAGTTCGGTGAATCGCCGCGGCCGCGATCGCCGATGATCGTGTCATAGGGCACGCCGGGGGTGAGCGGGAGGGTGTTGACGGCTCTCACGAAACGGCTGTCGGGCGAGAGCGTATCCACGCTGTTGGCACGGCGTTTCGGCCTCAGCTCGTTTTCGCGGGTGCTCGTGAGGCGCAGCATCTCGCGGCTCGCCTCAGCGGCGAGGCTCGCGGGGCGGATGAGGTTGGCGACCAGCCGCCCGATCCAGCCGCGCGCGAGGTCGCTGCCACGCAACGGCGAGGAGATGAAGATCACGCGGCCGATTTCGGGTCGGTGGCGGAAGTACAATTCGTCCTGGAAATACTCGCGGGTGCGCGGCGAAAGCGACACCTGATCCAACGGCTTGCCAAAAATCTTCGTGCAGAGCGTGTCGCCGCTGTCGGTGAGCAGCAACCGGCTGATGCAACCGCCCATGCTGTGGCCGATAACGACCATCGGTCGACGCAAGGGGTAGCGCTTTTCCACCGCGTCAAGCTCGTGACGGAGGATGGCGGCGGAATACGGATACGGGTAGCCGCTCGGGTAGCTGTAAAACCAGAACTGGTAATGTTTCCGGATCACCGGATCGCCGCGGAGCTTGTTGATCATCGGTGTCCAAGTGGCCTGCGAATCCATGAGTCCGTGAATGACGAGGATGACGGTCTTGTTCGGGTCGTAGGGCTGAAGCCGTTCGATCGCCGCGGTGTCCGCGTATTTCTCAGGATTGAGCACGCGCATGATTTCGTGTCGCTCGGGGTCGGTCTTTTGGAGCATGACCGCGAGCGGCACGGTAAAATCCGCGGCAAGCGGAAAGGTGTGGCCGTCGAGCGTCACGGTCTCCTTCGCGAGCGGATCTTCGCCGGAGAGGATGCAGCGCCTTCCTTCGAATCGTGCCAGCGCAGTGACGCTGTAATACAACCGCGAGGGAGCAAAGTTCTGCCGCGCCTTTTGGTTGGGCTCGCGCTCGACCGCGACGATCGGCGCTCCCAGCCCTTCGCGCACCGTGCGCTCGGTGACATACTTTCCGCCGACATCGAACTGGTCCGCCGGCGTGAAATCGTAGAGCGCGGGATTCCACTCCGGGCGCGGATCGGGCTTTGCTGAAAGCTCATATGCGCCGCCCGAGGTGCGAACAATGAGCGGCTTCGACCAGGCGTCGAGCTTCGCCTCCTTGATGATCTCGAAGACGCGACTGAGGGCGAAATTGTAGTCGCGCCGGGCGGTGGTGTTCGCGGGATCGCGGCGCAATTCGCGCCACGCAACGTCGAGCGATTCCACGCACTCCCCGAGCGCGACGAGCGGCTGCGAGTGTTCCTGCCTCAGCGCACGGGCGATTTCCTTCTCCGCGTTGGCGAGCGGCTCACGGCCTGGCGGCCCGGCCAGCGCCGGACGTCTCGGCTTGACCTGCGCATACTGCGCGCAGCTGCTGAGCGTAACCGCAGCGACGAGCGCAAAGACAAACACGCGCATGGTATTTCGTCAGCCCTCGAGAATCGCCGAGCCGCGCGGCTTCCGCGCGACCCGCTGATCTGTGACGATGACGGTCGTGCCCGGCGCCATGATGTCGTACACTTTCTGCGCAAACTCCGGGTTCACATGTAGCCGCGACTTGATCCTTTCGGCTTCGACCTGGCGGCCGCTGCTCGCCACATTCATCCAGCGGCGCGACTTGCGGCCGGGCGCCAGCGCGCTTTCCCGGCCGGTCTCTCCCTCCAGCATCGCGTAGACTTGCTCACCGAGCGATCCGAAGCCGGCGACCTCCACCGCTGCGCGGCCGATCGCGTTGCCATTTCGATAAACGTACATCGCCTTGTCGGCCGCGCTCACCACAATCGTCACTGGGCCGTTGCCACTGCGCTCCGGGTGCCAATCGTAATCGTTGTGCCCCAGCGGGCGAAGCATGTCCGCCGTGAAATCCTTTGGCGCCAGGATCACGCCCGGGCTCGACGCGAGATGTGGCACGGGCACTTTGCCATCGCCCACCACCACCGTGCCGCCCTTGCTGGTCACGCTGAAGAGCAACTGGGAGAAATCGAACGGCAGACGGATGCAGCCATGGCTTGCGGGGTAGCCGGGCAAATTACCCGAGTGCATGGCGATTCCCGTCCACGTGAGGCGCTGCATGTTCGGCATCGGCGCGTTGTCGTATTTCTTCGAATAGTGCTCCTGCTTTTTCTCGAGGATCGTGAAGACGCCGCCCGGCGTCGCGTGGCCGCTGGAGCCGGTGCTCACCGAGGAGCGTCCGATGAGGACACCATTGCGATAAACGTGCATGACCTGCTCCGGAACGCTCACCAACACGACGAGCGGTCCGTTCGGCGAACGTTGCGGATTCCACCAATACTCGCCGGGTTTGAGCGGCCCGGTGGGGTGGCCGGTCGGCTTACCTTGCGTGTGGGCGCGCGGTTTTTCCACGGCGTGGGCGGAGGACAAAAAGACAGCGACGAGCGCGAGGACGGGGAGGAGTTTCATGAATTTGGGAAAGGTGTGGGCGCGAGGTCACCAGAAAGTCGCGGCCGATGAAATAGGACCTAGGTCCCATGCCGCCGAATCTGCGCCCGATTTCGTGCGTTAAGCGCGGTAGACATTCTCGAGCCGCACCGCACGATCCGGCGAGATATAAGTCCAAGGTCCTATGGAAGCTTTCTGCAGTCGCAGCCCAAGATTGTCTGCATGAACAAACCGCTCCCCCCGGGTTATCCGTTCAGCAGGTCACCCCGCAAAAAAAATGAGCAAGAATGACAAGCCAAAGGACGCAGAACCTGAAAAACTAAAGAACAAGGAATACATGAAGGAGCTGCGAAAGCTTCAGGCTGAGCTGTGCTACCTCCAGGAGTGGGTCAAACACAAGGGCCTGCGCGTGATCGTTGTCTTCGAGGGCCGCGACGCCGCGGGCAAAGGCGGCACCATTCGCGCGCTGACCGAGCGGGTCAGCCCTCGCGTGTTTCGCACGGTTGCATTGCCGGCGCCTTCCGACCGCGAGAAGTCGCAGATGTATATCCAGCGTTACATGGCGCATTTCCCGGCGGCAGGCGAGATCGTGATATTCGACCGCAGTTGGTACAACCGCGCGGGCGTGGAGTATGTGATGGGCTTCTGCACGAAGGAGCAGCACGCTCGCTTTCTCGAGCTGTGTCCCGAGGTCGAGAAATACATCGTGGACGGCGGGATCCAGCTCATCAAAATCTGGTTGGATTCAAGCGACCAGGAGCAGAAGCGCCGCTTCGAGGCACGCATCGACGATCCGCTTCGCCAGTGGAAACTCAGCCCGATGGACCTGCCCTCGCGGAGCAAGTGGTTCGAGTATTCGCGCGCCCGCGACATGATGTTAGCGGCCACCGACACGAAACGCGCGCCCTGGCACATCCTGCGTTCGGACGACAAGAAACGCGCGCGCCTGAACTGCCTCCATCACATCCTCAGTCTCATCCCTTACAAGAAACTTCCGCGCGCGAAGATCAAGCTCCCCGAGCGCTCAAAGAAGGGCGCCTACGACGACGCGGCCTCACTGAAGGGGCGGAAGTTCGTGCCGGAGAGGTATTGAACGACACGTGCGAACCGTTTCACATCGCTGCTCAGTTGGGCGAAGTAGCGGTCGGCGATCCGCTGATCGCCGAAGCCGTCATCGCGCACCACGGGTGCCGGGCGGCATGCCGGAGGGAGATACCACGGCCACCTACGGCTGCAGCGGAGTTCGCTGGCGCCTTTCTTCGGAGAAAGTAGGCGGAGGCTATCGTCCCGGACAGATCGTTCGCGTTTTCGCCGGGGAACGCTCCGCTTCAGCGGTATCGCAGAATCAGAAGGCGAATCCTGAAGCGGCGATTCTGAACCTTGGAATTCCTCGTATCACCTCCTGCAACGCCCGCCAACCATCGTGGTAGCACCCTGGCTATCGGTATCGTGAGAACGCTACGGTTGGAACCCGCCCTTCGGGCCATCCCCTTCGGCGATGACCAGCTTTTGAATGTAGAAGGACACATCGTTCGGAAGTTTGGCGAAGGAACGGTAGATACCGACAAAGGCGAGAGTGGCATCGAGTGGCACGACACAACCGGACATGACAATCCACTTCCAGTTATCGCGGGCGAACTGGATCGAGCCAGTGACCTGGTCGCTGGAGTTAGTCGTGAACTTTACCTGGATGTCCTGATCGGCCTCGCGCGGGATGTAACATAGCACCGCAAAGCTTACGGTCTTGCCACGGACGCCGGCCAGGGCGGCGCCGGTGATGCTGATTTGCAGGCCGTCGTTTTGCGTGGTGCCAGTGAGCGCGAGGGACCAGGGCGCGTGGCGAAAAGTGTGCTCGGTGTCTTTGCGCACGGCGGCGTTATGGATGAGGCGCCAGTTACGCGGCAGGTCGGTCGTCCAGTCGGTGAGATCGCCATTGGCGACCAGCGGGTCGGCGGGGAGATTTGACCAGCAGGCGGTGGGGACTTCTTGTTGCGCCGTGGTGGATTCCCAAGCAGCAACTAACTGCTGGTAGATCAACTCATAACCGCGCGCGCTCGGGTGGACGTTGTCTTGAAACAGGTCGGCGCTCTTTCCCTTCGCGATGAAAGGAGAAAAGCCATCGATAAGTGTCAAGCTGGGCATCGTCTCCGCAACCGAAAGCCACCACTGGCGCACCCGGTCGTAACCATCATTGTCGCGCCAGGGATTCTGGATGATGGCGACCTGCGGCGTGTTTGGGAATTCAAGTCCGACCCGCCCAAGCGGCGCGAGAAAGGTGCCGCGACCGTAGGCGACATTGGAAATGTTGCCCTGATGATTGTGGCCGTGATTCCAAAGGACGAGATCGGGCGCCTGCCCCTCGAGAGGCGCGATCATGTTGGCCCAGCGGGAGCCATCGATCATGGCCTGCGCAAAGGCGCCGGGCAGAACGGCGTCGAGGATGGTCAAGGTGGCCTTCGTCGTTCCTTCCGAAATCACGACCGGTTCGCCATAGTTCCGCGGGCCGGTCGACGCATTGGTCATCCATTCGGCCCAATACAACTCGGTGACGCGGTGCGATGGGTACTGCGATGCCAGCCACCGGATGAATCGCCGGGTGGCCGAAATATCACGGTAGCCTGTGCTGTCCGAGATAATGAGCAGTGTTGCTGACTGTCCATCGACGAGCTTTTTCTTGAGCCGGGAAAAGGCGTTCACCGGCGGCAAAATCCGGTCGCCGGCGGATGATCCCGCCAAGCCTCGCGTGGCCATCCAACCAGCGGTCAAACCGCAGGCCAGAAAGACGCGGCGGGGAATCGGAGTGTTTCGGAGAATCATAAGACGAAGCGAGATGTGCAAATTCTGAGCGCCGGCGGTCGCGGGGTTACTTCTTATCTCCAAGAATCGGTAGATTCGGCACCAGCTTGGGGTCATAAGTGGCGCCGGCGGAGACCTGGATGAGTGTCATGCGGATTTTAGTGGGGAAGAACTTTTCGAAATCGGGGCGCTTATGGGCGTGGCCCTGGCCGCCGCTATTGTCCTTAATGACGAGGTGCATTTCCTTGATCCCTTCGCTCCAGACGATGTTGTCGTTCTGCCAGAATTTCGTCATGTCCACGTCCTTTTCGTAAACGCCGGCCTCCTTATAAACGTCGGTGCCGATGCAGCCGTAGCCGTGGAGCTGGCCTTTGTTCGGGATGTAACAGACGCTCCACGTCGTCGGTTCACTACCGGCAGGTTTCTCAATGACTTCGAGGCGCACGTGCACGGTGCCGTTGCGGTAATCCACGGGGGCCGTCCAATCCTTCGGACGATCGGCGTTGAGCATGTCGCCGCGCACGTAGTAGTGCGATGGGTTCGGCTTGGCATTATCGGCGTCGGCCTTGGTGTAGGTGAAGGTCACGTCGAAAAGCACGAACTGCTCGGCGTGGCTGGAAGCGGCGCCCGTAAGCGACAACAGTAGGAAGAGGAGAACGGCGCGGCAGTGAGGGAACAGGAGCATGACACCGATGATACCGTCAGTTGCTCCGCCAGGGCCAGCAAATGCGTTTGGCCCTCAGACCGACTCATTTTGCGCCATGCTGCGACCGCACTCCGGTCTAAAAAAGCGCCCTGGCGGCCAATTGTGAGCGGTGTGGTTTAAAGTCCGCATTCGACACGTATTTCTAGTCCTAAGCATAGCAATTCGTTTCGGTTAAACACACTACTGTCTTATCCCTTTCGCTTATTTCGAGAATCTCGATGCACTCCCCCCTCCGCCTGCTGTCGTTCGTCTTGGTTTCCCGCCTCTTTCTGATTTATGCCGTAGCTGCGCTGGCCCTCTACGGCGCCGACCGCGACCCTCAGGTTTTGAAAGCAGAGGCGGGGACATTCTCCTTTGATCTCCCGGAGGATGGCGCGACCAGTGCGGGCGTCTTTGCAAAGGATGCTCTCATCAAAACCCTTTGGAGCAACGTTCGCTACGCGAAAGGCACGCACCGCGGCGCCTGGACCGGCGATACGGACGACGGCGGGAGAGCTCCTTTGGGGATGTATACGGTGAGGGTTCTTTCCAGCCAGGTCCGGTACACTTGGGAGGGGGTGGTCGGAAATACTTCCGCAGCCTTTTCCGGGCCCACGCTGCATCATGCGGAGGATATTGCCTATGGAATGGCGATCCATGGCGATAACATCTATCTTGCCGCGGGTTACAACGAAGGACGCTCCGCCACGCTCAAGACGAGTGTGACCCACCCGGAGGTCAAGAGTTACATTCTGCCGACACCCGCCGCGCATGGATACACGGATGCATCGGTCCGCTTTGTCGTCACGGATGGAAAGTATGTCTATTGGGCGGGCGTGGAAGCCAGTCGGGCACCGAGGAATCATTTCATCTACGCCACCCGGGTGAGTGACGACGGCGAGGTCTTTTTTCCGGAGGGAAAGAAGATCACCTTCGCGAATAGTATCGTCAAACAAAGCGCCATCGATCGTCTGGATTCGCTCCAGGGATACTGCACCGGATTGGCGGTGCAGAAGGATGGACGCTATCTCTTTGCTACCCATCGGGAGCTGAACGAACTGCATGTCCTGGACAAGACCACGGGGGCGTTGGTGAAGTCCATTTCTCTGAGCGAGCCAACTGCTTTGGCGACGGATGGCCAGGGGCAATTGTGGATGGCTTCTGTGCAGGAGGGCCATCCCGTCGTCGCCAAGTATGCGGTGGAAGCGGACGGCGCGCTCAGAGCACTTACCGGCCTTTCCATCACGGGTTTGGACGCCCCCCTGGCCCTGGCCGTCTCTCCGGACAACGGGACGCTGCTGCTCGCGGATGGCGGTAAAAGCCAGCAGTTACGCGCCTATGACAACGTTTCGGGCAAGCCGCTGTGGACCTACGGCCGGGAAGGCGGTTATGCGGTAAGTCCCGACGTCGCCGATGATAAGTTCTTCTTTCGGAACATCGATAACATCTCCCGCCACGTCGGAGGCTTTCCATGGACTTTCCTAGCGTGGCAGCCGGATGGTTCTTTCTGGGTGGGAGACTCGGGTAACTTTCGTTCCCAGCACTATTCGGCGGAGCGAAAGTTTCTCCGCCGGATCATGTGGCTGCCCACGTTTTACACGGCCCTGGTGGATCAGAATGACGGGGAAAGACTTTTTGCGGATCTCCTGGAGTTTCACGTGGATTACTCGAAGCCGCTGGCGCCGGACAATGGTTCCTGGAAGCTGGTGAGAAACTGGGCGGGACGGGAAATTCCCGTGGAGTATTACGACGTGAAGGGCGGTGTGCGGAATGGCTTTTTCCCCTGGCTGACCGTGGCGACCTTAAAGGATGGCCGCACTTATGCCACATTCCGCAACTTCAAGAGCGGCAAGCAAGACATCGCGGAGCTGGATCCGCGCACGGGTTTGCGTTTTACCGGGCTGGAGACGTCGGGCTTGAATTGCACGCTGGCGCCGGATGGATCGCTGCACACGCTTACCCCGCCCAAGGCGGGCCAACCCTTGATCTGGAGCCTGCAACCGCTTAACGGATTTGATGCCCTGGGCAATCCGCAGTGGGGAGCGCTGCAGACGGCCGCCGTGTCCCCGCCCGTGGATCGCGCGGTGCTGGATCATGCACCCTATATCTCGGGCATTCCGCTAGCTTGGGAGATATCTTCTCATGGGATCATAGCCTCCTTTGATGCGCAGGCGCCATTGCCCGGCTTGACTAATGCGGCCGTAAGTCATACCGGATGGCACCTGGCCGGCCTCGACGCGCGCACGAGCTCCTGGCGATGGAAAGCGGCGCCGAGTACGTTGCGGGGCTATCAGGGTGACTGGCCCACGGATGGCTCCTTCGATATTGGCAATCACGTGGGCAATGCCGGCAGTTACTGCCATGTGGTGGGAGACAATCTCTTCTGGGAGTATCTCGGCGAAGGCTGGAAAGGCGGCGACGCCGGCGAAGTGAATATGTGGACTCATCTCCGGGACGATGGTCTCATGGTGGGACAATTCGGAGCGCGGCAAAACATCCTGCCCGATGGCAAGGAAGATGAAGGACAGCCCGGGATGGCTGGGAACGCCAGCTCTCATGGCCTGGTCGTCCGTCCGGATGGAGTAATTTATATCTATCACAATGACGAAGGAATGCACGGCGGCGTGCATCGCTGGCGGGTGGATAATCTATCCAGCATCCGTGAGCAGGAGATACCCGTGATGTGTCCAGCAACCGCTCCCGTATCTGTTCCGGATCATCGCGATCTCCTCGCAGGTTTGCCGCGGGATCAAGGCGTGGCAGATGGCACTGCGGGCTGGCATCGAAGCCCGGCCGAAGAGGTCGTGAAGAACAAGAATCAAGACTGGTGGAGCGTGAGAACGAACGTCACGGAGTATCGGAAAAATGTTTCGCCGGATATCGATATCGGCTTCGCGCATCGCCCCGACTCCTCGGGGACGGTCACGCGCGATCTTCCCATATCCGCCGGTCCCGTGGCGGGTTGGAGGCTCACGGGCACGGTGCGCTTTGCCTGGCCGAACATCGGCAAACTGGAGGGACTGAATGTGGAGGTGCTGGATGACGCGGGCCAGGTCATTGCCCAGATCAGTCCCACCCAAGTATCGACGCACGACTATCGGTTCCTCGTGAATGGACAACCGCTCTACACGACCGAGGATTCACGGGCCTTCGTCCGGTCCCTGCACCAGGCGATGGCTTTTACCATGGAGGTGAAGGAAGGAAGAGTCACTTTCACCGGCAATGAGTTACCGCCGGTCAGCACCGCCTGCCTAGACGCCGCCAGCCATTGGCGAGTGCCGAAAACGTTGCGGGTTCGTGCGTGGTCCGCCGGAGGAGGTTACCATCACGGAGTGAATTTTCAGGCTTTGCGATTCGAGAGTTTTTAGATCACTTCTTCTCTCCCAGTTCCTCCGCGGAACGACGCAGCAGGTCCTCCAGCCAAACCGCGCCGAGGTGGTGGATGAAGTCGAGGGCGCGGAAATGGTCCCTCGCCTCTTCGAGTATGGACCGAATGTGATCATTCGCAGCCGTCAGGGTAATGGCGCGGAATGGGGGGCACGAATGCCCGGCATCGCCGTGAAGGCGTGGCTGGATGCCATGGAGTCCTTCCAACCGTCACCCCACGATTTTACCGGTTACCAGCCGGTATTGAAAAAGGCGGCCGTTTCCGTGGGCGCCGCCGGTCCAGACATGAAAGCAACCATTAAGGCGGTGGCTCCAGCCCTCAATCTCGGACTCGACGAAGGCTCCGGATCATTGATTCCGGTGGCGACCGCGTCGGCGCGCGACCTCCTCGGCTACGGCTGGGAGATAATGGGCCTGCAATTTGGGTATAGCTATCGTTTTTTCGGTGACGTTCCTCCGGGTCCGAGTGACGTCGGCCGCACGGTGCTGGATCAGATCAAGGGCGTGGATGTTTACTTTCGAAATTCCAAGGTCAGCGCGCATTTTCCCCTCAAGGATCTCCGCCGCCTGCAGTTCGTCGGCTCTTCCCTGGTCGGGGAGGCGTTTCTCCGCAAATTGCCGGATGATTGGCGAAATCCGCCGGAGTGCTACTTGAGCCGCTGTTGGTTGGCGCGCGGCGGAAACCGCGAGATCGAATCGTTCATCCGCAACGGCGGCAAAGCGGAGGACGTGCGCATCTTCGTCAACCGCATGCGGCATGAGGGCGGTCCACTGGCCGTCTGCAATCTGGTAAATCACGACGGTAATACAAAGTTTCCCGCCTTTATCGATGTGCTCGGGATGCGTGACGAACTCCTCGCGGACATGCCGTGGCATTATCAGGAATGGGCGCGGGTGATGGATAAGCCAGGCAAGGCCAGGGCCTTTGAAACCGCGCAAAACCTAGAGAAGTTCGGCTGGGAGACGCTCACCTTTCGGAATGCCTACCGCATCTTTTCCGATTACGTCACCGGCAATGCCGAGGAATCAGCCAGGCGTTTCTACGATGAAGCGCTGCCATTTTTCGTCTCCAGTTGGGATTTTTTCGACTCCACGAGACCGGCGCGTTACGCGTTGGCCTGGATTGATGGCGATGAAGCGACCGAACTGCGAATCGTCCGGGGTTGCGGCAGCGACAACGAGGCTGACTTACAGTTGCAATTAGTCCACGCGCTCCTGCACGGTAAATATGACGAAGCCCGGCAGCTACTGGATTTAACCCACCGTTTTCCGGACAATGAACGGTACGCCGCCTTGGATAAATACCTGCCGCAGATTCCGGCATTGGTGGATGTGAAGCACCCTGACCATGCCCAGGCAATAGATACTTTCCCCAAGGACAAGGGCTGGCTCTTTCTCCGATGGGCTCTCGGCCGGCAGGCGTTCCTTCCGACGGAGGAAATGGTGCGCCTCTTTCATGATGAGACGGATGGGCCTGAAGGCATTTTCGCGGTGGCCGCCTGGGGAGACAAAGCGCATTTCGATTCGTTTAGGGCCTTATACGTGAAGGTCGCGCTCGATCCCATGGAGCAAATCCTCATCGCCCACGAAATCGTGAAGCAACAAGGGACCAAGCCGCAGAAGCATCAGCCCGCCTTGAAACCCGTCGGTGCTCGTCCGCTGGTTGACTTAGTACGCGAGGAACTGCATCGCCAGCCGAAGCCTTAGATTGATACACAAGGAGCGAGCAACGCCGCCAGATGGCACTCAGTCGCATTGTCGATGTGTTAGCAGACGTTATCCGGTCCGCTCGTCATTTCGACGGAAAGACGAACGGCTGTGCGCTTCCCGGCGGTGCCCGGTGAAGAAAGGAGCGCCTCGCGCCAAATTCACTTGCGCCACGGGCGCTCATTTCGGTATCTCCGCGGCTCCTCGCAGATCGCGATCGTTGTTTTGCCGTGCCCGAAGACTGGAAATGTTCCGCGCTTTGGAAAGCTCCGCAAGGAACGCCATCGGACTCTTCGCGATCCCGCCACCGCGCCGCCGTTTTTTATGACCCATCCGCATCGCTGCCGATCTTCCACCACCCGTCGCCTGCGCCCCGCGCTGCTCACCCCGCTGGCCGCCGCGCTCCTCGCCCTCGGCGTCGCGCCAAAGAGCGCGCAAGCGCAGCTCTACGTCTCGAGCTATTTCGGCAACAACGTCGGTGAATACAGTGCCACGACGGGGGCGTCCATCAACCCCTCGCTCATCACCGGACTGAATAACCCGACGAGCCTGACGCTATCGGGCAACAATCTTTTCGTCGCTAACTTCGCCGGAGGATTCAACCCTTCCACCGTGGGGGTATACAACGCCACGACGGGCGCGCCGATCAACGCAGGCTTGGTCAACCCAATTACCGGCCCGGTCGGCGTTGTGCTCTCGGGCAACACCCTCCTCGTCGCGGCCAACGGCTTCGGCCTCGGAAACGGGACCGTGGGCGCATACAGCGCCTCCACCGGGGCGGCGATCAATGCCAATTTCATCACCAATCTCCAGGTCTTGAACGGCATGGCGCTCGCGGGGAATAACCTCTATCTTTCGACGGGGACAGCCGGCCCCAGCAGCAACGTGGGCGTCTACAACGCCTCGACGGGCGCGGCGATCAACGCGAACTTCATCACCGGGCTGAATTCGCCGTTCGGGTTGGCTGTCTCGGGTAACAAACTCTTTGTCGCGCTGGAGTTCGCCAACACCGTCGCCGAATACAACGCCTCCACCGGCTTGGTGATCAATGCCAACTTCATCACCGGACTGAATAACCCGGGCGGCCTCCTCGTTTCAGGCAACGACCTCTACGTGACGAACTACGGTGGTGGCACGGGAACCACCGTCGGCGAATACAACGCCACCACCGGAGCGCCGATCAATGCCAGCCTCATCACCGGGCTGAATGGGCCGCTCGGCCTCGCCTTGGTGGGTGCCTCCGCGCCGGGCGCACCGATCATCATCGCCTATGTCGGGTCGCTCATCCAGAATAGCGCGCCGGTGGACGTCCCAACCACGGCGGACTTCATCGTCAACGGCCCGGGGCAAACCGGCGGCCCGAACGAAAGTAACACCATCCATTCGCTCTTCTTCCTCCCGGATAGCTCGCTCCTCATTCATAACACCCTCTATGTCACCCAGGGGCCGGTCGTCCTCCCGGGTAACTCCAGCATTACTCTTGATGGCTCCCTCTCGGTCAGCGAGCTGCAGATGCTCGCCGGTTCGTTCCTCAATGGCAATGGTAACATCCTCGGTAACTTGATCAACGGTGGCACCGTCCAGCCGGGCGACGCCCCCGGGCAAATCCATGTCACCGGGAGTTATGTGCAGACGCCCACCGGCCGCCTGACCATCGAGATCGGCGGGCTCGCTTTCAACCAGCACTCCCTCCTCTCCGTCGACGGCAGCGCGCAGCTCGGCGGCACCCTCCAGCTCGTGCCCATCGCTGGCTACAAGCTCGAGCGCAATCATCCGGTGACCTTCCTCACTGCCAGTGGCGGCGTGTTCGGCAGATTCGCCACCGTGCTCGACGGCTTTACCAGCGACACCATTCTCCAGCCGACGGTGATTTATTCCCGCAACAACGTGGCTCTGGAAGCTGTCCAGGGTTCCTTCGCGCAGTTTGCCCAGGCCGCCGGGCTCACCCCCAACGAACGCGCCGTGGCCGCCGGGCTGGACAGCGCCGCGGCCAATCCCCGGTTCAATTCGCTCTTCGACTATCTCGACAATCGCCAACTTGGGAAGTTACCCGCGGATTTCGACCGGATTTCGCCGGAGGGGCTCACTTCGATCTTCACTATCAGCACCGCTTACGCGCAACAGCAGTCGCTCAATCTCCAGCGCCGCACCGACGATATTCGCAGCGGCGCCGGCTGGATCACCGGGCCCACCCTCGCAATCAACGGCAATAACCCCAGTTACAGCGGACCCCTCGATATTACGACTGGTGTAACTGATAACGGCAACGCCGGACCTACTGGCGCCGACGGCAAGGAGGTCAAGGAAGACAAGGGCTTGGCCACGGAGCACCCCTGGGGCGCCTTCGTTTCCGGCACCGGCGAATGGGTCAACGTCAGCGGCACCGACAATGCCCGCGGCTACGATCTCACCAGTGGCGGCTTCACTCTCGGGGTCGATTACCGGGTGACTTCGAACTTTGCCATCGGCCTGGCCGCGGGTTACACCGGCACCACTGCCGATTTGAATGATCATGGCCGCGTCTGGGTCAATGGCGGCAAGCTCGGCCTCTATTCCACGGTCTTTAGCGGCGGCTGGTATGCGGACATGGCGGGCTTCGGAGGTTACAATGGCTACGACACCCGCCGTAGCGCCTTGCAAGGCGAGGCCCGAGGCAACACCCACGGCGGCGAAGTCGATGCCCTTTTCGGCACCGGATATGATTTCACGAAAGGGAACTTCACCTTCGGCCCGACCGCGACTTTCGATTACACCTATGCCGGAGTCGACGGATTCACCGAGCACGATTCCCTCGCTCCGCTGAATATCCATGGCGGCAATGAAGATTCGCTGCGCACAGCGTTCGGCTTGAAGGTGAGTTACGATTGGAAGTTAGGCGGGGTGATCATCAAACCGGAATTGCGCGCCGCCTGGCAGCACGAATTCGGCGACGCCACTTACGCGCTCGATTCCAGCTTTGCCAACGGCAGCCCCTTCAACGTCAGCGGCCCGCGCTTCGGCCGGGACAGCGCCCTCCTCGGCGCCGGCGTTGCCGTGCAACTCACCGAGCGCTGCACCGCCTACCTCTACTACGACGGTAATATCGGCCGGACGAACTACCAGTCCGAGAGCATCACCGGCGGATTCCGGGTAGCGTTCTAGATTTTGACAGCTTTCGCTCTCGTTCCCAAAATTAGCGACTTATTCCCATTTCAAGCGTAGCGCAAATGGGCTTCGAGCTTCTCGACCTGAACGGGAGGCCGGTCCACCGGCGGCGCCGCCCGCGTCACCCGTATTTCACATCGGTTGCGCCCACGCTGCCAGGCACCCCTCGGCACCGCGCATTCCAGCCGGAGCAAGTGCTGCTCAGGATTAATTTTGTATTCACCCTTGCCGCCGGAAGGTGGCTGCGGCGCTGGTGAGAAAATCTGCCCGTCCTTCCATTCCGCATCCCGCAGTGTGATGGGCAACAACACGCCGTTCAGGCGAATTTCAAAATGGTCCTCCGCCACCGCGCGGAAAAAGATACCGCGGAGGATGACATCCGCGCTCCTCGCAGGTGCCTCGCTGATGTGCAGAGTTAGTGCCGGATCCTTGCCGGTCAGTAACATCGGCAACGGCGCGCCATCGTTGCGATTGAAGTAACCCTCCGCCCAAGGGTAACCCCCGCGGCGTTCGACCGCGAAGATCTTATCCTTGCCCGACATGATCCGGGGATCACCCACTTCCTTGTAAGCGATTTCGTGCGTCAGCGGCCCCGATTCGGCCCCAATACCGGCGAGGACGGCCGGGGGCGCGACCGACCAGTTGAATGTCACCACGCTATCCGCACCTCGAGCGAAATGATTGGCGAAAACACCACGCAGGAATTCGCTTGAACCATAACGATATCCATCCGTCGCGTGATGATCATCAAAACAGGGCTGGAGTTGCACCGCGGCTCCGACCGCCGTGCGCAGGCTCTCGACATCCACATCCATCGTCCGCGAGCCGAGCGTCAACACATCCACCAATCTCTGCTCCCCCCACGTCGTCACGTCCAGGCCGTCGATCTGGCAGCCCTCCAGCGTCTCCGGCACCTTCGCCGCGAGCAAGAGCGGGCGCCCGCGTTTCTGCGCCACCTCCAGCAACATCACCCTCACCATCCGCATGAACTCCGTGACCTCCCCGCGCAGTTCCCATTGCCGCCCCACCGGCAGACATGGAATGTGCCGTGAGAAATCGATCTGCAGGCCATCGAGATCGAAGCGGATAACGAGTTCACGCAGCAGCGCCACCTTGAAGGCGCGCAGTTCGCGCACCGCTGCGTTCCACATTCCGTGCGGCCACCATTTCGCCGGCGTCACCCAATCGGAATGCTGCACCTTGAGCGGGTCGGCCTGCGTCGTGCGCGTTGCATCCGGCAAAAGATCCACTTCGCTGAAACGGTGATTCCAAAAGACTTCCAGCTTGCGGCGGCGCGTCTCCTTCACCAATTGGTCGACCCAGTCCACGCCCTCCGCATGCCATTGCCGCACCAGTGGTATTGGATCGCGCGGCGCCACCCCGCTGGGAAACACCGAGCCCACGGCATTGCCGCTAATGTCCCACCAGATCGCGTCAATCTGGCTGCCCGGTTCATCGACATCAGCGAAAACGGCGTCGCAAAAAGCTCCGAAAGGCGCCGCCGCACCTGCCCGCTGTTTGGCATACGCGAGCAACACATCATACACATCCTGCTGGACCACGATCCGCCGCCGTCGCCGTCGCACCGCCTCGCAATGCTCGGCGGGAAGTTCCATCGGCCGATCAACCGCCCGCAGCGGCGCAGCCGCAACCAGCATGGCCACCGTCGTCGTTTTCAAGAATTCACGCCGTCCGGTGTTTCGCCTCCGGTCCGCTGCCCGAATTTCGTCGCTGGAGTTCATTTCCAGAGTCTTTACCGCCAGATCCCGCGCCTACGGGACCAAATCATAAATGCTGGATCTCGCGCGCTTCACTTTGCCGGGATGGCCAGCAACTCGGGTTGCGTCCAGGCGTCGTGGCGGTCGGCGATCGCGGCGCGGATGCGCTTGACGGTTTCGGCGTCGACGGGCGCGGCGGTGTGGCCCCATTCGCGGCGCAGATAGGTGAAGATGGCGGCCAGGGAAGAATCGTCGAGCACTCCCCAAGGGGGCATGTCCAGGCGGTAATTGCGGTTGGTCACTTTGATCGGGCCGCGCACTCCGTTGATCGCGATGCGCGCGAGACGGTCGACAGGGCCATTGACCCATTCGGAATCGACGAGCGGCGGCGCGAGCCCATCGAGTCCCAGCCCGTGCGGCTGGTGGCACGCGGCGCAGGTCCCGGTGAAGAGTTGTTTGCCCAGGTCGAAACGCTGTTGCTGCTCCGGGGTGAGCGGCGCGACCGGTTCTTCGGCCGCGGCGCCCGGTTTGCCCGGCCAGGTGAGCACGGAAGCGGCCTTATTGAGCGCGGTTTGCAGCGTCTTGTTCGACGATTGCTGGAGCTTGGCGAGCGCGGCCGGTTCGGCGGCGAGTTTCATCGGGCGGCGCGCGGTGACCACGGGAGTATTGGCCAGGCCGTTGAGCAACGCGACCTGGCACGCGAGACTTTGCGCCGGCAGCCCGGCGATGGCGTTGAGCAGGCGCTCGATGCGTTCGGGATTGCGCTCGGCGAGAACGCAGCCGGCCAGGCCCGCGAGCACCGCGTCGTCGGCCTTGTCCGGCTCTCCGGCGAGGAGCGCTTCCGCCAATCCCAATTCGCGTCCACCCACGCCGGTCAGCAAGGCATCGCGCAGGAAGGCACTCTCGGGAGCGCGCCGCGCGAGCGCCGCCATGGCGAGGTCGGCGGCGTGATCCCGCGCTTCACCCAGTGAGAGGGCGAGTTGCAATTGCACTTCCGGCGAGGACTCGGTGCGCGCGAGTGCGACCCACTTCGCCAGCACGGCGGAGCGATCGTTTCCGTCGAGCAGTCCCTCGCTCACTTGCAAGGCGGCGGCCCGCACCCGCGGATCGGCATCCTCGAGCGCGCGTCCCGCGACCTGCCACGTGGTGTGTCGCAAGCCGTCGAGCGTCCACAGCGCGTGCAGCCGGCCCATCGGCTCCGTGCCTTCCGCGGCCAGCTTTTCCAGCGCCGGCACGACGGAGACATCTCCACGCTCGACGAGCAAGCGCTGCGCAGTCTCGCGCCACCACGAGTTGCGGTGCGAAAGATGGACGACCCATTGTGCGGGCGATTCTTTCGACATCCGCGGCGGCGCCTGCCGCGGCGCGTTCTCCGGGACGATGCGCCAGATGCGGCCCTGGGGGCCGGCCGGTGTGTCGAGGCCACGCGCCCGCACCTGGTCCTCGAGATATTTCGACACCGAAATCCGGTGCTCGATGATGCCGTGATACATGTCGCACACATAGAGTGCGCCGTCGGGGCCGGTCGTCATGTTCACCGGACGAAAACGCTCATCGGTCGAAGCGATGAACTCGCTCCGGTCGTAGGCCTCGCGGGACGTGATCTTGCCTTTCTCGGCGGTGACAAGGTCGCGCTTGATGAGATTGCCCGCCGGTTCGCAGACAAAGGCATTGCCGAGGAATTCCGCCGGGAAAAGACCGGCGCGATAAATCCACGGCGCGCAGGCGGCGGTGAACTCCATCAATTTGTTATCGCGCAACATCTCGGGCACGTAGCCGCGATTGATGCCGGGGGTGACGTGAGCCGGCCAGACGAATTCATCGTGCGCCACGTTCACGCTGCGGCCGCCCGGGCGCGGGTAGTGGGGGTTGCGATTGAGATAGCGCGCGGGGATCATCTGCACGCCGAGTTGCGCGCTGTTCGAATTGTTGAAGAGGTGGCCCCAGTCGTCCTGGCTCAGTCCCCACTCGCCCAGGGCGTTGGCCACGCCCCGCTCCCACTGCCCATCATGCCAGCGAAATTTCCCCGCGTAGTGCCCGATGTGGATCCAGTTGTCCAAGCCCCAGAGCGGATTGTTCGGCTGGTTCTCCGGCTCGCCCATCGCGATGTTTTTGGGATCGGGGGCAAAGCCGAAATCTTTGGCGACCTCGATCTTCTCGTCGGCACGGCCGTCGCCCTTGGTTTCACGGCAAAACCAAAGATAGGGCGGCGCGCCGACGAGCGCGCCATCCCGCACGAGCGTGATGGCACGCGGCATGACGAGGCCGTCGAGAAAGACCGTGCTCTTGTCGAAGTGCCCGTCGCCCTTGGTGTCCGTGAGCACGGAGACGCGGCCGATCGGGTTGTCTTCGCCGGTGCCTGCGAGATTCGGCATGAAGGCCCGCATCTCCACGACCCACATGCGGCCATCCGGATCGAATTGCAGGGCCACCGGGCGTTCGACCATCGGTTCGCTCGCGACCAGTTCCACGCGGATGCCCGGTGCCAGGTGGAACGTTTTGAGTTCATCCTCGGGCGAAAGCGCCGGCGACGGTGGGACGAGTTCCGGGGGGATGATTTGCACTTGCGGGCGATTGTAGGCGGTCGCCGGTGGAGCGGCCGAGGCGCCGCCGGCCAGCAACAGCAGGCCGATCAGTGGGACGATTTTCATGGGAGGGGCGTGGGGGTTCATTCCTTCAACTTGGCGGCGGCCCCAGCCTTAGAGGGCGTCTAGGACCTGTTCACGAAATCGAGTCCCGAAGGGACTTCCCGAAAATAGCCCAGCGCTTTAGCGCTGGGAAGCCGGACAAAAAGCGGACCAGTCCCGGAGGGACGACAGAAATAATTCGTGAACACGACCTAGGGCTAGAGCGTGTTCTGAACTTCTGCGTCCGAGCGTCGTCGGAATCGCGGATTTACGCCGAAGGCGTTCCATATCTCAGCCCAGCGAGGTTAGTATCGACAAAGTTCAGAACGCGCTCTGATCTGTCGTCCCTGACGGGACTCTTTCCGCTGGGAGAGTCAACCCAGCGCTAAAGCGCTGGGCTATTTTCGGGAAGTCCCTTCGGGACTCGATTTCGTGAACACGGCTTAGGCCAGCGCCTCCTTGCAGTATTGGACGCATTTGGCCACTTCGGCGACGGCGTTGGAGCCTTCGGGAATTTTGTATTCCAGTTCGATTTCCGCCGGGAAGGTCCACTTCTCTTTGCGCATCAACTGGAGGACTTCCTTGATCGGGGTCTGGCCCTGGCCCCACGGCAGGTTGCCGCCATCCGCGGTCCGGTCCTTGAGATGGAGGCTGACGATGCGGTCGTGGTACTTCTCGATCACGGGAATGGGCGATAGCCCCTTGGTGCCGGCGACATAGTGGCCGATGTCGAGATTGAAGCCGATGTATTTGCCGACCTCGAGGAGGGGATCCGGCTTGTCGATCGAGGGAAAGTTGTTCGTGTGATTGTGAAAGCCGACCCAGATCTGGTGCTTCTCGGCGAATGGCGCGACCCGCCGGGCGAGCACATCGTTGCGTTCGGTGGTCACTCCGAAGCAGCCCAGCGCCTTGGCCACCAGGAAGGTGAATTCGATATCCTCATCCGACGGGCCGAAACCCATTTTGTGGATGTGAATGTTGACACCCGCGTCGTTGTACATTTTCCGCAAGTCCCGGCATTTGGCGAGTTGCGCTTCCCGTTGCGCGTCGGTCGGCGGCGGGGGAACCGTGGATAACTCCACCACCGGGGGAGTCTTGCCCTTGCCCTTACCGCCGGCGCCGGGGATGCCAGCGTAGAGTTGGATAGGGCCGCCCATCAACTCGACCTCGCTAATGCCGTCCTCGAGCAAGGCCTGGAGCGTTTCCTCGGCGGTGTTCGCCATGCTGCGATAGCTGTAGCTGATGCAGCCGATGCGAACGCCGTTGAATATTGAGTTCGGTTTGGCTGCGGCGGCCAGGGTACGCCGAGGGAGGGCGAGACAAGCGGTGGCCGCGGCCGCGCTGCCAAGAAATGTGCGCCGGGTGGTGAGAGAGTTCATGGTCATTGGGAATATCGGAAGCGGGGGTTCAGTGGACGGCGCACAGCCTGCTCCTGCATGGGTGTCGGACGCAACGACGAAACGAGGCTGCACCGGTTCATCGCCTTGACTAACTTCCCGGCGCGCCTGTGGATTGTCTCTCTATCTTCCTCCTATTGCGGCGCTTCGCCGTTATTGGCACGGAAAACGGCCTCGATGTCGAGCCAGCCGCGCCTCATTCGTCGAATGAGCAAACACATCGAAACCGCTCGTCTCCAATGCCCGCCAGATGGGTCCCGGTCCGTCCAAAAGGGATTGTCCGCAGGCGTGCGACGCGTCCACTTGGCCGCACTCAATGAAGACCGTTCCCGCGGTGGTTTCGTGACGAGGTGGATGAAGCGGAAACCGGGGAAGTTCTTAGAGGGCGTCTAAAAAGTAAGTTGCGGCCCAGCCCGAAGGGCTGACGGACTGTAGCCGGGGGTAAACACCCCCCGGGAAGCGACACCCCACACAACGGATGCACCCCGGAGGGTGTGCCGGAGTCGCCTTCCACGGGTAAGGTGTGTTTCAGCACATAGGTGACAGATCCTTGTTCTGACAACATACCGCAATCACGCAATCGAAAATCCCGTGCGCTCCTGCAGGATTCGCGTTACACCGTCCCGCTTTTATGTCCGATCCATCCGACCTCTTCGCCAGGAACCGCGCCTGGGCCGATGACCTCAAGAAAAAAGATCCTGAATTCTTCCATCGCCTCGCCCGCGCCCAGCATCCGGAATATTTGTGGATTGGCTGTGCCGACAGCCGCGTCCCGGCCAATGAAATTCTCGGACTCGTCCCTGGGGAAGTTTTCGTCCATCGCAACATCGCCAACGTCGTCGTCCATACCGACTTGAGCTGCCTTTCTGTCCTCCAGTTCGCCGTGGACAATTTGAAAGTGCGCCACGTCCTTGTGGTTGGCCATTACGGCTGCGCCGGCGTCGCCGCCGCCCTCGCCAATCGGCGTCTCGGCCTCATCGACAACTGGCTCCGGCATATCCAGGACATCCATCACAAGCATATCGTCTATCTCGAATCGCAACCGGCTGATCAGCGCGCCGACCGGCTCTGCGAACTCAACGTCATCGAGCAAGTCGTCAACGTCTGCCAGACCACGATTGTCCAGGATGCCTGGCACCACGGGCAGGAACTCTTCGTCCACGGCTGGACCTACAGTATTCAAGATGGACTCGTCCGGGATCTCAAGCTCACCATTTCCAATGATGCCGGGATCATACCCGCTTACCAGAGTGCCCTTCGGCATATGCAAAATTCCGCGGGGAAAATCATCGACTAGCTTGGTTTCACGCAAGTTTCATAAATAACTAGAAGGCCTGCAGCGGCCGGAAGGGCCAGCATGAGATTCCGAGCGCGTCTTGACAATCGGTCGGTTCTTCCGGCGGTTAGACGACACTATGCAGGCATGGACGTCTCGACGTTATTCGGCCGGCGCGAAATAGCCCAAGGTGCCCTGGCCGGTCTCCACCTGATAATATATCAGCTTCTGCGGGGCCTTCACTTCGATGCTGTTCGCGGCATGAACGGCCAACGCTACGGTGGCATGACTGGGAGCCTTATGATGTGAACGGGTGGTATCTGCGGCCGCAGCACTGCCAGCGGCTAGAACGCAAGCGGCCAGTGCCATCAGAAAGAGCTCGGGTCAGAGTCTTCATATGTCAGTTTTTTCTTATCGGGGTGCGCAGCCGATGAATTCGACTACCGCAATCTGTCGCGAGTTCAGTTCGCATGCCAAGTGGGTTGAGGACGTGCTCCGTACGATCCATTAGGCACTCACCATGGCTGAGCCAAAGCATCCGCGCTCACCGAAAAATCGTAGACTGCGAACTTTCGGACCTCCTTGTTACGAACTTTGGAGTGTGATTTCCGAGTGGCGGCCGCCACCTTGCCGTGATTGGGCGGTTCGGGCTACTTCTTGCGATTGCCAATTTGCCGGTCTTCTTTTTTTATATCGGCGTGTGGCGCGATGTCGTGGCAGATGTATCAAGACTTCCTCAACATGACTCTCGCTGACATCGAATTCACACTCAAGGGATTGCGCAAGGCCTATGCCGCCGGCGCGACCGTTTCGAATATCCTGGACGAGGCGCTGCGGCGCGCGACTGAACCGGGATTTCCGCATGTCTGGACGACGCTGTTGTCGCGTGACCAGATCCAGGCTTTCGTCGAACGACTGGACCCGGCGAAGCGCGCCACCCTGCCTCTGTTCGGCGTTCCATTCGCCATCAAGGACAGCATTGATCTGGCTGGCGTGCCGACCACCCTCGCCTGCCGTGAGTTTGCCTACACACCCGGGCGCTCGGCGACGGTCGTCGACCGCCTGGTCGCGGCCGGGGCGATTCCACTTGGCAAAGCCAATCTCGATCAGTTCGCGACCGGACTCGTTGGAACGCGCAGCGCTTATGGCATCTGCCAATCAGTCTTTGACTCACGCTATATTTCCGGCGGATCGAGTTCTGGATCCGCGGTTGCGGTGGCCGCCGGGATGGTTCCGTTTGCGCTCGGGACCGACACCGCTGGCTCCGGTCGTGTTCCCGCCGCATTCAATCATGTCGTCGGTTTGAAGCCCACACGTGGCGTGATTAGCACCACAGGCCTGTTTCCCGCGTGTCGCACGCTCGATTGCATCTCCATCTTTGCAGGAAGTTGCGCCGATGTAGTGACGGTGCTCGACGTGGCCGTGGCTCCCGACGAGACGAATCCGTATTCCCGCACGGCCAGGCCGCGTTGCTTTCCTGTGGAGTTTCGCTTTGGCGTCCCCGCACCGGATCTTCTGCAGTTCTTCGGCGACACCGAGGCCGAAGTGCTTTACGCAGAAGCCGTAGCGCGCCTCGAGGGCCTTGGGGGAAAGCGCGTGCAGTTCGATTTCATGCCGTTTCGCGACGCGGCAGCACTCCTCTACGCCGGACCGTGGGTCGCCGAACGGCGTCACGCGCTCGGCGATTTTTTCGTGAAACACGGTGCCGCCATGGATCCGACGGTTCGCGAGATCATCGCCGAGGGCGAGAAATATGACGCCGTGAGTACTTTTGACGGGATCTACCGGCTGCAGGCCGCCGCCGCGGCGGCCCAACGCGAATGGCGCAAAATGGATCTCATGCTTTTGCCGACCACTGGCACTACACGGACGATCGCTGAAATCGCCACGGACCCGATTCGGCTTAATTCGGAACTCGGTTACTATACGAATTTTGCCAATCTCCTCGACCTCACCGCCCTGGCGGTGCCCGCAGGTTTCCGCACGGAAAACGGTCTCCCTTTTGGGGTCACATTGCTGGGCCCGGCGTTCACCGATGCGGCTCTCCTGGCGATGGGCGATCGCCTGCATAAGGCCTTGGGCGGAACGATCGGCGTCACCTCCGCCAAAATCGAGGATCAACCAGACGTCGCTATGCCGAACGATGAAATCCAACTGGCGGTGGTGGGCGCGCACCTCGCTGGCCAGCCGTTGAACTATCAATTAACCAGGCGCGGCGCTCGGTTGATTCGATCCACAAAGACGTCGGGAAATTACCGGCTTTTCGCCCTTGCCAACACCAACCCTCCCAAACCGGGACTGGTCCGGACGAACGAAGTGGTGGGAGACGGGATTGCAATCGAAGTCTGGGCGTTGTCACCGAAAGCCTTTGGACATTTCGTCGCCGAAGTTCCCGCGCCGATGACAATCGGCAGTGCCCAGCTTGCGGACGGATCGATTGTAAAGAGTTTCCTATGCGAATCCGGAGCCCTCGATGGTGCCCGTGAAATTACACATTTTGGTGGCTGGCTTGCCTTTCTGGCCGCCAACTCCAAGGCTTGACCGTGATCATCCGTCAGTCGGCTCGCTACGAAGCCTTATGCGGGTGCCTGTTTGGTTTTGTGCGTGCCCTTGCGTAAAAGTCGCCATCACGAACGCGGGGACCGCGGCATCAAGCGGTTGGCGCAGGCGGATGTGCGGCTATTGTCGCCTGTTCTCCCGCTAGCCTGGCAGCGAATGTAGCTCGCAGCATCCGAAGTGGCACCGCGTATGCTGCGAGCCGTCGACAATCATGCCTCTACCGACAAAGCCGCCGCGGAAACAACCTGCTCTGCTGGCCTTACTCCTCGGCGTGACACTTTCGACTGTCGTAGCTGGACTGTTGCACGACCGCGAAATGCGCGATGCGCAAGATCGCGTCCGACAAGTCGCCCAGGAACGTGCCGAGGTTTTGCGACGGCAAGTCCTGCGCTCCATGGAAGTCCTCCATGCCATCGCCGCGCTCTATCACACGCGTCGTGATGTCAGCCGGGAGGAGTTCAGCAGTTTTGTGCACGGTGCCCTAGCGCGCCAACCGGAGCTCCAGGCGCTCACGTGGGAGCCGCGGGTTCCCGACGATCAGCGAGCCGCATGGGAACGGCGGGCTCAGGCCGAAGGCTTTCCCAATTTCCATTTCACGGAGGAGAAGGACGAACTCACGATGGTCCCGGCCCGGACGCGTGACGAGTATTTCCCCGTTTTCTACCTGGAAAGACTGGAGAAGAACGAGGCGGCCTTTGGTTTCGACGTTTATTCCGAAGCTCGGCGACACGTGGCTATCGAGCAGGCGCGGGATACTGGCCAGGCGACTGCCACCGCCCCGCTGCGTCTCGCTCAGGAATCCGGCTCGCAGCGCGGCTTTCTCGTTTTCCAACCACTCTACACCGGCGCGCCCAGGACCGTCGAGGAACGGCGCGTCCAGCTCAGTGGGTTTGCCGTCGCCGTCTTTCGCGTCGGTGATCTCGTCTCCTCGGCGCTACACCGTACCGAGGACACGGGGCTCGCCGCCACTATTACCGATGTCGCAAGCCATGCCGTGATCTTTCAGCAAGACGCACCGCGCCGCGAGCCCACTTGGGACGCGCAGCTCGATGTCGCCGGCCGTTCGTGGCTTTTGCATTTTGTGCCGCAGCCGAATTTTCGCGGCGCGTCGTCGTCGTGGCAGGCGACCGCTGCTTTGCTGGCTGGACTGGCTTTTACTACGCTCACGGCGGCTTTCCTTTGGAAGGACGCCCGGCGGTCGGCGGAAATCGCCCACTCCAATGCCGCGCTCATGGAGGAAATTGATACCCGCAAGCGAGCCGAGGTCGCGGCCGAGGCAGCCAGCCGCGCCAAGTCCGAGTTTCTGGCCAACATGAGCCACGAAATTCGTACCCCGATGAACGCCATCCTCGGCTATTCACAAATCCTCTTGCGCGACTCCGCCCTCCACCCGTTCCAGCGTGACGCATTGACGACGATCTCGAGCAGCTCGGACCATTTGCTCCACCTGATCAATGAAATCCTCGATCTCTCCAAGATCGATGCCGGGCGCATGGAACTGGACGTTGGCGACTTCGACCTCGTCGCCTTGATGCGCGAGTTGGCCGCGCTCTTCCAGCATCCGTGCGAAGAAAAGAAGCTCGGCCTGCGGGTCAGAGGCCTGGCCGACCGCCGCGTCATTCCCGTTCGTGGTGACGAGGGCAAGCTTCGCCAGATATTGATCAATTTGCTCGGCAACGCGGTGAAGTTCACCCAGCGCGGGCGCGTTAGCTTGGGCGTCGCGTCCCACGAAAATAATACTTGGCGGTTCGAGGTGAGCGACACCGGCATCGGCATTCCGGAGGAAGCCCAGCTCGCAATTTTCGATCCGTTCCAACAAGGGCCTGGCGCACGTGGCCAGGGTGGAACCGGCCTTGGGTTGACCATTGCCCGGCGCCAGGTCGAACTCATGGGCGGAAAACTCGAGGTGCGTTCCACCTCTGGCTCGGGCTCAACCTTCTTCTTTGCCGTCGAACTTCTGTCCGCGACCGGTAGTGGCGCGGTGATGGGCGGTACCCGCGAAGTGGAATGCCTCGCCGATGGCTTCGAGTTGCGGGCGCTCATTGTGGACGACATTCGGGAAAACCGGGAAGTACTCTCCGCGATGCTTGCCGCCATCGGCTGCGAAATCGTCCTCGCGGAAAATGGGCGCCAGGCGCTGGAAGCCGTGTCCGTCTCACACCCCGATATCGTTTTTATGGATATGCGTTTGCCCGAGCTCGATGGGCTCGAAGCCACCCGAAGAATCGTCAGCGACTACGGTGCGGGGGGCTTGAAGGTCGTGGCCATGTCCGCTTCCGCCCTTCAGCACGAGCGGGAAATGTATCTCAAGGCGGGCTGTGACGACTTTATCGCCAAGCCTTTTCGCACGACCCGCCTCTACGATTGCCTCCACCACCTGCTCGGCGTGGAATTCGATTATCGCGAACCCGAAGCGGACGCCACGATGCCGGCGCTGCAGGACTTCGCGCATCTCGTGCTCCCGGAGGGCTTGGTCACGCGTCTGATGATGGCCGCCGAACTGCACAGCGCCACGATCTTGAAGAATTGCCTGTGCGAAGTGGAAGAAACTGGGCCCGCCGGGCAGCGGCTCGCCGGTCATCTCCGGGAATTTCTCGCCAGTTACGACATGGAAATGATTCAAAAAATCATTGCCCAAATCGCTGTCGCCCCCGACGGAACTACTTCGCCTTCCCCATGAGCCGCGAAAAGATTCTCATTATCGACGACATCCCGGTAAACATCGATCTTCTCACCGCGGCCTTGGAACCGCGGGGCTTTGAGATCCTCGCCGCACCCGGCGGAGAAGCCGGGCTGAAGATTGCCGCAAAGGCACAGCCAGACTTGATTCTCCTCGATGTCATGATGCCGGGGCGAGACGGTTTTGCCATCTGCCGTGAATTGAAGGCTGAGGAAGCCACGCGCGAAATCCCCGTGCTTTTTATCACGGGGAAGCAGGAAACTGCCAGCATCGTCAATGGCTTCCGTGTCGGCGGAGTCGATTACATCCTGAAGCCATTTCAGCCCGATGAGGTTGTGGGCCGCGTGGAAACGCACCTCAAAATCAGCCGGCTGGCCCGCGAACTCCAGCGCAAGAACGATGAACTCGAGACCGAAGTCGCACGCCGCCGCTCCGCCGAGGAAGCCCGTGAAAGAGCGGACGCTCGGTTGACGACCCTCTCGGCGCGTGAAGCGCAACGCTGGGGCTTGGACGGCTTTATCGGCAAAAGTACCATGATTCGGCGAATCCTTCAGGACATCGAGCGCTTGCAACATTTTGCCAACACCAGCGTCCTCATCACCGGCGAGAGCGGCACCGGCAAGGAACTCGTGGCCCGCGCCCTTCATCACGGCAGCCCGCGCGCCGGCGCCCCATTCGTCCCGGTGAATTGTGTCGCCATCCCGTCGGAACTCGCGGAGTCGATGCTCTTCGGACACTTGAGAGGCTCTTTCACTGGGGCCACTGCGGACCGCAAGGGGTGGTTCGAACTGGCCGACGGCGGCACCTTGTTCCTCGATGAAATCGGCGACATGCCCGCCACGCTTCAGGCCAAGCTGCTCCGCGTGCTGGAAGACGGCGAGATCACCCCCGTGGGCGCTTCCCAGTCCAGGCACGTCGATGTGCGCGTCATCAGCGCTACCAACGCCGACCTCCACGCAAAGATCGCTTCCGGCGAATTTCGGCAGGATCTGTATTTTCGGCTGGCCCGTTTTATCGTGCAGACTCCTGCCTTGCGCGAACGACCCGAGGATATCCCCTTGCTGTGCGCTCATTTCCTGCAGCTATTTGCCGAGGAAATGGGCATGGCGGCGCCGATCCTCACTCCGGAAGCGCTCGATTGGTTATCGACCTATTCGTTCCCCGGCAATGTTCGGGAACTCAAGAACCTCATCGAACGCGCGCTCATTGCCAGCGGTGGGAAGATGATCGAGCGCAAGCACGTGCAAGTCTTCGTCGCGTCATCCCCGACCGCCGCTCCATCCACGGCTCCGCGCGAGATTCGCGCCACCCCGGCGGCGGTCCAGGCGGGCCTGCCGCTCAATCTCGAGGAAGCCGAGACTGTCCTCATCCAGCGCGCCCTCGAACAAACCCGTGGTAACGTCGCCGAAGCGGCGCGGCTGCTCGGCGTCAATCGAAGCCGCATTTACCGCCGCTTCCCGCAGAGCACGGAATCGTAGCAGGAAGTAGGAGCGGCATCCTTGCCGCTCTCCCGTCCGAGACAAGTGGTTCCGCAACGGCGGCGCCACTCCCACTTCTTCTCTGGTGCGTTTCCGTCACGACCCTCCGCATTGTTGCGAACGTTGCGCCGCGCAACAGGCGAAACGATTTTTCGACCTCGAGGGCCGCGGACCCATTCCTCGCAAACCCCTAACCTCCAGTGACTTCGCCGTAAACGCACGGGGTGGTACAGCAGCGGCTAATAGCGGCGCGCGAAGTCACTGATTCTCAACTCACCATACTCACCACCAAGCCATCCATTCCTGAATGAAATCCAATCTCGCTCATCGATACCGACCTGTTCTCGCCGCCGTGTCCGCCGGGCTGCTCTCCGCGTTTGCCACCGCTTCCTCTTCCGCCGCAGGTCTGTCGCTTACCGGCGATTCCTTTGCCAGTGGCACCAGCACGCCGTTCTCGACGCCGGGTGCCGCCGCATCCGCCCTCCGCGCGCCGATCGCCACTCTCGGTGTTGCCGACGACGGGAAGGACATGAAAGAGACCAAGGCCGTGGTCCCGCCGGAAAAGGGTCCGCTCTTTGACCTCCTCCTGAGCATCGACTTCGCCAATGAGTACGTCACACCGCGCGGCATGATCGTCCGTGACAAAGGGCTCACCTATCAACCGTTGCTTCTCATGTTCATCAACTGCTACAAGGGCGACGGTTTCATTAACAGCTTCCAGGTCGTCGGTGGCGTTTGGAATGACTTGGGCACCTCCTCGGTGTCCAGTCACGGGCCTTTCGGCAGCGACCCGAAGAGCCCTTGGACTGAGATTGATCCCATCGGCGGCATCGCCGTCGGCTTTGCCAAGAATTTCAAACTGGAGGTCACTTACACCGCTTTCATCGAGGAAATTCTCGACATCGGACCGTCGCACCATCTCTTCACCAAACTCAGCTACGACGATAGCGAGTATTTCCACGGGTTCGGATTTCATCCGTACTTCATGTATTGGCAGGAACTCGACAACAAAGGCACTGACGCCGATCTTCCGTACGCCCTCTTCGGCCCCTCGGCGTCGTCGGGCTCACATCCCCAGCCTGGGCCGAGTTTCTATCTCGAGGTCGGTATCACGCCTAGTTACACCTTCAAAAACCTCGGCGGCCTGACTTTGGAAGCGCCCTGCCGTTTGATGCTGCCCGACAACCGTTTCTACGGCGAATATTACAAATCCTCGCCGACGATCGGTATTGGTCTCTATGAAGTTGGCGTGAAGGCTACCATGCCGCTCGATTTCATGCCCAAGGGTTTCGGTCATTGGTCGGCGCATGTGGGCGCCCGCTATATGAATTTCGTCAATGACAACCTCTATGAGTTGAACACCTTCAACGCTCCGGCTCAGCCCACCCGCTATACGTGGCAAATCTACGGCGGCGTGTCTGTGTTCTTCTGATTCGACCCGAATCCTGCGCGATGCGCATCCTCATTTGATCTTCCAAACCAGGGTTGGATAGGGCACCTCAACGCGGGTGGAGTTTGTGACATTACTCCGCCCGCGTTGATTCTTTTTTCCCTGGAGCATTCTCTCGCATCATGAACACACGCACCGTCGAAGCCGATCCGTATCCCTGGCCCTACAATGGTGACCTCCGTCCGCAGAACACGGTCTTTCTCGTCATCGACATGCAGACCGATTTCTGCGGCCAGGGCGGTTACGTCGACAAAATGGGTTACGATCTGTCGCTCACTAGAGCTCCCATCGAGCCTATCCAGCGCGTCTTCGAAGCAACCCGCCGCCTGGGTTATCACGTTTTCCACACGCGGGAAGGGCATCGGCCGGATCTCTCCGACCTGCCGGAAAACAAACGCTGGCGCAGCCGGCGCATCGGCGCCGGCATCGGCGATCCTGGACCTTGTGGGCGCATTCTGACCCGCGGTGAACCGGGCTGGGACATCATCCCCGAACTCGCCCCGTTGGCCGACGAGCCGATCATCGACAAACCCGGCAAGGGCTCCTTTTACGCCACCGACCTCGACATGCTCCTGCGTCGCCGCGGCATCCAAAACATCGTCCTCGCTGGCATCACCACCGACGTGTGCGTGCATACCACCATGCGCGAGGCCAATGACCGTGGATACGAGTGCCTGGTCCTGGAAGACTGCACGGGCGCGACCGACTACGGCAACTACCTGGCCGCTTTAAAAATGATCAAAATGCAGGGCGGCGTCTTCGGCGCTGTCTCGAATTCGGACGCATTTATCAAGGCGATCGCGTGATCGTACTCGCCGAACCGGCCTCGGAAGGAGTCACGGAAGACCAGGCTTTTGCGCGAATTATCCGTCCTCGGGCGCGGCGCGCCGAATTGCCCGGAGACGGCCAAGGCTGGCCGTTCCCGGGTCAGGTTTGATCTTCACGGTGGCAGGAGCATAGGTAAAAGGCCGGTCAACATGAAGGTTGAATTATTTGCGGGCAAGAGTTCGTCGGGCCGATTGGTTTGAGAAACGCCGGCGGTGGGATGGAACGGCTACTCGTCCTGGCCGGCGCGCAGCGGGAATCAAAAGGCACCTAACCTCGCGCAGCCCTTGGAATGGGGATGTTGCGGCGGAGTTGCCAGTGGTATCACCCGGCAGGAAAACCCGGTGAGCGTGACCAAGAAGCACGCCCACCGGTTCCGACCGTTCCCCCCTCGCGTCGAAAGAGATTCGGCTCGCCTGCTATTCGGTGGCGAGCGCCGGCATTTCGCCCGTTTCTTCGTGTTCCACCGGCTCCGGCACTACGGCCTGCACCGTGGCAAACTTCGCGCAGCCCACCAGCACCGCACCCACGACCAGGTAGCTCAGCGCCACCGTCGGTGTCTGGTTGATGCCGATGGCCTCGCCGTGCATGAGTCCGAAAAAGGTCAGCACGCCGCCCGCAAAGGCAAAGCCCGCCGCGTTCATAAACTTGCGGTCCACAATGTAGGTGGTGATCGCGCCGAGCACGACGCCGGCCAGGATCGAACCACCACCGAGAATCGCCAGCCCGTGATAAAACACACCCGTCTGCGCCATCGAGGCGACCATGTCCGGCGTGATCTGGTGGATGTTCGCGACAGAACCCAGCGAGTTATCAATCTGCAATTTGCCCCAGGCCGCGAGCGAGGGAACAATCGCCATGATCACGGCGGGCGCATGACGGTGCGGACTTTCCTGGAACGCCTGAGAACCGATGAGCATGCCGATGTAGAGCAGGATCGGCGAGATTGCCACCACCGGGATCAGCGCCGTCATCAGGGAGATGACCCCGAACCAGGAGAGGATGATCACCATCAGGCCCGTGGCCGCGGAGTAGCCGATCCGGCCGCCCATCGCCTTCCAGCCGGGATGGCCGATGTAGACCGCGTTAATGTAAGGATTGCCCATGAGGCAGCCGATGAGGCTCACCACACCGTCGGCGGTAAGCACGCGCGTCGTCGGATATTCGTCGCCGGCCGCGGAGGCGCTCACGACGTTATCCATCGCTTCGACCAGGTCGTAGATGCCGAAGGGAATCGCGGTCACGAGGATGACTTTGAGGAACTCCCAATGCAGCCCGCCGAATACCAAGCCAATCTGCGGGGTGGGCACGGCAAAGCTAAAGGTGGCGAAGGAAGCCTTCAACGCCTCGGCAGTCATGCCGCCGAAGTGCAGGCCGGGGAAAAGATTCGAACCCCAGGCGATGACCGTGCCCGCGGCGATGGCTACGAGTCCCGCCGGAATGCCGCCGTATTTCACGCCCCCGAACCAACTCACGAGGATGATCGCGAAGCAAACCAAGCCGACCATCGGGGTCATGAACATTTCGAGCGCTGGTTTCATCGAGATGAAGCTGATGGACACACCAGCGAGCGCGCCGAGCAGCGCGGCTTTGGGCGTGATCCTGCGCACAATGGGTGCGAGATAGCCGCCGAGCATGAGCACGAAGCTTTGAATAAAGACCCACGTCAGTCCGGCCTGCCAGCCCTTCATCGGATCGCCGGTCGCCAGTTTCACCGGGAGCATGATGACAAATGTCACGATGAACATATGCGGCACGCTGATCCCCGAAGGCAGCGCGCAGACATCCGTGCGCCCGGTCTTCTTCGCGAGGCGATAAGCCAGCCACGCGTAATACATGGTGCTCATGCACATCATCAGGCCGGCCGCCGGCAGGATGTGTCTGAAGACCATGTCGTCCGGCATCTTCAGGACGAAGCGTAAGAGCGCGCTCAGCGTGAGCAGGTTGACAAGGATGTTGGTCCCGAAGCCGAAAAAGGCATTCCAGTCTCCGGGTACCCAGATTTTGGGTTTGGCAATGGTGGTGGTCATGATGGCGTTGGTGGGTGGTTGGAAAGTGTGAAACCAGGCGGCGCTTCGCTCAGTGATGGCCGAGCGCGGGAATGATTTTTTCCGAATGGGAAACCCAGCCGAAGATGCCGCCCTGCGCCTTGATCATCTTCAGCCCCATGTCGTGGAACTCGGGAAAGTACGAGCCCACGCAATCCTCGGGCACGAGACAGTCATAGCCGCGGTCGTTGGCCTCGCGCACCGTGGTGTTCACGCAGACCTCGGTCGTCACGCCGGTGACAACCAGGTTCTTGATCCCGCGGTGCTGTAAAATGGCATGAAGATCGGTGGACCAAAATGCGCCTTTCCCCGGCTTGTCGATCACTGCCTCGCCAAACCGTGGATAGAGTTCGGGAATGATGTCGTGGCCAGATTGGCCGCGCACCAGGATGCGGCCCATCGGTCCGGAATCGCCGATAGTCGTGGGGCTCCGGCCGCGGATTTTCTTGGCCGGCGGCAGGTCGAGGAGATCATCACGATGACCTTCGCGGGTGTGGATCACTTGGAGGCCGGCGGCGCGCCAGGCCGCGAGCAGCTTGACATTGGGTTCAATGGTCCGGCGGAGTTGCGAAACATCGTTGCCGAGCATCTCCCCGAAGCCCCCCGGTTCGAGGAAATCGCGTTGCATGTCGATGATCAGCAGAGCCGTGGTGGCCGGCTCGAAAGTGTATTCGTACGGTTCCGCGTCGATGGTAAGATGGCCGTTGTTGCTCATGGTCGGATAGGACGTTGGCAAGGCGATGAGCACTCGGCTTAGCGTTCCCTATGCCAGCCGCGCGCTTCTCCAGCGCAAGCTCCTCGCGTCAGGAGAGTAAAAAGTTGCCACCGCCCTTTCGGGACCTCCAGGGATAACTGTTGCGAGTGCCGCTCGGTGCAACATTTTGAACAGATCGCTGGGCGATTCTGGGCAACCTCCGTCCTCCCGGTAGCGCGAAAGTTCGCGTGATCGCGGATGGAAGCATCGCCCTCTGGAAAGCCATCGCCGCACTTCGAAACGACATCCTCACTGCCCTTGGGCAGGCGCCCGCGAAGGGCATAAGGCCAAATGGCTTTGAATATTCCCGCGTGCCGCCGGCAGCGGATGTGCCAAACGCCCCTCGGAGCGGAGAATCTCCGAAATCACCGGTTCTGTTCGCGGCGCAACACGGCCCCTGTGCCAGTTGTTCCAAATTGCAACATCCCGCACCGCTCGAGTGTTCACCTCTGCCATCACATCCTCCTCAGGGTGAGCATATTGGGAATATCCTTCCGCTTTGGCATGCCGCGTGATTGGGCTTTCGCGACTCCCGGCCGGCGCTCCGCGCTTCGGCCTTCACTGCAACATCTATGATCAAACTTCGTCTCCTTTTCACAACCCTCCTCGCCATCATCAGCCTCGCGGCTGCCGCCGCCGCGAAGGACATTACCATGGGATTCATCTATGTCGGCCCCAAGGACGACTACGGCTACAACCAGGCCCACGCCGCCGGAAAGGAAGGCGTCTCGAAACTACCGGGCGTTAAAACCGTCGAAGAGGCCCAGGTGCCAGAAACCGTCGCGGTGCAGGAGACTATGCGCAACATGATCGAGATCGACGGCGCCACCGTCCTCTTTCCGACTTCTTTTGGCTACTTCGACCCGCACATCCTCAAGGTTGCCAAGCAATACCCGAAGGTGCAATTCCTCCACTGTGGTGGCCTTTACACGCCGGGCAAACATCCCGCCAATGTCGGCAGCTACTTCGGCTACATCGACGAAGCCCAATACATCTGCGGCATCGTTGCCGCCCACACCTCGAAGACTGGAAAGCTCGGCTTCATCGCCGCCAAGCCCATCCCGCAGGTGCTGCGCAACATCAATTCATTCACCCTCGGTGCGCGGACCGTCAAGCCCACCATCACCGTGCAAGTCATCTTCACCGGCGACTGGGCCATGCCGGTCAAAGAAGCTGAGTCGGCCAATAGTCTCATCGACCAGGGCGTGGACGTGCTCACCTGCCACGTCGACAGCCCCAAGGTCATCGTCCAGACTGCCGAAAAACGCGGCATCTACTCCTGCGGTTATCACGCCAATCAATCCAGCGTCGCCCCCAAAGGCTATCTCACCGGCGCCGAGTGGGATTGGACCAGCGTCTATTCCATGTATGCCAAGCTTCTCCAGGAGGGAAAGAAGCTCAATGACGGTGGCATTCCGCATCTCGTCCGTGGTGGTATCAAGGAAGGCTTCGTCAAGGTCTCCCCGTACGGTCCCGCCGTCAGCGATGCTGCGAAAAAGGACGCGGATGCCGCTCTCGCCCAGTTCAAGAACGGCACCATGGTCATCTATAAAGGCGAGATCAAAGACAACACCGGCAAAGTCGTCATCCCGGCCGGCACGGAGCTCAAGCAACAGGATCCTGTGCTCGAGCAGATGAACTATCTCGTGGAGGGTGTTGTCGGCAGCGTGAAGTAAGTGGGCGTCCCCGATCCATCATGGAACCGGACGCCGCCGAGACCTTTGCTCCAGAAATTGCTGCGGTGACGATGGCCGCATCTCCGCCGTCGCGCCGCCGGACCTTTCGCTGGCGTTCGAAGTTGGAGGCCGTCGTCATTCCCGTGGGCGTGATCCTCGTTTCGATGATCCTGTTCGGCGTCTTCGTGGCGCTGCAGGGGGCCGACCCGATCGCGGTTTTTGCCTCCATGAAGAAAGCGTCGTTCGGCACCTGGTTCTCCATCCAGAATACGTTGGTCCGGGCCGCCCCGCTTATGCTCTGCGCGCTGTGCACCGCCATCCCGCTGCGGCTTGGGTTGGTGGTCATCGGCAATGAAGGCGCGCTCGTCATCGGCGGTCTCTGCGCCACCGCTGCCGGCCTGCAATGCCAGAATGCCTCCGCGTCGACCGTGCACATCGTCATGGCCGCCACCGGCATGCTCGGTGGCGGCCTCTGGATCATGCTCGTGGGTATCTTGAAGCAGTACCGCGGCGTCAACGAGACGATCAGCAGCCTGCTCATGAATTACGTCGCCATCGCCGTCCTCAACCAGGCCGTGAATACCTGGATGAAAGATCCCGACAGCCTCAACAAGCCGTCCAGTTACCCCATCCCTGACGAAAAGATGCTCCAGCCCTTTGGTGACACGCAGATCCACTGGGGATTGGTCTTCGGCATCATCTACTGCTTTTGCGCCTGGTTTCTCATTCACAAGACCACCTTCGGTTTCCAGGTCCGTACCATCGGAGCAAATATCCGGGTGGCCCGTCTGGCCGGTCTGGCCGTCGGTCCGGTGACCCTGATCACTTGTTTCCTCGCCGGCGCCGCACCCGGCCTCGCCGGCATGGTCGAGGTCGCAGCCATCCACGGCCGCGCCAACGAATCGCTCAACGCTTGGTACGGATATACCGGCATCCTCGTCGCCTTTCTTGCGCGGCAGAACGCCCTCGCATGCATTTTCGTCTCCGTCATCCTCGGTGGCTTGCTCGCCAGCGGCGGTATTTTGCAGCGCGCCCACCATTTGCCCGACGCCACCATCGTGGTTTTTCAGGGCATCGTCTTCCTCACCATCCTTTTCAGCGAAAGCCTCTACGGCCGCTTTAAATTCTTCCGGGAGGACACGGCTTGAGCGCTTCCCTCGGCTTCTGGGAAATTCCGATCGCTGTCCTCGCCGGCGCCATCCGCGGCGGCACGCCGTTTCTCTTCGTCAGCACCGGCGAATGCCTCACCGAGAAAAGCGGCAAGATTAATCTCGGCCTCGAGGGCGTTCTGCTCATGGGCGCCATGAGCGCCTACGCCATTAGCTACAAGACCGGTTCGCCCTGGTGCGGCCTGCTCGCCGCCGGCGGCGCCGGCCTCATTCTCGGCTTCATCCACGCCTGGCTTTCCCAACAGCCCAAGGTCAACGATATCGCCGCGGGCATCGCCATGATCATCTTCGGCAGCGGCCTCGCCTTCTTCCTCGGCAAGCCCTACATCCAGCCGCTCGCCCCGCAATTGCCGGGCCTCAACCTCGGCGGCTGGAGTTCCATCCCCGCGATCCAATCTGCCTTGAAGATTTGTCCGCTCTTCTTCGTCGGCGTCGCCATTGCCTTCGCCATGAATTGGTTTTTCCGCAGCACGCGCTGGGGCTTGTTCGTTCGCGCCGTGGGCGACAAGCCCGACGCCGCACGGGCCATGGGCATTTCCGTCTGGGGCGTGCGGACGCTCAGCATCATGGCAGGTAGTTGCCTTGCTGGGTTTGGTGGCGCTTATCTTTCACTCTTCTATCCCGGGAGCTGGACTGAACGCGTTTCCGGCGGGCAGGGCATGATCGCCGTCGCCCTCGTCATCTTCGGTCGCTGGAATCCCGTACAATGTCTGTGGGCCTCGCTTCTTTTCGGCGGCGCGCAGGCCCTCGGCCCCGCCCTCCAGTCCATCGGCGTCAGCAGCTATTACTATCTCTTCAATGCGTCCCCTTACATCCTCACGCTCCTCGTCATGATCGCCACTTGCAGCGACAAGAAACAACTCGCCGGCCAGCCCGGCGCGCTCGGCACCGGACTGTAACCCTCACCTCTGCTCGATATGCTTGGGAAGCACATCCACCAACCGCCTCCGCTCGAGCTGGTCAATGTCACCAAACGCTTCGGTTCCTTCATCGCCAACGAGCAGGTCTCCTTTAAAGTCCCCTCCGGCACTTTCCACGCGTTGCTCGGAGAAAACGGCGCCGGCAAGAGCACGATCGTGAAATGCATCATGGGCTATCACGCCGCAGATGAAGGCGACATCATCGTCGATGGCGCCTCGCGCGACATCCGCAGTCCGTACGACGCCCATCAGCTTGGCATCGGGATGGTCTACCAGCATTTCACCGTCGTCCCTGCGATGACCGTGGCGGAAAATCTCCTCCTCGCCCGCCCTGACCTCCCCAGGATCATCAACTGGAAAGCCGAGCAACAACGCCTCGCCAAATTCCTCGAATCCGCCCCGTTCCAGGTTCCGCTCCATGCGCTCGTTTCCGAACTCGCTGCCGGCCAGAAACAGAAGGTCGAAATCCTCAAGCAACTCTACCTCAACAGCAAATTGCTCATCCTTGATGAGCCCACCTCGGTTCTCACGCCGCAGGAAGCCGATGAAGTGCTCGGCCTGCTCCGCGGCATGGTCGACACCGGCCAGCTCAGCGTCCTCATCATCACCCATAAATTTCGCGAAGTGACCACCTTCTGCGACGAAATCACCGTCCTCCGCAAAGGCCGTGTCACCGGCTCCGGCAAGGTCAAGGACATGACCACGGCCGACATGGCCACGCTCATGATGGGCGAGCAGCGGGTCGGCAAAACCATCGAAAAGGCCGCGCAAACGCCCGGCGCGGCGCTCCTGGAAATCAAGGAGCTGCGGGCCCGGCGCGACAATGGCACCGAGGGAGTCTGCGGCGTCAACCTCAGCGTTCGCGCCGGCGAAATTCTCGGGATCGCCGGTATTTCGGGTAATGGCCAGCGCGAACTCGTGGAGGTCCTCGCGGGTCAGCGCCCCGCCACCGGCGGCGAAGTTTGCGTGGATGGCGAACCCTTCGGCATGACGCGCCGGGAAATCTCCCGCCGTCAGGTCTACGTGCTGCCCGAGGAGCCCTTGCGCAACGCCTGTGCGCCGCACATGAGTGTCTCCGAGAATATCGCCTTGCGGACTTTCGACCGCTCGCCGCTCTCCTTTGGCGGTGTCCTGCTTCGCGATGGCAAAGTGCGCGCCAACGGCGACAAATGGATCTCCAGTTACAACGTCAAAACGACCGGCCCCGATGCGCCGATCGCCACCCTTTCCGGCGGCAATGTGCAACGCGCCGTCCTTGCGCGCGAACTCGGCCCAGGCACCGCCCGCGTCCTCATCGCCGCCAATCCCTGCTTCGGCCTCGATTTTGCGGCCGTCGATTTCATCCATTCCCAACTGGTCGCCGCCCGCAACCGCGGCGTCGCCATCCTTCTCATCTGCGAGGATCTCGACGAACTGCTGGCTCTTGCCGATCGCGTCGTCGTCATGGCCGCCGGCCGGATGGTCTACGAAGCCCCGGTCGCCGAAGCCGACATCCGCGTCATGGGCGAACGCATGGCTGGGCACTGACCATTGACGGCTGCGATTGAAGTTCAACCAAATCATGAGCCGCCGCGTGAAATGGTTCCCGGGTGTATGTGGTAATCCCGGTATAAATGCTTTCGAAGGAAAGGCCGGTTTAAAAATGAGGCCGAGCAGATACTCGATCCATTGGAGGGCTTGATTCAATTCATCCGCGATGGGGATTATCGTATCTGGGTCGAATCACCCGTCGGAAGAACAATGCACAAGTTGCTCCCGTATCCTGGGTCGCTTGTTACGGTTGCGTGGCCCCCGTGCGAGTCGACGATAGCCCGGACGAAGCTAAGGCCAAGGCCGAGTCCGCGCTCCGAACGACTCTTGTCGCCTCGGAAGAGACGGTCCCAAACCCGCGGGAGATCTTCTGCCAAAATCCCGCAACCGGTATCGGCGAAGTGAGTCATGACGGACTTTCCGTCGCGCTCGGCGGTGATGCGGACATGGCCCCCGGAAGGGGTGTACTTGATCGCGTTGTCCAACACGTTGACGAAGACGCGACGAAGTGCCCCCGCGTCGCCACTCACGCACAAGTCGGGTGGGACAACTGTGGTCACCGTGACACCTTTCTCCTCAGCGACTTCCGCATAGGAGTCGACGGCGGAATGGACGAGATCGGCGATTTTTACCGGAAGACGCTGAAACTCGACCAGGCCCGATTCCGTCTCGGCGATCTCCATGAGCGTATTGAGGAGGGTCATCACGCGCTCAGCTTCCTCCACACAGTCCGCCAATGAATCTCGGGTTGTCTCGAGGTCTGTCTCGGCTTCGATCGCGGCTTGCGCCTTCTGCCGGAGCCGCGTCATGGGCGTGCGAAGATCGTGTGCGACATTATCCAATGAATCACGCATGCCGCGAACCAATCGATCGATTCGGCTGAGCATCTTGTTGAAGATTTGCACGAGGGCGTCCAGTTCGTCGCCTGTTTCGACTGGGGTCACGCGAGCGTCAAAGCTCGCGGTGGCGACGATTTGCTCGGCCGCTGCCGTCAGGTGTTGAACTGGTCGCAGCATTCGCGAGGCCAGGAACGTGCCGCCGGCGATGCTTGCGGGGAGGAAGATGAGAAGCACGACGAACGTCGCGGTTCGAAAGCCGCCGAGAACATTCTGTACCGCTTCAGTCGATCTGCCCACTTCGAGTAGTGATTCATCCGGGAGTCGCAGAAAGCCGAGAAGCAAGGTCGAACCGGTTGGCGAGTTCAGCGTCAGCCAGCCGCGACGGTTTCTCATGTCCGGTCGTTCAACCTCCAGGTGAGCCGGGGAGAATTCCGCCCAATCATCGGCATCGCGGAGGAACAGTGTGCGGTTTTGGGGGTCGGCGACGCGGACAAAAAAGGCCTTTTGCTCACGTCCTTTGCGGAGAGCGGCGAGGATTTGTACCGCTGGCAAGCCGCCCCGGCCGTATTCACCAGCATATTGGCGCAGCCGCAATTCGATGACGTCATGTTCTTGTGAGTCGAGCCTTTTCTTAATGACAACGTAGCTTAGGCTGAGCACGGTAAATGCGGCTGCCAGGAAGAGGAGCGCATGCCAGAGGGCCAGCCGGATGCTGATCCGTCCGAGTTGCTTACGCAGGCCGGAAAACATAGCCAATGGCGCGAACGGTGTGGATCAGTTTGACCGGGAAATCCCGGTCAAGTCGATTGCGCAGGCGGCAGACCAGCACATCCACGAGATTCGTCTGTGGCTCGCTGTTAAAGTCCCACAGGCGTTCCAGCAGATACGATTTTGCCAGAGGCTGCCCGGCGTTGCGCATCAGGAGTTCGAGTAAGGCAAATTCACGCGGGGGCAGATCAATGCGCACTCCGTTGCGTCGCACAGTGCGGCCGACTACATCGACACACACACCAGAGTTTTCCAATCGCTCAACTGCGGATATTTTTCCCGACCGTCGCAGCACCGCTTCGAGCCGCGCGAGGAGTTCCGGAAGATCGAAAGGCTTGGCCAGATAGTCGTCCGCTCCAAGCCGGAGGCACGCGACCTTGTCCGTTGACGAACGTTTGGCGCTGAGCACGATGATGGGGGTCGTCAGCTTGGTCTGTCGGAGGTGCCCGATGAGCGTGAGCCCATCCTGACCAGGAAGCATCAAATCGACAATTGCGGCGTCGTAGATTGCGGCGCGTACCATCGTTTCGCCGGAAAGTCCATTACCCGTCCAGTCCACGGCGTAGCCGGCGCGACGCAAGCCGCGCGCAACGTGATCAGCAATCACTGAGTCATCCTCAACGACCAGAATCTTCATTGGCACCCAATTAAGGCTGGGATCGCGATGAGCGCCAGCATTGAGGCGATGAGCCACCTTACGGAAATGTAATCTTGGAATTGGCGACAGAGGCACAGGAGCGAATTAAATTTCCCGCCGATGAAACAGTTCTCCGGATCCGCACGGACCTCTTCCGCGAGTATTCCAACCGCGTCGCAGAGTTTTGGCGTTACTCCGCTCGTACTCACTCACCACGAGCACCAAAACGAAGAAGGCGCGTTTCCTCCGAGCATCGCATCAGCAGTGGATTTCGACTGGACGAAGAACTGGCCCGAAATCCGGAGGCGGATCGTGGCAAGCCCAAAGTTGCTGGTAGCCTTGGGTTTTGACGGAATTCTTTCCCCGACCGTGCCGCGACCGGATGAGGCTACGGTGCCCGAGGACATCCGACGTTTGCTGACAAAGCTCAATAATTCACCCCAAATCACGCTCGCGTTTCTCTCGGGGCGATCACTGGGCAACTTTCAAGTTCGTGTTGGCATCCCCGACGCCTTTTACGCCGGCAATCACGGCATGGAAATTTGCGGTCCGGGCCTCTCTTCTTTCGATGGGCTTGCGGCGAGCTGCCGGTCGGATTTAGTTGACGCGCTCGCCTTTCTCGCGCGATGCACGAAGCGGCTCCAGGGTGTTCTTATCGAGGATAAGGGGATGTCGGTCACCGTGCACTTTCGATTGGCCAATACCAGAGATCGTGTGGCATTGCGAGGACTGATGGAGATCATCGTCCAAAATCACCCGCGGCTCCGATCATTCCCCGGTGAAGAGTGCTGGGACCTGCGTGCGCGAGCGTCCTGGAATAAAGGGGACGCGCTTCGGCAACTGCTGGCACATCTCCATCTGACTTCCACAGACACGATCTACATCGGCGACGAGTTCACAGATGAGGACGCCTTCACTTGGCTTACGGACGGGCTCACATTCTGCGTTGGTAGTGGCGTCAGCAGGCTAGCGCGATACCGTTTGCCTGACCGAGCGCACGTCGCGCAATTTCTCTCCAGTGTCTTATCTGAAGTGAACAATACACAACGCGAGGAAATGAAAATCGAACGACTGTGGTGAACGTCAATGGCGAGCGCACCTCAGCGAAAACGTAAGCGTGCCAAGCAAAACGTACGCTCAATCAAAAGCGGCAACCGTGGCGAACCATGAGGAGTGAGGTGCGCGAGAAGTTATTAGAAAGCGCAAGCCGCAACCGCTGCGACCATTTTCGGGGCGCACTGGGTGTTCATCTCTGAATCTCGCACGGATGTCATCCTAGCGCAGGATGAGCACTCGCCCATCGTCCTGCATTCAGCATAGAACGGCTTTGACCCTCGCTCCGAGCGTGACTCCGCGTGAAATGCAGCGAAATTCAAAGCAAAGGGGATGAGCTCTGGAACCGCCCCTGGCGCTCATGAACAGGAGTGGGCATGAACCCATCTGGGAAACCTCCATTTACACGCTGATCCCGGAAAATGCAGAAAGAAGGGCGAGGCCGGCCGATGGGCGGTGTCCCGAGGGCGAATTCTTTGCAGCCATTTCCTGCGTTGCGACGCAGCCCCGAAAGCCTTGAAATGACGCAATGCCGATGAAACCTCCTGTTCCGTTCCGTTTCCGCTTTGGGCTGGGATTGCTCTGCATCGTCGCGGTCGTGCTGGGTGCGGTGACCGGCCTGGGCGCCATCCTGTTCCGGATGCTGATCGGCCTGATCCATAATGTCCTGTTCCTCGGCCAGTTCACCACTCTCTACGATGCCAATCTTCACACACCGGCCAGCCCGTGGGGGCCGTTCGTCATCCTGGTGCCGGTGATCGGCGGCATCGGCGTCGTGTTCCTGGTGACCAAATTCGCCCCCGAAGCCCGCGGCCACGGGGTGCCCGAGGTGATGGACGCGATCTTTTACAAGGATGGCAGGATCCGCCCCGTGGTGGCGCTGGTGAAGTCGCTGGCCTCGGCGCTCTCAATCGGCTCGGGGGCCGCCGTGGGCCGGGAGGGGCCCATCATTCAGATTGGCGCCTCGCTGGGCTCGACCGCGGGCCAGATTCTGCGGATGGAAGCATGGCAGCGAATGACACTGGTGGCGGCGGGTGCCGGCGCGGGCATTGCTGCCACCTTCAACACGCCCATCGGCGGGGTGATGTTTGCCGTCGAACTGATGATGCCCGAGGTCAGCAGCCGCACTTTTCTGCCGGTCGCCCTGGCCACCGGCACGGCGACTTTCATCGGCCGGCTTTTCCTGGGCCTGAGGCCGGCCTTCGATGTGCCGCCGCCGTTTCTGATCGATCGTCCCTCCTCGGTCTCGCTGCTGCTGCTCTATGCCGTGCTGGGGGCGGTGACCGGCGTGGCCGCCACCGGATTCATCCGCGGATTGCACTTTGCCGAGGAGCGCTTCGAACGAGTCAGGAATCCTTATCTGCGGCACACCCTCGGGATGACGGTCGTCGGTATCATGATCTACGGATTCCTTGTCGGTACCGGACACTATCACGTCGGCGGCGTGGGCTATGCGACCATCCAGGAAGTGCTACTGGGTGGGTTGGCCGTGGCGCCGCTGCTTATTCTGCTGTCAGCGAGCAAGCTGGTGGCGACGATCCTCAGCCTGGGCTCGGGCTCGTCGGGCGGCATCTTCTCTCCGTCCCTGTTCGTGGGGGCGACGCTCGGCGGCGCCTTTGGCGCGGTCGCCCAGCACTTTCTACCGGGGCACGGCATCAGCGTGGCTGCTTTCGCGATGGTCGGCATGGCCGCGATGGTCGGCGGCGGCACCGGGGCGGCGATGACCGCAGTGACGATGATCTTCGAGATGACGCGAGATTACGACATCGTGATGCCGATGATCCTCGCGGTGGCCCTGGCCATCGGCATCCGCCGGATGCTCTCGAAGGAAAACATCTACACGATCAAGCTGGTGGCGCGCCGCCACTTCATCCCCAAGGCGCTTCATGCCAACATGTTTCTGGTCCGGCCGGCGGGCGAAGTGATGGACCGCGACATCCAGATCCTGCCGACGACCATGCGCTTTGACGATTTCCTCAACCAGCCCGAACACAATGGCAAGTTCCGGCACGTCGTGGTGACCGATGGCGGGCGCATCGTTGGCGTGCTGCGCGTCAACACGGCCCTGCGCAGCGGGTTGGTGGGCGCCCACACCAGGGTCACGCTCGGCGAACTCGCCGTAAAGACCTTCACCATCGCACACG
>DASYAY010000110.1:0-51155 GCA_036501065.1 Chthoniobacter sp. | reverse complement strand
ACATAATCTTCCAAACTTTCCGGCAACAGCATCGCTTGCTTTCGGTCGGTTCCCTGAATGTAGGACATCTTGCTCTTCTTCAACCCGCCAACCCTCGGGAGCCAAGGGCTTTTCACACAGTCTCAGAGTTTGGGCACGAGGGGGGGCGGACGGCGGGAACGTCCAACAGCCAACATCCAACATCCAATGGGCTCGCCCGCAGACACCCCCGCCTGCGAGATGGAATTTCGCTCCCAAGTGCGTGCCCAAATGGAGAGACTGTGTGAAAAGTCGGCGGTGCTTATGCAAGTCATTGATGAACTTTTGTAAGTCATCGAAAGTTCGTCGGCGAAACTCGATTTTTCGGGCTTTTCACACAAACTCGGAGTTTGGGCGCGAGGGAAGGGGGGCTTTGGTGGGGACCGATTTTGCGCACCGCAGACGCCCCTCCCTGCGAGATTCTCCAAAATCTTACTGTCTTCTCCCTACCCAAGCCCAATCCCATCTTAACTAACACCCGCCCCCTCCCGCTGAGCACTGAGAACTGAGAACTGAGCACTAAGCACCGCCCGATGCACTCACCCGCCCGCCTCTTTTCCCTTCCGCTCTCCGCCACTGGTGTATGATCCCCCGCCAATGATGACGACGACGATTCCGCGAGCTTTTGAAGCTGCCTTTGAGCACCACCGGGCCGGTCGCTTGGTGGAGGCTGAGGTTCTTTACCGGCGCATCCTGGAGGTGCAACCCCAGCACAGTCAGGCGTTGCATTTGCTGGGAGTCGTCGCGCATCAGACGGGGGAAAATGAAGCGGCGGTGGAATTGATTCGTCAGTCCATTGCGATCGATTCCGAGGACGGCGAGGCGCACTTGAATCTGGGGGTGGTTTACAGCGCTCTGGGCCGCTGGGAGGAAGCCATCCAGAGCTTTCGGGCGGCGGTTCACCTGAACAATCCTTCGGCGGAGCTGTTCAACAATTTTGGCAACGCGCTGCAAGCCGTGGGCCGGGCGGAGGAAGCGGTGGCGGCGTATGGCCAGGCGACCACCTTGAAACCGGATTTTGCGGAAGCACAGAACAACCTGGGCGGCGCGTTGATCGGCAGCAATCAGATCGAGGAAGCCGTGGAAGCATGCCAACGAGCGATCGCGCTCAAGCCCAACTATGCCGGGGCCTACAATAACCTGGGCAACGCGCTGCGCGCCCTGGGCCGCTTTGACGAAGCCGAGGAAGCGTATGGACGGGCCATCGCCTTGAACCCGGATTTGGCGGAGGCCTACAGCAATCTGGGGGGTGTCTTCGCGGACTTGGGCCGGACGAAGGAGGCCATCGAAGCCTGCCAGCACGCCATTGCCTTGAAGCGGGAGCTGGCCGAAGCGCACAGCAATCTCGGCGGGGCGTTGGGGGAGGCGAATCAGATCGAGGAAGCGGTCAAGGCGTGCCAACGAGCGATCGCGCTCAAGCCCGACTATGCGGATGCCTACAACAATCTGGGCATCTCGCTGCGAGCCTTGGGCCGGCTGAATGAAGCGGTGGAAGCTTGCCGGCAGGCCATCGCTTTGAAGGGGAATTTTGCGGAGGCCTACAGCAATCTAGGCGGTGTGCTTGCGGACCTGGACCGGACCAGGGAGGCCATCGAAGTCTGCCGGCAGGCCATCGCCTTGAAGCCGGATCTGGCGGAAGCCTACAGCAATCTCGGGGGCGCGTTGGGAAACGCCAATCAGATCGAGGAAGCGGTGAAGGCGTGCCAACGAGCGATCGCGCTCAAGCCCGACCACGCGGATGCCTACAACAATCTGGGCATGTCGCTGCGAGTCCTGGGCCGGTATGATGAGGCCGAAGAGACGTATCGGCGCGCCATTACCTTGAAGAGGGATTTCGCGGAGGCCTACAGCAATCTGGGGGGTGTGCTTGCGGACCTGGGCCGGACGAAGGAGGCCATCGAAGCCTGCGAGCAGGCCATTGCCTTGAAGCCGATTCTCGCGGAAGGGCAGAGCAATCTCGGCTATGTCCTGCTGGAGAATGCCCGGCTGGATGAGGCTGCGAACGCCCTGGACAGAGCCCTGGAATTGAATCCGCATCTGGCGATTGCGAAGCTCAACCGAGGGATTCTGTTTTTGTTGCGCGGCGACTTCGATCGCGGCTGGCCGCTCTATGAGGCGCGGCGGCAGGTGGTCCGTTTGACACCCCGGCCGATGGACGGGCCGGCGTGGCAGGGGGAGGAGATTCGCGGCCGACGTCTGCTCCTGCACAGTGAGCAGGGCTTTGGCGACGCCATTCAATTTGTGCGCTATGCCCGGCTGGCGGCGGAACGCGGGGCGGAGGTCACCGTGGAATGCCCGCGCGGCCTGCTGGAGCTTTTTCGCGGCGCCACCGGCGTGCGCACGGTGGTGGCGGCGGGCGATCCTCTGCCCTCCTTTGATTTTCAGTTGCCCATGCTCAGCCAGCCGTTGGTTTTCAAGACGGCGCGCGAGAGCATTCCTGCGGAAGTTCCCTATCTTTTCGCTGATGAATCCCGCCGTAAGGCATGGGCGGAACGCCTGGCGGGCGGTCGAGCGTTGCGGGTCGGCCTGGCGTGGGCGGGCGACCCGCGCTACCAGCGAAACCGCGTTCGCAGTGTCACGCTGGAAATGCTTTTGCCTTTGTTGGCCGTGGAAGGGGTCGCCTTCCACAGTCTCCAGATCGGCGAGGGATCGGCGCAAATCCGGCAACTTTCAAAAAAGGGAACGATCATCGATCATGCGGAGGAGATCGGTGACTTCGCGGATACGGCGGCGTTGATGGCGGAACTGGACTTGATCATCTCCGTGGATACGGCGGTGGTGCATTTGGCCGGGGCGCTTGGCCGACCGGTGTGGACGATGCTGCCCTACGTTCCTGATTGGCGCTGGGGGCTCGAAGGGGAGACGACGCCGTGGTATCCGACGATGCGGCTGTTCCGACAGGCGGCACTCGGGGATTGGGATGGGGTCATTGAACGCGTTGCGGAAGAATTGAAGGGGCTGGTCACGAGGCAAGGTCCGTAGCCTATGTTCCGGTACTACTGTTGCCGAGAATCAGGTCGCGCGAAGCGCCTCTGGGGAGCGCACTTGTCCCGAGTGCCGGTGGCGGCGTCCCGCTGCCACGAACTTTTGCCACCGAAGACCATTGGAAGAATCCCGATGAAAAGGGGATGTGAAAAAAGTTCGTTTCGGCGAGACGCCGAAACCAGCACTCGGGACGAGTGCGCTCCTCGGATTTCTGCCGCCGCGTTTTACCCCTATGGTCCCGCTAAATCCTTAACGGCTTTAAAGACCGCGGCCGACGGCCTCGGCGACTTTTTTCACGCGTGCGACGAGGTCCTGGAATTCGTGCGGGAGAAGGGCCTGCTCGCCGTCGCTCTTGGCGAGCTCGGGGCTGTTGTGGACTTCGGTCATGATGGCATCCGCGCCGGCGGCGACGGCGGCGACGGCCATGGTGGCGACGTGTTCGCGCAGGCCGATGCCGTGGGTAGGGTCGACGACGACCGGGAGGTGGGTCTCCTTCTTGAGCACCGGGACGGCGTTCAAGTCGAGGGTGTTGCGGGTGTAGGTTTCGAAAGTGCGGATGCCGCGTTCGCAGAGGAGGACCTTGAAGTTGCCCTCGGCGAGGATGTATTCGGCGGACATGAGGAGATCCTTGATGGTGGCGGACATGCCGCGCTTGAGCATGACCGGCAGGCGGGAACGGCCAACTTCCTTGAGGAGGCTGAAGTTCTGCATGTTGCGGGCGCCGACCTGAAGGCAGTCGGCATATTGCTCGACCATTTCCAGGTGCTTGGTGTCCATGATTTCGGTGATGACCGGCAGGCCGGTGGCTTCACGGGCTTCGGCGAGGAGCTTGAGGCCTTCGAGGCCAAGGCCCTGGAAGGCGTAGGGCGAGGTGCGCGGCTTGAAAGCGCCGCCGCGTAGGATGCGGCCGCCGGCTTTCTGCACCTCTTTGGCGATCTCGACGATCTGGTCGCGGCCTTCGACGCTGCACGGGCCACTCATGAGGACGATGTCCTTTTCGCCGATGGTGACATTGCCAATCTGGACGTGCGAATGATTGCCGCCGCGAAACTCCCGGGAGACCAGTTTGTAGGGCTTGAGGACGGGGGTGACGCTTTCGACACCGGGAATGGCGGCGAGGGGCTTCACGCGGATCGCGGCGTCGTCGCCGATAACACCGATAACGGTGCGCATGGCGCCCCGGCTGATGTCGGATTTAAATCCCCACTCGGCGATACGCTCGGCGATGTGGGAGATTTGGGCTTCGGTAGCCTCGGGAGTGGTGACGATGATCATGACAAAGGGAAGGGGCGAGGACAGTAGCCGGGCAAGACCCGGCGGCAACCGTTTTCTCGACAGGCTGGAGGCGACATTTTTAACAACCAATGGCGTGCACCGATTGACACTGGGAATTGATTCTGCTCCGATGCGCCCGTGAAATATTTTCTCCCCCTTGTCCTGCTTTTGGTTTTCGTGTTTACCGGCTGCAACACGCTGAACAATCGACGCAGCCTCTATCGGACGGGGAAGGTTCACGGGCCGTACACCCGGCAGCTCGAGGAGGGCACTTGGGGAGAGGAGAAAACCGTGAGCGAACAATACGCGGAGCAGCAGAGAGTGGAGAAAGGTCCGAAGCTGATTCCCGGCGAGAAAAAGTCGCCGGGCAGTTCGTCGAGTGTCCCGTCGGGGACGGCGCCCACGCCGGCCCTGCCGGAATAGCCGTAGGGAGCGGCGGAGCCGCAAGCCAGGGCGATGGGCACGGAAAAGCGCAGAGGCGCAGAGGTTTGAGAGAGGGCCGCAGAGGGAAGGTTCGGCGGACTACCATAACGACGTATCAATGCGGCGCTCCGAAAAAGGGAGCACCGACGGCTCCGCTCGGGAACCCACGGGGATTGGAGGTCCTTCGACTCCGCCGTGCTTCCCCGCTTCGCTCAGGAAGACAGGGTTGGCTTTGCGGCGCTGGCGCTCCCCATCGCACGTGGTCACGTTACTCGAATTCGCGAGCAGGTTCTGAGCTCCGAGGCGGGGCCCGCTCGCTAGATACCGAGGGTGTCGCGCTGCCAGGGGAGCATGCGGGCGGTGGCTTCCTCGGCATTGGCGGCGAGACTTTCCAGCATGCTTTTCGGGGCGATGAGCGCCGGGTCCAGATTGAGGCTTGTGGCCACGGTGTCGCGTTTGGTCTTGAGCACGCGGAAACGTTGTTCTTCCTCGCGAGTCGGCCGTGGACGCGGCTTGCGAATGATCTTGGGCCATTCACTTTCCGGCAGAGCCTTGGCTGTTTCCGCAGCCTCGAAGAAGCGCTTGCGGCGGGTGCCATGGAGCTGCGCGAAATCGACGTCCTGATCGCGATCGAGCCGCGCGGCGGCTTCGATGAGTTGTTCGCTGTGGAGGATGTGGAAGGTGGGGCGATCGAGAGCCTGGGCTTCCGCTTCGCGCCAGTGCCAGAGGGCTCGAAGAATGGCGGAGGCCCGTCCGCGCAAGTCCTTGCTTCCGGTGATGCGCCAGGCTTCCTCGGGGTCGCGTTCCTTGGTAATGGCGGCCGCGGCGACGGCTTTGGCGCAGCTTTGACGGAACCAATCCAGACGCTGAAGAGAAATGAGTTCGGCCTCGAGAATGGAGGCGATCTGCAAGAGGTAGTGGGTGTCTTTGACGGCGTAGTCGGCCATCTGAGGCGAGAGGGGGCGGCGCGCCCAGTTGGCCTTTTGCGAAGCTTTGGCCAGTTGGACGTCGAAATAGCGCTTGATGAGCGCGGCGAGGCTGAACTCGGCGATGCCACAGAGGCGCGCGGCGATCATGGTGTCGAAGACGGGATCCGTGGCCTCAAATCCGACGCGCCGCAGCAGGCGCAGATCGTAATCCGCGCCGTGGATGATCAACTCCCTGCCTTTGAAGCTTTGGAAGAGCGGCTCGAGCGAAAAGCCGGCGAGGGGATCGATCAAGAAATCGTGACCGGGAACGCTGATCTGGATGAGGCAGAGCTTTTCGAAATAGCAGTGAAGGCTGTCGGCCTCGGTGTCGATCGGAACGCGTGGGTGCGGTGCGAGCAGCGGGAGGACCGCTTGAAGGGTATCGGCGCTATCGATCAGCGGTTGCATGTCAACCGCGCAAGCCGGAGAGGAGCAACTCCGCGTTCGACTTGGTCGACTTCAACGCATGGATGAGCATCTCGGTGGCTTCCATGGGTGGGAGGGCGGCCAACTGCCGGCGCAAGACGTTGATTCGGGCAAACTCCTGGGGGTGATAGAGCAATTCGTCGCGGCGCGTTGCCGAGGCGAGGATGTTGATCGATGGGAAGACGCGTTTGTCGGAAAGCCCACGGTCGAGATGCAACTCCATGTTGCCGGTGCCTTTGTATTCTTCGAAGATGAGGTCGTCCATGCGGCTGTTGGTTTCGATAAGGGCGGTGGCCAGGATGGTGAGGCTGCCGCCTTCCTCGGTATTGCGCGCGGCGCCGAAGAATTTCTTCGGTTTGACGAGGGCCTTGGAATCGACGCCGCCCGACATGGTGCGCCCTTTGTTGCCCTGGAGATTGTTGTAGCCGCGGGAGAGGCGGGTGATGGAATCGAGGAGGATGACGACGTGCTTGTGCAACTCGACGAGGCGCTTGGCGCGTTCGCTGACGATTTCGGCGACCTGGGTGTGGCGGGCCGGGCCTTCGTCGAAGGTGGAACTGTAGATCTCGCAGTTCACGGACCGCCGGAAATCGGTGACTTCTTCCGGCCGCTCGTCGACGAGCAAGAGGATGAGATGGGTCTCCGGGGAATTGGCGAGGATGGAGAGGGCGATATCCTTCAAAAGGATGGTCTTGCCGGTGCGGGGCGGGGCGACGATCAAGCCACGCTGCCCGCGGCCCAGTGGAGCGATGAGGTCGATGGCGCGGGGCGTGACGGATTTGACTTTCGTATTCTCCAGAATGATCCGCTCGTTCGGATGCATGGGGGTCAAATGGTCGAACTCGGTCGTTTCCTTCCAGGATGCGACGGGGATGTCCTCGATCGTCAGGACCTGGTCGATGGTCATGAACTTCTCGCGGTCGCGGGGCGCGCGGATGCGGGCGGTGAGGCGGTTGCCGTTGCGGAGGAAGAACTGGCGTTCCACCTGGGCCGGCACATAGACGTCCTGAGGCAGCGAGCGGAAATTGTAACGCGGCCAGCGGAGGAAACCCGAGCCCTGGGCGGCAATCTCGAGAATGCCGTCGGCGAACAATTCGGTGCCGCGGGTTGCGTAGGCCTTGAGGAGGTCGAAGACGATATGGTGCCGGGTCTTGTCGGGATTGATGCGGAAACGCAAGGTGGCGGCGCGTTCCAGCAGTTCGACAAGGGTCTCGCGATGGAGATCATCGATCCAAAGCTGGGCAGGAATCGGCGGGGCGGCTTCCGGCGGATTCCCGGCAGCGGGCAGGGGCGCCGTTTCCAGGGGCAGAGAATCACCCACGGGAAGTGCGTCTCTGGAGGGCTTGGAGGGCTCCGGCGAGGAGGCGGGCTTGTCGGTCGAGGCTGGAGAGGGAGGAGTCATTCCAGATGAGGTGGTCGGCTTGGGCGATCTTCGTCGTGAGATCGAACTGCGTGGCGATGATTTTTTCGGCGGTTTCAGTGGGAAGATGACGGAGTTGAAGCAGACGTGTGCGCTGGGTGTCTGGCGCGCAGGCGACGACGACAATGGCGTTGAAGTGGCTCTGCGCGTTGGTTTCGTAGAGCAGGGGAATGTCCGCGCCGAACCAATGGTCGCCGCGCGCCGCCTCCTGCGCCATTTCCGTCCAGCGGGCACGGATGGCGGGATGCAGAATCTGCTCGAGGGTACGACGTTTTGCCGGATCGGCAAAGATGATTTCGCGCAAACGCGCACGGTCCGGCTGGCCGTCGGGATCAAGGATTTGTGCTCCGAAGGCCGCGGCGACGGCGCGCTGGATGCCGGCATCTTCCGCGAGCAGGTCATGCCCGCAGCGGTCGGCGTCGAAAATCTCCATGGGCAAATACTGGCGCAGGGCAGTGGAGAAAGCGGACTTTCCCGTGCCGATACCACCTGTAATGCCGAGGGCTGGCACCGCCCGACTATTTGGGCATGAGCGGCAGCTCGATCGGCGCGACCTGCGGCGGAGACACGGTCTCGACGACCTCGTCCTTCTCCTCATCGGAGCGGACCGGCTCGCCGGCGGCGTTGATCAAGCGGGCGGTGACGAACATGATGAGGTTCGTCTTGAGGTGCTGATCGACGCTCGAGCGGAAGAGGCGGCCGAGGATCGGGATATCCCCGAGGAGTGGCGTCTTGTCTTCGACTTTCTGCACGTCTTCACGAATCAAACCACCGAGGACGACTGTCGAGCCGTCGTAGACACTGACGCTGGTCGTGACCTTGCGGGTGCTGAAGATGGGCTGGTTGATGACGTTCGGGGTGATCGTTTGCTGCGACGAAACGCCTGTGATGGGGTTGGTGCTCGTCGAAGTGATCGGGCTGCCGTAGTTGATGAAGCCCTCAAACTCGACGACCTGCGGAACGAGGTTCAAATCGATGGTGTAGCCGTCCGGACCGACGACCGGTTCGACTTCCAGCGTGACACCGGTGTTGCGGGTTTCAAACGCGGTCGGGGTCGTCGGGGTGACGGGGAAGGAGGAGTTCGAGGCGCTGGCCACGCCGATGCCCGTGGTGAGCGGAGTCTGGAAGGTCTGCGGAATCTGCGGCGGGGTGAATTCCGTCGGGTAACGGAATTCGCGGATCACCTCGATGACGGCGCGCTGGCCACTCTTGGTCGTGACTTTGGGCGAGGAAAGGAGATCGACGCCTTTTTTCTGGTTCAGACCGCGCATGACGATCTGGAATTGCGGATCGGAAAAGACACCGGCGAGGCCGGCAATGGCCGGGGCCAACGAGGATGCGCCCAACGACGGGAAAAGCAACGAGTTGATGGCGTCGGCGCTGATCGCCAGGTTGCCACTCTGGTTGCCGGCGGTCAACGTACCGGCTCCGCCATTGGTGCCGACCGGGCCAGTGCCCGGGGCAACGAACGGGAAGTCCGAGGAGTTGAGCGCCGGAGAAGTGCCGGTGGTGCCGCCGCCGAAGAAGACGTTGTTGTTGCCCGGGATGTGGGCCTGGCCGAGGAGCACGTCAAAGCTCAGTTCCTTGAGGTTGTTCTGCTGGATTTCGATGAATTTGGCTTCGATTTCGACCTGGACGGGGCCTTCGCCGGTATTCCCGGACGTAATGATCTGATCGACGAGATCGAGCTGGTCCTGGGTATTGCGGACGATCAAGCGGCTGCTCTTGACGATGTAGATTGCCGAAGCGTTTCCATTAAATTGGACGCCGTTGGCAATCAGCCAGTTCTTGGCAGATTCACGATCGGCAATGCCGACGCCACCGCGGGTGGTATCGGTGGCGGCTCCCCCTCCACCGCGGGCGGTAAAGGCCGGGGCGGTCAGTGCACTGGCTGCGGCGCCGCCGGCTCCCGGGGTGCGCGGAATCAGATCCGGCGGAATCTTCCATTCCTTGGTGACGAGCACGTCGGTGGGTTCGCTCAAGGGAACCACGGAGACGGCATAGGGCTCGACCTTGAATTTCAAGTTCGCCAGACCGGTGACGTATTTCAGCGCCTCGATCAGCGGGATGTTGGTCAAAGATACGGTGATGCGGACGTCCGCCGGACTGGTGCTGGCGGCGGCAGCCGGGGCTGCTCCCGGCGCGGGAGGGGCGGCTTCGAGGCCCGGGATACCGGGAATTCCGGGCGGGGGGGCGGCGGGTGCGCCGGGCGCGGCTGCGGGGCCGGCGGCGCCTTCCAGCTTGAGAACGATGTTCACACCCTTTTCACCGGCCGGCGATTCGTCGTCCAATTCGACGCTCTTCTTCTTCAGGAACTCGATGGCTTCACGAATGGTCGCCTCGCGAAACTCGAGCTTGGGAATGATGATCCGCTCGAGCTTGCGCCGGATTTTTTCGGTGCTCGGCTGCAGCGGCCCGTTGGTGACCACCGCTTCGGTTTGGATGTTGAATTTCCGCACCGGCATCGCCCAGGCATTATCCACGTCCGCGACCTGCTTGGCGCGGGTGTGATTGTAAGCGGCGATACCGTAATCGTCCCTGGCGCGCTCGATCTTTTCCTCGAACTCGCGGGCGGCGCGGTTGTAGGGATCGACATTCAGAATGTGTTCGCAGCGTTGCTTGGCGAGATCGAGGCGGCCGGTGTCGTACAAACCCTGGGCTTCGATGAACCACTGCTTCACCTGCTCGACGTTCCCGCGAAATTTCGGGGTGATGGTCTTGTTGAAATAATCGGGCTGCTCCAAATGGGAGAGGAGGACGACCGCCTTTTTGCAGTGCGGGTCGTAGCGTTCGTCGAGAACCAACTGGAGCGTGTCCTGAGCCTGCTGATAGCGGCCTTCGGTGATCAATTCATTAGCCAGCTTGATGCTCGCGTCGCAGAAATGGTCGACGGCATCCCGGTGCAGGCCGTGGGTGTTCGGGGAATCGGGAATGAGGTCGGCGGCGTTCTTGAAATAGGCGGTGGCCTTTTCATAGTCGCGATCTTTCATCGCCGCCTTGCCGGCTTCGATGGCCGCTTCGCCACGCTGGACATACTCCTGCCGCCGTTGCGTTTCGCTTTCGGCGACACCTCGCACGGTGCCACGATAGCCATCCTCGGCAAACGTGACGGTGGGAGTGACGATCATCGTGCCGACCAGCAGCGATGAGATCGTGGTTGCGAGTGGGGGTTTGGTCATGGCAGGCGTGGCTTGGGTGTTGGGATTAAATTTTTAGAGGCGACCTAAGTTTTGTACGTGGTCTGGGTCTACAGGAACGTTCGCTGCAAACGCGACCTCACTATTTCCGACGCGGGTCGGGCTTGACAGTGTATTTGTCGCCGTTGGGTAACTGGATTTGGGCTTCCGCGTCACTGATGTCAAGCAGTTTGTAGTGATGTTTATCGTCGACCTCCGGCCGGAGGACGAATTCCTGAAGTTTTTTGACCTGGATCATCTGGACGGGTTGCGCCCATTCGTAGGCGAACAGGGCGTAGACGTCGGGGGAGTTGGTGATCTTGTTGTAGATCAGGACGATTTTGTCGCCGGTGTCGATATTGGTGAGGGTCAACTCCGAGACGTCGACTTTGTCTTGAATACTTGCATCGTAGACGTCCTTGAACTGGAATTTGTCGATCTTGAACTTGGTGTTCGGCACCATGTCGTTGAGTTTCAAGAAGTCGCTCGGTTGGCGGAGATCGATGGTATCGATCTGGAAGCTCATTCTGGCTCCCGTGGGGTCTTTCTTCGGGTCGCCGTCGTAGGACTTGAAAATGAGGCGGAATGGGACCTGAATGAACTTGGCCAGAAAGAGCTTGGTGTAGTAGGGCGGGTGGGAGTCCTTGTTGGTCGGGTCCGTTTTCTCCCGCCATTCGTCCTCGTTGGTGAACCCGTCTTTGTCGGGATCCTGCATCGGGACCGTCGTGTCGAGCAAAGGCAGGCCATATTGCATGAACCAGGTATTCGGAATGTCCTGGCCGGTCAGGCTGTCTTTGTAGAGGGATCCTGCGCCCGCCTTCACCGGGGCCCCGCCGTCCTTGGATAGGTAGTGTTCGGAGACAAAGAGCGATCCCCGCTCCGGAGGTCCTTCGGTATTCTCTTTGGTGGGCGTCCAAGCGGGTGGTTGCGCCAGCTTCTCCTTGGCCGCATCGATCTTTTCCAAGGGCACCGGCGGCACTTTGTTGTCCTGCGGAATCGTGGTGACGGCGCTGGTAAAGTTGTCCCCAAAGTTTTGCACCTTGAGGAAGATGAGGACGGCGCAGGCCAGCAATCCGACGGCCAGAAGGGCGAGGAGGAACTGGTCGTAACGCTTCTTAATCCAGTTCATAACTATTTAGCAGGGGGGGCTGGTTTTTCGGCGGCTTGATCGGCAACACCGGAGGATTCCGGCGGGACAAAATCGACGACATCGATCCGGAGTTGGGCTTCGAGGGCTTCCTCGCCGACGATGAACTGAGCACTGGCCGACTTTTGAGTGGCGTCCGGGGCCGGGGTGCTTCTGGCCGGACCTTTGTCCACCTGGTTCCGAATTTGGATCTGGCGAATGACGTAAAACTGAGGGGTCTTCGGACCGCTAATGAGGTTGAGGAGCGGCTGGAGCTTTTGTTGCTTGCAGATACAGGTGATGTCGAAGGGGTAATAATGGACCAATTGTTCCTGGCGAGCACCGCCGCCGGCCCGATTTCCACCGCCACCGCCTGCGCTAGGCGGACGCGGGCCATTCCTGCCTCCCGGTCCGGGCCTCCCCCCAGTCTCACCGCGTGAGTTGGCCGCAGGGGGCTTTTCCTCCGGCAAATCGACACGGTCGAGGGTGGTGATGGCCGAACCGGCTCCGAGTTGTGCGATGAACTGATCGACGATCCACTTGATCGCCTTGAGCTCGCGACCGAGAGGTGCGGCTGCTTCCGGCGTCGGGGGGGTGGTTTCGTATTTGCTGAACCCGAGGAAAAACTTGTCCGGGAGCTTGAATCCGGCATCGTCGGCTTCCTTGCGCACGCTCGTTACGGCTTCTTTCAGGTCGTCCTGAAATTTTTCCGGAGAGAGCGGGGTGAGCGGGAACTCCTTTTTCGCCAGATCTACCTGAAAAGCGGTGATGGCAGCGGCGGCCGTCCCCTTCTGCTTTTCGTATTCGTCCAGATTCTGCCGGCTGGGGAAGGGGTGCAGTTCGCGGAGCCGTTTGTATTCGGCCGCTTGCTTGTCGTAAGCGGCTTGTTTGTCGTCGTAGTCGCCGCTGGCCGAGAAGACCTCGAAGCCCAAAACGCCGAGCCCGATCACCATGACGATGATGTATCCTGTGAGGAATTTGTTTTCTTTGACCCAGTTCATTTTGCCGTGTTGACGAGACCGCTGATGGGGTTGTTCAGGGTGAGGGGGATTTTGAAGTCATAGGCCCATTCCTTGTCGTTCGGAAGCGAACGTTCCAAGTGGGCTTTGTCGACAGTATAGAGCTGAGACTCGCTGAGCTTGTTGACAAAGTCATCCACAACCTGGGCGTTTCTCGGGTTCGCGAGATACAAGCCTTTGAGGATAATCTGGTCGCCACGGCCCTGGCGGTTGGCGCCTGCGGCAGCGCCCGGCACAGGACGCCCCGGCGCGGCATTTCTTTCCGGGACCTTCACGTCAAAGTTCGTGACCCAGACGTATTCCTTGGGAAGGCGCGTGTTGATGTCTTCGATAATCTGAACCCAATAGCTCCGCTCGTCGACGGCGCTCAGGAAGGGAGCGGCCGTGTCTTGTTCGGCCGTAATCTGCTTTTTCGCCTCGTTGATCAGTCTTTCGTATTTCTGGAGGGTAGCAACCTTGGGATCGAGCCTGTGGGTCTCCTCGTCCAAGGCTTTGGCGCCCTGAAGGAGATAGAGCCACCAAGCGACCATGGCGAGAAGGGCGCACAATCCGGCGATGATCAGATAGGGCCGCTTTTCGGCCAATTGATGCCGGCGGACGACGCGAGCCGGACGGAGGTTCAGCTCCATCGGGCAGTCGCTGGTCCCGCGGAGGGCCAACCCGACGAGTTCGCCCATGCGGTGCGCGCTCTTGCTGACGTCGTCGAGATTCAGGTTCGGGCCGACGGTGACGTTGCGCAGGGGATTGAAGAACTCGACCGGGATCTGGAATTTCTCCTGAAAGAACTCGCGCATGTAGGGCAGCGTGGCGCTGCCGCCGCTGAGATAGACGCGGTCCGGTTGTTTGCCGCCTTGCTGGGCCCGGAAAAAGCCGATGGACCGGGCGATTTCCGCATGGAGACGGGTCATCGAGTTGCGGATCATCTTGGAGACGCGAGCGACATCCGGATCATCGGGTTCGGCGTAGGCTCCGCCGAGGCTGACAAAGCCGTCGTGCTTCTTGCGTTCCTCGGCTTGTTGGAAGGCTTCGCCGAATTCCTTGGCGATCTGCTGGGTAATGGTGCTGCCGCCGTTGGGGATGCTGCGGCTGAAGACTTTGTTGGGCTCGATGAAGATGAGATTCGTCGTCCGCGAACCGATATCGATGACCAACGAGGAGCCATGGACATCGCTATAGTTGTAGCGGAACGCATTATAGATGGCCATAGGCGCCACGTCCACGATGGTGGTTTTGAGGCCGGTTTGCTCGACGGTATCGTTGATGTCATCGAGCAAATCGGCCTTGATGGCGACAATTACCACCTCGACTTGGGAAACGTCGCCGCTGTCGACCAATTGGTAGTCCCAAACCACCTCGTCAATGGGATAAGGGACGTTTTGTTGGGCTTCGAACCCGACGATCTGGTCGACCTGCTCCTCGCCGACAGAGGGAAGTTTCACGAACCGCGTGAAGACGGATTGCGAGGAGACGGCGTAGTTGGTCTTGGCGCCCTTGATCTTGCGTGCCTGGACGATTTCGTTCAGGAGGAGCTTGGTTTGGGCGAGTCGGGTGGCGTCAGCGGCGGGGTCGGCGAGCAACTCCCGGGTTTCGTAAGCCGCAAGAACGAGTCCGCCGTTCTGTCCGGTTTTGAACTCTGCCAACCCAATGGTTTGGGTCCCGAGGCTGAGACTGAGGATGCGTGTGGATGCTGCCATGAATGCTCCAGCCCCCAGGGATTAGTGCTGCTCTTTGATCGTCTCGTAACGATCGTAGTAGAGTGGAGCAAACGGGGTCTGATTCTTGTTCAGAATGAGACCGCTGAGATGGGGCAGATTGGTGGGAATGTTCTCCGGCTTCAAGGCGGCCACGGCGATGGTGGCGCCCTGGGACTTGGCCGTGATCCAGACATTAGCGATGTCGCTTTGCGTGAGGGGCTTGCCGCCGGTGAGCTTGTCGAGGGTGCGCGGCGGGATGTACATCACGGCGTAGTGATCTTTGCCGCTGGGGATGTTGATATAGGTGACGCTCCCATCCAAGAGCTTGGCATTTGGCCCGTTGCCAATTCCGACGACGTATTCAAAGGTCAATTCGGGGATGTCATCCACCAAAGTTTCGTAGGGGACTTCAATCTCCAGCCAGGTGCCAATCTTGTAGCGCTTCTGCGGTCCGCTGTTGATTTGATATTCGGGAGATTTGATCCCCGCCGGCTGGGGCTTGCCGATTTTCACGGCGCCCTGGGGGACGGCGACCTGAGCCAATCCGCTCACGGTCAGCGCGGCGAGGCTGAAGATCGAACAGAGGAGAATTTTCATGGGAGGGATTTCTTAGGATTTTCGCGTCCGCGAAAGCGGCTGCTCTTGTTTCTGATTTGTGGGGGGTTGGGAAGGAAAAAGTTGCCGAGAATCTTCTGAACTTCAACTCAGCCGCGTTCGAAAGTAATCAATGGTCTTTCGAATCCCCTCGTCGAAATCGACGCGTGGCTCCCATTTGAGCACATTTCTTGCCCGCGTGATATCGGGTTGGCGGACTTTCGGATCGTCGACTGGGAGGGGCTTGTGCTCGATGCTCGACGAGGTCCCGGTAATGCGGATGATCTCCTCGGCAAATTGTTTGATCGTCATTTCCCGCGGGTTGCCGATGTTGACCGGTTCGTGGAAGTCGGATTGGGAGAGTTTGAAGATCCCATCGATGAGATCCGAGCAGTAGCAAAAGGAACGGGTTTGGGAACCGTCGCCGAAGATGGTGAGCGGCTCGCCGCGCAAGGCCTGGCCGATGAAAGCAGGCACGACGCGGCCGTCGCGCAGGCGCATGCGCGGCCCGTAGGTGTTGAAGATCCGGACGATCTTGGTGTCGACGCCGTGATAGCGGTGATAGGCCATGGTCATGGCCTCGGCGAAACGCTTGGCTTCGTCGTAGACGCCGCGGGGCCCGATGGGGTTGACGTTTCCCCAGTAATCCTCCTTCTGCGGATGGACGAGCGGGTCGCCGTAGCACTCGCTGGTCGAGGCCAGGAGCAGGGTGGCTTTTTTGTCCTTGGCCAGGCCGAGCGCGTTGTGCGTGCCGAGAGAGCCGACTTTCAACGTGGGGATGGGGTGCTCGAGATAGTCGATGGGGCTCGCCGGGGAGGCGAAGTGGAAAATGAAATTCACCTCACCCGGGAGGAAAATGTAGTTGGAAACGTCGTGCTTGATGAACTTGTAATTCTCGTTGCCGGAGAGGTGTTCGATATTGGCGACGTTGCCGGTGATGAAATTGTCAATGCCGATGACGCGATGCCCTTCCGAGAGCAGCCGGTCCGTGAGGTGAGAACCAAGAAAACCGGCACCGCCGGTGACGACAGACGTGGGACGCGAGGTGGGCATGGGCCGCGTTTTCTAACGACTCCGAAAGAGGGCTGCAATGGAAATGCGGCGGAGGCTGGTCGCCGCGGGGATTTCCGCAGTGGTTAGTGCTTAGTGCTTAGTTCTTAGTTCTCAGTTCGAATGCGCTGCCACTGAGCACTGAGCACTTCCTTCCCCCTAGCGGGCGCCGAAACCGAGAATCACCACCGGGATGGTTTTCAGGAGAATTTCCAAGTCGAGCATCAGCGACCAGTTGTCGATGTAGCGCAGGTCCAACTGGACCCAATCATCAAAATTCTTGATCGTGTTTCGACCGCTGATTTGCCAGAGGCAGGTGAGACCCGGTTTCACGCTCAATCGCCGGCGCTGGGCGGTGGTGGTAAACTGTTCGACTTCGTAAATCGGGAGCGGCCGCGGACCGACGAGGCTCATTTCTCCCTTGAGGACATTGAAGAGCTGCGGCAATTCGTCGAGGCTGGTGCGGCGCAGGAATTTGCCGAACTTGGTGACGCGCGGATCCTTTTCGATCTTGAAGACCGGTCCGTTCATTTGATTGAAGGCGGCCAGTTCCGCCTGGCGCATTTCCGCGTCGGAATCCATGGAGCGAAACTTGTACATGGTGAAGGGCCGTCCATTTTTTCCGGCGCGTGATTGGCGGAAGAAAATCGCCCCTGGGGAGGTGATCTTGATCCCGATCGCGATGCCGATGAAGAGCCAGGACGTGAGGAGCAGCCCGAGGAGGGCGCCGAGCCGGTCGATGAGGCTCTTCACGGTGAGAGCCCAGGTGATGTCCGGGGTCGTTCGGAAGACGAGCATGGGCCGGCTGCCAAAGACGTCGAAATCCGCCCGGGCGATCGAGGTGCGGATAAAGTCTGCGGCCAGCCAGGCTTCGACCCCTTCGATTTCGCAGGCGGCGATGGCCTCCTGCAAGCAGTGCAACTGGCTGTGGCTGCCGGCAAAAATCACCCGGTTGACGGAATATTTGTGGAGCGCTTCGATGAACTCGTTGATGGGCTGGGTCTCGATGTCGATTTCGCCGACAACCTCGATTTCCATGATCTGCTCAGGCGTGAAGGTGCGGCGCAGTTGGTCCGTATCGCTGGGAGTACCGGCGAGGATCACGCGCTCACGCAGGTCCTGGCTGCGGGAGCGCTCCCGGTAGTAAACCAGGCTGAGGTGTTCGCGCAGGAGGAGAACCAAAGCCGCAATGACCACGAACAGGGGCATGACGGCGCGGCTGGGAACGCTGAGCTTGAGGAAGTAGGCGCAGGCGGCAATGATCAGACCGAGCCAGAAAATTGCCCGGGCCGTCTGGACGAGCGACTTTCCCAGGGTCTTTTGCAGCGGGTGCGAGTAGAAGCCCTGCAGCTCGAGGACGATCGGCCCGAAAGGCAGGATGACAAAGAGCAGCCACTGGAATTCCGAAAACGGGCCGATGGGCTTGTTTCCAAAAAATGTGTCCGCTCCGAAAACCCGAAGCGCGTATGCAGCCCAGAAGGCCACCACCAGGATAAGTCCATCGGTGATCTGGAGGAATTGGAGATTGAGTTCTTGTTTTCGACCGAGCATCGGGTTTGCTGCCCAAGTATCGCAAGCGACATGAGCAGGATGAAGAATTCGAGAGATCTACGTGAACAGACGCAGGTAGTTGCGGCTGTCCACTCCCCCGGGGCATTGCTTTGTGCCCAGAAAATTAGACCGGGGGAAGTCGATTTGCTTGAAATTCGGGTGGATAATTTTGCCACCAACCCCAATTCGCTCCTGAAGGCACTGCCGAAGCTACGGGTTCCGCTGATTGTCACGGTGCGTCACCCGGCGGAAGGCGGCGCCAATGACCTGAGCTTCGCGCGGCGGCGCGAACTCTACGGCCGGTTTTTGCCCCACGCGGCGTTCATCGACCTGGAATTACGCTCCTTGGAGAAGCTCGCCGATGTGGTGGCGGCGGCGCGCCGAGCCGGGGTCAGGGTCATCGCCTCGACGCACCATTTTCGCTCGACCCCGCCCACGGAAAACCTGCAACGAGCGATTCGCCGGGCAAATGCCGCTGGGGCAGATATTTGTAAACTGGCGGCGCGAGCGGAAACGGCGGGAAATCTGGGCCGGTTGCTGGCCCTGCTGGGCCGTCCGCAGCCCCTCCCATTGAGTGTCATGGGGATGGGACGATTTGGAAAGATTTCCCGGCTTCTCCTGGCCCAGGCCGGCTCGGTTCTCAACTATGGCTATCTCGATCGTCCGAATGCCAGCGGGCAGTGGGAAGCGCGCCTCTTGAAGCTGCGTCTGGCCGAATTGGCCGCGGCGTAATTGCCGGCTGCGCGGGCTCAGGCCTTGGCCGGTTGCGCGTGCTGCTGGATGACGCGCATGAGGGCAGAATAAATCTCCGATGGCCCCAGGCCTTTGCTGACGTAGCCATTGGCTCCCGCTTTCCGCGCGGCTTGCATGGCGTCTTCGTCGTAGCCCAAACCGGTGAACATGACGATCGGCAGATGGGGATGTTTTTCGCGCACTTGAGAAATCAGTGTCAAACCGTCGATTTTTGGCATGCCAATATCCAGAATCAAACCGTCGCAAGAGTTGAGATCGAGCCAGGATTCGACCTTGGAACTATCGGTCAGGGATGCGGCGGAATGCCCCTTTCCACGTAGATAGGTCGTCAGAAAGCGATTCAGCAGCCGGTTATCGTCGACAACGAGGAAGTTCATAGAATTGATCTTAGCAGCGGCCATGCCACAGGCCGGAAGGATTGTCCAACGCGAATTCGGATGATCTCCCGCTTGTCATGCGAGGCACCTCACCCGACACTTCCGGCTGCATGTCCAAACTTGACCCGCTCCGCCAGGCCGTCGCCGTTTCCCCGGACAACGTTCCCTTGCTGCTTCTCCTTGCCCACGCTTGTCTCGACGAATGGTCGCTCGACGAGGCCCGTTCCATTTTTGAACGCGTGATTTCGATCGATCCGGCGCGGCCCGAGGCGCGGGTCGGGATAGCCCGCATCCTGCACCTCTCGGGCAAGACGAGCGAAGCGGTGGTGCGCACCGAGGCGCTGATCGTCCAGTACCCCGACTATGCCCCGGCGCATCTGCTCCTGGCGCGGCTGCACGCGGGTGAGGGAAACCTCGACGCGGCCCGGATCCATTACGAGCGGGCCCTGGCGCTCGACCCCACGGGCAAGGATCCGTCTTTGGAAAAGGAATTGCGCGGCGGTCCGCCGAAGCCGCCGGAGCCGGAGAAAGTGGCGGTTTCCGGCACGACTTGGACGGACGACTCGGAAGGCGAGGACAAACCGGGAGTCGGCATTGGCGATGTCGAACGGCCGAACCTGACCTTTGCCGATATCGGCGGCATGGAGCCGATCAAGGAAGAGATTCGGATGAAGATCATCCATCCGCTGAAGAACCCGCAGCTCTTCAAGGCCTACGGGAAGAAGATCGGGGGCGGTGTGCTCCTCTACGGCCCGCCGGGTTGCGGCAAGACGCTGCTCAGCCGGGCGACAGCCGGGGAAATCAAAGCGAGCTTTCTCTCGATTGGCATCCACCAGATCCTCGATCTTTATCTGGGCAACTCGGAGAAGAATCTGCACCAACTCTTCGAACTCGCCCGGACTCATGCCCCGGCCATTCTCTTTTTCGACGAGGTCGACGCCCTCGCCGCCGACCGGAACGACTTGAAGCGGAGCGCCGGCCGGACGCTCATCAATCAATTCCTCGCGGAGATGGACGGGAACGTCGGCACCAACGACGGCCTGCTCATCCTCGGAGCGACCAATGCGCCGTGGCATCTCGACCCGGCCTTTCGACGGCCCGGCCGCTTTGATCGCATTCTCTTCGTTCCGCCGCCGGATGAACCGGCCCGGCTCTCCATCCTCGAAGTGATGTCGCGGGACAAACCGGTGCACAATCTCGATACCGCGGCGATTGCCAAAAAGACCCGGGATTTCTCCGGTGCGGATTTGAAAGCGGTCTTCGACATTGCGATCGAGCGATCCCTGGCGCGGGCGATGCAGGAAAACCGGGTGATTCCGCTCGGGACCGACGATTTGATGAAATCCGTGAAGGAGGTCAAACCGTCGACGCGGGCCTGGTTTGAGAGCGCGAAAAACTACGCGATTTATTCCAATCAAAGCGGCTTCTACGATGATGTGCTGACCTTCCTCGGCATCAAAAAATGAGTGCCGGGATGCCGAATCCGCAAGTATTGCGCGGATTACAACTCAAACAACTGGGGCGGTTCGCGGATGCCGAAAACGCTTTCAAGGAAGCGTTGGCGCAGGACCCGAACGACGCCTTTGCCCTGCATCATCTCGCCGGCTGCCAATGGCAGATTCCGAATCGGCGCAAGGAAGCCTTGCAGACCATCGACCAGGCGATTGCCATCGAGCCAAACGAAGCCAGCCACCACGTGCTGCGGGCCTTCATTCTCTGCTCGCTCGACCGGGCGAAAGAGGCACTGGCCTCGACGCAAGCGGCGCTGGCCCTCGACCCGAATAGTTCCGCCGCCTTTACCGCCGAGGCGCAGGCTTATCTGCATCAGGAAAACTGGGCGCAGGCCGAGGAGTCGGCGCGAAAGGCCCTGGCTTTCGACGCGGACAATTCCGGAGCGGCCAATCAACTCGCCCAGGCGCTGCGTCTGCAAAACAAGCTGGCCGAAAATGACGCGCATCTCGCCGGGATGCTGGCCCGTGATCCGGAGGACGCCTTTACCCACGCAAATGCCGGCTGGTCCGCGCTGCACCGCGGGGCGCATCGCGAAGCGGAGGTGCATTTTCGGGAAGCGCTGCGTCTCGATCCGGATTTCGATTACGCCCGCGAGGGGTTGCTCACCAGCTTTCGGGCGCGTTCGCCGCTCTACCGGGCCTATTTGAAATACAGTTTTGCCATGGCCCGATTGAATCGCGGCGCCCGTTGGTTGGTGATCCTCGGTTTGTATTTCGGAGTCCAGATTGCCCGCCAGATTCCCGGCGGCTCCATCATTGTGGCGCTCTATTTCCTGTTCGTACTTTGGGTATGGGTCGCCCGTCCGGTGGGAAATGCGTGGCTTCTTTTCGATCCTTTCGCGCGTTATGCGCTGCGTCCACCGGAGAAGATCGAGGCTTCCGTGGTCACGGGAAGCCTGGTGACCGGTATCGCCGCCGTGATCGTGAGCTTCGCGTTTTCCTGGGACATCGCGTTGTTGATCGGGTTCTGTGGAATCGCCGCGGCCTTTCCGCTTTCGCTGGTTTTTACCAATGCGTCAGTCCTGGGGCGCTGGGTCTTCGGAGGGGTTGTCGCGGTGGCCGTCCTGGCAACGGCCCTCGCCATTCTGGCCACCTGGCTTCCCGGGGCGCCGGCCCACGCCATCGGCAATTTTTTCGCGATCGGTTGTATTGCCTGCTTAGCCAGCACCTGGCTCGGGAATATTCGGGCGTTTCACAAACGCCGTTGATTCAATTTCGGCGGAGTGCCGGCGGGCGTCGTCCGAGCGCGGCATAAATTTCGTGGCGGATCGCGGCAACGGTCTTCCGCAATTCCACGCTTCCGGCGGCGAAAATGCGAATCGCCGAGCCACCGCGGGTGAGAGGACTGCAACCGACCCAGGCATCGTCCCGATGCAGATCGTGGATGCGCTGCCAGCAATCGTCAGTGGCCGGCAATTGCGGCGTAACGACGAGGCCGCTCGCGTAGTAGGGCGTGGCGAATTGCTCTCGCAGGGCGGCGAGCACGGCGCTCTCCGGAGACAGCCGGTAGCGCTCGCGGGCGATTTTCATGTTCCCGAGAAAGACGTCCGTTTCCCAATCCAGTTCCGTGAAAGCGTGGATTTCGCCGGAGGCCGTGCGCCCCGGGGCGAGCATTTCGATGAGCAACGCCCCGCCGCCTTCGTCGACCCGCAGTGACGTCTGCTGTCGATAACGCGCCCCGCCCTGCGGGATGAAAATCTCCGGCCAGCTTTCCAGCCAGCCGCCGGCGGCGACCCGATACTCCTGGGTCACGCGCGCATCGCCCTCGACGATGCGGTGGGCGCGGCTCGCACTCGGCGCCGTGAGCAATACCCGGGCGCCTGTTTCCACCGACACGTCAAAGTGCACGCGATCGCCGCTGAGCAGTCCAGCGGTCGGGTTGACGATATTGACCACGAGGGTGTCCTCGTCGTGATAGGGCTTGCTGAGATGGACCGGCGCGCAAAACGATTGCTCGCGCAAATAGGTCCGCCCCTCTGCGTCCGCGGCACAGACGAGGCGGAGGTGTCCGTGCAGCCCTCGGGCGGCCTGGATCGTTGCGCCCGTCACACAAAGAGGACTTCGCGCCGCAGCCAGGCGAGCAGCTCGTCCTTCCCTTTTTCCGAGCGCAGGTCGGCGAAGAGAAACGGCCGTTCGCCGCGCATCAGCCTGGCGTCGCGTTCCATGACCTTGAGGTCCGCACCGACGTAGGGAGCCAGCTCGATCTTGTTGATGAGCAGCAGATCGCTATGGCGAATGGCTGGTCCGCCTTTGCGCGGAATCTTGTCCCCTTCGGCTACGTCGATCACGTAAATGAAGGCCTCGACGAGTTCCGGCGAAAAGGTCGCCGAGAGATTGTCGCCGCCGCTTTCCACGAGGATGACTTGCACGCCGGGATGCCGCTTCTCGAGCTCGGCGATGGCCGCGAGGTTCATCGAGGTATCGTCGCGAATAGCGGTGTGCGGGCACCCCCCGGTCTCCACGCCGATGACGCGCTCGGCGGGCAGAGCCTGGTTGCGGACGAGGAATTCCGCGTCCTCGCGCGTGTAGATGTCATTGGTTACAACCGCGAGCGAAAGTTCGTCGCGGAGCCATTGGCAAAGCCGCAGGACGAGCATCGTCTTGCCCGAGCCTACCGGGCCGCCGATCCCAATACGGACGGCCTTACGCTGCGGCGGAGTCATCTTCCTTCGGCAGATAGCTGATGCCAGTCATGGTCAGCAGAGGCAGCATGTGCGGTAAGTCACGGTCATCGAGCACCACCACCCGGGTTGTTCCCCAAGCGATTTTGGATTTGTCCGTGACAGCATATTGTCTTCCGTCCGCCATGTTGATGACGAATGGGATTCCTTCACACACCGCTGTTTCGATGGCATCTGGAGTCATAGACTGAGTTTGCCGCAGGCCGATGGGCATTGCAATCGCGGCCTCGAGCCTCACGAAATGAACAGCCGTTCCCCGGCTCGCTCGTGGCGCATGCTGGCAATTTCCAGCAGGGGATTAAAACAGCCTGCGTCTTCGCGTTGCACCGTGAGTGACATCTCGACGACCTGTTTCGCTTCGACACAGGCCGTCCGCAGGACCCGCTGGCAGCCATCCTGCCCGATGCGGATGAGCTTCATGGCCGCCGCGCAAATTGCGGCGAGCGATTGGTAGAAGTAGGTCGTGAGCGCGGCATTCAGCGGGAGGCCTTCCACGCGAGCTTGCAAGGCGCAGACGACGAGATGATGGCTGCTCGCCTGGCCGGCTTGAATGGCGACCTCGAATTCCGCGAGTTGCGGATGAGACGAAATCGCGCGCAATGCTTTCAAGCGCCGGCTGCCGAGTTGCGCGCTCGCGTCGCGCGTCTCCCGGGCGAGTTTCCAGGCGCTGATTTCGCGATCGACCGCGCATCGATCCACCAAGTTCGGGGCTTCGTAGGCAAAGCGCAGATACGGCAATTCCTGCTGTCGCTGGGCCGGAATGATCTGCCTTCGAAGGAACGTCGCGAGCGAAGCCTCGTCGCGCACCATTGCCAATCGCACGCTTTCTTCGAATCCCAACGAATGCGCGTAAGCCCCCGTCGGGAAAAGCGCATCAGCCGTCTGCAAAAGCCACGGAAGCCAATCCAGCTCCGCGCCATCGATCTTCGACATCAGTGGTGATGTCCGCCGCTGAGCGGATGGAAGACCCGTTTGCAAGCGGTGTAACTGATTCCTTCGCGCTCGAAAAGCTGGCGGACGGCGGGATCGTCCACGACGCGAACGACAGCGTCCGCCACTTCGAGGACGAAATGCAGATTGCCGATCATCCACCCGAGTTTCGCGGAGGCCGGTGAATTTTCGCCGAGGGCGACCTCGAGCACCGGCTCGTACTTCTGCGCAAGGACATAGATGGCCGATTCGCCTTGCAGCACGACGGCGCCGTCACTCAATGGCGACTCCAGGTCAAAACCGAACTCCGTTCCATCCTCGGCCAATCCGCGCCAGCGCCGCTTGGCAAGGACGAGCCGCTCGACTGGAATGCGAATGACCTGGCGTCCCGCGGCGGAGGCGGTCAACGAGTGGTGAATAATCTGCATCGATGGTGGCAGGACGATACGGGTCCCGAAGGAAAAGAGAAGGCCGCAGCGGACGGCGGACAAGTAATCAGTGATCAGTTCTCAGTAATCAGTTCCTTGCGACGGGGCGCTTCACCTTTCTACGAACTTGGGAGTTTGGATTTACAATGGATATGAAAATTCCGGCTCGTTTCCTGCTCAAAAGTCGGGCCATCGCTTCTATTTCAAACGCCGGCGAATCGCCCACCGATTTGCGGGCTCACGCTGTCACGTAATTTGCCTTTGGAACTCAATCCGTTCGAAGATTTAATCGTTAAGGAACCGCACCGGCGGGAACCGGCGGTGCCTGGTCTCAACGAGCAGCCGCTTCTCAGTCTCAAGGGGCGCTTCGAACGTCTTTTTGCGGGGAAACCACCGCGCCCAGTGGTGTCTGCCGATGCGGCGCTTTTGGTGACTGCAGCCCGGGCCGGGTTCGGGAAATCGCATCTGATCGGGCGGCTCTTCCGGAAGCTCAGCGGACGCGCTACGCTGGTCAACGCGCGGCCATTTCAGAGCGCAGCGCTGGTCTTTCAATCGCTGCTTTCCACTGCGGTGAAGGAAATGGACACCCCCGACCGGACCGGTTGGTCCTCTCGGGAACCGGATGAACCCACGCAGCTCGACGCACTGGCTCACGCCGTCCTGGGGCATCTGGTGGCCGACCTCATGGAGCAGCAAATGGATGCAGACCGCGCCGATATCGCGCGCATTCGCCGCAATCCACTCGAAGCCTTCGCGCGCGGAAATCCGGGTGATCAATGGGCGGACTGGATGCGGCAGTCGTTTTCAGATTTTCGGCTGATCCTCGAGGAGGCGATGGCGGCGAGGGGAACAGTGCTTCATTCGAAGGAATGGCTCCCGGTCCTCTTTGCCTATGCTTACGGCTACGACGATCGCGAGGTGCGGCAGACGTGTATCGACTGGATCTCGGGGCAGAGCTTGAGCACCGAGCAATTTTCCTCCATCGGAGTCTGTCCGACCCAGGCCATGGACGCGGAAATGAGCGCTGATCGCATCAACCGGGTCTGCCGGGAACGGCTCACCGATCTTGGCCGATTGGCCTCCTATTACCGGCCCTTCGTTTTCTGCTTTGACCAAACTGAAGCCTACATCCATTCGGCGGTTCTTGCTCGCGCTTTTGGGATGGCGGTGGCCGCGTTGGTCGATGAAGTGCCGAATCAACTGACGTTGATCACATCCAATGAGGACACGTGGATGAATGCCATCCGGCCACATTTGGAAGACGCCCATGCGGAACGAATCGCCATGCCTCCCATTCAGCTCGAAGGCCTGTCGCGGCCGCAGGCGGAGGAACTCGTCCGGTTGCGGCTGAAAGCGGGTGGAAGATCCCCTGAAGATTGCGCGAACTTCCTGGATGAAGACTGGTTGGGCCCGATTTTTAATACCGAAGACGGTCTCATTGGGACGCGGGATTTTCTTCAGCATTGCAAGATGCGCTGGGAGGCGGCCGACGTTTCGCCGGCCGAAATACCGAGCCCGGTTGTATCCCTGGCTGAACTTCACGAAGCCCGCCGGGTCAGCCTGCTCACTGAGCCCAAACGGCTGGTTTACGATGCGGATATTCTTCGCTGGCTGGTCCAGACTTGTGCCTCCGGTTTGCCGGACGTGGAGATCGAGTCGAGTGACTCGCGTTACTTCAGTGTCAGATGGCGCTGCTCCGAGCGCACCGTTTTCTTCGGCTTCGAAGCGGGCTCAAATTGGAAACGCTGGAGCGCGATCGTTCGCGAAACGGAAAGCCAATACGCGCGGTCGTCTCAAGCCAAAGTGGTTCTCTTCCGAGGTGAGGAGCAGCCGGCCATCCCCGGGCCGGAGTGGTTTGTTTCACCGGAGATTCTCGAGGCGCGGCAACGGTGCCTGCATCTGATCGTTCTAACGCGCGATGATTTTGCCGTTCTTCATGCCGGCTACGATTTGTATCTGGATGCGCTGGGCGGCGATATTCCGCCTTTCGATACCGAGGCGGTGCTGCGCTTTTTGCGGACGCACTTCAAATTGTGGTGGGAGCGGTTGCTCGGTCCGGTCGACGGTGAAAGCCCCGAAATCGCGCCGGCTGATGTCGAGGAAAGGCAGGCGCAACTCAATGATGCGGTTCGCGGAATTGTCGCCGCCGAGAGATACCTGAGCGTCGACGATGTCATCGACCGGCTCGGATTCGAAATCCGCAGAGAGGAAGTGCTGCTGGCTTGTGGATACAGCAGCGAAATTCGTGTCCATGCCCATCCACGAATGCCGGTGTTGCAGTGGCAAAGTTCCTGAGGGACCGGCAGGTCTGTTTTCCTGCCGGGCCGAATTCGGACGATTGGCGCTGGAGGAACCGCGCGAGGATTTGAGCCACTCTCTCCGCGGAAATGCGCGGTTTCATTCACCAGCGATGAAGCTATAAGCTCAAGCGCATGAGGTATTTCATTCGTTTGTCGTTCTTGCTCTGCTCACTGACACTTTCGGGATGCATTATCCCCGTGCCGCACAAGCGGCTGCATGACGTCGGCGTGAAGGGGCGGATTCTCGATGCACAGTCACACGCGCCGGTGGTTGCGGCCAAGATCGAAGACATCGTCGATCCGACGAAATTCACCTATTCGGTGATCGATGGGACATTCATGTTGAAGCCGGTTTATGGGCTGCACGGCGCTTACGTTTTCGCCGGCGTCAGTACCTCGATATTCCCGAACTATGATGCGCCAAATCTCACGCGAACGATCACGATCATCGCTCCGGGCTATCACAACCTGACGATTCCGCTGAACCGAACGGACGCTCACGACGTCTATATCGACGCCGGCACCATTCCGTTGAAACGATAGCTATTCGAATTTGAGCGGCGCGTCGTGCACCATCGGAAACCAGCGCTTCTTTTCGCCTTCCATCCCGAGAGCGGTCTGCCTGCAGCGACCCACGAGTTCCTGGTAAAACCGGTCCGCGGCTTTCGGATCTCGATCCTTCAGCCAACCGCCGGCGGTGCAAAGCATCTCCGCAGTTTCTTCGTTGGGTGGGCGAAGCTTCGCCGCCTGCCAGGCCAGGTCGGCGGCAACGTATCGGTAGTGAAAGCGAGCGTTCGGGGTAGGTCGCTGCCGCGCATAGCGTGCGATTTCCGCGGCGGATGGGTGCGGCAGCCATGGAGTCTTCGAAAACTTTTCACCGATCACCCAATACAACGGAGCCGCTGTTCCGTTGCGCAGGCCGCCGACGTCCGAGAGTTCATACTGTCCGTCATAGAATGACCAGTCCGGCGCGGCTTCCGAACCGAAGAGTTCCATTCCATGGCGGCGGTAAACGCGTGCCGCTTCCCAGAGGGCGGCGGCGCGTTCTTCGGTGGAAACGTGGCGGTTGTGGCCGCGCCGATATTCCGCGCAGTACGCGTCGAAGACGTTGAGCAATGGACCGGGCATATACTCGCGTGCTTCGTCCAGTTTCCCCTCGCGCGCGAGACGGCGGGCGAGCAAATACCGGAGCGCCTGTGGAGCGTCTTTGCGCAGATTGGCTATCGGAATCGGATCGTCGGGATCGTCGTAATCCTCGGGTCCAGGTCTTACCGGAATCGCCTCTGGCATCGAATGGCGGTGGACGAAGTCGGCCAATTCCCGCGTGGTCATAACTTGATCCGCGACGTACGCGGCATCAAGCCAGGTGCCGCTTTGAAGAAAGTGTTCGAGTGCTTGCGGAAAATGGGCGCATGCCAGCTCGGTGACTCCAAGGTCGGCTTGCAACTGCCGGGCCTGCAAGAAGAGGAAACTATCTGATTCCGTGTTTTGCCACCAGTTGTGGTGAGGGTAAATGGCCGCCGCTGGCTCCGGAAAATGTCGAGCGGCGAGAGTGAAGCTCTGCACCGCTTCGACGTTGTGCCCCGCCCGCAGAGCGAGCTTGCCACGCAACCAGAGCGCCATCGGCGCATGCACCGGAGCCTTTTTCAACCACGCGGTCGCTGCGCCAAAATTCCCGAGATCGTAGCAAGCCCATGCCAAACGATCGGCCTCCTCCACTTCGTGGAAGCCCGCTTTGTCGATGGCGGCCAGCCAGCGGGCCAGCGGTTGCCTTTCCGTTTCGTTTTGTTCCCACCCAGCATCGGCCAGATCGACCAGCGCCCGTGCGGTTGCCAGTTGGCGTAACAACGGGACCCGCACGGCATGTTCGCGAACGGAATCATCGGCTGCTTCCAGAATGGTTTCGCCGAGTCCTCCGAGGGCGTCCACCGCCCAGCCACAGCCCGCGGCGAGAGAAAGCCCGTAGAGCCGCGCCTGTTCATCCAGATCTTTGTCGTCTTGGAGATCTGCTTCCCAATAATAACTCAGGCCCACGAGGTTTAATCCGTCCTCGCAGCCCTCCTGTACGAGCGTCCGCACGTACTGCAGCCAGCGAATGGCCTCCATGCGCTTGGCATCGTCGTCCCAGATCGACCAGGCGGCCATGCGGCCAAGCATGTATGCGGCCCACGTGGAACGGAACCGGCGTTCAGGTGCAGGCCGGGCGAGGAGTTGTTGCCAGAGAGTGCGGGCTTTTTTCAAATTGCCGCATTCGAAGGCGATGGCGCCTTCCAGATATTCGGCCAGTTCCGCAGGCAAATCGGCGGGAAGCGGCGTGGCATGCAATCCGGCTTCGAGGGCCTCTTTCTCTTCGCTCGGGACCAACTCGGCTGGACGATTCGCGGCCATCACATCGCGGACTTTCCAATATTCTGCGGCCATGCTTTCGCGTCGTGATTCGGGCACATGGTAGTAGGCCAGCGCCGCGGCCACGTCCCGCTTTTCGTTCCGGTTGATGACCAACTCCCCGCTGCGCAATTGATGATATTCCTCCAGATCCAGCGGCTGAGGTTTGAGGCCGGTCGGCAGTTTCGGAAGTGATGAGAGATGGCGCACTTCGGTGACCAACTCCGCGGCGGGGGAGCGGAGGGCGTATTGCTTTTCGTCGCCGAGGAGCAATTTCGGCAACCACGGACCACAAGCGGAAGCCAGAGGCGCCATGCCGGAGACGAGGACGGCACAAAGGATGTATGATTTCATCGAGTGTTTCACGGGGATTGATTGGCGATTCCGACGTGGGTGCCCCGGCGTATCCAGCCACAGACCATGCGGCTTCCGGGCGGAAGAATGCGCTGGCCCACCCGCCGAAGTTTCCATGGACGCACCAAGGCCGGATCGAGTTGGAAGCCGTTCACGCCATCGGCGGCGATGGTGTCGGCGGGCAAGGCCACTTCGGCGGGCAGCACCCAGTCCGCATCGCCTTGATTTTCCAGCACCGCGTCCTCGGTTCCGGATTCGGAACTCGCGAAGACGAGTTTTCCCTCGGCCTTGGGCGTTCGCCCGGCGATGATTGCGGCCAGAGTCGGCCAGCGCCAGTTCAGGCGGTCGCTGTCGATCGGCAACCGGTACCAAATGATGCCGGTGAGCGAGACGGGTCTTTCGGTTTCCAGGTTCCGCACGAACGCGGCCATCTCCGCAGCGTCACTGCGCAGGACGAGAGTGCCGGCGTTGGAAATCGGCGGCGCCCCTTCCGCACGCACGCCGACGATGTTTCCCGATGGATCGGCGAGAAGTTCACAACTGTAGGTGGGCAGCGCGACGCGGAATGGAATGCCCAGTTTCCCGGCTCGCGCGATGGCTTTTCGTGCCGCGATGGTATCACAAAGCACCGGGGTCGTGCCGGGCCGATTGGGAACGGAATGGACTTGCAGGACAAAGTCTCCGGCGGCGGCTGCGAGTGTGGAAAAGTCGCGCTGGGCGAGCCAATCGGGCAGGGCAGTGATCGCCAGTCGCATCCGCGGAAACGCCGAATGCAGCTCGCGCACCCAGACGGTGTAACCCGCAATCGCGACGATGGGCAATCGAAGTCGATTTGCAGTTCGGCGACCGGCAAACCCGCGGCTTCCGCCTGAGCGATCACAGCTCGAAGCGTGTCGATTGCCGCGAGGAGTGGTTTCGATCGAGGCGAGAATTCTCCGCGATAGACGCCGATGCGCAGGCCAAGGCCGATGGGTTTTCCCGCATGAGCCAGCGCGAGGTAATCGGGATGCGCGAGAGCCGTTCGCACGGTGTCGCCATGTGGGTCGATTTCACCGATGAGCACGTTGAAGCCGGCGACCAAGGCGGAGGCCCGCTCGATGCCGTTCCGCACTGCCGGCGTCCACTGCCGCTGCCAGACGTAGACTTCGTGCGGAAGCGGTCCTCGACTGACGGGCGCACGCGAGCAACCGGCGAGTAGAAGAAGCGACAGGAGGGCGATCCGCATGGCTCGAATACGGCGCGCGGACCGGTGTCCTTACAAAATTCCGCTTAGAACAGAAAATATCGCTGCGCCATGGGCAGCACTTTGGCCGGTTCGCAGGTGAGCACGCGGCCGTCGGCTTTCACCGTATAGGTTTCGGGATCGACTTCGATCTTGGGCAATGCGTCGTTCCAGAGCAGATCGCGTTTCGTGACTTTGCGCGTGTTCTTGATCGCGGAGAGCCGTTTCGCGAGTTGCAGTTCCTTCAGCGAGCCTTGTTGCAACGAGGCGCTGCTGACGAAGGTGACGGAGGTGGAATATTTCGCCCGGCCGTGCGCGGCGAATTGCGGGCGATAGAACATCGGCTGCGGCGTCGGGATGCTGGCATTCGGATCGCCCATGTTGGCCACGGCGATGAGGCCGCCTTTCAAGACGACCTCCGGTTTCACGCCGAAGAAGGCGGGTTTCCAGACGACGAGGTCGGCGAGTTTGCCGGTCTCGATGCTGCCGACTTCGTGGGCGATGCCGTGGGAGATGGCGGGGTTGGTGGTGTATTTGGCGACGTAGCGCAGCGCGCGGAAATTGTCGGCCGCGGTGTGCACCGGCGCGTCGAGTTTGCCGAACTGCACTTTCATTTTGTGCGCCGTCTGCCAGGTGCGGATAATGACTTCGCCCACGCGGCCCATGGCCTGCGAGTCGCTCGACATCATCGAGAATGCGCCGAGGTCATGGAGCAAATCTTCCGCGGCGATGGTCTCGGGCCGGATGCGCGATTCGGCGAAGGCGACGTCCTCGGGAATCTTCGAATCGAGATGATGGCAAACCATGAGCATGTCGAGATGCTCGTCGATGGTGTTGACGGTGAATGGCCGCGTCGGGTTCGTGGAGGACGGGAGCACATTGGCTTCGCCGCAGACGCGAATGATATCCGGCGCGTGGCCGCCGCCCGCGCCTTCGCTATGGAAGGTGTGAATGGTGCGCCCTTTGAAAGCGCGAATCGTGTCCTCGACGAAACCCGATTCATTGAGCGTGTCCGTGTGGATGGCGACCTGTACGTCGAGTTCGTCCGCAACGTCGAGGCAGGTGCTGATTGCCCCCGGAGTTGTCCCCCAATCCTCATGGAGCTTGAGCCCGATGGCCCCGGCGAGAATTTGCTCGCGCAAGGGTTCATGCGTGGCGCAGTTGCCCTTGCCGAGAAAGCCGAGATTCATCGGGTATTCGTCCGCGGCCTCGAGCATGCGGTGCATGTTCCATTTGCCGGGCGTGCAGGTGGTCGCGTAAGTGCCGTGCGCCGGGCCGGTGCCGCCGCCGATCATCGTCGTGACACCGCTGGCCAGTGCGTGCTCGATCTGCTGCGGGCAGATGAAATGGATATGTGTGTCGATCCCTCCGGCGGTGACGATGCATCCTTCACCGGCGATGACCTCGGTAGCTGCGCCGATGACCAGCCCCGGTGTAACGCCCTGCTGAATCCCGGGATTACCGGCGTGCCCCAGGCCGACGATGCGGCCGTGCTTGATGCCGATATCCGCCTTGACGATACCCTGCACCGCGTCGACCACGAGCGCGTTGGTGATGACGAGGTCGAGTGACTCGGCGTCGCGTGCGGTGGGCGACTGCCCCATGCCGTCGCGAATGACTTTGCCGCCGCCAAATTTCACTTCGTCGCCGCGCGCCCCAGCCTCGGCGATCAAGTCGCGTTCGACCTCGATGAACAATTCCGTGTCGGCGAGCCGGACCTGATCGCCCACCGTTGGGCCGAACATCTCGGCGTATTGCTTGCGGGAGAGATTCATCAGAGTTTGCCGTCGATTTTGTTGTTCAGGCCGTAGACTTCGCGCGTGCCGGCGAGGGCGACGATTTCCACTTCCTTGGTATCGCCGGGTTCGAATCGCACCGCCGTCCCAGCGGCAATGTTCAAGCGAAAGCCACGCGTCGCTTCGCGATCAAAGCGCAGCGCCGAATTAACTTCGTAGAAATGAAAATGGCTGCCGACCTGAATGGGTCGATCACCGGTATTGGCGACTGGCAGCGTCTTGGTTTGGAGGCCCACATTGATCGGCAAATCCGCAGGCTCTTTGGCAGGAATGATTTCTCCCGGAATCATAAGTCCCTAGCGAATTGGATGATGAACCGTGACGAGTTTCGTGCCGTCGGGGAAGGTCGCCTCGACTTGCACTTCGTGGATCATTTCGGCGACGCCTTCCATAACATCGCCGCGTTTCAAGATGGTGGTGCCGAAGCTCATCAATTCAGCCACGGGTTTTCCGTCGCGAGCGCCCTCGAGAATCTCATAGGTGATGATGGCTATGGCTTCGGGATAGTTCAGTTTCAAGCCGCGGGATTGCCGGCGGCGGGCGAGATCTGCCGCGGTGACGACGAGCAGTTTCTCCTGGTCGCGTGGTGAGAGATGCACGACTTAGTAACTAGCTGCGGGCCTCGCGGGCGGCGATACTTTTCATGCGGAAATTTTGGCGGATGATTTAGGCCGGCGGTGTCACGAGATTCTGCGGAGTGCCGGCGAGAAATGCGCGGACGTTGGCCACCGTAATGCCCAGCAAACGTTCGCGGGATGCTTTTGTCGCCCAGGCGATATGCGGCGTGATGATGCAATTCTTTGCGGTGAGCAGGGGATTGTCAGCCGGTGGTGGCTCCTTGCTGAGAACATCGAGGCCCGCACCGGCGATTTGGCCGCGATTGAGGGCATCAGCCAGGGCTGGTTCATCGACCAATCCACCGCGGCCCGTATTGATGAGGAAAGCCGATGGCTTCATCGTCGCCAGGCGCTTGGCGTTGATCATTCGTTCGGTGCTGGGAGTGAGGGGACAATGCAGCGAGACGACGTCGGCCCGACGAAAGAGTTCGTCCATAGGCACGTTGTCCTCGTTCGCGACGGGGCGACGGGAATGCACGATGACGCGCATGCCCAAAGCGCGCGCGATCGTGGCGACATTCTGGCCAATGGCGCCGTAGCCGACGATGCCCAGCGTGAGGCCGTTCAGTTCCACCAGCGGACCATCCCAAAAACAAAAATCGCGGCTTGCGGTCCAACGCCCCGCGGTCACCGCTTGCGCGTGGTGCCCCGTCCGATTCGTGAGTTCGAGCAGAAGCGCAAAGACTGCCTGGCCTACGGAAGGCGCGGCATATCCGGGCACATTGGAAACCGCGATGCGGCGTTCCGCTGCGGTGGCCAGATCCACAACATTGTAACCCGTGGCCAAAACGCCGATGTAGCGAAGGTCGGGCAAGGATCGCAATGTGTCTCCCGAGAGGACAGTCTTGTTGGTCAGGACGATGGGCGCTCCTGCGGCTCGATCGTGAACGAGTTCCGGCGGGGTCCAATCGTGGATTTCCAATTCACCCAACTCCGCGAGGCCGGACCAACTCAGGTCGCCGGGATTGAGGGTGAAGGAGTCGAGAATCGCGATGCGTGGTAAGGGAGGTGTGCTCACAGGGCCGATGCTCTGTCTTCCGCTTCCATTGCGTCAAAATCGATTTCGTGGCGCCCCGTCGATTGCCGAACCGTTACACTGTCAGATACTTCTTCACGACGTCATCCGTCAGGGCGTCGACGGTGCCGGCGCAAACGACGGCGCCGCGGTCCATGATCGCGAAGGTGTCGGCCAGTTCCTTGCAGAAGTCGAGATACTGCTCGACGAGGAGAATGCTGATCTTGGCTTCGCCGTGGAGTTGCTTGAGGGCGCTGCCGATTTCATCGTGGAGAACACTTCCGCTGGGCTGGGACTTGCGCAGAGTTTCGACACATTCGGCGAAGCGATTGAAGATGGCCGGCCGTTTTTCGACGCCGTCGCGAAGGAGCACGTTGGCCAGTTCCATAGCTTCGTCGAGCAGGGGGACTTTGTTTACGGACGGGTCGGCTTGGGCTCTTTTGAGAGACTGGCTGACTGTTGCCAGCAAGCCCGCTTCGTTGTGATGGCCGCCGCGGCGCAGGAGTTTGATAGCCTCCCCAATCTGGTCGATGATATTGGGCTGAATTCCTTCTGTCGGTTCGTCAAGGAGCAGAATCTTGGGTTCAGTGAGGAGCGCTCTGCCGATGGCCAGTTGCTGCTGCTGGCCGCCGGAAAGCATACCGCCTTTTCGGGGCAGGAATTCCTTGAGGATAGGGAAAAGAGAAAATACCCGATCCAGGCTGCCATTGACCTTTTTCCCCAGGGCGATCGCCCCGATGTGCAGGTTTTCCTCGACGGTCAGTTGGGGAAAGATATCGCGGCCTTGTGGGACATAACCGATGCCTTTGGCGGCGCGCGCCTCAGGAGATAGGCGGGTAATGTCTTCGCCGTTGAGGAGGATCTTGCCGGCACTGGGTTTCATGACGCCGGTGATACCCCGCAAGGTCGAAGTCTTGCCGACGCCGTTGCGTCCCATGAGGCAAAAGCACTGGTGATCGGGCACTTCGAATTCCACTCCCCGGAGGATGCGGCTGCCGCCGATGGAAAGTTCGAGAGATTGGACGGTGAGCATTTTGAAAGTTCTTAGTTCTTAGTTCTCAAGAGTTGCGCAAATCGGCCCGGTTAGTTTCAGGAAAGATATTCGAAGTGGAATTACTGAGAACCAAGTACTAAGCACTTTCTTCAATCGTGCCTCTTTTTGCGACCCAGATACACGTCGAGGACGCGCTCGTTATTCTGCACTTCGTCCACACCACCTTCGCAGAGGACCGAGCCTTGATGAAGGACGGTGACCTTTCGATCGGCGGCGATCTGGCGGACGAAGACCATGTCGTGCTCGATAACGACGATGGTGTGTTCGCCGGCGAGCGAAAGGAGGAGTTCACCGGTTTTGTGGGTTTCGGTATCGGTCATGCCGGCGGCGGGTTCGTCGACGAGGAGGAGCTTGGCGTTTTGGGCGAGAAGCATGCCGATCTCCAGCCATTGCTTCTGCCCGTGGGCGAGAGAGCCAGCTTTCCAGTCGCGTTGCGCATTGAGGTTGATGATCTTCAAGACCTCGTCCATCCGGTCGCGTTCTGTGCTGTTGGGGCGGTGAAAGAGCGATGACCACACCCCACGGCTGCCTTCCAGCGAGAGCAAGAGGTTTTCCCACACGGTATGGTCGGTATAGACCGTGGGTGTTTGAAATTTGCGGCCGATACCCAGACGATAGATCTGGTATTCGCTCATGCGAGTTACGTCATGCACGCCTTCGAATTCAATCGTCCCGGTGTCCGGCTTGGTGCGGCCGGTGATAAGATCGAGGAAAGTGGTCTTGCCTGCGCCGTTCGGGCCTATGACCGTCCGTAACTCACCCTTGTCGAGATAGAAATTCAGGTTGGTAATGGCTTTAAAGCCGCTGAAGCTCTTATTCACGCCTTCGGCGGCGAGAAGGAAAGTCCTTTGGGTTGATTCAATTTTCACAGGCGATACAGAAAGATACAGGATCGGCGGCGCCAGTCACGGGATGGGTTGTCATACCTTGGGTGGTGGCGCGCCCGTCGGTGATGGCGCGGCGCTGGCGGCGAGATGCTCCTGGGCGGGCAATTCCTCCTCCTCCGCTTCGGTCAAATCCGGGGCCCTGTTCTTCTTGAGAAACAATTCCCGCAATTGTTCGGGCAGACCAAAAATTCCCTTCGGCATCAGGAGGACGATGAAAATGAACATGGCGCCGAGCATGATGAGCCAGAGATCAGGAAAGGCGCGGCGAGCCCAGCTTTCCAAGGCATTGACGACGAACGCACCGATGATTGGACCGACGAGCGTGCCGCGACCGCCGACAGCACACCACACTACCGCCTCCAGGCTTTTGGACGGCTCCATTTCGCTGGGGTTGATGATCCCGACCTGGGTGACAAATAGTGCGCCGCCCACTGAAGCGATCACTGCGCTGACCACGAATACGAAGAGCTTGTAATTCGCCGCCGCGTAGCCGGAAAAGAGCACCCGCGTTTCGGAGTCCCGGATGGCGCGTTGCACGAGGCCGAATTTCGTCGTCGTGAGCCAGCGGCAGAAAGCGTAGACGATGACCAGGAGCAGGGCGGTGGCGATGTAGAGCGCCCGCTGTGTCGAGGAGGCGCGGATGTCATAGCCGAGGATGCGCTTGAAGTCGGTAAACCCGTTGTTCCCACCCATGGTCAGGTTATTCTGCAAGAACATGAGCTTTGCACAGTAAGTGAGTGCCTGTGTCAGGATGGAGAAATAGACGCCCTTGATACGGCTGCGGAAGGCCAGAAAGCCAAAGACGAGGGCGAGAATGCCTGGAAGCAGCACCACCATCATGGTCGAAAAGCTGAAGGAGTAAAAAGGCCTCCAGGGACTTGGCAGAAACGTGTGGCCGAGGAAGACCAGGAAATCGGGAAGTAAGTTCGGATTATTGCCCGCCTTATAGTACTGGCCCTCCTTTCCGATCATGAGCATCAAATGCATCCCGAGCATGTAACCGCCCAACGAGAAGAAAAGTGCCTGGCCCAGGCTGAGCAGCCCTGTATATCCCCAGAGCAGATCCACGGAGACCGCGAGCAATCCATAGGAAAGGTATTTTCCCCATTGGTAAAGGACGACATCACTGATGATACCTGAGGAGTGGAGGATCGGCACCACGACCACGAGAATGAAAGAAACGATCGTGGACACGATCAACTCGGCTCGGGAAATTTGGCGTTTCATAGAGGCTCTCTAGTTCGAGCGGTGTGAGGTCAGCTTTCCAAACTCCGGCTCTTGGTAACGAAGATGCCCGCCGGACGCCATTGGAGGAAAAGGATGATTCCTACGAGCACGAGGATCTTTCCCAAGACCGGGTTATCGAGGATTTGCTGGAGGGACTGATCGGAAACGCCAATGCCCAACGCACTGATGACTGTGCCCAGGAGTTTGCCGACGCCGCCAACGACCACCGTCATGAATGCATCGATGATGTAGCTCTGGCCAAGACTGGGCCCGACGTTGCCGATCTGGCTTAAAAAGGCGCCGGCCAGCCCGGCCAGGCCGGAGCCGAAGGCGAAGGTCAGCATATTCACGCGTTCGGTCTTTACGCCCATGCAGGCGGCCATAATGCGGTTTTGCGTGACCGCTCGAATGAGCAATCCCAACGAAGTGCGCGTGAGAATGAGGTGAGTGCCGAGGACGATAACGACGGCAAAGCAAATGACAAAGATGCGGTTCCACTCGAACTCGATGTCGAAAAACGTCCAGTGGCTGGAGAGATAATGAGGGGAATAGACCTGAACATTGTTCGCTCCGAAAACGAGCCGGAAGAGTTGCTGAAGGACGAGCGATACGCCCCAAGTGGCGAGGAGACTTTCCAGTGGCCGTCGGTAAAGAAAGCGAATGATACCCCTTTCGAGGAGAATCCCGACCAATGCGGCGACGAGAAAAGAGAGGGGAATCGAAGTTAGGAAGTAAGAATCATAAGCGGCACCGCCGAGGTTCAATCCTGGGATCGCGAGACGATGACCGAAAGGGGACAATTCGAGCCCGGAGCCGAACACATTCTGGACGACGTAAGTGGTGTATGCTCCGACCGCGATCAATTCGCCATGCGCCATATTGATTACCCCCATAAGTCCAAAGGTGATGGCGAGACCGATGGAAGCCACGAGCAAGATACTTCCGGTGGAAAGACCGTGAAAGACTGCGGCCACCGAATTGACGGTTCTGATATGGCCAGCAATCGAAGTGAGAGCTGCCTGCACGGCTTTCGCGATGTCCGGGTTATCTTTGGCATCGACTCGGAGCTGCGTGAGAAAATCCCGGCTGCGGATCGATCCAAGGTCGGCCAGTTCCTTCACCGCGGCGATTTGGACCTTGGGATCTTCGTTCTTGAGTTGAATGAGTGCGATTGCCTCCTGCAAGGCATGTTGCACATTCCCGTTTTTCTCGTCTTTTTGCATGGCCCGCAAAACCGGAAGCTTATCCGGCTCCTGCGACATACCAAATGTCGTGATTGCCTGGATGCGCAGTTCGGGGTCCGGCGCGGCGAGTTCCTGGAGGTCGAGAACGCTCTTCATGTGCGTCCGGAGGACCGAGTCGTGTTCCGCTGTATCCATATCCGCGGCCGCGACGCGCGCCGGTTTGCCGTCCTTGTCCATGAGCGGTTGGCCGTCTTCCACCCGCACTGCCGATTGGTTGCCGTCGGCATCCTTTTCTCCGGTGAGCAGGATCGGAACCTTATGGTCGTCGTCGATCTTGTAGAGATAGATCGTATCTTCCTTCCAGTCCGTGAGCAGTGTCTTGATGATGGGGTCGGATTTGCCCGAGAGAGAATCAATCAAGGCGGCTTTTTTGTCGGCATCCTCCTCGAGGATGGCCTTGACAATGATCTGCCGGGGCGTGTCGTCGGCGTGAGCGATGGCCGCCAGCAGAAAAAGGCCGATGGAGGAGACAAGTTGCAGGATGCAGGAGATGGCGTGTCGCGGGCGGCGATCCATTCCGATTCCCTGTAACTTGGACCCTCGTTGCGGAGAATTTCCCAACAGGTTCCGCGAAGATTTAGACGTAGGCATTGGTTTCAAAGAAAGGGGCGGGCTCATGTGGAACGAGCCCGCCCCCAACCCAAAGTTAGATGATGCTTTGTTGGTTCGCGGGACTTACTTCTTGCCGTAAACCTCAGCGATTTTGCCCTTTAGGAACGGCTCGCCGGGGACGTTCTTGTATTCCTTGAGGATTTTGAACTGGCCGTCGGCCTTGGTTTCACCGATGAAGACGTTTTTCGTCAGGTGATGGTTCTTTTGCGACGTAACTTTTCCCCCGGGACCATCGAAGCTGATACCACTTTCGAGCTGCGCGACAACCTTCTCGACGTCGAAGCTCTTGGCCTTTTCGACCGCTTCCTTCCAGAGGTAGACACCGTCATAGCTCAATACCATGGGTGAGTCGACGACACGGCCTTCCTTCTTCACTTCCTGCGGCGCACCGTTCTTCAGCCAGGCTTGGAAGTTGGCCAGGAACTTCTTGTTTTCCGGCGACTTGATCGACTGGAAGTAGGTCCAGCAACCGAGCTGGCCAACGAGTTGCTTGGCCGGGAGGCCGCGGAATTCATCCTCGGCGATGGAGAAGCTGACGACCGGGCAACTTTCCGCGGTGAGACCGGCGGCGGCGTATTCCTTGAAGAAGGGAACATTGGTGTCGCCGTTGAGGGTGTTGATGACGCAGGCTTTGCCGCCGGCGGCGAACTGCTTGATTTCCGCGACGATTTGCTGGTAGTCGGTATGACCGAACGGCGTATATTTTCCCGCCGAGATGATGTTACCGGCTTCATCCTTCTTGAATCCGCCACCGATGTTTTCCAGCGGAACGCCCTTGAAGCGCAGATACTCGAGCAGGACGAGATTGGTGGTCTGCGGGTAAACGTAGTCGCTGCCGAGGAGATAGAACTTCTTCTTGCCCTGGGCGAGCATGTAGTCGACCGCAGGTATGGCCTGCTGGTTGACGGCTTCCGCGGTGTAGAAAATGTTCTTCGAGAGCTCTTCGCCTTCGTATTGGACGGGGTAGAAAAGCAGGCCGTTGTCTTTCTCGAAGACGGGGAGGACGGACTTGCGGCTGACTGAAGTCCAGCAGCCGAAAGTGACCGCGACCTTGTCCTGTTCGAGAAGCTGCTTGGCTTTTTCGGCGAAGTTCGGCCAGTCGGAGGCGCCATCGACGACGACGGGTTCGATCTTCTTGCCCATGACGCCGCCCTTCTTGTTGATCTCGTCGAAGGCGAAAAGGAGAATATCGCGGAGCGAAGTTTCCGAGATAGCCATGGTGCCGCTCAGCGAATGAAGGACACCGACCTTGACGGTGTCTTCGGCTCGCACGGCGAGGCTAAGAGAGGTCACGCCGATTAAGGCGGCAAGACCTAGTGATTTGAGGAGTTTCATTAGTTTGGTGTGTGTTTTTAGTGACTTTGCTCTCGCGTGGAGAAACACCAAACAGGGGAGCTCGCGCGGCGCGGGGTTGGGGAGGGGAAGCGCCGGTTGAGCCGAGTGCGGCAACCCATGCCTGGGTAGCCGGAGAACCGAAAAGAACGGATTTCGAGGCCTCTCGCGCTTTCGCGCGTCTCTCTTTGCTGGCCTCGCGGACTCCTCCGGGCCGAAGCCCGGAGGAGCCGCAAGAGAGACCGAACGGTCCGACCTTTTAGAAGGTCAGGCCAACGCCGCCCTGGAAGACGTGCTGAATGCGATGGCCGTTGGCGGTCGCATCAGCAGCCGCGCTGCCGAGGTCGTAGAAGGTGTAGCCACCCGAGAAGGTCCACTTTCCGAGGCATTCAGGAATGAAGCTGATCGGAACGGAGATCTGCGGGCCGAAGGCGAAGTAGCCGAAGCCCTGGCCGTTGTAGAAGCCGCGGCTGCCCAGACCGACCGTAATCGGCAGGCTGACGGTCACCGGACCCCAGGTGTGGCCAGGGGCGATGCCGGCTTCATAGTAATAGCCACCTTTTTGCAGACCCGCGGAACCCGGGGCGTTCAGTTCGGCCAGCCAGGTGACGTGCGGGTTGAGCGCGAAATCATGCAGCAGGTCGGCGTCGTTATACGCGAGGTTCACGTTGATGCTCCGGGCAGTATTGAAAAACTGCGCGGGGCTATCGAACTCGTAGTAGCTGGTCGTCAAGGTGAAGTTCTTGGCGAAGGTGATGGCGATACCGGGATCCCAGTCGAATTCTTCCCAGTTGCGGACCGTCGACTCATTGCCTGGACCTTCGACGTGAGAGTCGATGCTGCTCCAGAGGCTGAAGTTGATGGTCACTTTGTTGATGAAGCCCGCGCCTTCATAGACCTTGAAGTAGAGGTCGAGGTAGGGCTGGGCGATGACGCCCTGGTTGACTTGGACTAGGCCGCGGGAGATGTACTCGTTGGTGAAGGTCACGCCAAGGTCGCCGGTAATGCACGACTCCTTGATTTGTTCTTTCACTTCCTTGGTCTCTTTGACGTCCTTGCCGTCGTCACCGGTGGCCGAACCGGTGAGGCTCGGAGTGGTGTTGGCGGCAGGATTCGCGACATCATCGGCAAGGCTCGAGGAGGCCACGCCGAAGGCGGCCACCGAGAGCGCGCAGAGAGCTGCGATGCTGTGTTTGATCATGTTGGGTCTTTCTGTGGTTTCTTGGTTGGTTTAGGTAAAGCCAGTGTCTGGCTCGCGGCGTTGCTAGCAAGCCGTTTGCCAGCGGGCAAGAGATTTTTCCTGCATCCTGTTATCGGGTCCGTGTCTCGGGCTGCTATCCCTCTGTGGGACTTGTTTCCCAGCCGAACGAAAAATCTGCGTGAATCTTCGAAGCAGGCGTCCAGAGTGTTCTCTCTTCAGCCAATCTGGGGCCTAAAAATAGCCAAAGGGGTGCTTTTTTTTATGCAGTTTGCGCCCGCGCAAGAACTCCCATAAGCGCTCAGTTCAAACCACTTCCACCGGACATTTGGGCAGCGCCCGAAGGAAGGCCTGGCCATAACTTTTGGTCAGTACCCGATTGTCGAGAATGACGACGATTCCCCGGTCCTGTTTGGTGCGAATGAGCCGGCCCACTCCCTGGCGCAGTTTCAGGATCGCTTCCGGGAGCGAGTACTCTGCAAAGGCGTCGCCACCATTGGACTCGATCAATTCCAGCCGGGCCTCGATGAGCGGGTGATCCGGCACGGCAAACGGCAGGCGGGTGATGATGACATTCGAGAGCGCTTCTCCGGGTACATCCACGCCGCTCCAAAAGCTCTCGGTGCCGAAGAGCACGTGCCGGTCGTCTTTCTTGAATTCCGCGATCAGGCGGTGGCGAGGCAGGCCTTCGCCCTGGACAAGGAGCTTGTAATCCAGTTCGTCCAGCCGTTCGCGCATGGCGGAGGCCAGACTGCTCATCGTCTTGTAGCTGGTGAAAAGGACGAACGCCCGCCCTTTGCTCATGCCCACGAAGTGCTCGATTTGCCCGGCGAGCGCCGCCTCGTGTCCGGCATCGCGCGGGTCGGGCATCTTGCGCGTGATGTAGATTTTCATCTGGCGCGGATAATCGAAGGGGCTGCCGATTTGCTGCGCTTCGACTTCATCGGCGCCCACGCGGCTGCGGAAATAGGTCAGCGCCTCGGTACCCACGCTCAATGTGGCGCTGGTCATGATGCAGCATTTTCCCTCGGGAAAAAGCAGCGCGCGGAGGTATGCGGCCACATCCACCGGGGCGGCGTGCAGCGCATGGTACTGCTGCGTCTTGCCGGTCTTCTCGATCCAATAGACGTGGTCTTCCGCTTCCTGCTTGAGGAACGTCGCGATCGCGGCCCGGGCATCGCGAATGCGCCGGCCGAGGTCCTGCAGTTCGGCCTTGGCCGTTTCATCCTCGATTCCGCGGAGCGTTTCCACGACCGCCTGTTGCAGTTTGGCCAGCGGCGTGGTGAGCGAATCGCTGACGAAATCCGGCTGGCGCACCCGGTATTCGCGGCCTTTCTTGAAATCGCCGCGCTCGCCGACCTGATCGAAAAAACTGTCCACATCTTCGAGCAGGGTCGCCGTCTGCCGCACGGCATCCGCGTTGCGATGGACTTGAAAGAGGCCCTTTTTCGTTTTCGGATTGTAGAGCCGCTGGAGAGCGTAGCGGAGACCGTACTGCGACACGCCCAGCCCGATCTGCCGCGCGGCGACCTGCTCCACCGTGTGCGCCTCGTCGAAGATGACAAAGTCGTTGGAAAAGAGATACCCCTCCGAGTTCTCATCCTGCTCCGCGATGCCGCCGAGGTTCAGGAAAAAGAGCGTGTGATTCATCACCACCACGTCGGCGCTGATCAGCCGTTTGCGGGCGCGCTGGTAAAAACATTTCGGATTCTGCCCGCAGGATTTTGTCGTGCAGATGTGCTGTTCGCTGCAGACCTGCGCCCAGACTTGGGAATCGGGCTCGACGGAAAAGTCCGAGAGGGTGCCGTCCTGGGTGGTCTGCGCCCATTCCCAGATGCGCTTCAACTCTTCCTGCTCGGGCGAGGTGAAAAGTTCCTGGGAATTCTGCACCGCCCGCTCCAGGCGCAGCGGGCAAAGGTAATTGCCGCGCCCCTTCCAGAGCATCGCCTCGAAGGGTACCGGCAGGACTTTCTGCACGATGGGGATGTCCTTGTAGACCAACTGCTCCTGCAAATTGATGGTGTAGGTGGAAATGACCGCCTTCTTTTTTTGTTCCACCGCCCACAGCACCGCTGGCACGAGATAGGCGAGCGATTTTCCCACGCCCGTCCCGGCTTCCACCACGAGGTGCCGCTGCGTGCTCAGCGCCGTGGCCACCGCCACCGCCATCTCCTGCTGCTCGCGCCGATATTCGAAATTCTTCGCCTTGGCCAGCAACCCCTCCTCCGAAAAGATTTCCCGGATGCGGTCGGGAAACGAGGTGTCGGGGCTTGCAGGGTCGAGCGAAATCATGAGCCGTCCATCTTCCTCTGCCGCGCGCGGATCGGCAAGCGCGAGCGTGTCAATCGGCGATCACCAGGGAGATCGCCAGCCCATCGTACCCTTTCCCGCCGACGGTCTGAATCGCCGTCGTGGTGACTCGCGGTTCGGCGGCCACGCGGTCGAAAAAGCGCCGCACACCTTGGACGCGTGCGTCGCTGTGGTCCGGCTCGATGACCGCGCCTTTGCGAACCACATTGTCGGCGATGATGACTGTGCCACGGCGGGAAAAGCGGAGCGCCCATTGGAAGTATTCGGGATAGCCCTCCTTGTCGGCGTCGATGAAGATCAAGTCGAACGGACCTTCGCCTTCCCGCGCCAATTGCGGAAGGGTTTCCAGCGCCGCGCCAACGCGGAGATCGACGATTTTATCGACTCCGGCGCGGACGAAATTGGCGCGAGCGACTTCGGCATGTTTCGCTTCGTATTCCAGCGTTACCAGCCGTCCGTCTGCCGGCAGGGCACGCGCCAGCCAGATGGTGCTGTAGCCGCCGAGCGTGCCGAACTCGAGAATGCGTTTCGCCCCCTGCATCCGCGCGAGGAAATGGAGGAGTTTGCCTTGCGTCGGCGAGACCTGGATTTCCGGCAATCCACCGGCCACACTGGCGGCCAGAGTTTCCTCGAGCACGGCATCATGCGGCACGAACAAATCGCAGAGGTAATCGTCGACGGCGGACCAGGTTTTTTCGTTCATCAGGGGCCAAAATTGATTGGTCACTGACGAGAAAACAAGCGCCGGATTGCCGTCATGCGCCTGGCGTCAAACTAAGGGGCCGCCCCGCTTATGCAGAAGGCGCCTTTGTATCCGCGCCGTCATTGCCGATGGATTCCGTCGGGCAGCCCAGGCGTGCTGACTCCGTTGCGGCGATTTCTTCGGTCGTCGCGGGTTGCCGAAAGACGAAGGAATATCCGCCATCGTCCTGGCGGGTGAAGAACGTCGGCGCTTCGGAGCGGCACAGATCGCAATCGGTGCAGGTGTCGTCGACGTAATAAGGACCGCGGACATTTTCCGGGTATTTGTGGGTGGGGTCGGCCATAGGTTGATGTGGGTTTGGTTTGTGAGGCCGACGATAGCCGGGCGAGGGATTGCGTTAAATTCATTAGTCTGATTGAATAATGCATTTTATGCATGAGTATCTGGCCACGGTTCCTTTCGATCTTTACGAGCTTTGCCTGTTCCGGCTCATCGGCCGGGATCGCAGTTTTACCAAGGCGGCGCAGGCGGCGGGTCTGACGCAGAGCGCCATGACTCGGCAGATCCAGGGCATGGAGACGAGCCTCGGCCTGGAACTTTTCGAACGCACGACCCGCAGTGTGCGACTCACTCCCGCCGGCGAATATTTGTTTCACGAGTCCAGCCGGCTGATTGGTGACGTCGAAGGCGCGGTGCAGCGGTTGCGCGAACAGTTTGCCGGCGCGCGCAAGGAAGTGCGTGTGGGAGTCTCGCGGAGCATCGGGCTCGCCTACCTGCCCGGCTTCTTTCACGCCAATCTTCGGCGACTTCCGCAGGTGGGCTGCCGGGTGTCCTACCAGACCAGTTCGGAGATTCTCACCGCGCTGGAGGCAAATGAAATCGATCTCGGCGTGCTCTGTCCGCCGAAACGGCTCCCGCACACGCTCCGGGTGACACACCGCTTTGCCGACGCATTCACGTTCGTTGCCCCGGCGGAATTGGGGGCCGCTTTTCGGGCGCTGCCAAAATCATCCGCCCGCCGGACGGCATGGCTCGAGGCGCAAACCTGGCTGCTGCTCGACGAGAAGACCAATACGGGCGGTCAGTTGCGGCTTTGGATGAAACGGCATGGGCTGCAAGTCGAGCCGGGGATGCAACTCGACAGCTTTGATTTGATCATCAATCTCGTCGCGCTCGGCATGGGGATCAGCGTGGTGCCGATCCGCGCTCTCGCTCTCTATGGCCGAAAACGGAATCTGCAGCGTCTGCCGCTGCGCGAGCGATATTCCCGCGAACTGGTGGTCCTGATTCGTCGCCATCGCAAAACGCCGGAGCACATCGCTCAGTTTGTCGACAATGTCCTTTTCTAGGGCGGAGTGCGAACGGCCAGGGCCGATTCGACCTTCTGCTCCACATTGACCAGCGGCGCATGGTGAGGATGAACAATGCGATACTCGCGGGCTTGCGCCAGCGCGCCGGCGGCCGTGCCTTGAACGTCGCGGGCCGGAGTGTACTCCCGCGCAAGATCAATGAGTGAAAAGTCGAGGTTGTTTTCCAGCCGGGTCTCCACGGCATCAACGTTCCCTGCGCGGGCCGTCTTGAGCAATGCGGTGAAGTAGACTGTGTCGAGTGCCGCGTGCGACAGTTCCAGTCGGTGCAGCCACTCGGCAGACGCCTGAGTCTCGCTTTTACGCTCGCCGAAGGCGCCCGCGGCCAGGCCCCCTGCAAATCCGAGCACCAGCGTCAATACGGGGACCCAAATCATTTTCGAAGGGATTTTCAGAGTCATGAGCCATTTTTTCAGCAGGTTTCGCGCGCAAAGGTCGCGAACCTCCCTACAGTTCACCTTTCTCTTGGCAAACCGCTCCACCCACTCTTGAATCCCCGACCCCGACCGTAATGAAGCTTCTCGATCGCTATGTCCTCCGCAATTTTCTGGAGCCGTTCTTCATGTGCTTCACGGGGTTCATTGCAATCTGGTTGATCATCGATCTGGCCGACAACTTCAACGACTTCATCGAGGCCCACGCCAGCTTCCGGACGATCTTTTTATACTACGTCACGCAGGTGCCTCAGACGGTCATTCTGGCCATGCCGGTCGCGCTCATGCTCGGGCTGCTCTTCGCGCTCAGCCGCATGTCGCGGCGCAACGAGATCATCTCCCAGTTGACGGCCGGTCGCAGCGTGCTGCGTGTCCTCGTCCCCGTGATCGCGGTCGGGATCGGCATGACGGGATTTTGCGCCTGGCTCAATTGGGCGCGGGCACCCCATGCGGAACTCATCAAGAAGACCGGCATGCAGAAAATCAAACGAGGCAAGCGGGCGGATGAAGTGGAACCGGTGCTTGGGCATCTGTTTCGCGACCGATTGCACGGGCGCACGTGGTTCGTTAAAAAAATGCGTCCGAAGACCGACACTCCTCTCGAAGGGGTGCATGTCACTCAACAGGATGCCACCGGGCGCATCGTGAAGAAATGGTACGGCAACGCGGCTTACAATCCCGCAACCAAGACGTGGAAGCTGGAGAAGGGGATGATCGTCGACTTCACCCCCGAAGGGGATGTCGACAAGGCGGACCGCTTTCCCCATGGGTTCCGAATCATCAGCGACTGGGAGGAAACGCCCTTGCGCGTCGCCAGTGCGGAATTGGATCCGGCCTTTCTCAGCGTCGCCGAACTGGATGAGTATCTCACGTCCAACGCGGATTTTACGAAGGTCCAGCTCGCGCCCTACCGGGCCAACCTCGCCGATCGTTATGCGCTGCCGCTCCAGTGCCTCCTGGCGGTTTTCATCGGGGCGCCTCTCGGGATCGTCTACAATCGGAGCGGGGTAATCGGCGGCGTGACCACGGCGATCATCCTGCTCGCGGTGATGATTCTGGCGCATTATTTCTTCCTCGTGATGGGCAAGGGCATGCGCCTGGACCCGAATTTTTCGCCGTGGATTCCGAACATCGTTCTCGGTCTCGTCGGTTTCGAGCTCTTGTGGTTCCGCGCGGCGAATCGGGACTTCCCCCAGTGGTGGTTCTGGCTGATCACCGTGAGCGTGGCCATGGCCGCCGTCCTCGGTTATAATTTTTACTACCTGCACCGATGATCAATCAGGAATGGAGCATTCAGAGCCGGGCCGACCGCTGTTCTGTGACCGGCGTGGAATTCCAGGACGGCGACTATTTTTACACACTGCTCTTTGACGAAAGCGGTGTGCTTCGTCGCGAGGACCTGAGCGACGCGGCGTGGAAGGAGCGCAACGACAATCGTCAGCCTTTTTCTTTCTGGCGTTCCAAATTCGAAGCGCCGCCGCCCGCCGCCCCCGAACCGCTGGCCAGGCAGACCGCGGAGGATCTTCTGCGCAGGTACATGGCCGAAAACTCCCCGCAACATGCCGCCGCGCGCTACTTGCTGGCGGCCATGCTCGAACGCAAAAAGCTGCTCAAGGAAGTGGAAGCGCGGCGCACGTCGGAAGGCAGCCTCGCCCGGGTCTACGAGCACACCAAGACTGGGGAAGTGTTTGTCATTCCCGACCCGGAATTGCGGCTCGATCAGATCGAGCAAGTGCAGGCGGAAGTCGCCACGCTGCTCGGACCGGGATAGGGCGAATTGTAAAAACGCACAACGCAGAGCGAGAAAACGAGACAATGAGACAATCGGATTGAGAGACAATCAGACGGGTTTGCTGCGCGTGTTCTGATTGTCTGATTGTCACGCGGTGGCCCCCCGGGACGTGTTTGGGCGTTGCCGCGCGGCGGGGGTTCGCGCCAAGGTGGGGTGATGAACCGTTGTCTCCTCCCTCTCGCCCTTTTCGCCCTGACTGTGATCCCCGCGCACGGGGAAAAGATCGTCCTCGTCGCCGGTGGCGGCACCGCGGAAAAGGATGCCCCGGCCGCGCAGTGTGCCTTGCACGAACCGTTTTGCACGGAATTTACGCCCTCTGGCGAAATGGTCATCGCGGAGATGGAGCATGGCAATCGAATCCTCAAAGTCGGCAAGGATGGCATCTTGCATGTCATCGCGGGAACGGGCGCGAAAGGCGCTTCCGGTGATGGCGGCCCGGCCACAGCGGCGACCTTCGGCGGCGTGCACAACTTTGTCGTCCGCCGGGATGGCGACTTGTTGATCGCGGATAGCTTCAACAACCTGCTCCGCCGGATCGACGCGAAGACGATGACGATCACGACGATGGCCGGAGATGTGAAAAAGGGATTCGCCGGCGACGGCGGCCCGGCCAAGGACGCCAAATTCTCCACTCTCATTCAAATCTCGCTGGACCCCGCCGGGAACAAACTCTACTGCGCGGATATCGGCAACCGCCGCATTCGCCGGATCGATCTGGCGACGAATATCATCACGACGGTCGCCGGAAATGGGAAAACCGGCGTGCCAGCCGATGGCGCCGTTGCCGTGGAGGCGCCGCTGCTGGATCCGCGCGCGGTCACGCCGGATGCCGCTGGTGGTTTTTATATCCTGGAGCGCAGCGGGCACGCGCTGCGGTACGTCGATGCCGCCGGCAAAATCAAAACGGTGGTGGGGACGGGTGGACGTGGGTTGAGTGGCGATGGCGGTCCCGGTTTGCAGGCGACCATGAATGGGCCGAAATTCATCGCTCTGGATCGCGACGGCTCGGTCTTGATTGCCGATGCGGAAAACAACGTCATTCGCCGATATGACCCGAAGACGGGGTTGATCACGCGAGTCGCCGGGACGGGCAAGGCGGGGACCGGCGGTCTCGGCGGCGATCCGCTTCAGTGCGAGCTCCGGCGTCCTCACGGCGTCACCGTGGGCCCCGATGGAGCACTCTATATTACCGACAGCTACAACGATCGGGTTTTGAAAATTGTGCCGTGAGGCTGCGTTCATTCGCGCTCCTTCGTCCTTTGGCATTCGACATTCGTCATTTTGCAGCCCGCCGTTCCGTGGTAGCCTGCAGACCCTATGCTTCCCTGGTTTCAGGACCAATTTCCGTTGTATCTCGCGCCCATGGCCGGGATCACGGACACGATTTTTCGCCAGCTCTGCAAAGAGCAGGGGGCGGATGTCATGGTCACCGAATTCGTCAGCGCCGAGGGTATTTTCCGGCGCAATGAACGGACGCTGGAATATCTCGAATTCATCGAGGCGGAACGGCCGCTGGGCGTGCAACTCTTTGGCGGTGATCCGGAGCACCTCGGCGAAGCCGCGCGCATGGTCGCCGACTGGAAACGACCGGATTTCATCGACCTGAATTTCGGCTGCCCCGTCAACAAGGTGGTATCGAAGAATGGCGGCTCTTCGCTCCTGCGCGACTGCCCGCTGCTCGGCCGGGTGGCCAGCGCCGTGGTGAAGGCAGCGGCGCCCACGCCGGTGACGGCCAAGATTCGCATCGGCTGGTGCGAGCAGTCGATCAACGCCACCAGCACGGCCCGCTTGCTCGAGGATTGTGGCGTGCAGGCGATTGCCGTCCACGGCCGCACCAAGGAGCAGGCCTACAGCGGGCTGGCCAATTGGGAGGTAATCGCCAGCGTCGCCGCCGCGGTCCAGGTACCGGTGATCGGCAATGGCGATATCGCCTCCGCGGCGGATGCCGTGCGCGCCCGCAAATCCGGCGTTCGCGGTTTGATGATCGGGCGCGCGGCCATGAGCACGCCGTGGATCTTCCGCGGGATCAAACAGTATCTGGCGACGGGTGAATTGCCGCCGGTTCCCGCGCTCGAAGCGCAATGGGAATTCATCGTGCGGCATTGCCGCTGGAAAGTTCAGGTCGAAGGCAGCGAAATCCACGCGATGCAATCGATGCGCACCCGGCTCATGGCCTACTCCCGCGGAATGCCGGAGGCGAAATACCTGCGCTCGCGATTCTCCCACGTGGCCTCGCTGGCGGAAATGGACGACCTCGCAGCGGAAAGCATCGCGCATGCTGGGACGGAGGCGGCGCTGGCGTGATGAGTCGGATTCGGGTGGCGAAAACGCGGGAGAAGATTGCGCGGTGTTTCGAGGTGGTGCACGAATTGCGCCCGCATCTCGAGCGCGCTGCGTTTGTCGAGCAGGTCTTGCGGCAGCAGGGACAGGGTTACCGGTTGGCCTACTTGGAGGACGTGGGAATGGTGCGGGCCTGTGCGGGATATCGGTTGAGCGAGTCCCTGAGCTTTGGGCGCTTTCTTTACGTGGACGATTTGGTCACGGCGTCTGCGGCCCGCTCGTGGGGATTTGGCAAGGAACTGATGGATTGGTTGGTGGCCGAGGCTCGCGCTGCAGGGTGCGTGGAATTGCATCTCGATTCCGGCGTGCAGCGGTTCGCCGCCCATCGTTTCTATTTGCGGGAGCGGATGGAAATCATGGCTCACCATTTCCGGCTCAAACTTTAGAGCAGTCTCTCGCCGCGCGAAGCCGTCCTACGGCTTTTCCTCGTGCCCAAACTCCGAGACTGTGTGAAAAGCCCTTGGCTCCCGAGGGTTGGCGGGTTGAAGAAGAGCAAGATGTCCTACATTCAGGGAACCGACCGAAAGCAAGCGATGCTGTTGCCGGAAAGTTTGGAAGATT
>DASYAY010000109.1:0-20529 GCA_036501065.1 Chthoniobacter sp. | reverse complement strand
CCCGCTGCGACGGACGCGGCCTCGACCAGATCCGCGAACTGAGCGCCGAAGTCGGCCTGCTCCCTCGCTCGCACGGTTCCGCGCTCTTCCAGCGCGGGGAAACGCAGGCCGTCGCCCTCGCGACCCTCGCGCCCGCCGACGAAGCCCAGGACCTCGACGGCTACACCGGCGGCGAGACCACCAAGCGTTTCATCCTGCACTACAACTTCCCGCCCTTCTCGGTCGGTGAAACCGGCCGCACCGGCTCGCCCGGCCGCCGCGAAATCGGCCACGGCGCGCTCGCCGAGCGTTCCGTCGCCCCCGTCATCCCCGATGTGCAGGACTTCCCCTACGCCATCCGCGTCTCCAGCGAAGTGATGGAATCCAACGGTTCCACCTCCATGGCTTCCGTGTGCTCGGGCGTTCTCGCCCTGCTCGACGCCGGCGTGCCGCTCAAGAAGAGCGTCGCCGGTATTTCCTGCGGCCTCGTCACCGAGTTCCGCCCGGACAACACCATCGAGCGTTACACCATGCTCACCGACATCATCGGCAGCGAAGATCACTTCGGCGACATGGATTGGAAACTCTGCGGCACCCGCGACGGCGTCACCGGCTTCCAGCTCGACCTCAAGCTTCCCGGCATCTCCCTCAAGATGATGGAAGAAGCCATCTATCGCACCCGCGACGCCCGCATGAAAGTGCTCGACGTGATGGACAGCGCCCTCGCCCAGCCGCGCACCGAGCTCAGCAAATACGCCCCGCGTATCGAGACCATCCGCATCAATCCCGACAAGATCGGCCTCATCATCGGGCCTGGTGGCAAGACCATCAAGGGTATCGTCGCCGAGACCGGCGCCGAGATTAACATCGAGGATGACGGCTCCGTGCACATCTACTCGAACAACGGCGACTCCCTCCTGCGCGCCAAGCAGATCATCGAGGGCATGACCAAGGAGATCGGCGTCGGCGAGATGTATCAGGGCCGTGTCGTCACCATCAAAGAATTCGGCTGCTTCGTCGAAGTGCTGCCCGGCAAGGACGGCATGGTCCACATCAGCGAACTGGCCGACTTCCGCGTCAACAAAGTCGAAGACGTCGTCAAGATGGGCGACATGATCTGGGTGAAGTGCATCGGCGTGGACGAAAAAGGCCGCGTCAAACTCTCCCGCAAGGCCGCCATGAAAGAGCGCGGCGAAGCCGCTGCCGCCGCACCCGCGGCCCCAGCTCGCTGATTCGCAGACACATTCAACAAAACCGCCGCTTGGATTTCCAGGCGGCGGTTTTTTGCTTTCGCGTGACTACAGAATTGAATTTGGTATGTTCGACTCCTTGCTTGCGCTGGGACTTCGACCGACAGAACTCTAAAATGAGCACCCTTCAGGAAATCAAATCGGCGATCGCCCGTTTGCTGCCAAAGGAGCGTGCGCTTCTTACGGCGGAACTTCTGGCTTCTGAACCGGAGCCCGATCTCAATGCCTTGGAAGCGGCGTTGGAGCGAGGAATGGCCGACGTCGCCGCTGGTCGGGTTCGTCCCGTTTCAGAGGTCCCGGGTCTGATACGGGAATGGCTTGGAAAGTCTTAATTGCCGACAGCGCGCTGGCCGACCTGCGGGAGATTGTTGAGTTCATTGCGCAGGACGATCCTGAAGCGGCCGAACGGATGGGAAATCGGTTGGTGGCGCGCGCCTTGGGTCTGGCTGCGATGCCGGAGCGGCACGTCGTTCATGATGCCGCTCGACAGATACGCAAGTTTCCGGTCGTTCCGTATCTCGTTTTCTATCACTGCGATCGATCGACGCATACTGTCAGCATCATCCATTTTTGGCATGGATCCGTCAGTGGCCCGAATTTGGCTGAAACGCGTTGATCGCGGCTTCACTCGTTACTCAGCCCCTGATATTGGAAACTCCTTCCGCAAGACAGGAGATTGCCACCGAAGCACCCGTCTGCCACAACCCTCCCTGTCATGATTTCCGATAGCAATCGCCAGCAACTCAGTGCCGCCATCCGCGACGTCCCGGATTTTCCCAAGCCGGGGATTGTTTTCAAGGACATCACCCCAGTCCTGGCCGATCCCAAGCTCTTCCAGATTGCCATCGACAGCTTTGTCGCCGCCACCGACGCCTTGGGGGCCGAAAAAGTGGTCGGCATCGATGCCCGTGGCTTTCTCTTCGGCGCCGCCGTGGCCTACGAACTCGGGCTCGGTTTCGTCCCCGTCCGCAAAAAAGGCAAGCTCCCCTGGAAGACCCAAAGCGCCGCCTACACTCTGGAATATGGGGAAGCCGTCGTGGAAATGCATCAGGACGCGCTTCGGCCCGGGGAAAAGGTCGTTTTGATCGATGATCTTCTCGCCACCGGCGGCACGGCCGCCGCCGCCATCAAGTTGGTGGAGAAAATGGGGGCGGACCTTCTGGAAGCCCAGTTTCTCATCGAGTTGGACTTTCTCCACGGCCGGAAAAACCTCCCGGGAGAAAAAGTTCGCGCTTTTCTGCACTTCTGACCCCTCCCCAAATCGGGATTCTCTAAGGGGAAGCGGTCCCTTTTACTCTGGAAACACCCCGTTCTCAAAGTTGCAACCGGACCGCACGGGCACAGGTCTAGCTCTATGAGGAAGGGTAAATGCCGTCATCTTCCAAGTCCGAGATTTTTCCCACCTTCCGCCGGTTTCGCCGATGGATGGTGAAAGAGGACGGTCTTGCCTCGCGCCACGTCGGCGCTTCGGCGCTCGCTGTCCTCGTCATTTTGGTCCTGGCTGTCGCCTTTCTCACCCTCGCGATTCGCGAACACGCCGCCGATGACGCCCGCAGCTCGGAATACGCAATTTTGCGATCCGCGACCGCTGCGGAAAACGATTTCGCCTCCCTCGACAATTTTCTCCGCAGTTATCTGCTCACTGGCCAGTCCCAGACTTTTCAGCAGTTCGAGCGCCGACGAACGGCCTTTCAAGAGCATCTCGTGGACCTCTTGCGGCTTTTGCAGGCCAATCCGAAACGTCGTGAACAGGTGCGCGCCATCAGTTCGGAATTTCAGACTTGGCTCCGGGATTCGGCTTTGCCCCTCATCGCACTCCGCAAACAAGGCCACGATGGGGCCATGCTCATCCGGCGTGGTCCGGACGAGGCGCTCTTCGATCCCGTCCACGCGGAACTGAGTGCTTTTGTCCGCCAGGCCAACGGCGAATTGGAGTTGCTCAACGATACCACCCGTTGGCGCCGCCTCCTCCAGAACTGCGGCTTCGCCTTGCTCAGTGCCATGGCCGTCAGCTTCTTGGTCACTTCGAGCTGGCAGAGCTATCGCGCCTTTCGCCGGCACTTGCGCAAAGCCGAAGAGGCCATGATCCAGAATCGCGCCATCATCGACAACACCCTCGATGGCGTGATCACCGTCGACGAGCGCGGTCTCATTCAGTCGATCAATCCCGCCGCCGAGCGCATGTTCCAACAGGAAGCCAAACATGTCATTGGCGAGAACGTCTCGCTGCTCGTGCCGCAACGCCTCTTCTTCCACGATATGCAAAACGCCAGCCGTGGGGCGATCATGGCCGTCGGCCAGCGCCAGGGCTACTATTCCTTCCCGATTGAGATTTCCCTCAGCGCCATGGAAGTCGCTGGCCGGCGCCAATTCGTGGCCGTCGTCCGCGACGTCAGCGAACGTCAAAGATCCGAGGACACCCTGCGCCAGATCAGCATCGGCGTCTCGCACACCACCGGTGAGGAGTTTCTCCGCTCGCTCCTCAAGCAACTCTCCAAAGCCCTCGCCCACGACTACGCCTTCCTCGTCGAACTCAGCGGAAAAGGCCCCTCGCAAGTCAGCACGCTTTCCCTCGCCCAGCAGGGCACCATTCTCCGCACCGGCCCGCGCGAATTGACGCATACCGCCTTCGCCGAGGCTATCAGCAAAGGCTTTCGCGCGCTTTTGGGCTCCGCCCGCGTCCGCTTCCCCGAGGACGGTATCCTCCAGGAACTGGCCATCGAGACCTTTATCGCCACACCGTTGATTGATCACCGCGGCGGGACGGTCGGCCTCATCGGGGTGCTCGATCGCAATCAGTTGGGCGATACCCAGACCATCGAGTCGACCCTCCAGATTTTCGCCGCGCGCGCCGCCGCCGAAATCGAACGCAAACGTTCCGAAGAAGATCTCGCCGCGGAAAAAGAGCGTCTCGCCGTCACCATGCGTTCCATGGCGGATGGCTTCATCACCATCGACAATAGCGGCAGCGTCCTCATGCTCAATCCCGTCGCCGAAAGCCTCACCGGCTGGACGCTCGAGCAGGCCGCCGGCAAACCGCTGGCCACGGTCTTTCAGATTTTCAGCGAACGCAACCGCAAGCGTTGCTCCCACGCCGTCCAGCGCATCGTCGAAGCCGGCGTCGCCGAAGGGCTGGACGGCCCCGCCCTCATGGTTTCCAAGGATGGCACCGAGCGGCTGGTCGAAAGCAATGCCGCTCCCATTCGCGACCGTTCCAACGGCCGCATCGGCGCAGTCGTCGTCTTCCGCGATGTTACCGCCAAGCGCCGGCTCGATGAAGAACGGCAAAAGGCCGACAAGCTCGAATCGCTCGGCGTCGTCGCCGGTGGCATCGCCCACGATTTCAACAATCTCCTCACCGCCATTCTCGGCAACATCTCCCTCGCCCTCTTGCAAGGCGTGGAACCGGAAGTCGGGGAACGTCTCGGCGCCGCCAAGCGCGCCACCAACCGCGCCCAGGAACTCGCCCAGCAACTCCTCACCTTTGCCCGCGGCGGCACGCCCATCAAGCAGACCGCCTCCATCGGCCACCTCTTGCGCGACACCTTGAGCCTCTGCCTCCACGGTTCCAAAGCCCACACCGAATTCCAAATCGCCGACGACCTCTGGCCGGTCGACATCGACCCGGGCCAGATCAGTCAGGTGATCAACAACCTCGCGTTGAACGCCGATCAAGCCATGCCCGCCGGCGGCATCCTCCGCGTTCAAGCGGAGAATTTCCACCTCTCCACAGACAGCGTGGGCCTTGGTCTGCGCGCCGGTCGCTGGGTGAAAATCACCATTCAGGATCAGGGCATCGGCATTCCCGAGGAGTATCTGAAAAAGATCTTCGATCCCTACTTCACGACCAAGCCGAAGGGCAGCGGTCTGGGCCTGGCCACCGCTTATTCCATCGTCAAGAATCACAACGGCCTCATCGCCGTCGAATCCAAACCGGGCGAAGGCTCGACCTTCACTCTTTGCCTCCCGGCTTCCGAGCACGAGTTGCAGGTCCAGAAAGCCGGGCCGGTGCCCATGGCCGCGACCGCCGCGCGCGTCCTCGTGCTCGATGACGAAGAAGCCATCTGCATGCTCGTCACCTGCGCGCTCGAGCCGCTCGGATATACCGTCACGGAAACGAACGACGGCACCCAGGCCATTGCCGCTTACGAAAAGGCCATGAAGGACGGCAAACCCTACGATCTTTTCATTTCCGATTTGACCATCCCCGGTGGCATGGGCGGGCAGGAAACGATCAAACGCCTCCTCCAGATCGATCCCGACATTCGCGCCATCGTTTCCAGCGGTTACGCCAACGACCCCGTCATGAGCCAGCATGAGGAGTACGGTTTTTCCGGCATGATCGCCAAGCCCTACGAAATCGACGCCCTCGGCCGCAAAGTCGCCGAGGTCCTCGCCCAACCCCGCCGCCGCGTCATCTTCCATCATTTCGACCGGAAATCCGCGTAACCCTCCCAGCCCCAGGTTCGCCCCGACCGCAGCCCCAAATAACCTCCAGGGAGCAGCTTCATCACAGCGCATCCACCCCTCGTCTGGACATCAGCGCTAACCCAAGCGGACACGCCCCCGCCCCAGAATCCGCCAAACCGAAGCGCTTGCGTTTTGGAGTGCGGCGCTGCTGCGCCGCTTTCGGAAAGGGCAAAGTGGCGGAACGCTGGCGCAAACCCCAGACGCCCCCCAAGCGCCAGCGCCGAAAAGCCCCATGCTGTCCTCCTGAGCGGAGCGGGGAATCACGGGCGGAGTCGAAAGCCGAGCGAAGCGAGACGCCTATGGGACTGTGGGGCAAACCTCCAATATCCGAGGGTTCCCGAGCGGAGCCGTGGGCGCTCGGCCCTCAACTCCAGGTGGCCACTGGAAACCTCCCGCCCAACGCTCAATCCACGCCCCCCATCACTACGGTCGCGTGCCGCCCAGTCTTCCGCATTGGAATCCGAATGTCCAAAACCTAAACCTTAAACGCCGCACCGCCCCCATGGACAAAATCCGCAGCGCCGCCGACCTCGAAGAACTCCTCAGCCGTCCCACCCCGGGCGCCATCGAGACCCTGCGAAAACTCCCCGGCGATTTCCTCATCCTCGGTGCCGCTGGAAAGATCGGCCCATCTCTCGCCCGCATGATTCGCCGCGGCCTCGACACCGCCGGGGCAGGGGAGCGCCGTGTCCTCGCCGTATCGCGTTTCTCCGCGCCGCACGCGATGACTGAATTCAAAAATCACGGCGTTCACCCCATCGCCTGCGATCTTCTCGATCGCCAAGCCGTCGAAGCATTGCCCGACGCCGCCAACATCCTCTACCTCGCAGGACAGAAATTCGGCACCAGCGAAGCGCCGGAATCGACCTGGGCCATGAACACGTTGGTTCCCGCCCACGTCGCCGAGCGCTACCACCGCTCTCGCCTCGTCGTCTTTTCCACCGGCTGCGTCTATCCGCTGGCTCCCGTGGGCGGCCCGTGGGCCCGCGAAGATTGCCCCCTCGAACCAGTCGGCGAATACGCCAATTCCTGTGTCGGTCGCGAGCGCATCTTCACCCACTTTGCCCGCCGCCATGGCACCCCGATGCTTTTCTATCGCCTCAACTATGCCCTCGACCTGCGTTACGGAGTCTTGCGCGACGTCGCCCAAAGCGTCTGGGACGGACGCCCGGTCAATGTCACCACGGGGCACGTCAACGTCATCTGGCAGGGCGACGCCAATGCTCGCGCCATCCAGTGCTTCGATCACGTCTCCTCCCCGCCCCATCCGTTGAATGTCACCGGCAGTGAACGTCTCTCCATCCGCTCTCTCGCCGCGCGCTTCGGGGAATTGCTCGGACGCAAACCTTCCATTGCCGGCCACGAAAGCGCCACCGCTCTTCTCGCCGATGCCACACGCTCCTTCGAACTCTTCGGCCCGCCGCTCGTCTCGCTCGACGAAGTCATCGAAGCCACCGCCCGGTGGGTGTGGGACGGAGGCGAATCCCTCGGCAAACCCACTCACTTCGAGGCGCGCGATGGCCGATTTTGATTTCCGCCAAGCGCTCGCCGGAGGACTCGCCATTCCCGCCCATCCATTGGCTCTCGATGCCCACCGCCGCCTCGACGAACGACATCAGCGCGCCCTCACGCGCTATTATATCGCCGCCGGGGCAGGGGGGCTGGCCGTCGGAGTGCACACCACCCAGTTCGCCATTCGCTCCGCCCAGTACGGCCTCTTCGAACCCGTCCTGGAATTGGCGTCCGAGGAAATGGATCGTGCACAGCGGCCCCTCGTCCGCATCGGCGGTATTTGCGGTCGCACCGCGGAGGCCGTTCTCGAAGCGGAACTCCTCCGCGCGCATGGCTATCACGCCGGCCTCTTGAGCCTCGCCGCCTTGCGCGATTCGGAGGAAGACGCAATCGTCGCCCATTGCCGCTCCGTCGCCGAAGTGCTTCCCATCGTCGGCTTTTATCTCCAACCCGCCGTCGGCGGCCGCATCCTCTCCTATCGCTTCTGGCGCCACTTCGCCGAAATCGAAAACGTCGTCGCCGTGAAGATCGCGCCCTTCAACCGCTATCAAACATTGGACGTCATCCGCGCCGTCATCGCCTCCGGCCGCGACGATATCGCCCTCTACACCGGCAACGACGACAACATCGTCGCCGATCTCCTCACCCCCTTCTGCTTCGAAGGCAAAGTCCGGCGGATCGTCGGCGGATTACTCGGGCATTGGGCAGTCTGGACACAGCAAGCCGTCGAATTGCACGCCCGCTGCCGCCACGCCGCCACCAACGACACGGCCAACAACACGGCCAACACAACCACCGCTAACACGACCACCCCAGCCATCGCCACCAACACCGCCGACACTGCCAACACCGCCGACACTGCCAACACCGCCCTAGCCAACACCGCCCTAGCCAACACCACCGACCTTCTGGAACTCGGCGCCGCAGTCACCGACAGCAACGCCGCCATCTTCGACGCCGCCAACGGCTTTCACGGTTGCATCCCCGGCCTCCACGAAATCTTGCGCCGCCAGGGTTTGCTCCCCGGCATCTGGTGCCTCGACCCCGAAGAAACGCTAAGCCCCGGTCAATCCGCCGAAATCGACCGCGTCACCCGCGCCTATCCCGACCTCAACGACGATGCCTTCGTCCGCGAAAACCTCGACCGCTGGCTTCGCTAAAGAATTGTCGATCGACTGCGTCGCGCGCCCGGACCCGTTCACGAGTTCGGGAAATGCTCGCGGCCGCCTCTAGTCCCGTAGGGACTTCCCGAAAATAGCCCAGCGCTTTAGCGCTGGGTTTCGCATTTCAAAAAACGACAAAGTCCCGTAGGGACGGCACCCCAATCTTTCGTCCCGATGCCACCGCGACCCAACTCCAAAGCGCTCGCCTATTGTCGTAACAATCCCGCTCTCTCCCAAATTCCCGACTCCGAAACCCCCACCCCTATTCCTCGGCCAGCTTCTCCCAAAGCGCCCGTTCCTCCGCCGTCAACTCCGACGGAAGCGACACCACCAGGCGCACATAAAAATCCCCCCGCGAACTCCCCTTCGTGGGCAACCCCCGGCCTTTGATCCGAAACTTGCGTTCCGGCTGCGAATACTCCGGAATTTTCAACCGCACCGACCCATCCGGCGTTGGAATGCTCGCCTCACCGCCCAGCACCGCTTTCCAAACCGGAACCTCCAGTTCATAGACCAGATCGCTCCCTTCGATCTGATAATCCGGATGCTTCTCAAAGCGCACCACGAGATACAAATCGCCCGCCTGCCCACGGTTTCCGGCCGATCCCCCCTGACCGGCGAGCCGGATTTTCTGCCCCTCGCGCACCCCTTTGGGAATCCGCACTTCGTACGTCTCGACCTGCGAACGACCGTCGCGCCGGAAAGAGATCTTCTTCTTCGCCCCGTGAAGCGCCTCCTCGATCGTCACCAGCAGATCGGCCTCGATGTCCCCGCCACGCGCCGGCGGTTGCTCGGCGCCAAAACCCGGAAAGCCCTGCGCGCCGCCGCCCCGAAAATTCCCGCCAAAGAATTGCTCGAAAAAATCCGAGAACCCCGTGCCCGAAAAGCCCGCGCCATCTTCGAATCCACCCCGGCGTCCGCCCGCCTGCGCTCCCCATCCCGGATGCGGTTGCGGTCCATGCTCCCAGTCCGCTCCCAGTTCGTCGTAGCGCTTGCGCTTCTCCGCGTCGCTCAAGACCTCGTAAGCCTCGTTGATCTCCTTGAACTTCGCTTCCGCGTTCTTCTTGTCCTTGGCCACATCCGGATGGAACTGGCGCGCCAGTTTCCGAAACGATTTCCGAATTTCATCCGCCGTGGCGGTCTTGGCCACCCCGAGGGTCGCATAATAATCCTTAAACTGCATAGGCATAGCCGCCGAAACATAGTCATTCGCGCCCCGGCTTCCAGTCCCGCGTGTGGACAAAAGCAGCACGGCCGTCCCGAACCGTGTTGCAAACCATGAAAGTGTCCGCAAGCCGCGTCGATTCTTCGGGGAGAAAAAGGGACCACGGATTACACAGATTACACGGATTGATTTCGCAGCGGAGGCTTTAATCCGTGAAATCCGTGTAATCCGTGGTCCAATTTTTCCGAGCCCGTTCTTCCGCGTGTTTCGCGGGCAACCCCTTTTGGTTCCGGCTTCGCCGCGCCAAGCCTCTGCGTTTTTCCGAGCCCGTCGCCTCGGGTCATAGCGTTGCGACGCTTCGTTCTCCGCCGGCCCGATCGTTAGCTGAACTAAATTTTCCCCGCTCCAGAGTAATCCCTCCCCACCGCACTCCAGCCGCCGCCGCGACCATTCAGGACCGACAAATCAAACACGACGCAAGTATCTGATAATCAATGAAATGCCCGTTGGAACTCCGGAGAAATGAGGATTCTTCTTGCCTTTCGCCTCGCAAGTCCCAACGACGGAAATCATGAACCACCACCGCTTTCCCCGCACGAACCCGGAAGAAGCCCGTGCTTGCCCCAGCGAAGTCCCCCCGAGGCCGCCGAAGTCCCCCGAAATCCACGAAATCGGCTCAACATCCCTGCTTTCTCTCCAGAGTAAACCGCCGGAAATCCCGAAAAAAGTCATCATTTCTCAACACCCTCCCGGCAACCCAGCCCCCTCGTTCCAAACCGAAATCGTAACCGCTCTCGCTTGCCTGCCGCCACCATCTTGCGCGAGACTGCGCCCCCCGCTTCCCTCATTCATGAAACCGTTCTCTCTCGTTCTCCCACTCCTCACCTTCTTCACCGTCGCCGCCTTCGCCGAACCACCCGTCGCCACCGGCGAATTCACCAGGATCCAGCTCACCGACCAATTCTGGGCGGAAGGCGCAGCCATCGGCGATTTCAATCACGACGGCAAACCCGATGTCGTCTACGGCCCCTACTGGTGGGAAGGCCCGGATTTCAAAGTCCGCCACACCTATCGTGACGACTCCACCAAAACGAAGGTCAAGAAACAGGACGGCACCGTGATCGAGGTGCCCGGATTCAAAGGCGCCCTCGGCTACGAAAATGGGTATTCGGACGACTTCCTCACCTACACCTTCGATTTCAACGGGGACGGCTGGACCGATATCCTCGTCATCGACACTCCCGGCAAAAGCGCCACTTGGTACGAAAATCCGAAAGGCGCGCCCGGACCGTGGAAGGCGCACGTCGCCTTCGACGTCGTCGACAACGAATCGCCCGTCCTCACCGATCTCTTCGGCAACGGCAAACCGGTGCTCGTCTGCTGCTCCGGCGGCTATGTCGGCTACGCCCAGGCGGATTGGAAACATCCCGAGGAAAAGTGGACGTGGCATCCGATTTCGCCCAAGGGCACGTACCAGCGTTACACCCACGGCATTGGCGTCGGCGATGTCAACGGCGACGGCCGCAAGGACATTCTCGAGGCGACCGGTTGGTGGGAACAGCCGGCCTCGCTCAGCGGCGATCCCGTGTGGAAAAAGCACGAGTTCCTCTTCGCCAACCCCGGCAAAGGCGGCGCGCAGATGTACGTCTACGACGTCAACGGGGACGGCAAGCCCGACATCATCACCAGCCTCGAAGCGCACGGCTACGGCCTCGCCTGGTTCGAGCAGACCAATGACAAGGGCGTCGAAGGTTGGGTCAAGCACCTCATCGTCGGCGAGACCCCGGCGGAAAATCCCCAAGGCGTCCATTTCTCGCAACCGCACGCCCTTTGGCTGGAAGACATGAATCGCGATGGCGGCATCGGCATCATCACTGGTAAACGCTTTTGGGCGCACGGCCCGGCCGGCGACAAGGAGCCCAACGCCCCGGCCCTCCTTTACTGGTTCGAGCTGAAGCGCAACGCCGGCAAGGTCGAATGGCTCGCCCACTTGATCGACGACAATTCCGGCGTCGGCACCGAAGTCATGGCCGGCGACCTCAACGGCGACGGCAAACCGGACGTCCTCGTCGGCAACAAACGTGGCGCCTTTATCTTCCTGCGTAAGTAAGCCGCCTTCGTTCGGCGATTTCGGTCATGTCGCAAATGCACCGGGATTCTGGCGCAAACCGCCAAGCCCCGGTGCATCGCCGCTGTTTCAATTGAATCTTACCCCATGAAAGCCCGCACCCTGTTCCTGGTCGCCGCGCTCCAACTCCCGCTCCTGCTCCAGGCGGGCGACTACAAACCCCTCGAAGATCCAGGCCGCCCCATCGCCAAGACGAAGAGCGTTCCGCCGGCCGAGGCCGCGCAGAAAATGACCTTCCCGCCCGGCTTCCATGCCCAACTCGTCGCCGGCGAGCCGGACATCGTCCAGCCGATCGCTTACACCATCGATGATCGCGGCCGGATTTGGGTCGTCGAAAATACCAATTACCCGGTGTGCCCCGGCCAGCCCAAGGATCGGATTCTGATCCTGGAGAATTTCGGCCCCGATGGAAAACCGGGCAAGACCACCGTCTTCTACGACAAGCTCACCTTCGCCAGCGGCATCGCCGTAGGTCACGGTGGGGTCTGGGTCGGAGCGCCGCCGAACCTCCTCTTTTTCCCGCTCAAGGACGGCGAGGATAAATTCACTGGCGAACCGCAAGTCATCCTCGATGGATGGGGCCACGACGACACTCACGAAACGCTGAACGATTTCACCTGGGGCCCCGACGGCTGGCTCTACGGCACGCAAGGCATCTTCACCTTTTCGCACGTCGGGAAGCCGGGCACGCCGGACAAAGAGCGCACCTATCTCGACGCGGGTGTCTGGCGCTATCATCCCTTGAAGAAAAAATTCGAAGTGTATGCGGAAGGCGCGAGCAACCAATGGGGCGTGGATTGGGACGACTGGGGACAGGCCTTTTTCGAAGCCTGCGTCATTCCGCACATGTGGCAGTGCATCCAGGGTGCCCGTTACCAGCGGCAGGCCGGTCAGCATCCCAACAAGTTCACCTACGAAGACATCAAGACCGTCGCCGATTTCGAATACGAGAAGCGCGCCTATTGCGGCGCCATGGTCTATCTCGGCGGCCAATGGCCGTCCGAATATCGCAACACCTTTTTCTTCAACGACATTCACATGAGCAAGATGCGCAACGAGCAACCGGTGCGCTCTGGCTCGGGCGTGAAGAGCACGCGCCGTCCCGATTTCCTCGTCCCGAATGATCCCTGGTACCGCGGCTTGAGCCCGCAGTACGGCCCCGACGGCTCCGTCTTCGTCAACGACTGGTACGACAAGGTGCCGTGCTACCAGCAGCGCGACTATGTCGACCGCAGCAACGGCCGGCTCTACAAGATCGTCTACGGCAATCCCGCGCCCGTCACCGTCGATTTGCAAAAGGCGACCGACGACGAGCTGGTCCAGTATCAGTTGAACCAGAACGATTGGTTCGTCCGCCACGCCCGCCGCATCCTCCAGGAGCGCGGACCGAAGCCCGAGGTCCAGGCGGCATTGACGAAAATCCTCCGCGAGAATCCCGACGAAACGCGGCAGTTGCGCGTCCTCTGGGCGTTGCACGGCATCAACGGTCTCACCGAAGAACTCGCCTTGGAAAACCTCAAGAGCCCGCACGAATTCGTCCGCGCCTGGACCGTCCAACTCACGTGTGAGGATGGCGCACCTTCGCCGGCCTTGCTCGACGAGTTTGCCCGTCTCGCCAAAGACGATCCGTCCCCCGTGGTTCGCCTGTATCTTGCCTCGGCTGCCCAGCGCATCGAAATCGCCAAACGCTGGCCGATCCTCACCGCCCTCGCCTCGCACGCCGAAGATGCCACCGATCACAACCTCCCGCTCATGCTTTGGTATGCCGCCGAACCCGCCGTAGGCGCCGATCTCGCCAAAGGCGCGGACCTGCTCGCCCATTGCCACATCGGCAAGGTCCAGGAATTCATCGCGCGCCGCATCTCCGCCGCCGCCACCGCCCATAATCCATGATTTCGAAAGCCTCGGTTTTGTTTCAGCAGCGATTGGCATCGGCGCTTGCGTTTTGGAGTGCGGCGGTGCTCCGCCGCTTTCGGATTGCCGCCCCAAACCGCTGCACCAGCACCGCACTCCTAAACGCCAGCGACCGCGTCAGAGCTGCCGATTTTCCGGGCGGCTGGCATAGCCTCGTATCAATGATCGTTGCCGTGGTCGTCTTCGGAGGGATGCCGATTCGTGCCGACGATTCGCCTCCAGCCAAGCCGCTCGACCTCCTCCTCCAGACGCTCAGCCACGTCGACAATTCCGACGCCCAGGCCAACATCCTTCGCGGGATGGACGATTCGCTCAAAGGACGCCATGGCTTGACGGCCCCCGATGGCTGGGACGCGCTCTACGAAAAGCTCGAGAAAAGTCCGAACGAAGAAGTTCGCCGGCTGGCCCAGGCGCTTGGCGTCTGCTTCGGTGCCGAATCCGCCCTCGGCCAGATGCGCAAGACGCTCGCCGACGAATCGGCCGATCGCGCCGCGCGCCAGTCCGCCCTCGAATCGCTGGTTGCGGCCAAGGATGCCAAAACGCTCCCGCTGCTTCTCACCCTCGCGACACCGCCAGGACCCTTGCGGGGACCGGCTTTGCGCGGCCTCGCGGATTACGACGATCCGAAAATTGCCGGTGTCATCCTCGGTGTCTTCAAGACGCTCGATACCTCGGAGAAGCGCGACGCTCTCAATGCGTTGCTCGCCCGGCGCGCCGGGGCCCGCGATTTCCTCGCAGCTATCGACGCCGGCACCTTCACGAAAAGTGAGATCAACGCGCCCGCCGCCCGTCAGTTGCAGGACTTGCACGATTCGGATGTGGACGCCTGGCTGGCGAAAAACTGGGGCGCCGTCCGCACCTCACCCGCGGACAAGCAGGCGCAGATCGCGCGGATGAAAAAGTTCCTTTCCGCCGATTCCATCCTCCATGCCGATGCTTCCCGCGGCCGCGCCCTCTTCACGCAGACGTGCGCGCTTTGCCACACGCTCTTCGGTTACGGCGCGAAGATCGGCCCGGAACTGCCGGGTTCCTTTGAGGACGTCGATTATCTCCTGCTCAACATCGTCGATCCCGACGCCATCATCGGAAAAGACTATCAGCAGGTGCTCGTTCACACCAAGGACGGCCAGACCCTCTCGGGAATCATCGCCGCCGACGATCCCAACTCCGTGACGCTCAAGTCGCTCGCCGGACAAGTCACCGTCCAGCGCACGGACATTGCCTCGATGGAAGTGAGCCCGCACTCGCTCATGCCCGAAGGACTGATCACCGGGCTCGATCAGCAAAGCGTGCGCGATCTTTTCCTCTATCTTCGTCAGCGCGGACAGGTGCCGATGCTCGCCACGCCGGTCAACTCCGCGGACTTCTTCGATGGCAACGATCTGGCGCGCTGGCAGACGAAAGGCGGCGATTGGAAAATCGAGAATGGCGAACTCGTCGGCCACGGCGCCGCGGCGAAGACCGCCGTCGTCCTCAGCGAGATGGTGGCGGACAAATTCGAGCTCACCATGCAGGTCAAGGTGAGTGGTGCCGACGCCATCGCGGAGCTGGCCTTTTGGGGCCGTCCCGATCTCGCGCCCTTCCACGGATGGTCCCTCAGTCTCGGCGGAGCCACGCCGCCGAATCTCTGGCTCTACAATCCAAGGGCGAAGCTGGTTCCGCTTTCCGGTCCGGCGAAGGTCACCTCGGGCGAGTGGGTGAAAGTGAGCATTACCTCGCACGGTGGGAATGTCACCGGCACTGTCGGTCCCTGGGATTTCGTCATGGCCAAGCCGCCGGAACACAGCGGGCAGTCCGCTCCCAGTCTGGATGTGCGCAGTGGCTTTGCTTTTTACCTCCGAGGCAAGGATGCCGAGTTGCAAGTCAAAGACGTGAAGCTGGAGGTTGCGCCAAAGTAAGGCCATGCGCCTCGGCTTCCTCTTCGGATGGATGCTCGTGTGTTCATTGGCAGTGCGAGCCGGAGAGGCGCCGGGCTTGAAACTGATTCACGACCTCGGGCGTGTCCGGCTCATCGCCGATCCCGTTTCCGCGGAGACCGGCTTCGCGCCGCGCGGGGCCAACTTTCGCGTCACCTTCGAGTTCGCGCGGATGCACATCGAGCCGAAGCCTTTCGAGAAGTCAGCGGACGAGCTTTCCGCCCCGGGCATCTGGCGCTCGCCGATGGAGTGGCTGGGCGGAAAGGGGGCGAAGGCTCGACTGGAATGCTGTTGCGTGAAACGGCCGTGGGGATTGCAGGAGATCACCGTCGCCGCCGCTCGTGTGTTCCTGGTGAATTCCAGCGACCAGCCGTATTCGACAAACCTGTCCGTGTTGATCGCGCCGGAGGGCGCGCTTCCCGCCCTCGCTTTTGAACAGCAAGCGTTCTTCATCGAAGGCGAACCGATCCTCGTGGCCGCCGCGCCTTCGCGAGGAGCCATTCTCGCGGATGCCCCATTTGCCCCTCGCCCCATGACACCGCAACAAATGGCCCACGTGGAATCAGCCGACGGCGGGTGCCGTGGGGAGATGCTCTATGATCTCACGGTGCCGGCGGGACAGACGCAAATCCTCGGATTCATTTGCCCGGTGGCGCCACCCGAAGGCGGAAAACGGCCCGACCTCGATTTTTATCGCAGCCTTTCCGTCGACGAATTGTTCGACCAGGCCGCAAAGGAGACCGCCGGAAAGTGACGAAGACTTCCGTCGGCTACGACACACTACTTCCCGTCGTTGATGCCCGCCGGCGCTGGAGTCGCAGGCGCGGGTGCCGGTGTCCCCGTCGGACTTGGCTCGGGCGCCGACGGCTTTTCCGGGGCTGGTGTCGAAGGTGCCGGAGTTGGCGTGAGTTCACCTTCCGCCGTCTTCCACCGCTCCCGGCTTTTCGCCACCAGTTCGTCAAACTTCTTCACTTGGTTGGGGTAGAGGATTGCCCGCGTGCGGTCCTCGGCGTCGCGCAAAGTTTGTTCGACCTCCGGTTGAACTTTGGCATGGCTTTGGCGGAGGCGGATGCGTGCGTCGTCCACGATGACCTGGAGCTTGCGCTTTTGTTCGTCGTCCAGCTTGAGCTCACGGTCGAGCCGCTTCACGACCACATTGATAACCGCTTCCGGCCCGCCCAAAACCAGTTCGCGGATTTTTTGCGTGATGCCCGCGCCAGTCACCACGGCGCCGACAAACACGCCGAAGAGAAAGATCAGCAGGACACCGAGAATGCGCCGGAAAGTCCTCATCAGCGCCCGCCCGTCATGTAGGCCACGAGGAGCTGCTCGTCATTGCCGGAAGTCACTTCGGCCGCGAGCGGGGCCACCGGATCGGCGCGCTGCGTGGTGTGACTCCACCAGCCCACCGCCAAAGCCAGCGCGGCAAAAAATGGGCACAGCCGCCAGGCCCAGGTGAAAAGCGAGCCCGCCTTTTCCGCGCGCAGTCGCGCAGTCAGCCGGGTTTCAAAACCGTATTCCGCACGGGAAGTATCCGGCGTGGCAGCGCGCGCTGCGGCAAACAGCGCTTCCAGTTTGCGGTCGAATTCATCGTTCATGGGTCGTCTCCAGTATCTTTTTCAAATTTTGCCGGGCACGGAAAGCCCGCACCTTGACGTTGCTTTCGCTCCAGCCAGTCAACTCGGCGATCTCCTTCATCGGCCGCTCCTCCAGCTCCGCGAGGGTAATGATGAGCTGCTCGTCCGGCGCGAGTTTCGCCACCGCCCAACGGACTAGCTCCTGCGCCCGGCCCGCGGCCAGGGCGGCGTCGATGCCGGTGTCGGGCATGTCCCATTCCGCGCCTTCGAGCGAGACCTGCTCGCGCACCCGCCGTTCCTTGCGCAGAAAATCGTAACAGGCCGAAACGATGATCCGCGACAGCCAGTGCTCGAACGGCGCATCGCCCCGAAACTTGGCCAAATGGCGAAACACCCGCAAAAAGATTTCCTGGGCGATGTCGTCGAGCTGATGGTCGTCCCGGGCGAAACGCGTCGCCGCCGCGAAGACGCGCCGTTTGTGTCGCGAGACCAATTCCGCAAAAGCCCCTTCGTCCCCGGCCAGCGAGGACGCGACGAGTGCTTCATCGGTGGACGGTGCAAAATCGGCCATTGGCGGCGTCTTAGCGTCGACCAGCGGCAAAGGCAATGCAGTCCAGGAAAGGGCAATCGTACTCATCGGCTGTGAATCGGGCCGCCGGCGAGCATACGGGTTCGAAAGCGGCTTTCATCAAAGTGTGAGACGGAAGCAAAGAACCATCGGTTACAATGAGGTTTCAGAGACTTGGGCGGCGCCCACGTGGACGTTCCGCGCGACATCGACGGAATCTCCGGATACGTCACTGAAATCGAAAGACCTTCGTGATTGTGTATTCCACGGGAGAGGGATTCTGAGATTCGAATTTGCCACGCAGTGTTCGTGCTGACATGTTGGGGGTGTGAGCAATCGTGAAATCGTCATTGAGCTTCTTTCAAAGCTGCCGGAGGACACACCTCTGGAGGACATTGCGCGCGAGATTGAGTTTCTTGCTGGTATCAAAATAGCGCGGCAGCAGGCGGCGCGTAGGGAGGGCATTCCTGCCGAGGAAGCGCGGAAGCTGATTGACACATGGGGCGAGGTAATGGGCATCACTTCGAAATCCTTCTACAATGTTCAGCTTCCGGCGCCGCCTGACGTGAATGCTGCGATCAAGGTTGTTTTCAAATGAACCCGTGCGCGAACCAGAAACCTGAAACGAGAATCAGGTTCACTCCTTCCGCGTCAGAACCATCAGGTAGCGCCCTTCGGAAAATTTGGTTTTCAACTCCTTGGGGCGGGCCCAACCGGCTTCGGCGGAGCACCATTTGAGGGTGTTGCCCTCCAGGGTGAAGATGCCGGCGTAGACTTTGCCGGCGTAATGTCCGCTGGTGCCAGTGGCCTCGATCTCGTGAAATTTTCCATCGCCGGGCGAAACGTGGTAGGTGCCTTCGCCCTGATTGCCCTGTGTGCTGGTCTTGATGGTGTCGGCGGTGATGATGAGGTGGACGTTTCCGGTGCGCTGGCTGGGTTTGGAGCCATCGTCGTTCACCAGGTAGCCTTCCCATTCTCCGATGAGATCCTGCGGTTTGAAGGCATGGCTCGGGCTCGATTGCGCGAAGGTGATTCGTGCGAGAGCTACGGCAAAGAAACCGAAGAGAAGGAAACGAGTGCTCATGATGGAGTGGACACCGGAATCAATCTCACTCCGCGGAGACGTGGGCGCCTTTGGCGGCGATGGCGGGTTTCATGAGGAGAACCATGAAGGCGAGAAAACCACCGATGACGGCGAAGAGCCAGAAGGTGTCGAAGTAGCCCAGGGAAGTGGCTTGCTGGTCGCGGAGATTGGCGAGGGATTGCCAGGCCTTTTGCGTGGCGCCGGCAGGGTCGCCGAGTTGCTGGGCGAGGTAGGCTTGGGCCTGGTGGATGTAGTCGGACACGGCGGGATTGAACGGGTCGAGGTGTTCGTTCAAGCGCAGGGTGTGGAATGTCTCGCGGCGTTCCTGGATGGTCTGCGCCATGGAAGTGCCAACGCTGCCGCCCTCGTTGCGCAGCAAGGCAAAGAGACCGACGGCGGCGCCGCGAAGGGCTTGCGGCGTATTGATGAATGCGGCCACGTTGAGCGGGGCGAAGACCAGGGAAAGTCCGATGATGAGCACGATCCGCGACCAGACGATGTAGCCAGGGCTGATGTAGAGATTGAATTGCGACATCCAGTAGTTGGCGGCAGCGAGCAGGATCAGGCCGGTGAGAATGAGCCAGCGGGCGTCGACCCCGCGGCCCATGAGAGTGCCGCCCACGACGAGCATCATCACGGAGAAGATTCCCGCCGGGGAGAGGACGAGGCCGGCGTGATAGGCATCGTAGCCGAACAAGGTCTGGAGCAGGGCGGGGGTGGAAGTGCTGGTGCCGTAAAGAATGCCGAACGCACAAAAGATGATGATGCAGGACAGACGGAAGTTACGGTCCTTGAGAGGCGCGAAATTGAGGATGGGGGCGGCATGCCGCCGTTCCCACCAGATCAAGGCAGTGAGTCCGCCGAAGAAGCCGAAGGCGAGGGTCTGGACGCGGTAAAACGGATCGCCGAACCAATCCCATTCCTGGCCCTTGCTGAGCATGACTTCCCAACTGAACATGACGACCGCGAGAAGGGTGAGGCCGATGGTATCGAAATTGAGCGGCTGGGCGCGCAGCTCGGCCTTGGTCTTTTTGAGATATTCCGGATCTTCGAGTAACATGTAGCAAGCGACCGCTGCGACGATGCCGACCGGGATATTGATGTAGAAGATCCAGCGCCAGGAGTAGTTGGTGGTGAGCCAGCCGCCGAGGGTCGGACCGACGACGGGCGCGAGAAGCGCGGCCACGCCGAAGAGAGTTTGAGCAGCGCCCTGTTTTTCGCGCGGAAAGGCGTCGAGCAACACGCCCTGGCTCGACGGCTGGAGGCCGCCGCCTGCGAGGCCCTGCACGACGCGGAAGAAGATCAGTTGCCCCAGGCTCGTGGCGAATCCGCATAAGGCGGAGGCCAGGGTGAAGACGATGATGGAAAGGATGAAATAATTGCGCCGGCCGAGGCGCGCGGAAATCCAGCCGGAGATCGGCAGGATGATGGCATTGGCGGCGAGATAACTGGTGATGACCCATTCGCTGTCGGTTGCCGCCGCCGAAAGGCCGCCCGCGATGTAGCGCAGCGCGACGTTGGCGATGGTGGTGTCGAGCACCTCCATGAAGGTCGGGATCACGACCACCATCGCGACGATCCACGGATTGATCCCGCGGCGCACGGCCGGTGAGGCGACTGCGGTGCTCGCGGTGAGGGCGGCGCTCACGGCTTGGCCGGGATTGGAGCGGGCGAATCGGGGGTGGGTTCTACCGTGGCGCTGGGAAGGTTGAGCGCGGGCTGGAGGAACTTGCCGGCGTCGGGACCGGTCGGTTGTTCCTTGATGCGGACTTTGGGCTCGACCGAGAGCCCAACGAAGATCGG
>DASYAY010000108.1:0-6466 GCA_036501065.1 Chthoniobacter sp. | reverse complement strand
AATTACCCCTGGAAGGCGACTCCGGCACACCCTTCGGGGTGCATCCGTTGTGTGGGTGTCGCCTCCGGGGGTGTTACCCCCGGCTACAGTCCGTCAGCCCTTCGGGCTGGGCCGCAACTTACTTTTTAGACGCCCTCTAAGGAATGCACGAATGATATGCCGTGCGTGGGGGCGGTGCGGCGGCTGGTGCTCCGTGCCACCTCCGCCCGAGGGAAGTCAGAGATTTGCCCCCATTGCACCATGGGCGTCTCGCCAAGCCTCGGCTTTCGCAAGCTCAGGATGACTCCGAGAAAGAGCGGCGCACTTTACACCGTGCTCGCTCTTTACGTCGCTCTTTTGGCTTTTGGACTGGCTGGGAGCCATCTGGTTGTATCTGGCTGTATCTGGCTATGCGACTGCTACGGTGACGAGGCGGCGGATGAGGTCTTCCCAGGTTACGATGCCGATCTGTTTGCCTTGGCTATCGAGGACCACGGCCATGGTAACGCGGGCGGCGCGGAGCTTGCGGACGATGCTATAGGCGGGTTCGTCGCAATTCACTTTGACGATGCGCCGTTGGTAGGCTTCGACGAGACTGCGCGGCTGACGGTCGAGGGCGACGTCGAACACGCTGACCAGCCCGACGATTTCGCCGTCAGGGTTGGTGACTGGCCAACGGTCGATGTTAGTTTGCCGGCTGCGGGCGATGAGGTCTTCGGTGGGAGCGGTCGCGGCGACGGTCTGCAGGTTGGCGAGGGGAAGCATGACGTCGGTGGCTTTGACGGCGCGGAAGTCGACGACGTTATGGATCATCTGGCGCTCATCGCGGGTGAGTGCGCCCTGGCGTTCGCTCTCGATGGTCAGGTATTTGAAATCCTCCCGGGCGACGAAAAGTTTCTGCCGTTCACCGACGCGCCGGCCGACGAGAAACCGCGAGATCCGCGAGCCGACGAAGTGGAATGGCGATAGCGCGAGGTCGGCGAGCCGAAGCGGACCGCAGAGGGCGGCGAGCGAACGGTAGGGAAAACGACGGAAAAGCGATTTCGGGAGCAGTTCCAGACCGATGAGATAGATGGGGAGAAAAAGAGCGAAGGCGGCGAAGTAACCGGCGTTGCCGAAACTGGCCACGAACGATTGCGTGGCCAGCGTCATGGCGAAAATGTTCATGAGGTTCGTCGCGATGAGCACGGTGACGAGAAGGCGCTCGGGGTGTTCGAGCAAGCGGTTGAGCCGGATGGCGGATTTGTCGCGATGCTTCAACCGGTGCTTGAGACGGACCCGATTGACGGAGAGGAGGCCGGCTTCGATGCCGGAAAAGATGAACGAGATGAAGGAGCACCCCGCGACGGCAAGCCAAATCATGCGCCGGCCTCCGGTTCGTCTTCTTCCGGTGATGGTTCGCGAACGATGAGGACTTCCTCGACACGCTTTCGCGAGGTGCGCCGGATGGTGAGTTTGAGGCCGTCGATATCCATTTGCGCGCCGGGCCGGGGGACGACACCGAGGCGGTTGAAGATGAGGCCGCCGATCGTGTCGATCCCCTCCTCTTTCAATTCGGAGCCGAGCATTTCGTTGATATCGTCGAGGCGGGCGCGTCCGTTGACGATGAGTTGGCAATCGGCGATGGCCTCGATGTAGAGGCTGTGCTCGGCCATGGGGACAGCGTCGCTGATGATTTCCTCGATGATGTCGGCGAGGGTGACGATGCCTTCCGTGCCGCCGTGTTCGTCGACGACGATGGCGAGACCCTGCGGGTGATTGAGAAAGTTGCGGAGGAGATCGATGGCTTTGATCGTCTCCGGAACGAAGGATGGGGCGATGAGCCGCTCGGTGTAGTGGATATGGGGTTCGAGGAGAAAATCGCGGGCATCGAGGATGCCGAGAATTTCGTCCGGCGTTTCGCCATAGATCGGCACGCGACGATAGCGGCTGGACCGGAGGCGCTGGACGACTTCGTCGTTGGTCAAATCGTCGGGGATCGTGAAGGTATCGACGCGCGGAGTCATGCAGTCGCGCGCGGTTTTGTCCCCGAGCTTGATGATCTCGTGGATCATTTCGCTTTCGGTCTCGTGGAGGGTGCCTTGTTCGGTGCTGAGTTCGACGAGGGTGCCGAGTTCTTCTTCGCTGAGGTAGGAAGCGGTCTTGAGCGGCGCCGGAGCAATCGTCACGGCAATGCGATCGCTGATGCGTTGGAGGACGCGCGAAACGGGGTCGAAGACCGGCATGAGGGGTTTGAGGACCCGGACGCCGATGCGGGCGAAGCGGTAGGGATCGAGGAGGGCGGCGACTTTGGGCACGAGGTCGCAGACGAAAACGACGAGGGTAAAGATGAGGAGTGCCGCGACCCAGAATGGGACGAGGGCGCCTTTCATGCCCCGGAGCAAATAGAGGCAAATGAGGATCAACGGGAAATTGGCGAGGGCGTCGCAGAGGAGAATGACGCTGAGGAGGCGGCGGGGATTTTCGAGCAACTCGGCGAGAGCGATGGCGAAATCCTCCCGGCGTTTTTTCAAGCGCTCGACGTGGTACGGCTGGAGGGAAAAGAGGGCCGTCTCGATCGCGGAGAAGATGGCGGAGGCAGCGATGAGGATCAACAGCGTGACGGCAATGAGCACGATGGTGCCCGTCGTCATGAGGGCACGCCCAGATCGGACGCCACTGAAATCAATCGCAACTTGTCAGGCACGGCGCTGCGCAAGATAGTTTCGGCTCTCCGAGCGTGCGATGAAAAAAAGCGACCGTATCACAGCCTATGTCAAGCGACTCGGGGCGGATCCTGCCCTGGCGCTGGACCCGCGCTACCAGGGATACTTTACGTGCTTCAACGAGGGGCAGTATTACGAAGCGCACGACGTGCTGGAGAATCTTTGGCTGGAGGGTAGCGACGAACACTACCTATTTTTCAAAGGTCTGATCCAGGTCGCCGGGGCCTTTGTCCATTTGCAGAAGCAGTATTTGCATCCGAAGCATCCGAAGCATGGACGGCGAATGCGGCCGGCGGCGCGGTTGTTTCAATTGGCGGCGAAAAATCTCACGCCGTACGCGCCGAAGCATTTGCATCTCGATGTGGCGGCGGTGCTCCGGCTTTGCGAACGGAAGGTCCAGGCGATCGAGGCGGGAGAGTACGAGCGGAATCCGTGGCGGCCGGAGCAGGCTCCGCAACTTCATCTTCTTCCGAAGTGAGCGGCGGTGCCGAGTTTTATGACGTCATCGTACTCGGGGCCGGCGCCGCTGGGTTGATGTGTGCCATCGAAGCGGGCAAACGCGGACGGCGGGTGCTGGTGATCGAACACAATGATCGGGTGGGAAAGAAGATCCTGATCTCGGGAGGTGGACGGTGCAATTTTACGAATCTCGGAGTCGGACCGGGCAATTACCTTTCGCAGCGGCCGAACTTCTGCAAGTCGGCGCTGGCGCGCTATACGCCGCGCGATTTCGTGGCGCTGGTGGAGAAGCATGGCGTCGCTTATCACGAGAAGAAATTGGGCCAGCAGTTTTGCAACGGAAGCTCGCGGGATATCGTCAATCTGTTGCTGGAGGAATGCGCGCGGGCGGGCGTGGAAATCCGGGTGAATTGCCGGGTGAGCGAGGTGCGCAAGACGGATCGATTTCAGGTCGAAAGCAATCTGGGCGCGATGGAATGCGACTCTTGCGTCGTGGCCACGGGTGGGCTGTCGTTTCCAAAGCTCGGGGCGACGGACTTTGGATACCGCGTGGCCCGGCAATTTGGATTGCCGCTCACGGAGACGCGACCGGGGCTCGTGCCGCTGACGTTCGGCAAGGACGACGCGGCGATGAACGAATTGAGCGGGCTGTCGGTGCCGGTGATCGCGCGATTTGATGGAGCGGCCTTCGAGGAAAACCTGCTGTTTACGCATCGGGGGGTGAGCGGGCCGGCGGTGCTGCAAATCTCGTCGTTCTGGCGCGAGGGCAAACCGGTGGCTTTCGATCTGCTGCCGGGGCTCGCCGCGGGTGAAGTGCTGGAGAAGGCGCGACGGGAAGCGATCGAACCTTTGGGGCTATTGAGCCGATATTGGCCGCGCCGTTTTGCGGAGGTCTGGTGCAGCCGCTATGCGCCGGGAAAAAAGCTGCCGCACTTGACGGTCAGCGAGACGCGGGAATTGACGATAGCGCTGGAGGCGTGGCCGCTGCAGTTTTCGGGCACGGAAGGATATGCGAAGGCCGAAGTGACTCTCGGTGGGGTGGATACGGGCGCGCTGTCTTCGAAAACGATGGAAGCGCGAGAGGCGCCGGGGCTGTTCTTTATCGGCGAAGTCGTGGACGTGACGGGATGGCTCGGGGGGTACAATTTTCAGTGGGCGTGGGCGTCGGGATATGCGGCGGGGCAGGCGGTTTGAAGGCGGTATTTTGAATTTGGTGAGGTTTTGGGATAAGGTGGGGCGACCATTTGTCCTGTTTTTCGGATGGGAGGCATGGGAAGAATGGGATGAATAGGAATTGTGGGAAGCTACGATCGTGAAACGCCCTGCCAAGACACTTAGAAACTCCCAAGCTGCCGAGTCGGTGCAGGCGATTTATCGCGAACTGGCGGCGCGGCCGATTGAGCGGCAGTGCGTGCAGCGCACGGAATGCTGCCAGTTCCGTCTTACTGGCCGGACGCCGTTTTTGACCAAGGGCGAGGCGTTGGTTGCAGTGAAGGCCTTGCGGGCTTCGGGGCGGAAACAATTGCCGGAGAGCGTAGATGGGAGCTGCCCGCTGTTGAATCGGACGACGGGGCGATGTCTGATTTATGAGGGACGGCCGTTTGGGTGCCGCACTCACTTTTGTGCGGCGGCGGGCGGTCCTTATGCGCGGCAGGAGGTGGCGGATTTGATCCATCGGTTGGAGGACATCGATGTGGCCTTGGGTGGGAATGGGGCGATGGCTTTGCCGACGGCGATCGAGCGTGTCTTGCGCGAGGGCTAAAGAGGGCGCAGAGTGGCGAAGCCGCGACCAAAGGGGGTGTTCACAAAACACGCGCAAGAAGGGACTCCAAGAAATTGGACCACGGATTACACGGATTGATTTCGCCGCAGAGGCTTTAATCCGTGTAATTCGTGTAATCCGTGGTCCTCTTTTCTCCACCAGAAAATCCTCGCGAACCTGCGCGATTTTTGCAGATGGCAGTGCAGAAATTCGACGGAGGGACGCAGAGGGAATTTTCGGCTCGCGAGGAGGATCGATCTCGCACGGAGGGTATCTTTTGAGGAATTGACGTTGGCCTCCCGCAGACACCCCCGCCTGCGAGATGGAATCTCGCTCCCAATGGCATGGTGCGGGCCGCACGGGCATTCAAATGGAGTTTGGGCACGAGGAAAGGATAGGGCCACGGCTTTACCGCCGGCGATCGAGCGCGTCTTGCGGGAGGGATAGGGCCAATGCGGGCGAGCATTCCCGCTTTCGTACTTCTTCGTTGCTCGCTTACTGGCTGGCGATCTTTTTGGAACGGCGGAAGGCTTCGATGGCTTTTTTGTTGTCGCCTTTCTTTTCGTAAAGGGCGGCGAGGCGTTGCCAGGCTTCGGTGAAATTGGGATCGATCCTGACGGCGTCCTGGAAGGCGACGATGGCTTCGTCGTCCTTGCCGGCGTTCATGCAGAATTCGCCGCGGGAAAAGGCATCGGCGACCTTGGCGGTGTTGTCGCTTTTGGGCAGACCGGGATCGGGCATGGAAGAAGATGCCGTCGCGGGCGCGGCGCCTGGCGGAGGGCCGGGGAGGCGGAGGAGCTGTGGCTTTTTAGCCAGGGCGACCCCGAGCGAATCACCGGGCGCGACATGGGTGATTTGCACATGGGCACACGCTTCCAGGGCCAGCGCAAGGCCAGCAGAGAGAATGAGCGAAAAGCGGGACTTCATAAAAAACGCTAATTTGAGATAGCATGAAGTTTGCCGAAATCCTGACAATTATTGTCCAGTCACTCGACAGGTTCAGCTTCAGGGGTTTTAGTGGGATTCAAACATGCGCGGTCGCAATCTTGCCAAAACTTTCGCCATCATTGGATTCGTCCTCGGGGAAATCTACATGTTCTTTACGGTCCTGGGAAACTACGGGCACGAACCGGAGACTCTTCCGATGCCACCCATGCCCGATGCGGTGAACGTGGCTCCGGGGACGCCGCCGCCTCTCAGTGCGAAGATTACCCGGGTGCTGGTGTGCGCGGTCTTTTTTGGGCCGTTCGGGGCGCTGGCGGGGACGGGCGTGGGGTTGTTGGTGAGTGGATTGCGGGGGGATTTTCGGGAGAAAAAGGGAGAATGACGAAGGTCGAAGGAATGACCAAGGGGCAGTGACCCGCATTCGCCCTTCGTCATTTGGACTTCCTTCGACATTCGTCATTTGCAGGCGGCTTGTTCCGGTCCGCCACCCCTTGGTTGTTGGAAAAGTGCTTTGGTTAGTCTGTTCTTCAGCAGCGCTGCTTTTTGAGAAGTGGCGCTTCACTGAGGGGCGGAGTCGCGGCTGATCCCCGCGACCCCGCCAGCTTCGATCAGATCG
>DASYAY010000107.1:0-2486 GCA_036501065.1 Chthoniobacter sp. | reverse complement strand
GCGCAGTCAGCGAGGAGGCGGGCCGCTAGCAGATGCTCAGCACCTTGGCGATCACGTCCTGCGGGCGCGGAAGCTGTTTCGGCTCGACCTTCGGCGAATAGATCGCCGGTGCGTCCAGCGCGGTGACACGCAGCACCGGCGCGTCCAGATCGTCGAAACATTTTTCCTGGAGCATCGCTGCGATTTGCGCGCTGACGCCGCAGAAAGGTTTGTTCTCGTCGACGAGCACGGCGCGATGTGTCTTGCGCACGCTGGCGAGGATCGCCTCTTCATCGAGCGGGCGAATGCTCCGCAGGTCGATGACCTCCGCGTCGATGTCGTGCTCGGCGGCGAGCAATTCCGCCGCTTTCAGCGCGGTGAGCGCGGCGCGTCCGTGCGCGATGATCGTGATGTCCTTGCCTCCTTTCTTGATGTCAGCCTTGCCGAGCGGGATGAGATATTCCTCCTCCGGCACTTCGCCTTTTTCACCGTAGAGGAGCGTGTTCTCCATGAACATGACCGGATCGTTGTCCCGAATGGCGGTCTTCATCAGGCCCTTGGCGTCGTACGCCGTGGCGGCGCTGACGACCTTGAGGCCGGGGATGTTGGCCAGCCAGCTTTCCGGTGTGTGCGAATGGGTGGCGCCGACATTCGTGCCGCCATTGGCAGGGCCGCGAATGACGATCGGGCAATTGATCAAACCGCCGCTCATGTAGCGGACTTGCGCGGCGTTGTTGACGATTTGGTCGTAGGCCACGGTGCAGAAGCTCCAGAACATCAGTTCGATGACCGGGCGCAGGCCGAGCATGCTGGCGCCGATGCCCATGCCGATGAAGGCGGCCTCGGAAATCGGCGTGTCCACGACGCGTTTGTCGCCGAACTTCTTCCACAGACCCTTCGTGACCTTGTAAGCGCCGTCGTACTGGGCGACTTCCTCGCCGATGAGCAGGACATTCGGGTCGCGTTCAATTTCCTCGGCGAAAGCCTGGTTCAGTGCGTCGCGGTATTCAATGAGTGCCATGGATTAGTCGTGAAAGAAATGCTTGCCCGTGCGGCCCGCTTCGGTCTGGCGGTCGACTTCGAAATAAACGTCCTCGAAAATGCTCTCGTCGGTTGGCAGCGGGCTGTCGTCGGCAAATTGCACACTCGCGCGGGCCTCGTCCTTGGCTTCGCCGCTGAGCTTGTCGAATTCCTCCTCCGTGAGGATGCCTTCGGCGATGAGCCGGCGTTTGAAAAGTTGGATGGGATCGTGATCGCGCTTGTGGGCTTCGAGCTCGTCGTTGGAACGGTAACCGCCCTTGTGGCTGGCGTCGGCGACGGAGTGCCCTTGATAGCGATAGGTGTCCAGTTCGAGGATCGTGGGCTTGGAAGTGTTGTGCGCCCGATCGATCGCCGTTTGCACCGTCGCCCGCACTTCGTAAATGTCCTCGCCGTTGGCCTGCGCCCAGTCGACAAGAAAAGCCTCGCCGCGTTGGGCGAGGCATTCTCTGACGACGGAGGAACGTTCGAGGCTCGTTCCCATCGAGTATTTGTTGTTCTCAATGACGTAGACGACCGGAATCTCGAAGAGAGACGCCAGGTTGAGCGACTCGTAGAAGCAACCCTGGTTGACCGCACCGTCCCCCATGAAGCAAAGCGCCGCGCCCTTGAGGCTCTTGTATTTAATCCCGAAGGCCAGGCCGAGTCCGAGCGGAGTCTGGCCGGCGACAATCCCGTGCCCACCCCAAAAGTTCTTGTCCGGGGCGAAAAAGTGCATCGAGCCGCCCTTGCCCTTGGAGCAACCGGTGGCCCGGCCAAAAAGCTCCGCCATGCACTCGTTCATGGTCATCCCGACCGCCAGCGCGTGGCCATGGCAGCGATAGGCGGTAATCAGGTGGTCGTTGTCCCCGAGAAGCGAGCAGGCGCCGACGGCGACGGATTCCTGCCCGATGTAGAGGTGCAAAAAGCCGCCCATATTGACGCCCTTCTGGTATTGGCTGAGCGCCTCCTGCTCGAACCGTCGAATGCGCAGCATCCCATACAGCAATTCGATCTTCTTCTCTTTGGAGAGCTTCGAATTGATGGGTGCGAGCGCGAAATCTTTGGCTTTAACAGCAGTTTCCATAAGGCGGCGGCAAAAAAAGGCTGAATGATCTAATCGCGTGTCGCGAATTGTGCAACCCTCAACCGTTCCGCGTCGCAAATTCTGCGTTCCGGAGGGTTTGGCTGCGCAATTCTTGACCGGATGCAGGATGTTGCTGGAAAGGAATTTACTTTCACTGGAGGGCTTGATTTTACAACTGCGGGGCACAGCGCGGCACCAGAGAATCGGAGATATGAACCACGGATTAGACAGATTTCACGGATTGATTTCGCAGCGGAGGCTCTAATACCATCTTTCTAAATTAAGATGACACGTGCATTTTGGGCGAAGTGTTTAGTTGAAGCTGTAACCAGGGCCGACCGATGAGGCTGAGGACCAGCGGTGGGTGATCCCAAAACCGGTGCAAGGTGGCCTTCATGGCGGA
>DASYAY010000106.1:0-99701 GCA_036501065.1 Chthoniobacter sp. | reverse complement strand
CTTTCCGGCAACAGCATCGCTTGCTTTCGGTCGGTTCCCTGAATGTAGGACATCTTGCTCTTCTTCAACCCGCCAACCCTCGGGAGCCAAGGGCTTTTCACACAGTCTCGGAGTTTGGGCGCGCCCGTTGGGAGCGAGATTCCATCTCGCAGGCGGGGGTGTCTGTGGGTGGACAGCGTCCATCCCTCCGAAGACACCCTCCGTGCGAGATCGATCCTCCTCAGGAACTGAAAAATCCCTCTGCGGCCCTCTCTCGAACCTCTGCGCGTCTGCGTTTTTCCGAGCCTGTCGCCTTTGGTTGTGGCGTTGCCGCTCCGCGCCCTCTGCAATGCCAACCATAAAGGTGTCCGCAAGCTGCGCAGATTTTTCGGGGAGAAAAGGGGACCACGGATTGCACGGATTTCGCGGATTGAAGTCTCCGCTGCGAAATCAATCCGGGTAATCCGTGAAATCCGTGGTCCAATTTTTCCGAGCCTGTTCTTCCTCGTGTTTCGCGGGCGACCCTTTTTGCTTGTGGCTCCGCCGCGCTAAGCCCTCTGCCTTAAACTTCACGATTTCCGCATTTCGCCGCCCGAGCCCGCTACTTCGCCTCGTTGCGCACCTTCTCCTTCTTCGCCTCGGCATCTTCATTGATCCGCCGGATTTCCCGGATGAGCTGTTGCTCGAGTTGCACCGCTTCCTCGTATTTTCCTTCACCCGCCGCGCTGGCGATTTTGTCCTGCAGGAAGAGCTCCTGCTCGGCGATCTTCGCCTTGGCCGCAGTGTCGATTTCGGCAAGGGCGCTTTTTTGGGCGTCAGAAAGGGAGCGGGCAGGGGATTGCTTCTGCAGCCGTTCCATGGCGAGTTCGTAAGCGGATTTCATGAGCAATGGGCCAATTGAGGGTTGAGAGTTCGGCCGGGCGCAATAACTTGCCCGCCCGACGCGTGCATTCTTCGGCCTTTTTTAACGCACACTCAACTCTCAACTGATGATCAAACTGCTGAGCACCGACTTTGACGGAACGATCGTGAATCACGAGGCCACGCCACCGGTGCAGCCCGAGTTCTTCGAACTGCTGGCGCAATTGCGCGATCAAGGCGTCCTCTGGGCCGTCAACACCGGGCGGGTGCTTTGGCACATCGAAGAAGGGCTGCACGAGTTGCGGTCCCCGGTGGAACCCGACTTCGTCCTCACCTCGGAACGCGAGGTCTTCCATCGCGGCCCCGACCGCCGGTGGCAGGATTACGGCGACTGGAACGCCCGCTGTGCCGCGGCCCACGATCAACTCTTCCTGCAAGCCAGCCGGTTGCTCAGCGATATCGAGGACTATCTCGCCAAACACACCCGCGCCCACCCCATCTACGAAGGCGAACGGCTCATCGGGCTCGCCGCGGAATCCAATGAGGAAATGGACCAGGTGATCGACTTCCTCGCCAAGGAATGCGCCCGGGTCCCGGGCTTTCAATTCATGCGCAATACCATCTACGTGCGCTTTTGCCACGAGGCTTACAGCAAGGGAACGGCCCTCGGCGAACTCGGCCGGCTGACCGGCGTCACCCGCGACGAGATATTCGCCGCTGGCGATCATTACAACGATTTGCCGATGCTCGACGGCCGCCACGCGGCCTGGGTAGCCTGCCCGGGCAACGCGGTCGATGCGGTCAAGCGCACGGTCAAGGGCGCGGGCGGCTACGTGGCCGAAGGACTGTGCAGCGCCGGCATCGTCGAAGCATTGCGCCATTTCAACGCCGGGAAGCAGTGAAACAACGGCTTCTTCAACAGGTCGGCCGGAGCGCGCGCCTCCGGGTTCTGAACGAATTGAAACGCACCCAGGGCTTGTGTGTCGCCGATCTCGCCCAGCGGATCGGAATGAGCTACATGGGCGCGAAAGGGGTCTGTGTCGACCTTGAGAAACGCGGCCTGCTCGATACCTGGCGTCAGCCGCAAAAGGTCGGCCGTCCGCATCTGCTCTATCGTCTCACCCAGCGGGCCCACGATCTTTTTCCCACAGAAAGCAACACCCTCACCCTGGAGACCCTCGACGCCGCACGGAAGCTCTTCGGCCCGACCGCTCCGGACAAGCTTCTCCTCGTGGTCTATCAGAAACGGGCGGAGCAATATCTGACTAAACTCAAGGGCGACACCCCGGCCGACCGCGCCAAATGGCTGGCCCGCCTCCGGGACCATGATGGATATATGGCTGAGTGCGAAACAAACGCTAACGGATTGGTAGAGATCGTCGAACATCACTCTCCGGTCCTCGACATTCTCCGCGAATACCCCTTGGTCGCAAAACTGGAGGCCGATCTGTTTCAACGGTTGGTCGGTACCCCCATCGAGCGGGAAGAAACAAGCGCTTCCGGGCTCTATCGAGTCGTTTTCCGTTTGAGTGCACCTCAATCGTCGAATCCGTAGTTCCCGGCATTTTTTGTGCTCATCTCATTGCTATGCAACCGCGCTGGCATACCGCCGAACCGGGAGCACCACTGGTCCCATCCCCCCTTCCGGACCGGGATGGTAGCGAACCGAAAGACACCTATTTTACCGAGCCTCTTGCCGCCCTCGAGCGCCAACTGGCTGCGGAGCTTTCCGGGGCTGCTTGGGCCGTTGTCGCCTTTGCCCCGGAAGATGCCCTCTGGTGCGATTGGATTTATCGCAATCTCAATGGCTACCGCCTGCCGCCGTCGCTCGTCGAGCGGGTGACTCCTCACGGCTTCCCGCGTCCGGATTGCCTTTCCGTTTTCCCGGACCGCCGCGATCCGGAGTATGAAACCCACTATCCCCAGGCCGTTCGGGAAGGGGTCTATCTGGTTGTCGTCTGTTCGGCGGATTCGGCAAACTGCCCGGCCGTCGGCGAATCCATTCGCGCCTTCAAGGAGGCCGGGGGCTCGGAACGGATCATCGCCCTGGTCGTCGACGGCCCGCCGGATTCGCAATTGGGAGAGCGTCTCCGGGCGCAGGAGTGCGATTGGCTGCCTGCCTGGCTGCGCGGACGCCTCGACGCGGAGGGCTTCCGAAAGGCCGACCGCAGTGAGCCACGCATCGTCGACGCCCGCCGGGGCTACCGCAGTCTCACGCAAGTCCGCGACGGCCTTCTCACTGCGTTGGTGGACATGGATGCAGCCGAATTCGAAAGACTTGGGGGTTGCAATCGTCCTGTCGACAGTGTTTTATTGTCAGGCTCAACACCTGCTGCGAACGCCTCAGAAATGTCGACTGCTGTCGCCTTCCCACCGACCTTCAATCCTCCACGCCGCGCAGGCTCGAAATATACGATCTGCATGGCCGTGGCCTTGATCGTTGTCGCCGTCGTGTTTGGCATGCGCAGTTTTAAGGAGATCACCGCGGATGAGCCTCCCTCGACGCTGGGGGATGTCGGTCCGGTGACCGGGGCCCTGGCGGGATACCCGGAAAAAACCGGTGACGACACCAATGGCGACCTATCGGCTCACGCGACAGTCACACCGCCCAGCGAGCCCGGGCCATTGTCCACCCCCGAAGATTCCGATTCGACCGTTTTGACACCGCCCGCGACGCCCCCTGCACCTGCGCCGGAAGTTTCGCCCGCGCTGGCTCAGGTGGCACAAGTAGCACCTCCGCCGCCACCGAGTCCGGTGATAACCAGTTCTCCCGTGGCCATCTCCAATGTCACCCAATTGGCGCCGGCCGCGGTATATCCGACTTCCCGCATCATCCCCACCTCCACCGTCGTCTCCGAGCACGTCTCCATTCCTCCGACGAGTTCAGTGCCGCCGGCTCCCGCGCCTCCGGCCTCGAATACCGAATCCGATGCCGTCCTCCTGGATGAAGTGCACACTTTCGAACGCCGCGGCGACGAAACCATGGCCCAAAGGCGCCCCGACGACGCTCTGGATCTCTACAACAACGCGTTGCAGAGCGCCGAGGAATATGCCTTGCGCAAGTCGGCGACTCCGCAAGCACGCGATCAAGTCGTGGCCCTCATGTGCAAACTCGGCATTCTCGAACTGCAAAACTCCTCCACCGCGGAAGCCCGCGCCACCTTCATGCGGGCACGCAAGGCCCTCCTCCAGGAAAAGGCCCAGGGGCAATGGAACCGGGAACGCAGCAAGACGCTCGACCAGATCGAATCGCGCCTCCTCTCGCTCCCGAGGGATTAGGAATTCTCGAGAATCGAGAATTTCCTTGCCGAATCGAGTTTGGCCGCTAATTTGCCCGCCCCAATGCCAAGATCCGTCGCACGTCGCAAGACGAAAAAATCCGCCGCCAAGCGCTTTAAAGTGACCGGGACCGGCAAGCTACTCCGTCGTAAACCCGGCCTGCGCCATCTCGCCTCGAGCAAGAGCTCGAAGCGCAAGCGCAAGCTCGGCAAGGCCGGCCAGGTCCACGAGACCATGGTCGACCGTATCAAGGAGTGCCTGCCGTTCGCGTAACTGACATCTTCTCTTAATCATAATCTTACTCTTAATCTTAATCCTTCCGGCAAACGTCGGAGATTGGGATTAAGAGTAAGATTAAGATCAAGAGTAAGAAGCTCCGCCCGCCCGGCGCCCCAACCCATAGATCCGGCCACCTGCTCCGCCTCGCGGAGTATCTCAGCGAATGAGGTCGGCGGGATCATCCACTAAAAGAACGATTCGCTGAACCAACCGGAGGCCCGGAAAAACCGGGTTTCATGAACCAACTATGGCACGTGCCACTAATGCTCCCGCCAGCCGGGAGCGCCGCAAGAAAGTCGTCGACAAGGCCCGCGGGTATCGCGGACGCCGCTCCAAGCTCTTTCGCTACGCGAAAGACGCCATGTACAAGTCCCAGTATTGGGCGACCCGCGACCGCAAGACGCGCAAGCGCAATTTCCGCATGCTCTGGCAGCAGCGTATCAACGCCGCCGCCCGCGCCCACGGTCTCACCTACAGCCGCTTCATCGAAGGGATCAAAGCCGCCGGCATCGATCTCGACCGCAAGATCCTCGCCGACCTCGCCGTGACCGACGAAGCCGCCTTCAAGGCCATCTTCGAAAAGGCCAAGGCTGCACTCGAAGCGAAGCCCAAGGCCGCGAAGAAAGCGGCGTAATAGTCGCCGATTTCAACCCACCGAATCTCACCGGCCCCGAGGACGCTGAAAAGCGCCTCGGGGCCTTTTTCATTTGGGCGCTGTCCAATCGAACGAGCGTGGCGCGTCAGAGTGCGTCCACGCCCTTCGCGAAGCGTTCCAAAAACAAACCTGTCATTCCGAGCGTTGCGGAGCGAGAGCCGAGGCTTTGCGAGACGCCCACGGCGCAATGGGGGCAAACCTCTGACTTCCTGGGGTGTGAAACCAGGCGCGGAGCTTCCACCACGTCCACCCCCATCTCGATCTGTAGAAGCCCCCCTCTCGCTCCCTCACCCCGCATGCGCTTTGCGCAACGCAAAGGCCAGCATCATCAACGAAATCGCCACGATCCACGAAGCAGCCACGCGCACCCCGATATCGACCCACTTCTTTTTTCGCTCCGTCGCCAGCGAAACGTAGTAGCCGATATTCACGAGCCCGATCCCCAGGCTCACCCACGTGCCCAGCAGCGTCTTGAAAATGGTAAACGGTGTTCCCGTTTCCACACCGGAATCCAGTCCGATGGCCAGCCCCGCTGCTCCCAGCAGCACCGCCGCCGCAGAACCCGGCAGGCGCGCGTCCAGCGCGACAATGGTCGCCGCGGCGAAGGCGATCGCCACGAGAATCGGTGGGGGCACCACCACGATCCAGTGACACGTCGTCAATGCCAGCGCCAGCGCTGAAACCGGCACGAAGACCTTCAACGGCAGTGCCAGCCGCAGCGGCACGTGCTGCCCCAGCCACAGGCCGAGAGCGAGGAGGATGATCAGGTGGGTCGGCGTCATCCACGGATGCAGCACCCCGGAGATGAAATCGCCCATGCCCGGCGCCGTCATGTGCGCTTCGGCGCGCATCGGCAGCGCCGCGAAAAAAGCGATGGCGAACACCCCGGGAAACGGAGCCCTCGCCTGCGAGGCCGGCGACTGCATCACTGCATGAACCCGAAGAGAAAGAGACATCCCACTCCCGCGATCGCCACGCCCGTCGCCCGCACCATGACCCGTCCCCAAGGCCATTTCACCAGCAACCCCAGCGCAATGCCGCTCAAGTGGAGCAGCCCCGTGGCGATCACGAAGCCCACCGCATAAGTCATGGCATTGGCCGAAATGGGCATTTCCTTCCCGTGCGCGTGCCCATGGAAAATGGCAAAAACGCCCACGAGGACTGCGGCGACCCAGAGCGGAGGTCTGGCGGCAAACGCCACCATCAATCCCAGCGCCACGCCCGAAAGCGCAATCCCGACTTCCACACCGGGCATCGGCACCCCCAACACACCCAGCGCACCGCCAAAGGACATGACGACCGGAAAAATCACCGGGAGCAGCCACATCGCCGGCGCCCCGAGATACGCGCCCCACAAGCCCACTGCCACCATCGCCGCTATATGATCCCAGCCCGTGAGCGGGTGCATGAATCCGCTGACAAATCCCCCGATCGTTCCTTTCTCCGCATGTGCATGCACCGTCACCGGCAGCAGCAGGAGCAGCGACAGCAGAATCAAACGGCGAAAGAGGAGAGCGTTCTTGGGAGGCATAGCCGTTGTCTTTAAGCCGGGTCGCCGCGCGGAGAAAGCGGGAAATGAAGAAGGCAGGCGTCGGAAGAACATCCAACACCCCACATCCAATGCTCCGGCTCTTCGGAAAAGCGCTCGCGCAATCGCCTGCGTTTTGGAGTGCGGTGCCGCTGCACCGCTTTGGGCATGCCCCCCAAAAAATCCTCAGAGCCTTCGCCACACGAGATTCGCAATCGCCGGAGTGCAGCGTCCTGCGTTGGAGCGGCGCGGAGCCATTGGATGTTGGATGTTGGATGTTCCTCCGAACCCCGCCTTCTTCGATCACGCGCGCCGAAATGTGCAGTGAGACTTGCGCTGCCCCCCGGAGTCTGCATCCTTCCCTCCCGCATTCCGCACTCCGCATTCCCCATTCCGAATTTCATGGACTCGCAACTCGAACAACTCCGCGCCGCAGCCCTCGCCGCCATTTCCGGCGCTGCGGATGAGACCGCCGTCGAACAGGCCCGCATCAAATTCCTCGGCCAGGCCGGCGAACTCACCGCCTTGAGCAAGGGAATGAAGGACGTTTCCAAAGACGACAAGCCGCGCCTCGGCAAATTGCTCAACGACGTCCGTAGCGCCGTCACCGCCGCCCTCGACGAACGCAAGGCCGCGTTGCTCGCCCACGCCGATGCCGCCGCCTTTGCCGGCATCGATGTCACCTTGCCGGGCACCGCCCCGCGTCTCGGCTCGCTCCATCCCATCACCCAGCTCCAGGACCACGCCATCCAGATCTTCCGCCGCATGGGCTTCGCCCTCGCCGACGGCCCGGACATCGAAACCGAGTGGCACTGCTTCGACGCGCTCAACACGCCGGCCGATCATCCCGCGCGCAACGAGCAGGACACTTTCTACCTGCCCGATGGCCGCCTCCTGCGCACCCACACCAGCACCATCCAGATTCGCACCATGGAGAATGCCGCCCCGCCCATCCGCATCATCGGACCCGGTGCCGCCTATCGCCGCGACGAAGTCGACGCCACGCACCTCGCCCAATTCAACCAGATGGAAGGTCTCTACGTCGCCGAGGGAGTCAGCGTGGGCGATCTCAAAGGCACACTCGAGTTCTTCTTCCGCGAACTCTTCGGCAGCGACGCCCAGTTCCGTTTCCGCCCGCACTTCTTCCCCTTCACCGAGCCGAGCTTCGAAGTGGACATCAAGGCCGCGGCTCTCAAAAGTGGCGAAGCCACCGCCGATAAATGGCTGGAGATCGCCGGCTGCGGCATGGTCGACCCGGCCGTGTTCGAAGCCATCAACGCGCGCCGTGGAGATACCGCCTACGATCCCGAGAAATTCACCGGATTCGCCTTCGGCTTCGGCCTCGATCGTCTGGCCATGATCATGTCCGGCACGCCCGACATCCGCTACTTCACGCAGAACGACCAACGCTTCCTCGCGCAGTTTTAGGGGAAGTTGATGGTTGAGAGTTGATAGTTGAGAGCCACTGGTTCTCCTGAGGGAAGTTGCTCGTGCTTATTCTCCATTTTTGAAACTGTCCGATATGAACCTTCTCCCATTCGAAGCTCTCCCAGTCTACCAGCCGCGCCGCTTTGTGCCGGAAGTGATTGATCTCGGCGAATGGGCCCAGGTCGCGCCGCTTTTCGAGAAGCTGGAAACCCGCGGTAACGCCTGCCCGACGGTCGAAGAACTCGAACGCTGGCTGCTGGACTGGAGCGAACTGACCGCCGCCCTCGACGAAGAGAAGAACCGGCGCTACGTCGCCATGACCTGCCACACCGACAATGCCGATGCCGAGAAGGCATATCTCCATTTCGTCGAGCAGATCGAGCCCCACACCAAGCCGTGCGAGTTTCGTTTGGAGAAGGTCCTGACCAGCCACCCGCTGTGCGGCCAATTGCCCATGCCGCGTTACGAAGTGCTCTTGCGCGACGTGCGCAACCGCGTCGCCCTTTTTCGCGAGGAGAACGTCGCCTTGGAAACCGAAGAGGCGCGCCTCACTCAGCAATATCACAAACTCTGCGGCTCGCTCACCGTGACCTTTCGCGGCGAAGAAAAGACCCTCACGCAGATGGGCAAATTCCTCGAGGAGCCCGATCGACCGCTGCGCCGGGAATCCTGGGAATTGGTCGCGCGGCGGAGATTGGCCGAGCGCGAGAAGTTCGAGGATTTGTTCGATCAACTCCTCGCCCTGCGCGAAAAGATCGCCGCCAATGCCGGCTTTGCCAATTACCGCGACTACATGTTCCGCCGGTTGTCGCGCTTCGATTACACCCCGGCCGATTGCACCACCTTTCACGATGCCGTCGCCCAGGAAGTGATGCCCGCCCTCGACGAAGTCCGCACGGAACGGCGCCGGCGCCTCGGCCTCGACCGCCTGCGACCCTGGGACCTCGCGGTCGACCCGTTGAACCGTCCGCCGCTCCGGCCTTTCACCGAGGTCGGGCAAATGCTCCAGGGAACACAGCGCATCTTCGACCGTCTCGACGCCGCTCTGGCCTGCGAATTTCGCAGCATGCAAGCCTTGCGCTTGCTCGACCTGGAAAATCGCAAGGGCAAGGCGCCGGGCGGCTATCAGTCCACCATGTCCGAGTCGCGCCTCCCGTTCATTTTCATGAATGCCGTCGGCCAGCAAAACGATGTGGAAACGCTCCTCCACGAAGCCGGCCATGCCTTCCACGCCATGGCCGCGCGCGACGAGAACCTCCTCGCCTATCGCAATGGTCCCACCATGGAATTCTGCGAAGTCGCCTCGATGAGCATGGAATTACTCGGGAACGAATTTCTCGAAGAATTCTATCCGTCCGCTGATGCCAATCGCGCCCGTCGCACCCGCCTCGAAGCGAACTTCGGCATGCTCGGCTGGATCGCCACGATCGACGCCTTCCAGCACTGGATCTACACCCACCCCGGTCACACCCGGACCGAACGCGCCACCGCCTGGAACGCCCTCATGGATCGCTTCGCCGGCAATGTCGACTGGAGCGGCTACGAGCAGGAGCGCGCCTTCCTTTGGCACCGCCAACTGCACCTCTTCATCGTCCCATTCTATTACATCGAATACGGCATCGCCCAGTTAGGCGCCTTGCAAGTCTGGGCCAATTCGAAAGCCGACCCGCAGAAAGCACTCGCCGATTACAAGACGGCCCTGGCCCTCGGCGGCTCACGCCCGCTCCCGGAACTATTCGAAACCGCCGGCTGCCAATTCCGTTTCGACGCCCCCACCATCCGCCGCTTGGTCGGGTTGGTACAGACCGAGCTGCGCAAACTGAATTAGTTCGATCTGTAATAGAGCGTGTCATGCTCTTTTTCAGTGATAGTCGCGCCGTGGACTAACGCCGAAGGCGTTCAATCACTCAGCCCAGGGTTGGCGCAAGGAACGAGCGCCTACCCTGGGTAATCCCAAAACGCGTCCCAACTCTGAAAGAGTTGAATCCTCATACGTCCACGACACGCTATAACAAGGCCCCAAAAAAACTGTGGCGCCCGCAGTGCAAAAAATTCGTGGTTCCTAACCTTCACGAACCGACTTGCGCAACGTTCGTCACCGCCGCTATTGCATCTCCGTCCGAGTCGTTTCGAAGAGAAACCAATGGCGTCGCTCCGCTTGATCGATCCAGTTTTCCAAAAGACTCGCCGTGGCCACGTCGCCCGCGTCGTCGCACAGACTGTGCACGGCGCGCATCCTCGAGATCAGATCCCGCTCATCATCGCGCAACTCACTCAACATATCGTCCGGCGTGACAAAATCGGCGTCGTTGTCCAAGATTCGCTTCAACCGGTTGATCTGCCCGATCGACCGAATCGTCGTCCCGCCCAGCTTGCGCACCCGCTCCGCGATCTCATCCGTCATCTCGAAAATCTGCGCGGCGTGATCATCGAGCAGCAGATGGTAGTCGCGGAAATGCGGCCCGCTGGCGTGCCAGTGAAAGTTCTTCGTCTTCACGTAGAGGGCAAAAACATCGGCCAGTAGGGCGTTCAGCCCGCCCGCGACGTCCGCGACCAATTGTCGATCCAGATCGGTCGGTGTGGTCAGCGGAGCCTTCTGCCGTTCAATCAGCGTGTTCTTGGTTGTCATGGGTATTCCTCCTGAGGGTGTTTGATCACCTTCAATCGAATGACGTGCCGCGCCTGGACGCCACTTCTTCGAAACGCGGTTAAACAACCGACGCTACCAATCTCTTCAATCACCGCGGGGTGACCGGCCACCGACTCGATCCGGTAGAGCATTTTAAATTTAAACGGTGGCTGCCTCACACTGCGAGCTGAGGTGAGGAACGACCGCAAAGGCGCAGAGGTTCGCAGAGACAGAGTCGTAAAACGTCCCTCTGCGACCCTCTCCAATCCCCTCTGCATCTCTACGGTTAAATGGCGACGGGCTTATCGAAAATCACTTCGGCGCGTAGACCACCTTGTTGATCCCCATCGCCGGCTCCGGTTGGCCGGTCGGCTTCCAATTCTGGCCATCGGCCGAGAAGAACATTTTCCCAGGCCATCCGGTGGCGATCAAGCCCGTGTCACCCGCGCTGACGATGTTACCCGGAGGCACCTTGCCAAACGGCTTCCAGGCAAGGCCGTCCGCCGACGAATAAACCATGGCCTTCCCCGTGAGCAGAAACATTTTGCCCGTCCAAAGGATCGCCTTGAACTCGTCCTGCGGAACATTCGGCACCGGCTGCCACGCCTTCGCATTGGTCGAAGCGAAGAGACCATCGGGTTCGACGGCAATGAATTTCCCAGCGCCGAAAGCAAGACCACGCCGCCCTTGCGCCGTGAGCGACAGGTTCTCGATCTTTTGCCCGTCGCGCGAAGTCAGACACCACCAGGTCTTTTGGTCTTTGTTGGCGTTGCCCATGAAAACGTAGAGGCCATTGCCCGCGGCCGCGTTGCGAAACCAAAACGCCCAGCCGGGAAGTTCGGGCGGCAGCTTCACCGTCTCGCCTTCGTGCCACTTCTCGCCGTCCTCCGACCACAGCAATTGCTTCGACGGCCCGCCCGCGACGAAGCGATCACCGGCAAAGAGGATCGGGCTCACCCGGAACGGATACTTCGCCACTTCGCGCCAATCCTTTCCATCGGTCGAGACGAGAATATGTCCGGCCTGAGTGTCGCGCGACCAGCCCCCACCACCGACGCAAACAAACTTCCCTTTCCCGTAGGCCAGGCCGATCAGATTGTTCCAATCATCAGCCCCTTTGTCCGCCCACTGCGTCACATTCTCCCACGTCAGCCCGTCGCGCGAAGTCATCCGCCGCCCGCCATAGCCGACGGCAACGTAGATGCCATCAGCACCCAGGCCGATGGACGCAGTAGCGACGAGGAAAAGCGGGAGAAGGGAACGGAAGTTCATGGGGGCAGAGGGTAACTATTAAGGCGTTTTAAATCGAACGGTAGCCACTTGGAAAGGCTTTGATCGTCAAAGAGACGCGGAAGTCAGGCCGATCTTCCCATAGGTCCTATTGGTCCCATTGGTCCTATTCCTCCCATCCTTCGGCCACAATTTCGTAGCCCCCTAACTCAACGTCTTCTTGAAGAACTCCATCGTCCGTTGCCAGGCAAGCTTCGCCGCAGCTTCGTCGTAGCGCGGCGTGGTGTCATTGTGAAAGCCATGGTTCACGTTCGGATAGATGTAAGCCGTGTATTTGACTCCGGCTTTCTTCAGAGCTTCCTCGTAGGCGGGCCAGCCTTCGGTAATCCGCGTGTCCAGCGCGGCGTAGTGCAGGAGCAGGGACGCTTTGATTTTCGCCGCATCCTCCGCAGTGGGCTGACGCCCGTAGAAGGGGACAGCCGCAACGACCACGTCGGGCAGCCGAACCGCCAGCGTATTCGCCATGCCCCCGCCGTAGCAAAAACCCACGACGCCGATCTTGCCATCGCAGTCCGGATTCTTTTGCAGCCATTGCGCGCCCGCCACGAAATCTTCGGTCATTTCCTCGGGCTTCCGCTTCGCCTGCATCTCCCGCCCCTTGTCGTCATTGCCCGGATAACCGCCGAGCGGCGAAAGCATGTCCGGCGCAAAGGCCACGAAGCCCTCGACGGCGACACGTCGCACCACGTCCATGATATAAGGATTCAAGCCGCGGTTCTCATGAATGACGAGCACACCAGGAAGCTTCTTCGTCGCGCTCGCAGGCTTAGCCAGGTAGCCTTTGATCGTCCCGCCTCCTTTGGGCGAGGAATACTCCACAGTCTCGGTCTTGAGCCGCGGATCATCTTTGGGAACCTGATCGGCCCAGGCGTAATTCGGGCTGAGCATTTCGAGCAGCGCCGCAGCGGTCAGTCCGCCCACCGCGAACTTGGAAGCGCGATCGAGAAAGTCGCGCCGGCCAATCCGGCTGTGTGCGTAATCGTCGTAGAGGTCGAGGACTTCTTGCGGGAATTCGGAGGCGGTGGGGCGGTTCATGGGAAGGATGAGGCTGAAGAATGAAAAGGATGGTGCGGTCACGGATCGCCAATGTCGAATTTCGAATTTCGGACGGTCACAGGAAAACCATCCTCACGTTGGTCGCTGGAAAAAGCATGAAGGCGACGAAAAATGTCCCTGGAACAAGGCGACCGTCGGCGCCGGCCAGACCGTCCACATACCTCTACGATTGAAACTCGGCCTCTCGAATCTCCCGCTCGATGCCCTTTCAAATCGCCGGAAAGAGGGAGAGCAGCAGCAGAATGACGAATGTCACCAGTCCGATTACCGGCAGCGGTTGATACTTTCGAACCGCGCTCAACGACCAGATCGGCAGAAGCAAAAACGAACCCACGAGAAGAAACCAATAGATCCTCATTCGGGCTTCTGACGGCGCCACGATTTGATACTGCTTCGGAAGGTCGCCAGCCCAAATGGAAATCGGCACGCTCGCGAGCGTTCCCATGAGGAAGCAGAAAATCGCCGTGCGGTAATTGAAAGGAATATTTGGATTCCAGTCCATCAGTTCCGGGGATCGCGCCAGTATATCAGTGCACGCACCGCCGTCGAGCCTCGCAAGCCACTCCAGCTCCAGCCGCGTATCAGGTCGCGCGAAGCGCCTCCGGGGAGCGCATCTCGTCCCGAGTGCTGGTTTCGGCGTCTCGCCGAAACGAACTTCCTAACGGTGCGCTTTAATCCAACTACTCACCAGCCTGAACCCCCGGCGGCTGCGTCAGCAACTCCTCCAGCACCGACTCGATATAGCGATCGTTCGGCTTCCCATCCCGCCGTTTCTTCAGCAGATACGATTGATGCCGGTCCGGCTCCGGCTTCCATTCAAAAGTCATGTCCGGACGAATATCCATGAAACCACCCGCGTGGATATCCCAGTAATCGCGCAGCCCGCGCACTGCATAGAGCACAGTCACCAGGTCGGCCGCGTGCCGGTTCTTCTGTCCGCCGAGGTAATAGTAGTAAGCCATCCGCACGGGATTGTTCTCCGGCGTTTTGGCCAGGCAGTCGCCGACCTGCAAGCCGCTCGGCACCGAGCCGATTTCCCGGCCGACAAAGACCACCGGCGTGGGCCAATGCTGGATGACCTCCAACGCGGCAGCCGCGTCGCGCTGGAAATTGACGTTCCCGAGTTTCAGATCATCGCGCGCTGGGTTGCCAATGAAGTTACCGCCCATGCACACCCATTTGGCGACCTTGGCCCGGATCAAGTCGCGACCGCTGGGATGGTCCTCGACGGCGGAAAGATTCAGCAGGTTCCGCAGGTTGGTGAGAAACCCGACGGTCACGATGGTCACCGAATGATCCGGCGCTCTTTCCAGGGCATCCCGGTACACGACCGCCGCGTCCGGGATGTCATCTTCCGACCGAACACGATTCGGAAATCCTTTGGCGATCAAGCCGGCGTATTTGGATTTCTCCAAAACACCGGGCCCTTTCACCATGCCGAGAGGAAGCCGCGGGCGATGATAGTAAGTGTTGATCGCATCGACCGTGGCCACGGAATGAAGGTCCCGGACGCTCACCACCGTGGCCAGAATTTCGCATTCGTGCCGGTCGGCCAGCGCGTGCAGTACGCCCAGCGCGCCCGCATCGTCGCAGTCCGTCTCCATGTCCGTGTCAAAAACGATCCGGACCGGCGGTGCTTCCGGCTCAGCGAGTGCGCGCGGCAAAAGCCCCAGCAGCAAATACCCCAAAAGGAGAGTAGTCAGAGAACGAGGAAGCCCGGGAGACATGGTTGTAGGATGCAGTTTGGAGGATGAAAATTCGCTATCATCTTCGTTCGCAGAAATACCGGCCTTTGGGAATCCGATCTTGACATTGAGGCCCAAAGTCCCAATGGCCGTCGTGTGACGAAATCTCCTGCCGATTTCACCCAAAAGACCACTGTCCGCCAACCCGGACAGCGTCCACCTGCCACCCTGGGAGCGGCGATCTCCAGATCGCCGGCCGCCGCACCACCGGCCCGTCTTCGCCCTCTTCTGCCGCCTCCCGCCCCTCCCTCAGCCTCCGTTCCCGGTCAACAACCACCGCTTTTCCCCAGAGTAACCGCCCGGAATCTCCCGAAAAAGTCATCATTTATCACCACCTTCCGGCAGCCAAAACATGCCCCTTAAAACCATCGCCGCAGTAGCCGTCCAGATCCTCGCGCGAGCCTCATCCATTCCCTTACGCAACCTCGTAAGTGCAAAGGGCGCCTGGAAGAGGTTTACTCCCGGACGTCCTGTGTTCCCCATGAAGCTTTTGTCCAAACTGCCCCACCTACCCATCGCCGCTTTGCTGGCTCTGCCGTTTGCCGCCGGTGCGGCCACGGATGCCCCGGTCGATTACGCCGCAAAGATCGCCCCGATTTTCGAGGCCCGTTGCGTCGATTGCCACGGCGGAGATGATGCCGATGGAGAGTTCAGCCTGGAGACGTACAAGGACCTGCTGAAAGGCGGCAAGGCCGGCAAAGCCATCGAACCGGGCAAAGCCCAGGATTCGCTCCTCGTGAAATTCATCGAGGGACGCAGCGGCAAGGAAGGCAAAAACAAGTTCATGCCGCCGGGAAAAAAGGAGCACCTCTCGTCGGATGAAATTGCCCTCATCCGCCAATGGATCGATGCCGGCGCTCCGCCGCCCGCCGCGCCCATGAAGATCGCCGACGTCCTGGCGAGCCTGCCGAAGATCACGCCCAAGGAGCATCGGAAGGCCGTGCAGGCCCTCGCGTATTCGCCGCAGGCCAAGGTCATCGCCGTTGGCACCTATGCCGAGGTCCAGTTGCTCAATGCGGCCACGCATCTGCCGGTCCGAAAGATCGAGGGGATCGATGGCAAAGTGAATGTGCTGCGCTTTTCGGCGGATGGCATGATGCTCTTCGCCGCCGCCGGCGATGCCGGTATCAGCGGGATCGCCTACCAGTGGAAAGTCGCTGACGGCTCGCTCGTGCGGAAGTATGAAGGCCATCGCGACGCCCTCTACGCCCTGGCGCTTTCGCCAGACGGGAAGATGCTCGCGACCGGCAGTTACGATCAGAAAATCAAACTCTGGAATGTCGCCGATGGCGCCGAGATCAGGACGCTCACCGGCCACAATGGCGCGATCTACGGGCTCAGCTTCCGGCCGGATGGTCACGTGCTCGCCAGTGCCAGCGCCGACCGCACGGTGAAGCTCTGGGAGGTTGCCACCGGCAAGCGCCTCGACACCCTTTCGCAGCCCTTGAAGGAACAGACTGCGGTGGCCTTTTCTCCCGATGGTCGCACGGTCGCGGCCGGTGGGGCCGACAATCGCGTCCGCGTCTGGCAGGTCAGCGCAAAGGCGGAGGAGGGGAGTAATCCGCTCCTCACCACTCGCTTCGCCCACGAAGGTGCCGTCCTCCATCTCATTTTCTCTCCCGATGGTCAGCACTTGGTTTCCACGGCCGCCGATCGCACCGTGAAAATCTGGAATGCCGCGAACATGCAGGAGCTTCACCTGCTCGAACCCCAACCGGATTGGTCGCCGGGCCTCGCACTGCTCGATGACGGCCAGCTCGCCGTCGGCCGCCTCGATGGTTCGCTCGCCTTTTACGACACCGCCACGGGCAAGCCCGCTCCCGCGCCAGTTCCTCCCGCTGCCGCCATGGCGAAGCCCGCTGCGCCGGCTAAACCTGCCCTGCCGGCCGCGCCGGAAGTCACGCGACTCGTCCCACAAGGCGTCCAAAGCGGCGCGACCACGAAGATCAGGATTTTCGGAAAGAATCTCGCCGGCATCAAAGTCGTCAAATTCAGCAATGGCGGCCTCAAGGCAACCATCCAGCAGGACGCCAAAGGGACCAGCGCGGAGCTGACCATCACCGCCGATGCCAAAGTCCCCCGCACCCAATTGGAGATGAGCGTGGTCACCGCGGCAGGTGAATCCGCCAGGCAAAAGCTCCTCGTGGATTATCTGCCGCAGATCGTCGCGCCGCCGGCCGCCAAAGAGCCGGTCACGCTCGAGAAATTGCCGATGAACGTCTGGGGCACGCTCGCCACCACCGGCCAGCAGGACAATTTCCGCTTCAGCGCGAAGAAAGGTGAGACCATCGTCTTCGACCTCGCCGCCAAGCGTATCGAGTCGAAGATGCAAACCCCGCGGCTGGAGATCTACGACTCCGACCACAAGCTGCTCGCGGCGAACAATGGGCTCGATAGCGGGGCGGATCCGTTCATCGCCTTTGCCGTGCCGCGCGATGGCGAATTCACCGTGCGCGTCCTGGAGATCACTTTGGAAGGATCGCCTGCGCATCGCTACCGCCTCACCGCCGGTGCGCTCCCCTATGTCACCGGCTGGTGGCCGCTCTCCGTCCCGGCCAATCGGGAAAGCACCATTCATCTCGTCGGCCATAATTTGACGACGGACACCGTCACCGTCAAAGCGGGCGCCGATGGCGAAGTCACCTTGCCGCTCGATAGCGAAGCCTACCGCAGCCGGGTGAACATGCGCGTCGCGGTCAGCACGTTGCCGGAGGTCCTGCAGCAGGAAACGAATGACACGCCCGAGCACGCTCAGTTGCTCACCATCCCCTCGTCGGTCAACGGGCGCCTCTACGTGAAGGACAATCCCGAAGCGGCCGCGACCAATCTCTACAGCTTCGATGCCGAGCAGGGGCAGAAGCTGGTCATTGAAACTCGCGCCGCGATGCTCGGTTCGCCGGCCGATACCAAGATCGAAGTGCTCGACGCCAAAGGCCAGCCGGTGCCGCAGGTCGTCTTGCAGGCAACCAAGGATTCCTGGCTCACCTTGCGGAGCGCCGACTCGAACGCCGCGGGAATTCGCCTCGGCCAGTTCATGGAAATGGCCCTCAACGACTACATGTATTTCAATGGCGAAGTCGTGAAGATCGCCCGACTCGCGCGCGGACCCGACGCCGACATGATCTACTACACCCGCGGGGGCATTCGCCGGGATTACTTCAACACCAGCCCGTCGGGGCACGGACTCGACGAGCCCTGCTATGCTGTCGAGCCCAAACCCGTCGGCTCGAAGATCGTCCCCAACGGCCTGCCGGTCTTCACGCTCTACTACACCAATGACGATGACGGCGAACGCGAGCTCGGCAAGGATTCGCGACTCTACTTCACCGCGCCGGCCAAGGGCCGCTATCTCGTGCGCGTGACGGACACCCGCGGCTGGAGCGGCGAACGTTACGCCTATCGCCTCATCGTCCGGCCGCCGCAGCCGGACTTCACGGCCGTCTTGGAAACCAAGGGAGAGTCACCCGAAGTGCCGTCTGGAAGCGGCCAGCAATTTGTCGTCAAGGTGGTCCGGAAGGATGGTTGGGAAGGCAACGTGCGCATCGACGCCGCCGACGTGCCGCCGGGCTTTTTCGTGGCCACACCGTTGAACGTCGAAGCCGGTCGTCTGACAGCCACCGGCTGCATTTACGCGCTTCCCGAATGGAAGCCGGGCGCCATCGATTTCAGCAAGGTAAAGTGGACCGCCACGGGCCTGATCGACGGCAAAGAAGTGACGAAGCCCATCAATGGTCCGAGCGCGATCGGAGTCGATGCACGATCGAAGCAGACGCTCTTCATCGAACCCGATGTCGCCGGCAAACCGCAGGGCGATGGCAAGACAGTGCCGCCGAAGCCCTACGAAATCACGATCGCTCCCGGCCAGCGAGTGTCGGTCTGGTTGCGCGTGGATCGTCGTGGCAATGACAACATCCTCGCTCTCGACGTGGAGAATCTGCCCTTCGGCGTCATCGTCGACAGCATCGGCCTCAACGGCGTGCAGATTCGCGCCGGCGAAAACGAACGCGAGATTTTCCTGAGCTGCGAAAAATTTGTCCCCGAACAGGATCGCCTCATCCAGGTGGTGACTGGCAACGCCGGCGCCGTCGAGAGCGTTCCGGGCATACAATCGAGTTTCCCTATCCTCCTCAAGGTGCGCAAACCATCGACGACCGTGGCCATGGGTGCGAAGCCTTAGACGATCCCACTAATATTTTCGCTGCATTCCGGGTGGGAAGCAGAGAGAACTTAGCAACCACGAGTCAGTTTGTGGGTTCGTCACTCCGATCTGCCGACTGCTTTCCCTCCCATGATCTCGCGTTATCGTCATTATCCCCTCGGTGTCTCATTCCTTTTCGCCGCGGCTCTTCTCGCGACGCATGGCTCTGCGGCTGTCGCCGCGAATCCGAACATCATCTATATCCTCTGCGATGATCTCGGTTACGGCGATGTCCGCTGTTTAAACGAAAACGGCAAAATCGCCACGCCGAATATGGATCATCTCGCGGCCGGCGGGATGATCTTTACCGATGCCCACTCCGGTTCTGCGGTGTGCAGTCCCACACGCTATGGAATCATCACCGGACGCTATAGCTGGCGTTCGCCGTTGCAAAGCGGCGTCCTCGGCGGCTTGAGCCCGCGCTTGATCGAGCCCGAGCGGATGACTGTGGCCAACTTGCTCAAGGCCCACGGTTATACCACCGGGTGCATCGGCAAATGGCATCTCGGCATGGACTGGACGAAGCTATCCGGGACGGACGTCGCGAACCTCGATGTCGAGAAGCCGGATCAAGTCCACAATGTCGACTATTCGAAGCCGATCAAGAATGGTCCGAATAGCGTCGGCTTTGATTATTACTATGGGATCAGCGCATCGCTCGACATGGTCCCGTACACCTACATCGAGAACAATCATGTGACGGCTCTGCCGACCGTGGACAAGCAGTTTCCCATGTACGAAGGCCGGCTCAAGAGCATGACCCGAAAAGGTCCGGGAGCTCCTGATTTCGAAGTGGTGGATGTCCTGCCCACACTCGCCCGCAAAGCCGTCGATTTCGTCGGCGAACACGCGACCGATGCGAAAGCCGGCAAACCTTTCTTTCTCTATCTACCGCTCAACTCTCCGCATACCCCCATCGTGCCCAATGCGAACTGGCTGGGCAAAAGCGGGATCAGCCCCTACGCGGATTATGTCATGGAAACGGATTGGGCGATCGGCGAGGTGCTGAAGGCGCTCGAGGAGCGTGGTCTTGCCGATAACACGCTCGTATTCATGGCCAGTGACAACGGCTGCTCACCGAGCGCCGATTTCGCCGAGCTGGCGCAGAAGGGGCACAATCCGAGTTATGTCTTTCGCGGCACCAAGGCGGATATCTGGGATGGCGGCCATCACATTCCCTTCCTGGCGCGCTGGCCGGGGAAAATCAAAGCCGGTTCGAAGAGCGATCAGATCACCTGGCTGGGGGATTTCATGGCCACGTGCGCCGAGATCGTGGAAGCGAAATTGCCGGACAACGCGGCGGAAGACAGTGCCAGCTTGTTACCCACGCTGCTGGGGAAATCGGACAAGCCATTGCATGAAGCCATCGTCCACCATTCGGTGAATGGCTCCTTTGCCATTCGCGAGGGTAAATGGAAACTGGAGCTTTGCTCCGGTTCCGGCGGCTGGAGTTTTCCGAAACCGGGAACCGCCGCCGCACAAAAACTGCCCCCGGTGCAGCTCTATGACATGACGGCGGATATCGGAGAGAAAGCGAACACCCAGGGGGACCACGCCGATCTGGTCGAGCGGATGACGCGGCTCCTGGAAAAGTATGTCGCTGACGGCCGCAGCACCCCCGGAACCACCCAGAAAAACGATGTGCCGATTCAACTCTGGAAAGACAAGAACTACAAAGCGAAATCGGGAAATGCAGACTAAAGCAAGTGCTAGCCGAGTAATGAGAGCCAGGTTGAATTTCCGCGGCGGCCACTTGGTTCTTGGCTCTTGGCTCCTTGCTCTATTCGGCGTTTTGCTGGCGATCCCTGCGTCGGCCGCCGACCGGAAACCTAACATCCTCTTCGTCATTGCCGATCAATGGCGCGAGATGGCCTTTGGTTTTGCCGGCGATCCGAATGTCAAGACGCCGAACCTGGATGCCCTCGCAAAAGTCAGTGTGCGTTGTGTCAATGCCGTCTCCGGGATGCCTGTCTGTTCGCCGATGCGCGCTTCCATGCTCACAGGTCAGCGTCCGCTCACCCACGGCGTCTTCATCAACGATGTCCCGCTGGACCCCAAGGCGGTCACCATTGGAAACGTTCTTCGCGATGCCGGCTATGACACCGGTTTCATCGGCAAATGGCATGTCGACGGTCACGGGCGCTTGAGTTTCATCCCGCCCGAACGCCGCCACGGCTTCGAGTATTGGAAGGTCGACGAGTGCACCCACGACTACACCAACTCCATCTTCTACGGCGATACCTCCGACGCCTCGCATTGGTCCGGATACGACGCCATCGACCAGACCCACGATGCCCTCGAGTATCTTCGCCACCACGCCAAGTCCGACAAACCGTTCGCCCTCTATCTCGCGTGGGGCCCGCCGCATGATCCCTATCTCACCGCCCCCGAGAAATACCGCGCGATGTATAACCCGCTCACCCTCACCCTGCGGCCGAACGTTCCCGAATCCATGGTCCAATACACCCGCAAAAACATCGCGGGTTATTACGCCCATTGCAGCGCGCTCGACGATTGCATCGGCGAAATCCGTGCGACCTTGAAAGAAACCGGCCTCGACGAAAACACCATCCTCGTCTTCACGTCCGATCATGGCGACATGCTCGGTTCCCAGGGGATGATGAAGAAACAAAAGCCCTACGACGAAGCCGCTCGTGTTCCCTTGCTCTATCACTGGCCCAAAGGTCTCGGTGAAATGCCGCGTGAATTGGACGCTCCCGCAAATTCCGAAGACTTGATGCCGACCTTGCTCGGCCTCTGCGGGGTCCCGATTCCCAAGAGCGTCGAAGGTCTCGACTACAGCGGTTACCTGAAAGGCGGCCCGAATCCCGGTGACGGCGCCACCGTCCTGCTCTGCGCTTCGCCGTTCGGCGAATGGGATCGTCGCAAAGGCGGAAAAGAATACCGCGCTGTCCGCACGACTCGCTACACCTTCGTCCGTGACCTCACTGGACCGTGGCTGATGTTCGACGACCAGGAAGACCCGTTCCAGATGCACAATCTGGTCAACGACCCCGCCCACGCCGACTTGCAGGCCAAACTCGATGGCATCCTTCAGCGCAAACTCCGCGAGGAACACGACGAATTTCTTCCCGGCGACGAGTACATCAAGAAATGGGGCTGGAAAGTCGACGCCAACGGAACAGCCTCAACCGCCAGGTAAGGAATTTTAACGCAGAGACGCAGAGTTCCGAAAGACCAACCATTGCCAATCCTGTCTCGTCGACAAGTCCATCTCGCACCCAAGCTTCAGCTTACCGCCTCCCCCCCGTATCCTCTCTAACTTCTCTGCGCCTCTGCGCCTCTGCGTTTTAAATTGATGAGCAAAACTCTCGCAACGTTCCTTTGCTTCCTCGCCTCGGCGTTCGCTTTTAAATGCATCGCCGCTGATGCCAAGCCCAATATCCTCGTCATCCTCTGCGATGACCTCGGTCGCGGCGAATACAGCGCTTTCGGCACCAAGGATATCCGCACACCGAACATCGACCGTCTCTGCCGCGAAGGCCTGACCTTCGATAACTTTTACGCCAACAGTTGCGTCTGCTCGCCTTCGCGGGCGGCGCTGCTCACGGGGTGTTTCCCGGACCGCGTCGGTGTTCCGGGGGTGATTCGCGAGGAGGAGCCGGATAGTAATTGGGGTTACCTTTCGCAAAAGGCGAAGCTTCTCCCGGAGATGCTGAAGTTCGCCGGCTACCACTCGGAAATCATCGGTAAGTGGCACCTCGGAATCAACTCGCCGAATACCCCCACCGAGCGCGGCTTCGATCAATTCGACGGGTTCCTTGGTGATATGATGGACGACTATTGGACTCACCTCCGGCATGGATTGAACCTCATGCGGCATAACAAGGAGACGGTCTCGCCCGAGGGGCACGCCACGGATATCTTCACCGATTGGACCTGCCGCTATCTCGACGAACAGAGCAAGAACAAGCAGCCCTTCTTTCTCTATCTGGCTTACAATGCCCCGCACGATCCGATTCAGCCGAAGCCGGATTGGCTGGAGAAGGTCAAAGCGCGGGAGCCGGGCATCTCGGAAAAGCGAGCCAAGCTCGTGGCGCTCATCGAGCATCTCGACGATGGCATCGGCAAAGTCCTGGCCAAGCTCGATGAAACCGGCCTGTCGAAAAATACCTTGGTCATTTTCACCAGCGACAATGGCGGAGTGCTGGCCAATGGGGCGAACAACGGGCCGTGGCGCAGTGGCAAGACCCATATGTATGAAGGTGGACTGCGTGTTCCGGGAGTGGCCCGTTGGCCGGATCACATCGCCGCGGGAACTCACAGCAACCGGATTTGTCTGCTGATGGATATCTTCCCGACGGCCATGGAAGCTGCCGGATTGACGCCTCCGCAGGGAATCGATGGGGTGAGCTTTTTGCCGACCCTCCGTGGCGAAGCGCAACCCGATCCGGATCGCGATCTCTACTGGGTCTGGCGCGAAGGCGGACTGATCCACCAGGGCAACACCACCGAAGCTTTGCGCCTTGGCGATTGGAAGCTCGTCCGCGATAATCCTTTCGCGCCGATCGAAATGTACAATCTCAAGGACGACCCCAAGGAAACGACCGACCTGGCCGACAAGGAAAAGAGCACCTTCCGGAATCTCAGTGTCATCCTCCGCCGGGAAATCCAACGCGGCGGCGCCGTTCCCTGGCAGGCGCCGGAGAAGCTCAACGCTCCACTTTCACCGTAACCTCCATCACCCCAATGATTGCCCGCATCCTCGTAGTTCTTCTTGCCGTTCTCCCGGTCCTGCACGCTGCCGATGCACCGCCGAAGCGGCCGAACATCGTTTTCATCTTCTCCGACGATCACGGATACCAGGCGATCAGCGCCTACAACGATCCGCGGAAGTTGATTGAGACGCCGAACATCGACCGGATCGGGAAAGAAGGCATGCGTTTCGATCGCTGCCTGGTGCCGAACTCCATTTGCGGTCCGAGCCGTGCCACCGTCATCACGGGCAAATACAGCCACATGAACGGTTTCTATAATAACACGTCGAGTAAGTTTGACGGTTCGCAGGTGACCATGCCGAAGTTACTCCAGGCGGCGGGCTACCAGACGGCGATGATTGGCAAATGGCACCTCGTGACTGATCCGACAGGGTTCGATTTCTGGCAGATTCTGCCGGGGCAGGGGGTCTACTACAATCCGATGATGATCCGCAATGGGCAGAAGATTAAAATGAGCGGGTATGTGACGGACATCATCACCGATACGACACTCGATTGGCTGAAGCATCGGGACAAATCGAAGCCGTTCCTGCTCATGTGCCAGCACAAGGCGCCACATCGTGAATGGGAGCCGAGCCTGAAGTATCTCAATGCGGATGGGGACCGGAAATACGACGAACCCGAGACGCTATTCGACGATTATTCCGGCCGCGGCAAGGCGGAGCACGAGCAGGACATGATGATCAAGCAGACCATGAACGATAAGGACATGAAGCTGGTCCCACCGCCGCAACTCACGCCGGAACAGAAGAAGGAATGGGATGCCTATTATGATCCACGGAATGCGAAGTACCGTGAAGCCAATCTCAAGGGCGAAGACCTCACGCGCTGGAGATACCAGCGCTATCTGCACGATTACCTGGCGTGCATTCGTTCGGTGGATGAAAGCGTGGGGAAAATCTTGAAATATCTCGATGACGAGGGGCTGGCGGATAACACGATCGTGGTCTATTCCTCGGATCAGGGCTTCTATCTCGGGGAACATGGCTGGTTCGACAAACGCTGGATCTTCGAGGAATCGCTGCGCACGCCGCTGCTCATTCGTTGGCCGGGAGTGACAGCGCCCGGCAGCGTCAACAAGAATATCGTCTCGAATGTGGATTTCGCGGAGACGTTTCTCGACGCGGCTGGTGCGCCCGTGCCGCCGGAAATGCAGGGCCACAGCCTGGTGCCGCTCCTGCGTGGTGAAATGCCGGCGGATTGGCGGAATAGCTTTTACTACCACTACTATGAACACCCGGCGGTGCACAATGTGGCGCGGCATTATGGGGTGATCACCGACCGCTACAAACTGGTGCATTTCTACGAGCCGGAATTCAATTATTGGGAGCTCTTCGACACGCAAAAGGACCCGCACGAACTGCACAGCGTTTACAACGAGGCGGAGTACAGCGACGTTCGGAAACGGTTGGAAACGGAACTGGCCCGTTTGCGCACGGAATTGAAAGTGCCGGAGAAAGATCCGAAGGCCTCGGAATTGCCGGTGCGGGACAAAACCCCGGACTGAAACGGCGGCCGGCGCCAGGTGCTATCTGGAAGCGATGGCCGTTGAATTTAACCGCAGAGAACGCTGAGGAAGTTTGAGAGGGCCGCAGAGGGATAAACGGAGAGCGGACAGAAAGTCCGTCCGAAATCGTCGCCGTTGTGCTGTACAACCATGCCACCCGTCTGTGCACAATCCATCTCCCCCATGATCAAACACCTTCTCGCTCTTGCACTCTTCTTCGCGGGACTCGCCGCGGTCGTCGCCGCCGATGAACCCGCCAAAATCCCGAATATCCTCATCGCGATTGCCGATGATTGCTCGTATCCGCACATGAGCGCCTACGGCTGTACGTTCGTCCATTCGCCGAATTTCGACCGTGTGGCCCGCGAAGGCATCCTCTTTCAAAACTGCTTTACCTCGAATCCGAAGTGCAGCCCGTCGCGCGCCTGCTTTCTCACCGGCATGCATACCTGGCAGCTCGAGGAAGCCTGCGACCACCACGGGATCTTTCCCGCGAAGTTCAAGAGTTATCCCGACATGCTCGAGCAACAGGCGGGTTATCTCGTCGGCTTTACCGGGAAACCGTGGGCGCCGGGTGACTGGCAAACCGGCGGTTGGGAGCGCAATCCCGTGGGAGACGAATTCAATGAGTTCAAGATCAAGCCGCCGACGACCGGTATCTCCAAAATCGATTACGCGAAGAACTTCGAAGCCTTTCTCGCCAAGCGCAAGGCGGGCCAGCCATTCTGCTTCTGGTACGGCGGCCACGAGCCCCATCGACCCTACGAACTCGGCACTGGGCTGAAGTTCGGCAAGAAACTTTCCGATGCGCAGGTGCCCGACTTTCTCCCCGATGTCGACACGGTGCGCAGTGATCTCCTCGACTATGCCGTCGAGATTGAGTGGTTCGACAAGCAATTGGGCCTGATGCTCGACACCCTCGAGAAGATGGGGGAACTGGACAACACGATCATCATCGTCACGGCCGACAACGGCATGCCTTTCCCACGCGTGAAAGGGAATCCCTATGAAATGGGGGATCACCTTCCGCTGGCCATTCGGTGGGGGGCGAAGGTGAAGCCGGGCCGGGTGGTCACCGACTTCATTAATTTCGTGGATTTTGCGCCGACTTTTTTGGAGGTGATCGGCAAGCCGCCACATCCGCAGATGACCGGACGAGGCTTCCTCGATGTCTTGCTTTCCGAGAAATCGGGACGGATCGACGCCACGCGGAACTTCGTGGTCTGTGGACGGGAACGCGAGGACGTCGGACGGCCGGGGAATGTGGGTTATCCGGTGCGGACCATTCGCACGGATGACTTCCTCTATCTGCGCAATTTCAAGCCCGAGCGCTGGCCGGCGGTCGATCCGGAGAATCACTACCGGGATATCGACGATTCACCGACCAAGAGCTTGATCCTCGAGCAGCAGAAGCGGGGCGAGCTGAAGTATTACAACCTCGCGATGGGGAAACGCCCGCCGGAGGAACTCTACCGGATGGGGACTGATCCGGGATGCATGGTGAATCTGGCGGACGACCCGGCCTATGCGGAAACGAAAAAGCAACTCTCCGAGAGAATGGAAAAGTTCCTTCGAGATCAAAAGGACCCGCGCATGTTCGGCAAGGGTGATGCCTTCGATCACTATCCCTACGTTGGGCCGGCTTTGGAGACGATCAAGAAACTGGAAGTTCCGGCGGGGCAGTAAAGGTCGTGCGGCACGACTTCGAAGCAGAGCGAGCGTGGCACCTGGAACGCCCGTTTCCATGGCAGTCATCCTTCGCAAGCTCAGGATGACACCGAAAAAAGTGGCACTCCCAACATCTTGCTTGCTCTGTAGCGGGCCTGGCACTGCACCGTGGGGAGTTGCAAATGCGGCGACCTGAATCAACAGTCTCCGATGATTTCGATCCGCTGGCTTGGCCGCGTGAATTTTTCCGACGCCCTCATGCTTCAGGAGGAGATCGTTGCGCGCAAGACGGCCGATAGTTCGGCACCGGATGAATTGCTGCTTCTGGAGCACGAGCCCGTTTATACAATCGGACGCACGCCGGATCAGTCGAGCTTGGGCGATGCCGCCGGCTTGCTGCATCCGGTGGTGCAAACGAATCGTGGAGGGCAGGCGACTTACCATGGACCCGGCCAATTGGTCGGGTATCCCATTTTGGATTTGCGGGTTCGTGGCCAGGACCTGCATCGCTACCTGCGCAGCCTGGAAGATGTCCTGATGGCGTTGCTGACCGATTACGGAGTGGATGCCGTCCGGAGTGCCGGGCAGACGGGCGTGTGGGTCGGGCGGCGGAAGATTGCTTCCATCGGGGTGGGGGTGCGCCGGTGGATCAGCATGCATGGCTTTGCGCTGAATGTGAGCGGCGACTTGAGCCCGTTCAACGCCATCACACCGTGCGGAATTGCCGGAGTCGAAATGACGAGCGTGTCGCGCGAGTGCGGCCGGGAAATAATCGTGCGCCAGGTAGCAGAGGACTTGGGGCCGCGGTTCATGAAATTGGACTGCGCAGCCGTCGAACACTGATTGCGCCGGCTACGGAGGTTTGGCTCGCCGACTCTGGCGATCCGCGCCGCGACCGGTAAAAGACTTGGACGCCGGGGAGGTTTGTGGCAGGGAGTGGGGAGATGATCGCTCGATACCCCCTTTGCCTTTGCACCGTGATCCTCGGTTTCGCCAGCGGACTATTTCAGCCCGTGCGAGCGAGCGACAGTTGGCCACAGTTTCGCGGGCTGGCCTCCGGTCATACGGAAGTAAAAGATCTGCCGCTGACGTGGAGTGAATCCGAGCATGTGAAATGGAAGACTCCGCTGCCGGGCGAGGGATGGTCGTCGCCGGTCATCGCGAACAACCGGGTCTGGATGACGACGGCCCTGGACGCGGGCGCCTCGCTGCACGCGCTCTGCTGCGACCTGAACTCCGGCAAATTGCTCGTCGATACCGAGGTCTTCAAGAATGCGGTCGTTCCGCCGAAGCACGACCGCAATTCCTACGCATCGCCCACCCCGATCCTCGATGGCGACCGGGTTTACGTGAGTTTTGGTTCGATGGGAACGGCGTGCCTTTCCGCGACGGACGGGCACAAGATCTGGGAAAATCGCGACTTCGTGGTGGACCACCAAAACGGCCCCGGCGGATCGCCGGCACTTTATCAGAACGAGCTCTTGCTGGCCTTCGATGGCCGCGACCAGCAGTATGGCATCGCGCTCGACAAAATGACCGGAAAGCTGCTGTGGAAGACGGAGCGTTCCGCGGCCAGCGGCAGATTGCAGTCCGTGCCTCCGGATATGCGGAAGGCTTACGGGACGCCGGCTGTCTTCCAGATCGATGGCAAGCCCCAGGTGCTCACGACCGCAGCCGAGCGTTTGTATTCTTACGATCCAGGGACGGGAAAAGAGTTATGGTCGGTGGATTATCCCGGTTTTTCCAATGCGCCGTTGCCGGTGACCGATGGGCGCATGCTTTTCGTCTGTACGGGTTTCATGAAACCGGAGATCTGGGGAATCCGCATCGGCGACGCGCATGGGGATGCCACCGCCTCGCACGTGGTGTGGAGGCAGCGCATGGCCGTGCCGGATCAATCCACGCCGGTCGTCGTGGGTTCGCGTCTCTACATGGTGAGCAGCAGCGGGATCGCGACCTGCCTGAACACGGCCACCGGCGAGGCGTTGTGGAAAGAGCGCATCGGTAGTGACTTTGCGGCGTCGCCGCTGGCGGCGGATGGCCGGATCTATTTCTGCGATGCACGGGGAAAGACCACGGTCATCGCGCCGGCCGATACTTACCAGGTTCTGGCGCAGAATTCTCTCGCGGACGGATGCATGGCTTCTCCGGCGGTGGTGGGCAAAGCATTGGTTTTGCGAACGAAGGCGGCGCTCTACCGGATCGAGAACTGAATCGATGAATATGTTCGGAACCGCTGCTTGGGTGCGTGGTCTCGCAGGGACAGCGTGCCTTTTCCTCTGGGTGAAGTCCGCGGTGGCAGCGCCATCGGCGGAACAAATGGCGCGTGGTGAAAAGATCTTCACCGAGAAGTGCGCCATGTGCCATCAACCGAGTGGCTTGGGCACGCCGCCGGTTTATCCGCCTCTGGCGCACAGCGACTGGCTGGCGGGCAAACGGGAGCAAGCGGTGAAGACGTTGAGCGAAGGATTGTCGGGGCCGATCGATGTGGCCGGCCAGCATTTCGACAATCTCATGCCGGCACAGATTCTCGACGACGCCCAAGTCAGTGACGTGCTGACTTATGCCGGCAATTCCTGGGGTAACCAGAATCCGCCGTTTACCAAGGAGGAAGTGCGGGCGGGACGGAGCACGTCGAAGTTCCCGACTTATCAGGATCTTCTGCATTCCGCGGAGTACCGGCCACTGCCGCCGGCGCCGGAAGGATTCACCCTGAAGGAGGTGGCGAAGCTGCCGGAGTTCTTCACCCGCCTTGCCTCGGACCGCGAGCACAAAGCCATTTACGGACTGGCCCAGAGTGGGAATGTCTATCTGCTCGATTTGGCGGCCGGTGCATTTGGGCAAATCATCAAGGCGTCGGACTACCTCAAGCTCGAGCAAGGAGACACGGTGACCATGGGCATGACGGTCGATGATCAAGGGCGGCTGTGGATCGTGAGCAATCAGAAGTGGGCGAATACCGTCCCGCAGACGAACGATGTGATCATCTGGAGATCGAGCAAGATGGTGGACGGTCACCCGGCCGGGATGCAGCCATGGTTTCATACCCAATATCCGTATGGAGTTGGCCCGTATAACCATGGAGTTAGTCACATGGCATTTGGTCCGGACGGAATGCTTTATGTGAACAGCGGTTCCCGCACCGATGGAGGTGAAGCTGGGAACGATCCGCAACGATATCAGGGTGGGGAAGTGGCGATCACCGCTTGTCTGTGGCGCCTGAATCCCAAGGAGGAATCGCCCAAGCTGGAGATTTACGCCCGCGGCATTCGCAATGCCTATGGATTTGCGTGGGATGATGCGGGGAGGCTTTTCACGTTCGCCAATGGCCCCGATTACAGCGCGCCTGAAGAGATGGATTTTGTCCAACAGGGCCTGCACTACGGCTTTCCTTTTCAATTTGCCGACTGGCCGGTGAAGCCGGGCTTTCCCTATCCCTACACGCCGGCTCCGCCACCGGGATTGGAATTCACGCCGCCGGTGCTGAATCTCGGTCCCGCCGGTGGTGGTTCGGCGAAAGGGCTGTCCACGTTTGACGCGCATTCCGCGCCCGGTGGAGCGATCTGGTGTGGCCAGGAGTTTCCGCCCGCGGTGCGCGGGAGCTTTCTCGTGACTCGGTTTGGCAATTTACTGGGACCGCCGGCGTCGCCGGAGGATGTGGGGTTCGATTTGCTCTCGGTGCGGGTCAATCCGCCGGTGGCCGGCGAGCGGGTCACCGCACAAGTGAAAACGGTTTTGGCTCCGCTGGCGCGTCCGCTGGACGTTCTGGACCTCGGGCAAGGCCGGGTGCTCATCCTCGAGTACACCCGACCGATTGACTTCAAAAGCCAGGCCGGCTGGCTTCCGGGTCGCGTGCTGGAATTGGATCCGCGTTGATTATTTGCGCACGGCGATTACCCTCCGCAATCGTTAGTTATGCAGCACTCCAGGAAGCGCAAACGCTGGGCAAAAATTTGGATACTGGTAGTCTTCTTCCTTCTCACGGTCGCGCATTTCTTCTTCTATCGGTTTAGCACAGATAGCTTGAATACCTATAAAGTGTCGGAGGGAATGACCTTTGGTTGCGCGCTGTGGTCGACAGTCCTGCTGGTGGCGATGTGGATGCGTCTAGGTTGGGCGCGCTATGTCCTCGGCGCGCTGATCTGCGTATCCATCTTCGGTTTCGGGGCGTTGGTCCTGGTTCTCAGGAGCGAGTCAATTGCCTCAATGCCGACAGCGATGTGGACCGCGGCGGCCGGCATTCTATTTTACATCGCTGCCTTGGTCCCGCTGGGGACGGCGCACACACTGCGCGATTTTCTGAGCCCGCGCACAGGATCGCGGTGAGTTTCGCAGCGCGTGTGGCGAGGGCCGTTCCCATGGCCAGGCAAAACCACGCTCCGCGCCACGGTAGATTGTCAGGCCAGCGTCTGCAAACAGACGGTGAACTTGGCGCCCTTGCCGGGTGAGGACTGGATAAGCACAGCTCCGTTGGCTTCGCGAATGAGGCGCTTGACGATGGAAAGTCCCAGACCGGTGCCGTGTTCGGGTGGTTTGGTGGTGAAGCGCTGTTCAAACATTCGGGCGAGGGTGTCGCCGGAAATGCCGGGCCCGTCATCCTCGACGGTGATGGTGATGATCGGCGCGCGATTGGCAAAGCCTTCGCGGTTGATCACCCTCTGGTGAGCGCCATCGGGAAACTTGGCGATGTCGACGGCGTTGGGCAGCAATTGGCTGCTGACCGTGACGCGGTGGGGATGAGAGGTGGCCTGCAGGGCGTTGATCGTGAGGTTGAGAAGCACCTGGAGAAAATCGGTCCCGTTGATTTCCGCGATGACGTCGCGATCCAGACCGTTGAACGTGAGCTGGTGACCCTTGGTGGTGGGATGGCGCACGAGCAATTCCTTCAAATCGCTCATGATTTGATTCACGCCGACGTGGGCCTTTTCCGACGGTTGGTTGTGAAGGAAACTGAGATAGCGCCGGGAGATTTCGAAACAGCGGCCGATCTGGCCGTTGAGCTTGTTGAGGTCGTCGCGCAGGCTTTCGAGTTGCTGACCCTCGACCCGCGCGGTGTTTTGCATCGAGCGGTTGATCAACTCGACGAACCCGGAGATGACCGTGAGCGGGCTGTTGATGTCGTGGAGAACGCTGGCGTAGATCTCACCCTGGGTGCGGGCCATTTCTTCGCGCATGCGCTGATCCTGGATGACGCGCTGGAGTTCCTGCAATTGTTGGTTGCTCTGGCGAAACTCGATGGCGGTGCGATGCTTGTGCGCGGCATGGGCGACGGCGGCGCGCATCGTGGGAATATCGAACGGCTTGTTGAGGTAATCGCTGGCCCCGTGGCGCAGCGCCTGGCGCGCCGTCTCGATGGTCTCGAAAGCCGTCAGCATAATCACCTCGATGGCGGCATCGATCTGCTTGAGTTCCTTGAGCACTTCGACGCCGGACATGCCGAGCATCATGATGTCGCACACGACCACGCTGATCGCGTTGGAGCGGGCGAGCATGATCGCCTCGAGACCGTCCGAAGCGACGAGGACATGATAATCGTTCTTGAAGACGATCCGCAGGGATTGGCGCGGACCTTCTTCGTCGTCGACGATCAGCAGGGTGGGCTTGACGGCAGGCGCACCGGACGGTGGTTGCGGCTCAGAAGTGGTATCCAAACGTGAGGGTAATGGCGTGGCTGTCAAATTGGTAGACGCCGTCGGCGGCGGTTCCTTGGTTGATGGTGCGGGATGGGCCGAAAGTAAATTGGTAGGCGATGTTCCAACTCAGATGGTCGTATTTCTGGCCGATACCGGCACTGAAGATATGGCGGTTCGAGTCGGGAATGCCAGGACTGAAGGTCGCGTCCGGCACGGAGTTTTCGCTATAAACATACCCGACACTCGCTTCGAAGCGATTCGGAAGCTTCCGAGTGATGCCGAATTCAAACATCGAGCTGGAATGCCAGTCGAAGGGGAGCGTGACGTTGCCGCTCTTCTGCTTGAGGACGACATCGTTGAGGGTGTTCCAGTCGGTCCAATCCCAGTCGAATTCAAAATTCCAATCCTTGGTCGGGCGGAAGGAATAGCCGAGGGTGACGCTCTGCGGGATGTTAAACTCGGCGTCGGCTTTTTCCCGGGAGTTGGCGCCGGGAACCGGAAACGGGCCGTAGGGTGTAGCTACGTCAAAGGAGTCATAGAAGGTCTTGGAATGGCCGTCGAAGTCGATGCGCGTCGGGCCGCGATAGGTCGCGCCAAAGTGGTGCATGGGCGTCGGGTCCCACATGATGCCAGCGTTGAAACCATAGGAGGTGCCGTCGCCTTTGAAGTCGAAGGCATCGCCCGGTGCGACGATACCGCGCTCGAGTTCGGCGTTGCCGTGATTGATCTGGGCGCCCAGGGCGATGGACAGCGTCGAGGTCACTTTGAAGGCGGCCACAGGGTTGATCGTGAAGTATTGGATATCCCCCTTGCGAAAGATCGTCCGGAACGGAGTGTTATCGTTATAATCCAGCGCGAAGCCGAATGGGCAATAAAACCCGAGGCCAAGCGCGAGGGGGACGTTCGGTTCCTTCCAGGTGAGAAAAAAGTCGGGCACTGCTTGAAGCCCTTTGTTGCCGTTGGAGACGCTGCCGCGATCGTCGGAGAGGGAGGTGCGGCTGTTCAGGAAGATCCCGTAAGCCCCCAGCGAGACATTAGTTCCATCGAGCTGGGTGATGCCGGCCGGATTGTAGTAAATGGCCGCAGGATCATCGGCGGTGGCGGCAAAGGCATCGCCGCGGGCGGTGGCAGCGGCATCTTGATCAGGAATGCGAAAACCTAAACCGAAGCTACGCGGAGTCACGCAGACCAAAAATAAACCGGCAAAAAAAAGATTTCTAAGAATAGGGGGATTCATTCGCGCACAGGAGACAGCAATTGCAATGCCTTTACCAGAAGCAAATTTAGCAAAACCGACGAATCCAGGATTAATTTTCGAGCGGTAGAGAGACGCGGACAATGCCCGGTTCGCCTTTCTGCGGATGCGGAATCTCAATTTTGCCATGATGGCTCTCAATAATCTTGCGCGAGACCGTTAAACCCAAACCCAATCCCACGTTCCGCGTGGAGAAAAATGGTTCCGGCGCCCGCTGTGCCGTCTCCGGATCGAAGCCGGTCCCGGAATCCCGCACTTCGACCTGGAGTTCGGGCGAACCGTCGGGATTTTCCGAGAGGCGAACGGCGACATTCGGATCTTCCGGGTTGGCCTGAAGGGCATTGAGAATGATCTCCGAGAAGGCGTGCCGCAGGGCCTTGTGGTCGCCGGTGATTTTCCACGGGGAGATGTCTTTGTTGAACTGCAACTGCGCGAGCTTTTTCCCCGGATGGAATGTGTGCGCCTCGTGAAAAGCTTCGACGATGAGATCGGCGATCTGGACGGATTCACGGAATTCTCCCTGCCATTCCCGGGCGAGGAAAACCATTTGGTTCGAGAGCCGGGAGATGCGTTTGACGCCCGAGGCCAGGACGACGGAAAGCGACTCCTGGAATTCGGGATCGTTGATCGATTCCTTGAGCAATTGCTGATGCGTGGAGAGGGGGACCAGCGAATTGCCGATCTCGTGCGCCAGATGCTCGGCCATCGATTTGACGAGGCGGAGATTGGACGTTTCGATTTCGAGCCGCTGGGCGCGTTCGTGCTCGGTGACGTCTTCGATGATGAGCAGCGCGGCATTCCCGCCGGCGGAACTCGCGGTGCGGAACGGCAGAATGGTGACCCGGAAGACGTGTCCCGGGGCGCTCTGGATGTTGTCGTAACGGAAGGGAGGCGTGCTGTCGCCGGATTTGATGACGGTGAAGACACGGCTGCCCAATTCCTGCGGCAGATCGGAAAATTCGAGGCGGCCTTTCGACTGCCCCTTGGGCAGGAAATATTCGGTGGCCGCGATATTGGCGTGAAGCGTGAGGAGATTGCTGCCGAAGACGACGCAGCCACTGCCGATGTGCCCGAGGATATCGGCGACCATATCATGATTGCCGACCAATTGGTCGTGCAGCCAGGTGTTGCGAATGGCCAGCCCGACTTCCTCCAGCATGTGGAAGATGAGAGCCAGTTCCTCGTTGGCGTAAGCCTCGCCGGTCAGCCGCTCATCAAAAACGACGACGCCGAGCAGCGATTCGCGGTCGAGGATGGGGATGGCCACTTGCGCCCCGAGGAGTTGAAATTCCTTGGCAATCTCGCGGCTGTTGTGGGCCTCTCCGCTGCTCGCGCGAAGGATGCGCCCCTGCCGGTGCAGATAACCGCCAATGCCCGCGCCGAGCGAAAGTGCGAAGTGCTGGAGGACGCTTTGGTCGTGCCCAATGGCACACGCCGAACGGAGCCAGCGGTCATCCTGCGCGAGCGGCCCGTCACTGAGGAGGCCGGAGGGTTTCCGCAGGAAAATGATGGCGCGATTGACGCCGATGATCTCCCGCAGCAGCAGGAGGAACTGCTTGAGCAAGCCGGTAGCATCGAGGCTGTGCGTGAGGATGCCGGAGAAACGGCGAAGCGCTTCGAGGGCTCGCACCTGGTCCACGTAGGGGCGCATGGACATGGACACCGTCTCCATCGACGCGGGACCGACCGGGACCAAGGCCTTGATCGGTTCGTGGCTGGGGAAAAGCCGGTCGAGAATGGTGTTGAGCAGCCGGCCCCGGACGGGCTTCGTGAGGATGTGATCCACGCCGAGCAAGTAGGCGTCTTCCTCCCATTCCCACTGCTTTTCCCCGGCATAAATCAAGACCGGACAACCCGGAGCGAAATTCTTCAACTCCTCGATCAGACGGATCGCCCGGGAATCGGTCAACTCCACGTCGATGATGGTCGCGTCGATGGCTCCACGGGAGAGCAGAAATTCCGCCTCGCCGATCGCCTCCTTGGTGATCAACTGGAACTTGACCGGATCGAGCACCGTCTGGACGGCGTGCGCCAGTGAAACCTGTCGGGTGATGATGAGGAGCGTGCGCATCAGGCAGTGCTGGGTCGGGCGACCGTGAGGGCGGTGGGTCGAGCCTGGCGATTGGGTAAATCAAATTGGACGGTCGTGCCTTTTCTCGGCTGGCTGGAAATGGATAACTGTCCGCCGTGGAGATTGACGATCTTTCGACAGATTGCCAGCCCAAGACCGAAACCGCGATTTTCGTCACCGTGATTCTTGGTGGTGAAGTAAGGGGTCATGATGCGGGCGAGGTTTTCTCTGGGAATACCTTCACCATGATCGATGACGGCCACACGCCACCATTCGCGGTTGACCTCCGATTTGGCGAGTCGATCGAGTTGGACGCTGATTTGCGACCCCGAAGGCGACGCATCGATGGAGTTGGAAATGAGATTGGCGATGAGTCGCTGGATGAGCACCTCATCCATTTCCACGAGCGCCTCATCCGGAGTGTCGGCAAAGACTTCGACACTTTTTTTGCGGCTGGCCCGGGCGACATCGGCGGCCTGGTGGATGACCAGATCGAGCCGGCCGAGTTGCAAATCGGGCCGCAGGTTTTCGGAAAAGAAGAGGGCTTCCTTGATGTAAGCCCGCATGGAAGCGACGTTGCGCAGGGCGACCGGCAGGAGTTCGTCGTCCAGCGGTTCGGTATTGCCGTTTTCGACGCTGAGCTGGAGCAGCGTCCAGACGGGCGTGAGCAGGTTGTTCAAGTCATGGGCCATGCCGCGCGACATCTTGCCGAGGAGATCGAGCTCCCGGGCCTGCTGGACCTGTGTGCGCAGCCGGATTTGGTTGACGATGAGACTGAGATTGGTGACGAGCGCAATGAGCAGGCGGATGTCGTTGGAAGTGTACGGTTCGTTCGTTTTGTCACCGACCAGCAGAAGGCCGAAGACTTCGCCTTCCGAGGACAAGGGAAAGACGAAGCGATCCTGCAGGGTGCCGAGTTCCTCGCGCACTTTCATGGCCAGCGGCGAACCTTCGGTCCGGATATCTTCGGCATCCATCGACAGATATTCGCGCTTGGCATTCTCGAAGTAACGAAAGACCGCCGCCTGGGGTTGCAATTCGGTGAGTGAACCCGCCGATTGTTGCGGGTGCGAACGTGTCAGCTCGAAGAGGAGATTGGTCTCGTTGCGGAGATAGAGGTGATAACTCGAGAAGTGAAAGACGCGGGTGAGGAGGTCGTGGAGATCGTTGAAGAGCGCGGTGAGATCGCTGTACCAAGTGATCGTCTCGATGAATTTCCGCACCTGGTCCTCATATTCGAAGGTGTCGCCGAGGATGTGGCGCTCGACGACTTCGCTCGTTTCGCCGAAGAGACGGGGGAAGAGCATCGCGGCGCAGACCGCGCCGATCATCAATGTGACGAGACCGGCGAAGAAAGAGTAGTAAGTGAATTGATCGCGGCCGGTCAGCCAGAGGAACAGGAGTGTGCACAGGCCGGTGAGGAAGATGAAGAGAACGCGGACGGCTTTGGCGGTGCTCCGATTGAGAGTCACATGGACGTCGAGCAATTGGTACTGAAGCACGCTGTAACCAACGATCAGCCCATAGAAGATCGCCGCCATGCTCCCGAAAGGATAGATCTGGTAATGGGTGAAGGGATAGTGGTCGATACCGAGGATGGGCAGAACGTCGTTGCAGCCGAAGAAGGCAATCGCCACTTGAGCCACAATCAGGGGAGTCATGCGGCGGCGGGCCAGGGGAGGGAGCGAACGACGATGCCAGATCAGGACGCCGACCGAAACCCACACGAGGGTAAAGATGCCGCTCAAGATCCAGAAGCCGGTGCCGGCGACCGAATACCATGCGTAATCGACCCGGCGGACACCGGCGAGGAAGAAGCCGGTGAAATTGCTGAAAAAGAGGCCGATGTGGAAAGCGTAAGCCCCACGGACGAGCCATTTGGGCAGGCGAATCTGCGCCACGAGAAAGGAGACGTGGCAGAGGGACAGTGGAATGAAGATGACGCCAAACTGGAGAAAGCGCGCCCAGAACAAAGCCTGCTCGTAGTGCTCCAGGCCGGGTGGAATACGGAAGAGCCAGAAGGTCCCGAAATTCCAAATCGAAAAGGAGGTCCCGAGCAAACAGTAGCCGCGGGAGACCGGCGACCGGGGATTCTGAATGAGAACGAAGAGGGCGAGAGAGAAGTTGAGCAGCGCGCCGACCAGAGGAATGAGCACGCCGGCTTTCATCTCCGGTTCCGAACTCAGGAGCGTTCCGATCGAGGTGATGGCTTCTCCGGAATGCATGTCAGGGGATGTAACGTCGAAGCGCCAGGCACGAGTTCTTCCCACCGAAACCGCTGCTCAGGTTGAGGACGACGCGAATGGGGTAGGGACGCGAGCGGCCCCGCACGTAATCCAGGTCGCACCCTTCGCCCGGCATATCGTGATTGAGCGTCATCGGAATCACCTGATGATGGACGGCGAGGGCACAGACCACGGTTTCCAAGGCGCCGGCCGCTCCCAAAAGATGGCCCGTAATGGGCTTGGTGGAACTGACCGCCAGCCGATAAGCATGTGGGCCAAAGTAGCGCTTGATGGCTTTCGTCTCGACGAGGTCGTTCGCTTCGGTCGCGGTGCCGTGCGCATTGATGTAATCCACTTCGTCGGGATTGATCTGGGCGTCACGCACCCCCTTTTGAATCGCGCGGAAATAGCCGGGCCCATCCGGATGCGGCGCCACCGGATGATAGGCCTCGCAACTGCGCCCGTGGCCGAGGATTTCGGCGTAAATGCGCGCGCCGCGGCTGAGCGCGTAAGAAAGTTCTTCGAGCACGAGATAGGCGGCGCCTTCGCCCAGGAGAATGCCGTCGCGGGTTTTGTCGAAGGGGCGCATGGCGGCTTCGGGGGTGTCGTTGCGCCGGCTCATGACCTGCCCGAGGCAAAGGGCGCCCCAGATGTTCGGCGCGATCGGCGCCTCGGCGCCTCCGGCGACCATCACGTCCACCTCCTCGTAACGAATCATGCTTACTGCGTATCCGAGCGCATCGTTGCCCGAGGCGCTGCTCGAACTGAGCGTGATGGAATGGCCGCGGATACTGAGTTCCTTGGCGATCTCGCCGGAACCGGCCCCGCTGTAGCCATTGATGAGCGCAAATGGGCCCACGCCTTTGTAACCCCGGCGCTGGTAACCTTCATCGGCTTTCGCCGCCGCTTCATTGCTGCTCAGGGAGGTCCCTTCCACGACGCCGACACGGTCGGCGTCAACTTTGGCGAAATCGATTCCCGCATCGTTGCGCGCCATTTTTGCCGCCGCGACTCCGTAGCGGTGGGAGCGGTCCAACCGGCGGGCCATCTTGGCGTCCATGAATTGCCCGGGGTCGAAATCGGTGATCTCCGCGGCGATTCGCGTGGGCGCATCGAGGGGGTCGAAGCGCGTCAGCTTCTTGCCGCCGCTGATGCCGTGACGAATGCAATTCCAAAACGCGTCCAGCTTCTGCGCGGCAGCGGTAACGACCCCCATGCCAGTGATGACGATGCGGCGGCGTTGCGGGACGACTATCTCGCGGAGGGCCATTTGTAAGGAATCAGCATAGGCACTCCACGCTGGTAGTCGCGATAACGATCCCCAAATTTTTCAACGAGTGCCGGTTCCTCCAGGCGCAAACGCAGGATGAGCGCTGGGATAAAAGCGACAGGAATAAGGAGGAGCATCCACCAGGCGCTGCAGAGCAGCCCGTTGGCGAGCAACTCGAGAATCATGGAAAAATAAACGGGATGACGGACGAACCGGAAGGGACCGTTCTGGACGAACTCGTGATTCTCACGAATCTCGACGTGCAGGCTCCAGAATTTTCCCAGGGCGGCGATGGCCGCCCAGCGGATTTTGAACGAGGCGATCGCGCAGACCACACCGAGGCCGAAGGCAATCCAGGAAAAACCACCGCCCCGGAGGACGTACTCGACGATGGAGCCGATGGTCATCAGCGTCCCAATGAGAACGAAAAGCTGAAGCGTGAGGTTTTCCCGGATTGGTCCGGAAACCGTGTCGCGCTTCTGTCGCACTTCTGCGATGCGGACCAAATAAACGAGAACGGCGGCGGCGATGGGGAGATAGTAGAGAATCATGCGAAGTCGGACGATTTAACCTGGCGGCCACGCGAGGTGGCGTCCACCAAGCAGGTGCATGTGCAGGTGGGGCACCGATTCGCCGGCGTCGGGGCCATTGTTGATGACGAGGCGGTAGCCACTTTCCGCCACGCCCACTTTTTCCGCTATTTCGCGAGTGGCCACGAGCATTTTCCCAAGTAGTTCCGCATCCGCCGCGCCGGCTCCGGCAAGGCGCGGGATCACCCGTTTGGGGATAATGAGCACGTGGACGGGAGCCTGCGGATTGACGTCGTGAAAGGCCAGGAACTCGTCCGTTTCATGGACAATGCGGGCGGGGATTTCACGGGCGGCAATTTTTTCAAAAATGGTCATGCGAGAGAAAAAGTGACCTCGTGGTCAGCAGCGGCTGTGCCCGTTTGCTCACGAGCGAAAGAAACAATCTCCGCGCGGAGGACTTCACAATCGCGGCCCCAGATCTTGCGGGAGCGCAGTAACTTCACGCACGGCTCGAGGCCGAGTAGTTCAAAGCAGGAGTTTTTCTCCCGGCAAAGCTCCTGGATGCGGCGGCCGAGCATGTCGAAAAAGGCCAGTTCATAGCCGGAACCGGCCTCGCGCGCCAGTTCCACCAGGGAAACCTGGACGCGCGGGGGAGCGGGGACGAAAAGGCGGCCCACCTCGGCGTAACCGATGACCTGCAGGACCGACTGCACCGCGGTGGTCAATTGCTCCACCGGCAGCACATTGAGCTGCGACTGATCGCGAAGATAATCGGTGACGCTGCTGGCGACGTGACTGGCCAGCCACCAATTGGCGTAGCCCGCACGCGAAGCGGCGTGGACGAGCGAGCGCACCAACCACTCACATTCGAAGGCAATGACCTGGCCGCTGGGGAGTTGAATGACGGGCAGATTGTCTTTCAGTGAGATCATGGTGGAAGTGCGGGTGGCTTACTTGAAAAGCTCGGGTTGGGAGACGCTGCGCTTGGGGCGGCGCTCGAGGGACTGGATTTCCTCGAGGAACTCGCCGATGTCCTGAAAATGACGATACACGGAGGCATAACGGACGTATGCGACTTCGTCGAGTTCGTGCAATTGCTCCATGACCTTGGCGCCGATGACGTGGGAAGGGATTTCCCGGTGGAACTCGCTTTCGAGCCCCTGGATGATGTTCTCGGCCGCCTTTTCCAGCACCTCGACGCTCACCGGGCGCTTCTCGCAGGCCTTGATCATGCCGCCGAGCAGCTTTTGCTTGCTCAGCGGCTCGCTCCGGCCGTCTCGCTTGACGACGCGCAGATCCGCGCGCTCAATCTCTTCGTAGGTGGTGAAGCGATGACCGCACTGGACGCATTCACGGCGTCGGCGAATGGACCGGCCATCTTTGGAAAGTCGGGAATCGATGACCTTATCTTCAAGGCTGCCGCACTTACTACAATGCATTCGTTGTGGAGAACCGGGGGGTTATGCCGCCATTAACACAACAAATTGTGGTATGTCAATCCTGGAAGTCGTTCAGGAAGTTCCGGAAAGCGATTCAATAAAAACCTGTGACGGCGGATCCGGTCGCGCGCAACGCCGCTACGTGCCCTGACTGCCTTATGGTCCCGCGATGGTGGCGGCGAGCAGTTGATCGATGCGCTGCCGGTAGGCGGCGCTGTCTCGCTGCCATTGGGCCCGGGCGGTTTGCGCCCAGTAGGAGGCGCGTTCCTTGCGGTTCAGCGCCGTCCGATCGACGGATTGTTCCGGGTGGCCAATGATGTGCCATTTGCCCGGAACACGGTCCAGATCGCCGGGCTGTGCAGCCGAAGCCGACATTCTGACGAGATTCCTTCGCTCCTCGAGCGCCTGATGAATCAGGTTCAGGGCCTGAGCGATATTCGCGTTGGCTGATGACTGGCTGGATGCGAGGTTATAACGGATGTCGGCGATGGTTTTTTCCGGGTCCGACTCATTGGGGGGGAGGGTACTATTGAGAGGGCGGAGAACTCTGTCGGCCAGGGATCGAGTGGTAGCGACGTTGCCGATACCCGGTGCCAGCGGGCTGTAGCCACCCGCCGGGGAGGAGGCATTTTGCAATGACTGCCATTGTCCCACGAGGGCGTCGTGACCGGGAAAGGTCGGGGAAAAGAAGACGAGAGCGGCAACACCTGCGATCAGGACCAAAAGAACACACAGGAATCTCATAAAGTCGGTGTCAACCGCGATCGGATGCTGGCTTGGTTATGGCTGAAAGTCGAGCGGGTATGCGAAATCATCCACCAATCTTTCCACGTCACGGCGGCAACGGAAAAGGGCATTGCCAAATGGTGGGACCAAGGGAGGGGCGGGAGCGGCGTTAGCCTACGCTTTGCGGCCGAATTTTTTCTCCAGCTCGCTGTAGCTGATCTGAATCATCGTGGGCCGGCCGTGGGGGCAGCAGTAGGGGAGATCGCAAGCGAGCAAATCCTGAATGAGGCGCACCAGTTCCGGCTCGCGGAGCAGGTCGTTGGCTTTGACCGCGTGGCGGCAGACCGTCTTGGCGATCATGTCTTCCCCGAGACGGAGCTTGCTGGTCTGCGAACTGGTTTCGCGCAGGTCGTCGATGATCTCGCGGATGAGTTGGGAGGGTTCGATTCCGCGGAGAAATGTGGGCAGGGCATCGATCTTGAAGGTGCCGGCGCCGAACGGTTCGAGACCGATGCCCGCGCGGTTGAGCACGTCGAGATGGTGGCTGATCCAATCGCCGTCGCGCGGGCTGACCTGTAGCGTGAGCGGCAGGAGCAATCGCTGTGTCGGGACACCCTGGGCTTCCATGCGCTGGAGCATTTCCTCGAAAAGGATGCGTTCGTGGGCGGCGTGCTGGTCGACGAGGACGAGGCCGCTGGAGTTTTCCATCAGGACGTAGAGCTTGCCGAGCACGCCTAGGATTTTGAAGTCGGCGGAGGGAGCAGGGGGAGTTTCGAGTTTCGGGTTTGCCCCCATTGCGCCATGGGCGTCTCGCAAAGCCTCGGCTCGAGTTTCGAGTTGCTCTGCTTCGACGCGCGATTCTGCGGTCGTTGCCTGTAGATGGGGCGGGCTAGGGGGACTGTTTAAAGGGGGGCTGTGGGGTGCAGGAATCTCAGTCGGGGGGAAGGCGCTCCAGTCGCGCCGCAAGGCGAACTGTTCAGTTGCTGGAATCAATGGCGGCGTTTCCGCAGGGCTGGAGTGGGGAGAACCCGAAACCCGAAACTCGAAACTCGAAACTTCACTTCCGGCTTCCGAATCCTGCCCTGGCCGAAACGTCGCCGTCCAGCCAGCGCGATCGGTTTCCAACGTTCGGCGGACGGCTTCGACCACCGCGTCACGCACCTCCGCGCCGTTGCGAAAGCGGACTTCGCGCTTTGCCGGGTGGACGTTTACGTCGACTGCCGCCGGGTCCATGTCGATGAAGAGAAACGTCACGGGGTGCTGCCCCTTCATGAGGGCCGTGTGGTAGCCCTCGCGCAGGGCGTAATTGAGCGTGCTGTTTTCCACCGCCCGCCCATTGAGGAAGATGAGTTGCTGGGCGCGAGAACTGCGGCTCACACCGGCCTTCCCCAGGAAACCGCGAATGCGAATGTTGTCCGACGCGAACTCCGGCACTTCGAGCAATTCCGCCGCCAGCTCCGCTCCGCACAGGTCGCGGATGCGTTCGCGCAGATGCGCGGTGGGCGGAAGTTGATAAACCAGCCGATCGTCGTTCAGGAAGACGAAGCCGATTTCTGGGTGCCCAATGGCCTGGAGATGCAGTTGATGCTCGACGTGGCTGGATTCGGTATTCTCCGTCCGCAGAAACTTGCGGCGTGCGGGCAGATTGTAGAAGAGCGAGCGCACTTCGATCTGCGTGCCTGGCGCGTCGCCGCAGTCTTTCACGCTCTCGATCTTTCCGCCGTGCACCACCACTTCGGTGCCGGCGAGGGCGCTATGTTCCCGCGTGGCCAGACGGAAACGCGAGACGCTGGCGATGCTCGGTAAAGCTTCTCCGCGGAAGCCGAGGGTGTGGATGGCGGCAAGGTCTTCGCCCGTGCGGATTTTGCTGGTGGCGTGCCGTTCGAGGCAGAGCAGGGCATCGTCGCGATCCATCCCGCACCCGTCGTCGACCACGCGAATGGAAGAGATGCCTCCGCGGCGGATGAGCACCTCGATCCGGCGCGCCCCGGCATCGATGGAATTCTCCACCAGTTCTTTGACCACGCTGGCCGGCCGCTCCACGACCTCGCCGGCAGCCACCTGGCTGGCGACTTGTTCGGAAAGGAGAGCGATGCGGGACATGGTGAATGACGAATGTCGAATGACGAATGAGGAATGTCGAACCCTCCTGCGGATTTTCGATTCTCGATTGCGCAACGGGGGCAATCACGCAATCGAGAATCGAAAATCTCACCGGAGGCGTTAATCCGTGTAATCCGTGGTCCCTTTCTTCCGTATAGAATGTAGGCAGCCGGTCGCGGCTAATCGAAAATGACGCAATCGAGAATCGAAAATTCCCCCGTCACTTGCCCCTTTCCAGCTTCAAATTCCACTGTTAACGTGTTTTCGAATGATCCAAGTCACAGATCCGGCCATCCGCCAACTCCAGGTCATGCTCGGCGAGCAGGAGGACCCCGCCCAGGGGTTGCGCATCTTCGTGGAGAATGGAGGCTGCGCGGGGATGCAGTATGCCATGGGCTTCGCTCCCGCGAAACCGGGCGACGAGGTGATCGAACGCGAGGGCGTGAAGGTGATCATCGACGCGGAGAGCGTGCGCTTTCTGGAGGGTTCGACGATTGATTACAGTGACGACTTGGCGGGCGCCGGTTTTCGGATCAAGAATCCCAATGCCGTGCGCAGTTGCGGCTGCGGCACTTCGTTTGAACCCACCGATACGGCGGCACAGCAGCACTGATTGCACTCCGAGGCGTCCCGCGCTTCCTTCGCTTTAAAACATGGCTGACGATTTTTACGGATACGATGAGGACGAACTCGAGCCGAAAGGCCGGGACAATCTGTTCCTCTGGACGGTTTTCATCCTGCTGCTCATCGGAGCGGCTTTTGCCTGCTGGATGGGCAGCTTCTACGTCTTCGGACACCCGGAGAAACCGAAGGCCTATGCGCTGCTCCTGAAGCTGCACAAGATCGAGCCGCCCTTGCGTTTCGAAGTGACCGCGGCGCCGCCGGGCGAGTTCCTCAATCCGCAAAAGCTTTACGAGCGTTTCAGCAAATTCAAGCGGTTGGAACTGGAACAGGAAAACGGGGAGTTGATTCGCAATTACATCCGCAACTATCGCGAGACGAAAAAGCTCACGACCTATGTCACGGGCCGGTACGTGGTGGTGGATTCGCGCGACTTGAAGCCGTCCGACATGTTTCCCACCGGCGTCGTGACTTTGGCCCAGGCCGAGGACTTTCCCCAGGTGCTCATCGAGCAGGTCTATACGGCAGCGCCGCGCACGGTGCAGTCGCTGCGCAATCTCCTGCAAACGGGATTTGAGATTCGCATTCAGCACACCAACGACCGTTACGATTGCTCGGCGGTGATCCATGCCGAGAGCCTGCCGGAGGGCCGGATGCTCTTCACCGTGGTGCCGATCCTTTATGGGTCCTACGCCATGGCGCAAGGCACGGGGACATTCAGCCTGGAGCCGCCGCCGACCTTGAACATGGTTCCGGGTCTGCCGGTCTTCAAGACGGAGGGCTTGGACGCAGGGATGAAGAAATTCGCCAGCTATCGGCACGACCATCCGTTGCCTTCGACCGAGCCGGGCTTGCAGCCGCCGCCCAATGCCACGCCCAAGCCGGAATTGGTTCGCGTGGATACGGTCCAACCGGGCAAGGAGGTCCCGGCGACCGGGCCGATGCCGGCTGTTCCCACGGCCACACCGGTGCGCATTGCCGGTCAGGCGACCCCGCGGCCCATCGGACCTGCCGCGCCGACGCCGATCAGTACGCACCCGCAGCGGTTTGCGGGCGCTCCTACGCCGATTTCCGTGACTCCGATCCAAGTGACCCGGTTGATGACGCCATCGCCCAGGGCGACTCCGTATGCCGCGGTGACACCGATTCCCGGGCGGGAGACTCCGTTGCCAACGACCTCGCCCGATGGCGTTCACCTCGAGCGCTTCATGGGGGGCACGCCGGCCCTTGTCGTGCGGCGGGATGCCATGCGCGACAGTACCGCAGCTTGGCGAACCTATGCGCCCGGCCAGGCGCCGCCGGCCAAGACCGTATCGCTCGATGAAGTCGGCGCGCTGGCCGACCGGGGTGAGGTGAACGAACGCCTTTACCTGAAGGGGGAATTCCGGGTCACCGCTTCCGGCACGAGCCGCGCGGTGCTGCGCGATGCCACCCGGCCCGACGATCAATCGCCGCGCATTGTCGTGGAGTATCCTCCGGGCGATGTGCCGCCGCAGGAACGGGAGCGCTTCACCCGCGATTCCAATCGGCCCTATCAAGTGAGCGACGTGCGCCGCGGGGCAGATGGCGTGATCACGATCTACGTGCGCGAGATCATCAACCAGTGAGCAATTAGCATTTAGGATTTAGCAATTGGGGGCTCACCTCGGCGGCCCGACGCAACGCCACGCTCAAAGGCGTCTCAATCTTTCTCCGATGGGCACTCCGGAGCGAAGGATCAAATGCTAAATGCTAATTCCTAAATGCCAAATCCCTAAATCCACTTGCGCTTTGCGGCCGGGTGCCGAGAATTGCCGCTCTTTTTCTCCAAGCCATGTCCAAACCGAAAGTCCTCGTCGCTGATCCCATCGCCCAACGAGGTATTGATGAACTTGCCAACGGCGGCACCCTCGACGTGACCGTCAAAATCGGCCTGAAACCGGATGAACTCCTCGCCATCATCGGCGAGTTCCACGCGCTGGTCGTTCGCAGTGAAACCAAGGTGACCGCCAAAGTGATCGAGGCGGCGCACCATCTGAAAGTCGTCGGTCGCGCCGGCGTCGGCGTGGACAACGTCGATGTCGATGCCGCCACCCGGCGCGGGATCATCGTCATGAATACTCCGGGTGGAAATACCATCTCGACCGCGGAGCATGCCTTCTCGCTCATGGTTTCGACGGCGCGCAATATCCCGCAAGCCGATGCCAGCGTGAAAAGCGGGAAGTGGGACCGCAAATCGTTCGTCGGTGTGGAGCTCTACAGCAAGACCCTGGCGATCCTCGGCATGGGCCGCATCGGCACCGAAATCGCCCGGCGCGCCATCGCCTTTGGGATGCGCGTGCTCGCCTATGATCCGTACCTGTCGGCCAGCCGCGCCCGCTCGTTACAAGTGGAACTGGTGGAGAAGCTCGACGAGATCATTCCCCAGGCGGATTTCATTACGCTGCACATGCCGCTGACCGCCGAGACGAAATACATGCTCAATGCCGAGCGTCTCGCCCGAACGAAGAAAGGGGTCCGCATCGTCAATTGCGCGCGGGGCGGATTGGTCGAGGAAACGGCGCTCATCGAAGCGCTGAAGTCGAAGCAGGTGGCGGCCGCGGCGCTCGACGTTTTCGAGACCGAGCCGTTGCCGGCGGAATCGCCCTTGCGCGGCCTGCCCAATCTCATTTTCACGCCGCATCTCGGAGCATCCACGGCGGAAGCTCAGGAGGGTGTGGGTATCGAAGTGGCCGAGCAAATTCGCGCCGCTCTGCTCAGCGGAGAAATCCGCAACGCGGTGAACATGCCGAGCATCGACGCGAAAACGCTTGCCGCCGTGGGGCCGCACATTGCCCTCGGGGAGAAACTCGGTCTGTTCCTTTCGCAGATCGCGGCGAAGCGGGTCGAGAGCCTGAAGATCAACTATTCTGGCAAGATCAACGATAGCGACACGACGCCGATTACCCGCTCGATTCTCGCGGCTTTCCTGCGCGCTGCGGGTGGCGGCGAAGTCAACGTGGTCAATGCGCTGACTTTTGCCGAGAATCTCGGGCTCAAGGTTACCGAATCCCGCGAGAGCACGGACGGCGATTTCACCGAGCTTATCGAGCTGATGGCGACCGGGGAAAGCGGGTGGGTGAGTGTCGCCGGCACCTTTTTCGGCAACACTGCGCGGATCGTCATGGTCAACGGCAAGCACGTCGAGGGCCGGCCCGAGGGCGTCATTTTCCTCTTCGAGAATCGCGACCGTCCCGGCATCGTCGGCCGTGTCGGAACCGTCCTCGGCAAACACAAGGTGAACATCGCCGGCATGTCCCTGAGCCGCAATGAAGAGGGGGGCGAAGCGCTTACCCTGCTCAATCTCGATTCCGTTCCCGCCGAGGCCTTGATCGCCGAATTGACCGCCGAAGGCGACATCCACGGCGTGCAGGTCGTGCAACTCTAATCCCGCCGCCCATGAAAATCTCCGTCGGTTCCGACAGTGCCCCTAAGCGCGCCGTCACGGTTCGCTTCGTGCCCAAAGATGCCCGGGGAAAAATCGTCCCGGCGGTCGCCGAAGCGGAGTTTTCCGGAAAGAGAAACGCGCTTTTCTATGCTCGGGCGGAACGCGTGCTTTATGTCGGACTCGGGGAACGTTCCGGGATCGACAACGCGATCTTCCGCGCCGCAGGCGGCGCGGCCACCCTGCATCTGAAAAAGATCGGGGAGCATCACGTAGCCCTGGAGATGGCTGGCTGGCCGGAGTTTGTCGGCCCGTGTGTGGAAGGCGCCTTGCTCGCGGATTACCGCTTCGAACGATTCAAAACCAAGCAGACGCCGCGGCTGGCCGGTTTGTCCGTGCACCTCCGGTCGGACGATGTGCGGGAAGCCAGTCGCGCCGCCCGGCATTCGCAAGTGGTCGCAGATGCGGTGAACGAAGTGCGGGAGATCGGGAACCTGCCGGGGAACCTGTTGTATCCGGGCAGTCTGGCCGAAAAGGCCAAACAGATGGCGACGCATTACAAGTTGGGGATCAGCGTCCTGGACGAGAAGATACTCCAGAAGCGGAAGTTTGGCGGGTTGCTGGCCGTGGGGCAGGGAAGCATTCGGCCGCCCCGGCTCATCGCCCTCGAGCACCGCGGCGGGCCCAAGAACCAGGCGCCTGTCGCCCTGGTCGGCAAGGCGATCACTTTCGATACCGGCGGCATCTCGATCAAGCCGGCGGGCAACATGGAGGAAATGATTTTCGACAAGTGCGGCGGCATCGCCGTTCTCGGCGCGATGGCCGCTCTGGCCGCGCTCGGGGTCAAGCGCAACGTTGTTGGCATCATCGCCAGCGCCGAGAACATGCCGGGTGGCAATGCCTACCGGCCGGGCGACATCATTACCACTTACAGCGGCAAACATGTGGAGATCGTCAATACCGATGCCGAAGGCCGGGTGGTTCTGGCCGATGCGATCGCTTATGCCCGGGAGGATTGCGGGGCCGCGGCGATTGTCGATCTGGCCACCCTGACCGGGGCTTGCGGCGTCGCGCTCGGCGACTATGCCGCCGGTTTCTGGAGCAACGACGACGGGCTGCGAAATCGGGTTCTGAACGCGGCGGATCAGGCGGGAGAGCGTTTGTGGCCGATGCCGCTCTACGAGGAATACGAGACCCAGATCAAGAGCGACGTCGCCTTGGTCAAGAATTCCGGTGGCCGTCTCGGCGGGGCCTGCACCGCGGCCGCTTTTCTCAAGACGTTCGCCGAAGACACGCCTTGGGCGCACTTGGATATCGCCTACACCAGTCACCGGGAGAAGGATCAACCACACCTCGCCCGGGGGGCGACGGGCTTCGGAATCCGCACGCTCGTTGGGCTCGTGGAGAGGTGGAGCTGAGACGCTCTGGCGCAGCCGGTGTCGCAGTCAAACATCCGGTGACTTCGGTAGCGGAACCTCCGGTGAATTCCGGAGCGAAATAGTCTTCGTAATGTTACGCAATTTATGGCGTAAGTGACTTGACGAAAGTTAGTTGGGTGATGTATATCTCTCCTTGCTCGGGAGCGTTTTTCCGTCGGCTTCACGGAATTTTCACCGAAGTGTCAAGCAGCCGCCACATGGGGCGTACACAATAGTTACCATGTTTCGAAATTACTACCGGCTGGCAAAGTGCGGAGAATGCGGAACGAAAGGGTTGCAGCGTCGTCGCGTGCCCCGTCACAGCGTGCATTTGATTTTGATCATCGCGACATTGGGTCTCTGGGGGATTTGCTGGGTGATCACGATCATTGCCGCTCGTTGGGAACCCTGGCGGTGTCGCGAGTGCGGCCGGCCGCAAATGGAGGTTCCGGTCCGTCCCGCGGTCACGACGGCGGCGGAGGTGGTCGGTTCGCACCTCGATTTGCTGCACCAGCACTTCGATTAGACACGGAGTCTTACCGCAGAGTTCGCAGAGAAATTGGAGAGGGCCGCAGAGGGATTGCCCTTTGGAGAACAGATGCGGCAATGGCGCTGGAAGTAGGAGAGGCTTCCCAGCCTCTTCTGGTTCTATGAAGCGGCAAAGCCGAGGTTTGGCGAGACGCCCATGGCGCAGCGGGGGCAAATGCCGCTGCTACTTCGTTTGCGGCTCCGCCGCTCTGCGAACTCTGCGGTGAATCAGACAACGCCGTTTTAGCTGGGGCTCCGCGGGTGAGGGGCTCGCGCGTTTCGCGCCGCCCTACCGGCCGTGCTTTTTCCACGCTTTCCAATCGCTCAATGTGGCGGCGGTCATGGCCGCGGTCGCGCGCCGGAGCCACTTGGCCTTGCGCCCGTCCAGGTCGCTGAGGATGCGTGGGGCGGCCCCGCGGGTGCCGAGGTGCACATTGCCCAATTCGCGCCCCATCCCCCAAAGCAATTTCTCCTCATCGCGCGAGCGCGGGAGCGCGCTCAGTTCCATGCGACTGCAGAATGGCGAGAGACGCCGGAGGATCCAGTCGCCCTTTCGCACCAGGAAAGGATCGGCCGCACGGGACGAACGTGAGACGATCTCGGAATAGTGGATGCGGGTATCGCTCGAGCCCAGCCCCGCCCAGGCGCACGCGGAAGGCAACAGGGCCTTTGCTTCGCGGGCGATTTTCCCGCCGCGCCAGTCCGCTACCGCAGTGTAACGTTCGCGACCGAGGCTGCCCAGGCCGGCCTGACGGTGGGCGACGCGAAACTCGACGTTCTTTTCCGGCATCGCGCTGCGCAGTAGGGCGAGCACCGGCTTCGGCACGCGTTGCAATGACGGGAGCGCGGAGATTTTCTGCCAGAACACCACGGGGTCGCGCAGTTTCCCGGTGACGGCATCGCGCAACCAAACGTGCTGCTCGGAAAGAACGAAAGGAAGTCCGCCCGCTGACAAGGCGGTCACATATCCATCGAGGATGGCCGCGGTGGCGTCTTCGGGGGCGATGGTGAGGTGTTCGAGTTCAATGGCCAGCCAGGCGCTGGTTGCGAGCCGCACGAGGTCGACGGTGTAAGGAAGCGGGAATGCTTCATCGAAATCATTGATCCCCCAAATAAGCCGGCCTTCGATATCGCGCCATGTGCCGTAATTTTCGACGTGCAGATCCCCAACGCCGAGGACGATGGGGGCGCCACTGCAATCCTTGCAATGCTCGGGCCAAAGCTGCATCCAGCGGTAAAAGGTCGCTCGCAAAAAGCTGAACGGATCCGCCGCCATGTGTTGATGCTTGGCCACCAGGTCGGCCTTGATGATGGGAATCTGCTTGGCGAGCCAGGCTTCGTACTCTCGGGTTGCTTGGACGATAGTCATTGGGAGGAAGAACAGGCAGGGGAGGATTTCTAGGCTGGCAGGCGTTCGCGACACCAATCGTTTTCCAGGAGAGCCGCACAGCCTGCGAGGAGCGCATCGTCCGGAGTTCGTTCCGGCGGAGGTTGCTTGAAGCCGACGAAACTCGCTCCGCGGTGCGTCCAGTGGATTTCATACGCGGGCCCGTCAATGCCATCCACTTTTACGATTTCGTAAGCGAAGCCGGAGTCGTCGGCCCATTTCAAAAACTCCTGCGCGATTTCCCCGTGCCGATTCTCCAGATTCACCGCCGAGGCGAGGAAACTGGGATCGCGATGCTCCAGTCTCAACCAATCCAGGACCAGGGTTCGTGAGCGATCGAGAGAGCGTGGCATAATGCGCGACTCATTATGTTCTAATTGTGACCGCCAGGTGCAAGACAATCGCGCATCGGGGCAAACGCTGAATCGAGGGACAGCCGAAGGTCGGGAATGATCGGTGGCCGGCTGGAGTCGCGCTGGCCGACGCTCGAAAGACCAGGCTGCGGCTAAGGCGGGCCCTTCAGGCAGTGGTTTCAAAGACAATATTGGAGAACTGATCGAAGCAGCGAATATGCACTTCGTCACCGCATCGCTGGCGGTGGATAAAGCTAATCGCGGCTAAAATATCCGGAAAGGTGTGTGTCGTCTCGATTCCCTCTTCCTGGACGGTGCATTCGGCGTCTGCGGTGGCGTAGATGAAAAATTTGCGACCCATGCTGGATTTCGTTCGACTGATTAAGATGGCACGTCCGTGAGACCCCGGTTTGCGAATGGGATCGCCGTCGCTTGCCGTCATTCGCGGACATCCTCCACATAACGAGCGATGCGGAAACCAATCGGATTGCCGACCGTCCCCAGCGCTTCGTCGTAATGGAATCCCCCGGTCCCGCCACCGAGCATTTGAAAGGATTGCGCGGCGACCGCGCCGAACCATTCGACTTGATCGGAGAGCTGGACATCGTACTCCGGGCCGTAAAACGCGGCGCAGATGCTGGCCTGGCCGAAGGCGGACAACGTGCGGGTGGAGCCGTTGGTTTCCTCGCCGTAGATCTGCAGTTGCGCCGCGAGGCCGCCCTGGTTGATCGGCCGGTTGTGAAAGTCGATGTTACCACGCACGTAAATGCACACGATGACATTGGACGGGACGCTGATGGTGCCGGTGGGAACGTCGAGGTCGCCATTGACCATGACCGTTACGGCCCCAGTGCCCTGGCCCGCCCAAGGCGCGACACTGAAGGAGTTCAAATTTCCGGTGACGAGGTATTGCGCGGGCGAGGATTCGCCTTGCGGTGTAAAGGCAATGCCTGTGGGTGGGGGTGGAAGAAAGATGCCGGTGGTGGGCCGGCCCATCGGTTTCATGGCGCGGAAAAAGTCGTCGCGAATCGAATCGGCGTTGATCTGGGTAGCGCCGGCGACATTCTCGTGCGTCGGGGTGGAGGGATCATCGCCGCCATTGGTGGCGACGCCGCCGAGCACGGCACAGCCATTGGCCGAGATGAGCGATCCGTAAAGCGAACTGGCCGGCCGGCCGGCGTTGTTGGCGATGTTGCCATTGCTCTGGATGAGCGGGCTGCCCCTGCCGGGATAACTGCCGCCGGGACCGGACTTGCTCGGATCGCGGGAATCGTAACTGTCGACGTTCCAAGATCCGTTGGTCGCGAGGCTGAGTGATTGATTGGTCAGGATGGCGAGTTCAAACGGCAGGACTGGTTCGACCAGCACCTCGACGACCCGCGAGCTGTTTGGCGTGGGCACGGACATGGGCGTGCCGACATCATCCTTGCGCAATTGCGGGCGAACGCTGCGCAGGCTGTAGCGCCGGACCACGGATTCGAGGTTGTCGTAGATCGAGGCGGTGGTCGGGGGCAGCGCGCAAGTGGCCATGGCGCGCAGCCGGTACCAGCGGTAGTACGGGCTCGTGGTGGGATAGAGCGCCCACAATTGCACGTCCACATTCGTGGGGCGATTGCCCGGCGAGGCGATCTGCATGTTGTCGAGGAAGATGGGCGGAGAAACCACCACCGGCGAACTCACCTGGACGCTGTTTCCGAGGAGCAGCGAGAGGAGGCTGTTCACCAAGCCCAGCGTATCGTCCACGACGGGACCGATGATGCCGTTTTTTTCCTGTTGCCATCCCGGCCAGGTCGGCGCCGATGTGCCGACGGCGTTTTGTGTCAGGTCCGCCATGGCCACGTCGATGCCCGATTCGGCCGCGAGCCGCGCCTCCTGCCAGGCGGCGGCTTGGGAGGCCATCTGAAATCGCGGGCTCACTCGTCGCAAGGTGTAGGCCGCGGCGATGGCCAGAATGGCCAGCGAGCTCAGTGTAATGATCAAGGCACTGGCCCGGCAACGGGAGACGGCGGTTCTCATCGGGCGCTAGTCGGTGCGAATGTTGCGCAGAAGGACCTGGTCGTGCATCCCGATCAAGGCCTGCGAATTCATCCGCGGCGAAAGGTACGTCACCTCGGCCACTGCCGACTTGCCATCCGCAGCCATGGTCACGTTCAGGTGCATGTTATCGGCATTCTCGACGACGATCGTTGGCACATCGGCTTCGATGCGGACGAAGCAAACGCATCCCTCGCTTTCAATGAATTGCTTGCGATAAACCACGGGCACGCCTGGGGCGTGTTGGGCCCCTGTGCCGTAGTCGACATAATTGTTCGCCTCCACCACCGACAGCGGCTGATCGTAATTGGCGGCGCCGGGAATATTGCTCTGGTAATAGCCGGGCAGCGTGAGGACGAGTGAGACACCGTTTTCGATCGTGGCCACGGCGCTGCTCAGCGGGATGCCGCCGCTGCCGCCGATGGTGGTGGTGGTCGCGACGCCCACCGAGCGGCGGAGATCCCGGGAAAGGCAATCCAGCAGCCGGCGCTGCGAGGCCTGGTTGATCGCGTACATTTCGCTGGCGTGCAGCGAGCGCTGGAGCTGCATGGAACTGAGGAGCAGCGCGCCGACGACAACGGTGCTTCCGGCCATGCTGATGAGCATTTCCCCGAGGGTGAAGGCGCGTTGGAAAGTCCTGCGGGTCATGGAGCCGGCGGGTTCGAGGCGACGGTGGCCGGCCGGCCAAATGCGCTCCCAAAGATCCCGCTGCGCGTCAGTCCATCGCGGCAGATGATCGTCTTGAGCTCCCGTTGCTTCGTGCCGTTTCGGTCCTGCCAGGAAACGGTCATATCGGCGAGGAGCAGAGGTTGGGCGGTGAAGTCGCCCGTTTGGATGACGCGCACGGAGCCGTTCTTGCGGCGGAGGACGAAGGTATTGTTGTCCAGAGTGGGCTGCCCCGGTGTGCTCGGAACCGAGAAGATCACCGTCTCGACGAGGTTCGCATTGCTCAGCTCCGCAGCGCTTGGCGCAGCGGTTCCGTAGACCGTTTCGGCGAGGGCCTGGGAGTTGGCGACTTCCGGCCAGGGAAGGCTCCGCAAGGTTTCGATCCGTTCCTGGAGAATCTGGCTGCCATTGGAGAGCAGGCGGGTGCTGCGCAAAATCTCCAGACTCTGCGTGTTCATGGCAAAGATTCCCCCGAGGCCGAGAAAAATCAGCAATGCCGAGGCGAGGACCTCGATGATTGTCACCCCACACTCGCGGCCCGGCGTTTTAAAAGCGGCGGAAATCATGCAGACGAAAGGTGGATTTTTTCAGGAGGCGAATCGCGCGCCGGCCCTGCGTTCCCCGGCAGTGAGATAACAGTTGAATGAGCGCATAGTGGTTATCATTCCGGCGAATTCATACAGGTAATTATGTATATTTCGAGCAAATTAGATCAGTGATACTATGTATTTCTGTGGGCCGTCGCCAAATAATTACCATAAGCACCATTAATATACGGGCTTCTTCCACGCCAAGCCGCTGGCGGCCAATGCCTTATCGCTCATCCACCGCGGGGGAACCGCGGGTCGGTCTCAAATTTCGCGCCGGGGTCTTCCCGGTTTCCGTGATTTTGCTGGTTTGTGGAAACTTGCCCATGGTGGTCTTTTGCCTGCTAGAATCGACGAAACGATCACGGATGACCGTATCCGCGCGCACGAAAAGACGCGAACGCCGGTCCGGGAAGCGCCCGGAGCGGCGAACCAGAGAAGAGTCGGAGACCCGGGCGCTCTCATTCCCGCCCGCGCAATTCCCGCGGTGCGACCATCACGAAGACCTTCTCCGTCCCGCGCAAGAGCATGAGCGGCGAGGACACGCCGATCTCGTCGGCGATCAGGCGTTTGTGCAGGTCGTCGATCGTGGCGACGGGCTGGCCTTTGAACCCGACGATGATGTCGCCCTCCTTCATGCCGGCGATGTCCGCCGGACTCTGCGGTTCGACTTCGGCCACGAGCACACCGCGATCACCCGGCAGCTTGTGGAAGCGGATCACGCGCGGATGCAACGGAATGTTTTGACCGGCCACGCCGATGGAACTGCGGCGAATCCGGCCTTCCTTGATCAGCCAGGCGGCGACAAATTGCGCGGTATTGCTGGCGATGGCAAAGCAGATGCCCTGCGCCGGCAGGATCACCGCCGTATTCACGCCGATGACTTCACCGGCGCTGTTGACCAGCGGTCCGCCGGAGTTGCCGGGGTTGAGCGCGGCGTCTGTCTGGATGATGTCGTCCATCAACCGGCCCGACTCCGCTCGCATGCTGCGCCCCAGGGCGCTGACGATTCCCGACGTCACGGTCTGCTGAAAGCCATAGGGCGAACCGATGGCGATGGCGATTTGACCGACGCGGATGCCGGCGGAATTGGCCAGCCGCACGTGTTGGAGATCCGGGGCGTCGATGCGGATGACGGCGAGGTCGGTATCCGGATCGGTGCCGACGAGACGCGCCGGGTAGACGCGAGCATCGTGGAGCGTGACTTCCATGGTCTTGGCGCCATGCACTACGTGACTATTCGTCAGGATAAAGCCGTCGCGGGCGATGATGAACCCCGATCCACTCCCTGGCCCGCGCTGGCCGGCAGTGACACGCACGTTGACCACGCTCGCCGCCACCCGGTCGACGACGGAGGAGACCGTTTGCGAATAGGTGTCGAGGAGTTGGGCGTCACGGGGCGCTGGAGTTCTCACAGGTTCGGTGGCGGGATCATCGGAACTGCGTGTGCGGACCCACTGCGCTCGGTGCAGTTCTTGACCTGGTGCGCGCAGACCTTGGGCAATGAGCGGGGTTTTCATAGGTTTTGGGTTTGCTTGTTGGACAACGATTTTTGGAAAAAGTTGAAATAATTGACCGGTCGTCTCTGGAGGTTCTGTGTCATATACGGGAGATGGAATGCCGCAGGAGCCGTGGCTAGCGGGCGCGGGCTTCCCCTCGTGCGCCGAGCAGTTGCAACGCCCCCGTTCGGAGTTCTCCCAGGAGCCGCGGATCGTTGCGAATCCGCGCCTGGGCGAGAGTTCCCTGGTAAAAGGCGAAGAGCATCCGTGCAGCCACGCGGGCATCGGGCGCGCGGACCGTGCGCTGCGCGTGGGCGTCCCGGATGGCCGTTTCGAAGTAGAGCAGTTGGCGGTCGAGGATTTTCCGAATCTTCGTTCCCAAGGCGCTGCCTTGCGTGCCGACCTCGCACCCGACGTTGAAAAAGGGGCAACCCAGGACGCAGCCGCATTTTCCCCGGTGGGCGCGCTGTGTTTTGGCGACGTGATCGAAGTAGCCGGTGATTCGCCGGAGGGGCGGCAGGGTTGGCGAAAAGAGTTCGTCGAGAATCGACTTTCGCCGGCGCCAGGCCGCCTCCAGGGCGGCCAGCGCCAATTGCGACTTGGAAGGAAAGAAATGGTAAAAGCTGCCCTTGCGAACCTCCGCCGCCCGGCAAATGTCGTCCACGGACGTGGCGTGATAGCTGTTCTTCCAGATCAGTTCCAAGGCCGCATTCAAAAGGCGCTCATCCGCATCGCTGGTTCGGGGCATGACGCAATGTGGATTATCTTGACCGGTTGGTCAAATATCCGCCCTGCTGGCGAAGCAGGTCCGAAAGTGGAAGCGGCTGATCGAAGCGCGACCGCGTTTTGGAGTGCGCCGGTGCTCTGGCGCTTTCGGGAGCGGTATCCGGCGTGGTGTTGGTGCATACCCGCGGACATTCCGAAAGCGGCGCGGCAGCGCCGCACTCCAAAACGCTGTCGCGCTCCGATCGACCGCTCCTTGGCATCCTCCATTCTGCCCTGGTCGCCTTGGGCAAACGCGCCCGCCGGTCTCCAGAGTCATTTTCCTTCCAAGAAGCGCTTTCCTCGCCGATTGAACTTGCAGCGACCTTTCATGACCACACACATCGCCCGTCCCGCACTTTCCCGCCGCGCTTTTCTGCGCGGAGTCGGCGTCACGCTGACACTCCCATTTCTCGATGCCATGCGCCCGGCCTTTGCGGCGGCGGCGACCGCAGCCGGCGAACCCGCGGGGGCGCCGCGTCGCGTGCTCGCCATCGAGACGAACATGGGGCTCATTGCCAGCAATTTCGTTCCACAGCAGGCCGGGCTCGACTGGACACCGTCGCCCTACCTCGAATTGATCCAGCAACACCGCAAGGATTTCACGGTCTTCTCCGGCACTTCGCATCCGGCGGTGGACGGCGGCCACGCGGCCGAACTCGCCTTTCTCACGGCCGCACCGCATCCAGGCGCGGGCGGGTTCAAGAATTCGATCTCGCTGGATCAACTCGCGGCGGAACAGATCGGTTCGCGCACGCGCATTCCGTCACTGACGATTCTCGTCGGCAGCGAAAGCCGGCACAGCCTTTCCTTCACCCGGGCTGGCGTGATGATTCCGGCGGAAAAGAGCGCTGCGGCCATTTATCGGCGTCTCTTCGTCCAGGGCACACCGCAGGAAGTCGAAGCGCGGGTCAACGACCTGAAGGTCGGACGCAGCGTGCTCGATTTCGTGACGGACAGCGCCAAACGCATGCAGCGCGACCTCGGACCGCGGGACCGCGAGCGCATGGACCAATATTTCACCTCTGTTCGTGATCTCGAAGGCCATTTGCTCGACGCCGAGGCCTGGGAGCACCGGCCGAAGCCGAAGGTGGCCATGCCCGAGCCGAAAGACATCACCGAAAACAACCTGCTCGTGCAACGCCTGCAGCAGATGTTCGGCGTGGTCCGGCTCGCGCTCGAGACCGATAGCACGCGGTTGGTGACGCTCTTCATCAATCCCTTCAGCATGGTGCCGGCGATCGATGGCGTTACCCACGAGTCGCACAGCCTCACGCATCACGGCAACCGGCCGGAGACGTTGCACGAGCTCGCGCTCATCGAAGCCGCCCATTTCCACATGCTCGACGAATTGTTCACCGGGCTGAAAGGCGCTCGGGAGGACAATGGAACGCTGCTCGATCATACCCAGGTGTTGTTCGGTTCCTGCATGGGCAACGCCAATGCGCACGACAATCACAACCTGCCCGTGTTGCTCGCTGGAGGCGGCTACAAACACGGCCAGCATCTCGCCTTCGATCACAAGCAGAACTATCCGCTGCCGAACTTGTTCGTCACCATGCTCCAGCGGCTCGGCATCGAGACGGACAAATTTGCCAGCAGCACCGGGACGATCCGCGGTCTGGAAACAGCATGATGCAGGTGGTTGCGCGAGCCGCGGAAATCTTGTTCCGCCGGCCATCGTTGAAGCTTTGCAGTGCGGCCATCGCGCTCTGTCTCCCGGGCGGAGTCGCGCTCGCTGCTTCTTTTCCGCAGACGACGCGGCAGTTCGTAGAGAATCGTTGTGTCGATTGCCACGACGCCGATACGAAGAAGGGGGAACTGGATCTCGACGCCTTGATGGCGGCGCCGCTCGACGAAAAGACTTTTGCCAAATGGGTGCGCGTGCACGACCGCGTGCGAGACGGTGAGATGCCGCCGAAGAAAAAGCCGCAGCCCACCGTTGTCGAGCGCGCCACTTTCCTCACCGGGGTGAGCGGCACGCTGGTGAGCGATGAACTCGCGCGCCGCGCGGCCAACGGCCGTTCGACTTTCCGCCGGCTCAACCGCACGGAATATGAGAATACCTTGCGCGACCTCTTCGAGCTTCCCGGGCTCGCGGTGCGCGATCTCCTCCCGGAGGATGGCCGGGCCGATGGCTACGACAAAGTCGGCGGCGCCCTGGATCTCTCGCACGTCCAGCTTTCGAAATATATCGAGGCTGCGGAAAAGACCCTCAACACCGCCATCGCCACGCAGCCGGAGCGGCCGCCGTTATTCAAGGAGCGGCTCTACCCGGGCGATCAATATCAAATCAAGATCGCCCTGACCGGCGGTGACGCGGTGTGCCTGAAGGATCTCCATTACGATCCGAGCGTCATCCCCGAGCCGCCACGCGCCAAGCTCGACAAAGGGTTGCGACAGTTTGAGCAGGAAAAGCTTTTTCCGTATCGCGGCAGCGTCGGCATTTTTCGTCACGACGACGATGCTTTTCATGCGGACTTCGCGCGATTCGCGCCGATCCAATCGGGGATGTACCGGGTGCGGATGTCGATCTGGAGTTTCCACTGGGAGAAGGGCGAGGTGCAACCGTCCACGCGCACCGAGGTCGCCTCTCTCAACGCTTCCGACCGCGGGGTGCTCGGCTACTTCGACGCGCCTTCACTCAAGCCCACCGAGTACGAGCGGGTCGTCTGGTTGAATCGCGGCGAAAGCCTGGTTTTCAATGCGGCGTCTCTCGTGCCGCGAAGGGTGGGGGAGGAACACGGCCGCGCCGCGGAAGCGACGACACAGGGCATCGCCATAGATTGGCTCGACGTGGAAGGGCCGCTTCTCGATGCCTGGCCGACGGTCGCGCATCAGCGTTTGTTCGGCGATTTGCCGCTGACCCAGTTCGATCGCAAATCGGATCTCAAGGCGCCGCCGCGCATTCCGCAAGGCCAGCGGCCGCCGGCGAGCTGGCCGAACTACAAGTTCGATTATCCGAATCAGCCGCTGTGGACGGTGACTTCCAAGGATCCGGAGGCGGACGCGGCCAGGTTGCTCCGGGACTTTCTTCCGCGTGCCTTTCGCCGGCCGGTGGCTGCGGACGAAGTGGCCCGCTACGTTGGTTTGGTTCGTGATCGTCTGGCGGCCAAGGTCACTTTTGAAGAAGCGATGCGCACCGCCTACGAGGCGGCGCTTTGCGCGCCGGATTTCCTTTTCCTGCGGGAACCGCGCGGGCCGCTGGATGATTTTGCCCTGGCTTCGCGGTTGTCCTATTTCCTTTGGGATTCGATGCCCGATGCGGAGTTGCTACAGCAGGCCTCGCGCGGTCGTTTGCACGATCCGGCGACTCTGCGCGCCGAAACCGAACGGCTGTTGCAAGACCCCAAAGCAGAGCGATTCGTCGTCGATTTCACCAACCAATGGCTCGATCTGCGGGACATCGATCTGACCAGCCCGGACAAGAAACTTTACCCGGAGTTTCATCCCATCCTGCGTGATGCCATGCCGGAGGAAACGCGCGCCTTCTTCCGCGAAATGCTGGTCAACGATTTGCCCGTGCGCAACGTGGTGCGCTCGAAGTTCGTCATGATCAACCAGCGTCTCGCCGAGCTCTACGGCATCACGGGAGTGAGCGGATCGGCGATTCGCAAAGTGGCGCTGGCGGAGGGCTCGAACCGCGGCGGATTGCTCACCCAGGCAGCTGTGCTCAAAGTCACCGCCAACGGCACCACCACCTCACCGGTGAAACGTGGCGCCTGGGTCATGCGCAAGATCCTCGGAGAGCCGCCGCAACCACCGCCGCCGAGCGTCCCTGCCGTCGAGCCGGATATCAGCGGCGCCACGACCATTCGCGCCCAACTCGAGAAGCATCGCGCCGACCACGTTTGCGCGGCGTGCCATGCGAAGATCGACCCGGCGGGACTGGCGCTGGAGAGTTACGATGTCATCGGAGGCTGGCGCGACCGTTACCGCTCGGTGGAAAAGGGCGATCCCGCCGAGACTCCGTCCGGCGCGCGGAATATCAGCTTCAAGCTGGGGCTGGGCGTGGACCCGAGCGGTCAGCTCGCCGATGGCCGGACCTTTGCCAATATCGACGACCTCGAGAAATGTCTCCTGGCCAATGAGCGCCAACTCGCCCGCAACCTGGCCGGACAGCTCATCACCTATGCCACCGGGGCGGCGCCGACATTTGCCGACCGTGCGGAAATCGAGCGCATTCTCGACGCGACGAGCAAGTCCTCCTACGGAACGCGCTCACTCTTGCGGGCCGTCGTCGGGAGCCGTCTGTTTCTCGAAAAATAGCTGCCGGCAGGCCAGTTCGCCAGCGGCGAAGAGCGGCGCGAACATCAGCCAAAACTGCCATTGCCACGGGGCGAATCCGGTATCGAAGAACAGGACCAGGCCAAGAACGCCGTAAGCGGCTACCACCGTCAACTCGCGGCGCAAACGCCGCCGGCGCCGGGCGCAAACCTCCGAGCGGATCGTCAAATGCGAAAAGATCATGGGTCGGTATTCGGTGATCGTTTTCATGCGGCAGCGGTTTCTGGCAATCTGGAACCGTCAATGCTCAGGATTTCGATGGTCCGGCCTTCGGTGTTGAGGATCTGGACTTCGGCATCGAGGCCCTGGCCGATTTGCACCGCGGCAATCACGGCCTCGATCAAACGATGGACCCGGAGCGGTTCGGGAATGACCCCTTCACACTCCAGTTCAAACCCTTTCTCGATAGAGAGGGGACGAATGAAAAAAACGAACGGCGTGTTCATAAATGTTCATGTGAACACTATCGCTTGAAAGGCGCAAGCAATTTTTTGGAGCCTGCCGAAATTGAGGGTGCCGCTTCCCCTCACCGGTGCCCGGCTTGTCAGCCCTCCGAGGCCGCCGGGAGCAGTGGCAGCCGGGGACGCTCAGTTGCACTTCGGGCTGCGATTCGATTTTGTGAATGAAAAAAATGAGCGCCTTGTCTAATGATACAAGAACCTCAAGTCCTATGAACATGCTCCGCAACCTCCTTTTCGGTGCCGTGGCCGTCACTGGGTTGGCCCTCGCGACCCCGGTACACGCAGAAAGCGTCGTCCAGATGCAGCAACGCGACGACCACTCGCATCACTATTACTTCCACGGTGGCCACTACTATGGCCACCGCTACTATTGGGGTGGCCGGAACTGGGTCTACACCACGCCGTACTATAACTACGACCCCTATTGGTATCCGCCGGTTTCCAGCTATGGCTACCAACCGGGCGTTACCATCGCGCTCGGAGGTTTCCCGTGGTTCCATGTCCATCACGAACAGGGCATCCGCCACTAGGGGAATTGCTTCCCGATTTCGCGGGTTCAGGCTCGGCCGCAACGATGGTCGTGTGTCGATCTGTCGGAATATGAGGCCGGGGAGGAAAGGTCGCGGTTAGCAGTTCCCGGTTGCCGCCATGGCGACTCAGAAGCGTTCACCGGGCGGTCTCATCGAGAAGGTCTCCGGGTTCTTTTTTGGGCGCCCGCTGCGGACTGCCGAGGCGAAGGGGGAGCAGGTCGAAACGTTCCAGGGCATTTCGATTCTCGGGTTGGACGCCTTGTCCTCCGCTTCCTACGGCCCGGAAGCCGCCCTGGCGATTCTCGTTCCGCTCGGAGCGGCCGGATTGATTTATGTGCGGGGGATCATCGCTGCCGTCCTCGTGCTGCTGGCCATTCTCTGCCTGTCCTATCGGCAAACCATCGCCGCCTACCCGAATGGTGGTGGCTCTTATACCGTGGCCCGGGAAAACTTGGGATGTTATCCCGGATTTCTCGCAGCATCGTCGCTGCTGCTCGACTATACCTTGAATGTCGCCGTGGGAATATCGGCGGGCGTCGGCGCTCTCGAATCGGCATTCCCGGCGCTGCAAAGCCACACCGTGAGCCTCTGCCTGGCGGTGCTGGCGATCCTGACTTTCGCCAACCTGCGTGGCGTGCGCGATGTCGGGATGGCGTGGGCGATTCCGACTTATACGTTCATCCTCAGTTTGAGCGGAGTGGTCGTCGTGGGACTGTGGAAAGCGTTAGCGGGCGGCGGGCATCCCTCACCGGTGATTGTGCCTCCGCCTTTGCCCGCGGCCACCGCGTCGGTGAGTTTGTGGATCTTGATGCGGGCCTTTGCCAGCGGTTGCACCGCGATGACCGGCGTCGAAGCCGTGAGCAATGCCGTTCCTCTTTTCCGCAAACCCGCGGTGGACAACGCCCGTCGCACCTTGGTCCTGATCTGCATTTCGCTCGGCTTCCTGCTTGGTGGCGTTGGCTTCCTGGTTCACGCCTACAAGATCGGTGCGCTCAGCCAGGAAAATCCCGGTTACGAAAGCATCATCTCGCAACTCACGTCGGCCATAGTCGGGCGGGGGGCGATCTATTACGTCACCATCGGCGGCGTGCTTTCGGTGCTGGTGCTTTCGGCAAATACCAGCTTCGCCGGTTTTCCACGGGTCTGCCATTTGCTCGCCGACGACAAGAGCCTGCCCAGCGCCTTTTCAGCGCTCGGCCGCCGGCTCGTTTACACGCCCGGCATCCTGATCCTGGCCGCGTTCTCCGGCGTTTTGCTGGTCCTGTTTGGGGGCATTACCGACCGCTTGATTCCGCTGTTTGCCGTCGGCGCGTTCACCGCCTTCACCATGTCGCAAACCGGCATGGTCGTCCATTGGCGGCGGCAGGGGAAGGGCTTCACCAATCCGGGACTGCTGATCAATGCCTTCGGCGCTGTGGCCACGGCTGGTGCGCTCATCGTCATCTTCGTGGCAAAGTTCGCCGAAGGCGCCTGGCTGACCGTGCTCGTGATTCCGGCGGTGATGTGGGTGTTTTATCGGGTGCGGAAGCATTACGACTGCTTGCAGCGCGAGATCAGCCCGCTCAGCCGCTCGACAGCCGGAAAGGTTCTGCCGTTGAAAGTGGTCATTCCGGTCGAAAGCTGGAATCGCCCGGCGGAACGTGCCCTTCAACTGGCTTTGCGAATTTCCGACGACGTCACCATCGCCCACGTCACGATCAACGAACCCGATGAAGAGTCAGCCGCCCAATGGCGCGATCAAGTGCAGGAACCAGTGCGGGCGGCGGGATTCCCGAAACCGGAGGTGAAGGTGATTCATTCGCCCTACCGCAAGCTCGCGGAGCCTTTTTTGAAGTACGTCCGCGCCATGCAGAAAGCCCATCCGGAACACCAGGTCGCGGTGGTCATTCCCGAAATCGTCCAGCCGCGCTGGTGGGAGTACCTTCTGCACAGTCACGCCGCCAAGGCGCTGCGCTCACGATTGCTGGCCGACTGCCACGATCCGATCGTTGTGATCGATGCCCCATGGCACACGCGGGAATGAGGCCGACGTGCCGGAAAGCGGGTGCGCTACCGTGCAAACTGGAAAGATCTCATTCCGCCATGGGAGGCCGGAAGCGCTCCGCCACGCGCTCCACTCCGCCGCGCGGTCCTTCGACCGGCTTGAAACTCGACGTCGACGCATCCCATCCGGTCTTCATCGGGTAAGGATAGAGCGGCATCTCCAGTTCCTTCTTTCCATCCACCATGCGCCGGCCTTGGAGCACACCCGGGGCGGTGCCTTTCTCGCGCCAGTTTCTCACCGGCTCGATCAGACTCGGCAGGTTGTTGATTCCAGGGCCCCCTCCGTGAGCCATCCCGGGGATGATGTAGTAGTCGAAAAACGACTGCACTTTCTCGAGGCTGCCGAAGTGCTCGATCACCCGCTCGTAGTAATCGAGCGTCGCCGTGTAGGGCACCACGGGATCGGCCGAACCGCTGGTCATGATCAGCTTGCCGCCGCGTTTTTCGAATGGGCTCAAGTTGGGATTTTCCGCGTTCAGATAAGGACCGAGCGCGGCCGTATAAGTATCGATATCCGCTCCGAAATTGATGTCCTCCAGTTTCTTGTCCGCGCCGAAGACCCACTGGAAGAGATAGAGATTCCCGTGGGCGGCATCGAACGAAGCTCCCAATGGAATTCCGTCGAAGATGCGTTCACCGGTGACAGCATGCCTTGGACCGTCGAAAAGCTTTCGCAGCGCCTCGGCGTGCGCGGGGGTGAGCGTCGAGTCCTTTTGCAACGCGAGCGCAATGACCGCCTCGATGTCCTTGGCGGTGCATCGTGGGTCAGAAACGAATTTTCCCGCCACCGCGGGAATTTCCCGCGCAGCCATATATTCGTTAGCTGCGGCCACGACGCTGCTTTCCTGCGCCTTGGTGAAGGGACACTTTTTCAGGATCTGATCGTTCCAGAGGAAATAGGCATGGAGCGGTGTGCGGCAATGCGCCGGGATGGCGGCGACGATGCCATCGTAATCGTCGGGATAACGCTGCGCTTCCTGCAGCGCCTGTTGGCCACCGGTCGAGCCGCCATTGAAATACGAGAACTCCGGTCCCTTGCCGTAATAGGCCGCGACGACCTGTTTGGCGACGACCGTCATGAGATGCGTGGCGCGGAAGCCGAAGTCCTTCCAGACCTCCGGATTATGGATGCCGGAGTCGGAGTTCGGCGCGGTGCCCATATCCGTGGTGACCACGGCGTAGCCGGCGGCGGTCGGCCCAATCAAGCCGCCGGAGTTGATGTGCCCGGCGGCGCCGCCGTTGCCGAGGCCGAGCAACCGGCCATTCCATTTCTCCGCATCCGGGAGCGAGATTTCGACGTTGATGTTGGAGCCCTTGGCCGGATTGAGGACCAGCTTCATGACCGTTCGGGCCGGGGCGCTCTTGGCCCCGCTTCCAGCGGACGTCGCCGCCGCTGGAGGTGTCTCATGCTCGAGTTGCTTGATGGTGGCCGCGTCGATTTTCAGCCCGCGCAATGCCGTCAGGCGTTCGTCACTCGATCCGGACGGACTTTGGCCACGCACCGCAACAGTGCCAAAGAGGACTACGAGACAGAAGGAAGCGATTTTTCTATTCATCTTTTTCACGATTAGTGCCGGTGGGTGCGGGTGCGGTTAGCGTGCTGTTTGAGGAAAAGGGGCGCGAGCGTTTCGTCGAAATACTTTTGCGCAGCCGGGAGACCGCCGGAACGATAAGCGTCGCCGATTCGGGCCTCGACAACGCTCGGCGGGCCGAAAGCGGACAGGAACTGGTTGCTCGTCAGATCCCGGAAAAGGTCGGCACGCATCCCACCGAGCTGCGCCTCGTGCTGGAGAAGCCATTCGCGGGCGAAGAGCGAGAGCAGGGCATCACCGATCCAACTCAGGTCGCGGACCGCAGTTGAATCCGTGGGATCGAAGGGCATGGTGGCAGGCAAAGGTTTGTGGGGGGCAGGATTATCACCGATGCCGTGAAAACTACTCTTCCGGCAAGCCACTTTTTCGTCGCACGGATTTTGTTTATCGACTCTTTTCAGGGCGTGAAGTCTCGCTTTTGAGACTGCGGGGATGGCGTGGTGTTACGGGTTCTTGAAGCCCCGGTGGGCGCGTTTGGCGGGGCTTTTTTGGGATGGGTGTTTTTACGAATGAGAGGCTAATTCGGATTGAGAAGGCCGGGATTTTGGGGGAAGGTGGACGAGATTTTCGACTTTTGTTTATTCTCAATCTTCGGAGACACTGGCAAAAGGCACGCAATTAGCTACTCTTTTAGACTGCATTATGCTGAGCGTCAGTTCGCCGACCCTATCCTCTGAAGAACAGGAGCAAATCCTGCAGACCATAGAGATGTTTGAGGTCATCACTCAGGCCAATCCGCAGGATTGCCAGTCGATGGATATTCTCAAGGATGCGTACCAGCGCGTCGGAAAACAAAAGGAAGCGTTGTCCGTGGCCCGGCGCCTGGCCGATACCTATGTGGAACTGGGGCAGTATTCGGCGGCAATGCTCGAATTTGAAGGCATTCTCCAGAAGGAGCCGGATAATGCCGAGGTGATTGCCGCCTTGGGCGACGTGGAGGAGAAACTGCAGAAGAGCGGGCAATTGAAGCCGCCAGGGAGCATGAGCATGTCTCCAGCGAGTACGGTGAACGCGCCCGCCCCCACGCCATCGGTTATCCCGGCGCCCAGCTCCATCAGTCTCGATTTCCGATCGATCGCCACCGATGGCGGGACGCTGATGACCACGCCAGCCACGCTCCGGTCCGATGGCGGCAGTGGCATGCGCCTGGCGGTTCAGGCGGACCTCAACATCAACCTGGCCGACGACGGCAATGAGGCGCTGGCGAAGTTTCTCATCCAGCATCGCCTGGTCACCGAGGAAGTGGTGAGTTCGGCTCTCGAACGGGTGCAGAAGAAAAATAAGGATCTTCCCAACAACGTCCTCGCGACTTCCCTGGTCGACGAGATTTGCCGGCGCGGCGCCATCGAGCAGGAACAACTGCTCGCCGGGATCGTGGACCGGTCGAAGTTCGCTTACATCCCGCTGGAATACTACGACGTCGATCGTTCCATTATTAAAATGCTCCCGGAAAGCTTGAGCATCGGACGCTTGATCGTGCCCTTTGATATCATCAGTCGCACCGTGATGGTGGCGATGGTCAACCCGCTCGATGCACTGGGCAAGGAGGCCGTGCAGCAGTTGCTCGACTATAACGTGCAGTGGCACCTAGCCGCACCCCAAGCCATCTTCAAGATTCTCGGCGACACCTACCGGATCGAAAAATGAGCATCAAATCTTTTGGCGAACGTATCGCCGACGTTCTGATTGAAGACGGGCTGTTGTTGCCCAGCCAGTTGGCGGAAGCCATGGACATGCAGAAGAAGCAGGGTGGCCGACTGCTCAAGCTGCTGACCGACAAACAGTACGTCACCGAGCAGGACATGGTCATCTCCATGGGCCGCTGCCTCGACGTGCCGCCGATCAATCTGTCCAAAGTGCGTGTGCCGGAAGACGTCCAGAATCTGGTGCCGAAGGATATGGCGCGGCAGTACAAGCTCGCGCCGGTCTGCCGCCTGGGGAACAAGCTCTTCGTGGCCATGGCGGACCCGCTGAACGTGCTCGCCCTCGACGACCTGCGCCAGCGCACCAAGCTCGAGATCATCCCGATGATCACCACCGAGCGCAGCGTCACGGAGGCGCTGAGCGGTGTCTCCAGTGCTGGGGCGGCGATGGAGCAGGTGCTCAAGGATGCGGCCAGCCAGACGGACGCCGCAGTTGAGGAGGTCAAGCAGCGGCGCGAGGATATCGATCTCGACCGGCTCGCGGTGGAAAGCGAGGACGCCCCGGTCGTCAAGATCGTCAACCTCATCCTTGTGCAGGCACTCAAGGAAAAGGCTTCGGATATTCATATCGAGCCCTTCGAGAAACAGCTCAAGCTGCGCTACCGCGTGGATGGCTCGTTGCTCGAGGCCAGTTCACCACCCAAGGCGCTCCAATTGCCGATCGCCTCCCGTATCAAGATTCTCGCCGGCCTGGACATTGCCGAGCGCCGTCTTCCGCAGGATGGCCGTTTCCGGATTCGTGTCTCCGGCAAGGAAGTCGATCTTCGTATTTCCGTGCTCCCGACGACCTACGGCGAAAAGATCGTCATCCGTCTCCTCGATAAAGGTGCCCTCTCGGGTTCGATCGACCAGCTCGGCATGGATGATTACACGTTGGGCATCTTCAAAAAGGCCGTCGATGCTCCCCACGGGATGATCTTGGTGACCGGTCCGACCGGTTCCGGCAAGACCACCACGCTCTATTCGGTGCTCAGCGAGCTGAATAACCCCGAGTACAACATCGTCACGGTCGAGGACCCGATCGAATACCAGCTTTCCGGCATCAATCAGGTGGCGGTGAAGGCCGATATCGGCCTGAGCTTCGCCGATGCGCTGCGTTCCATTCTCCGTCAAGATCCTGATATCGTCATGATCGGTGAGATTCGTGACAACGAAACCGCGGATATCGCGGTCAAGGCCGCGCTCACCGGCCACCAGGTGCTCTCCACGCTTCACACCAACGACGCCGCCGGCGCGATTTCGCGTTTGGACGACATGGGTATCGAGCCATTCCTCATTTCTTCCTCGGTGCTGCTCGCCTGCGCGCAACGTCTCGTCCGCCGGGTGTGCCCGAACTGCCGGGAAGAATTCACCCCCGAAGCCGAACTTCTGGCCAAGCTCGATATCCAGGACGAAGGCACCACCTTCTATCAGGGAGCCGGTTGTGACCGCTGCAAGCGCCGCGGCTACATCGGCCGGGCGGCCGTCATCGAAGTCCTCCCGGTGTCGGAAACCATCCGGCGGCTCATCATCAAGCGCGCCTCCGCCGCGGTCATCAAAAACCAGGCGGTGAGCGAAGGAATGAAGACTCTACGTATGGTCGGGATTGACAAAGCCCGTGAGGGCATTACGACGTTGGAGGAAGTTCTGCGGGTTACCGCGGAAGACCACTAACGTCCCCATGGGGTTATTCGACCATCTTTTCAAAAGCAAATCGCCGCCGGGTGAGGAGAAGGTCGTCGAGCATCCGTCGCCGCAGGAACCTGCTGCAAAAACCGTCGATGCGCCGGCGCGGACCCCCGTGTCCCAGCGGGCCGACCCTTCTGCTTTCCTCCATCCCAAGAATTTTGTCCCGCGCGGCGCGCCATCGGTGACCCCCGCGCCCCGGCCTAGCGGGATTTCCGCGCCCCGGCCCTCCGAACGCCGGGTCGCCTCTGCCGGGCCCCCGCCGGCCGCCGATGAAATCGTGCTGACCCTGGGCGACGTTCTGTCGCGGATTCCCACGCACTACCTGAAGTCGGGTACCCACGACCCCAAGCGGGAACTCCGCTTCAAGATCAACGACCTTTCGTCCGATATCGCCCGCGGTCGTGCGGCCGTGCCGCTGTCCCGCATCGCCCAACTGGTTCCGGATATTTTCGTCAACGAGATCGGCCCCGAAGAGGACACGGAGGTACGACTGCCTTTGCAAAAGCTGGTCGAGCAGATCGGCCTGCTGCGTTCCCGGCCCAAAGTCGCGTCGGTGGGGGGGGACAAGGCAGCTCGTCCGGCGGTTCCAGGAGAGACGGTGGCTACGCCGCGAATCGTCGATGTGGAGGCCAAGAAGGAATCGACTCCTGGATCAGCGGGGATCGCCCCGGCTGTGCCGGTTGGGGAAAGATTCCGGGCAGTCGTTCCTTCCCCACAAGCGCCGCCGATCATCCTCGCAGAACAGGCGCTCTCCGCCCAAAGGGCCGTCGAATTGAAGCCGGCTGCGGAGGCACCGCCGCCAGTCATTCTCGGGCCGGCTCCCGTGGTCGAGCCGGCGCCGGCCGCCGCGCCCGTTCCTCCTGCATCCTTGCCGCCGACGCCCGTGCCGGTGCTCGCACCCGCCCCGGCATCTGCACCGCTTCCCGTGCCGCCACCGGCAGTGGCCCCGACGCCCGCTGCGGTCATCCCAGCCGTTTCGGCTCCCGCACCCATCGTTGAGCCCACGCCGCCGGCGCCGGTGCCCTCCGCGCCAGTGGCTGTCGCGACTGCCGCGGTGCCGCCGCCGGTTGAGGAGCCAAAGCCCGCGGCGCCAGCCCCTCCGGTCCCGGTCGTTTCGTTCGTTCCCGAGATTCTGCCAGCGGCCGCGCCCAAGCCACTACCGCCGGCTACCCCTGCGCGCCCGGGCATTGTCATCGACTGGAGTACGGAATCGCCGGTGAGCGTTCCTCCGTTGCCACCGGAAACAAAGGTCTCCGAAATAAAGATGGCCGCTGGAGAGGCGCCCGGAGTGAAGGTAACGGAGATCACCGTCGAGCCCGTTCGTCCCGAAGACCTCCGAGAGGCTCGCAAACTCACTCCCGCCGAGGCGACCGAAGTCGAACCCGGTGAAGAGAAGATTCACCTGAGCCTCGCGGCGATTCTGCGGCATTGCCCCCAGGAAATCATCGTCGGCGAATTGCCCCAGGTGGACGACAGCGTGCGGATCACCCTGCCATTTGCGCCGATCGACCGGCAACTCGTGAAGGGGCAGGTGGAAGTCAGCGCCCTGCGTTTCGTCGCTTCGCTGCCGGAGGCCTTCCACAAATACTTCGTCGCCAAAGTCGGTGTGAAAGTGCCGATTCCGCTGGAGGAAGTTTTCCAGAATCTTCCATCGCCGAAGCATGAGCTGGCGGCGATGGCGCCTGTTCCTTCGCCCAAGGTGCTTGCGCCGGCCGCCGAGACTGCGGCTACTCCCCTCACGCCGGTGTCGCCAGTGTCGCCAGTGTCGCCAGTGTCGCCAACTCCGGTGCCCACGACCTCGGAAGCAGCGTCTGCACCGGTTAATGCCGCCGCCAGTGCGCCGCCTGTTCCTACCGTGGCGACGCCAGAATCCAAAGCGGCCCCGGCGGCTGAACCTCTGGGCGAGGCCGGAATTCCTTTGGCGCTCGTCAAACCAGCGTCGGTAGCGCCAACTCCCGTCCCCGCCGGGCCCGTGGTACCTGCGACTCCATCGGGACTCGAAGCGCCGTCCGTTCCGCCAACGCCTGCCGGTGCTGGTGAAAGCGGTGTCGTGCCACCACCGTTGCCGACCGTCGCGAAACCGGAAGTCCCGGCACTCGCGGCATCGATCAGTGCGGTGCCTCCGGTTGCGGCCGCCGTTGACGGACCCGCAGCGGAGATCGCAAAGGTTCCGGAGCTGGAGAAGGGGAAACCGACACCCGAGCCCGCGGCGGAGGTAATCCCGCGGGAGCCGACGCCGGCGCCAGCCGCTGACGAGGTTGCGTCTGCGCCTACTGCCGGCGATGGCTCGCCAAAGCTCGTTCTCCAACGGCCGGTATTTCGGCCGTTTGCGGTCCCGCCGCCCATCTTTGGTGCCGCGCCGCCGGCATCCATTGCGGCAACCGAGCCCCCGCCGCACGTCGAACCGCCGCCACTTGTTTCCGCTCTCAAAGAGCCGGTGGCGCCTGTCACGGAGAACAAGGAGAGCGCGATCACCCCCGCCAGTGTCGAGCCCGTCGGACCCACATCTGCGGCCGACCTCGAATCGACGCCGACGGCGGAAATGATCGCGTCCGCCTTGGAAGATGGGGCTCCGGAAACGATTCTGCCCTTCTCACTGCAACCCGTCCCGTTTGCCGACCTGGCCGAAACGTTCGCTCACGAGACGACCTACGCTCCGGAACTGGCGGAAGTCGTTCATGTCGACGTGCCGGTTCAAGAGACCGGAGAGAAGCCGGTCGTTGCCGAGGTCGAGGCCAAGCCCGTTGGCGAATCCGTAGACGAGAAGAGCGCGGCTCCAGCAGCCGAACCGCTCGTCGCGGAGCAATCGCCTACGCCTCCCGAGCCGATCACTGCGGAGAAGATGGTCGTGCCAGCCGTACCTGCCGAGCCGGCCGCTGCGCAGCAACCGCCAGCATCCGCCGAACCGTTGGCTGTTGAATCGGCTGCTCCCGGCGAAGCCGTGATTGTGGATCGTCCGGAGATGTCTGCCGCACCGGTTGAACCTTCAGTCGCGCCTGCCGAGCCGATCATTGCGGAGCAGACTGCGGCCCCTGTCGAACATCCCGCCGCCACGGCCGCCGCTGAAGCTGGCGCCGCTGCCGCCGCAATGGCTGTTGCCGCTGAAGTCATTTCGCACAAGGAGCACGGAGAGGAGGCTGTTGCCGAGCAACCGGAGCTGCCGGCGAAACCCGCGGAAATCGTTTCGGAGAAGGCTCCGGAACCCGCCGAACAGCAACCTGTCGCCGAACAAACGAAGCCACCGACGTTGCTCGAGGAAGCGGCGCCAAAGACGGAAATGCCGCCGCCGGTAGAAGAGCCCGCCGTCCAGGCGGCGACTGCATCGCCCGTCGAAGCCACGCCACCACCCCCAGCGAAGATCCCTCCTTCACCGATTTTCGAGGCCCCAGCGGCACCCGTCTCGGCGCCGGCGTCAGAGCCGGAACGGCCCGCCGCCGCAGTTCCACCGACCCCGCCTCCAATTCCGCTCTTCCCGCTGCCCAAGGTGCCGGTTGAGTCCGTCAATCACCTCGAGGTTCTGCCGCCGCCTTCGCTGCCGCTGCGCCGTTTTGATCAGGACGCGGTGCAGGCGCTTTTCATGACGGAGGAAACGCTCGATCTGCCCAAGATCAGCCGCCTCGCCGCCTCATTGCCCGGCGTTTATGCCTGCGTCATTGCCACGCGCGATCAAGCCTGCACCGGCGGCACGCTGCCGGAAGGCTTTGACCTCGCAGCACTTCTCGGCCTCGCTCCGCGCGTGGGTGAAGCGGCAAACCGGATGCCGATCGGACAGCTCAAGCACTTCACCCTCTACGGCGATGCCTATTCCGTGAGCTTTTTCGAGCGCAACGGCCTCAGCCTCTGCGCCGTCCACCGCCCACGCTCCTTTGTGCCGGGCGTGCGCGAAAAGCTGGTGGCGCTGGCCGACGAACTCTCGCGGTAAGCGGGCCGGCTTGCCGGGCGTCACGCCTGGTGATGGCGGACCTTCAAGTGCGCGAGGTAGATGTTCGCCGGATTGAAGCCCACGCCCTTTTTTCCCATCGGGAATTCGTGCGAGGAATAGTAGCAGAGCAGCACTTCCTCGGGGTTGGTCCCGTCGGCGAAACTCTGGTAGGCGCAATCGCCGCCGCTTGGGATGATCCATGGATTTTCGACGCCGTTTTCCGTCACCGTCCAGAGCTTGCCTACCGCCGGATAACCGTCGGGCCGCGGCTCGCGCACGTCGCGCGCGGCGAGGAGCATCCCACCCTGCTTGGTCGCATGAAGCGCGGGCCCCGCGAATGGATTGGCGCCGGTCGAGAACACCCGCCACGGCCCGAGCGGTGCGACCTTGCCGAGTTGCGGATCGAAGCGATTGAAAACGATCACACCCGGTGAGGAATTGCGGATTGCGGCGACGAGCGTGCCGTCCGGCGTCCAGGCGACATCGGCCTCATGCCCCCAGCCGGTGCCCATATTTCCAGCCTCCATCCCGCGGGTCGGACCTTCGCCGTAGGTGTGCTGCGCTTTGAAGGTAACCCCGTCCTCGGAACGATAGAAAATCAGGCCGAATTGCTTGCCGCCCTTTTCCTTGATCCCGCATCGAGCGAGACTGTAAAAGGCACCGTCGGGACCGCGCCGGATGCGGAAAAGCCAGCGGCGTTTCGAGGTGAAGACGAGCCCGCTTCCCGCCGGGGCCTCGACAAATTCGGTGTCCAATTCCCGCGGTTCGGTCCAGGTCGTCCCGTCGCTCGATTGCGAGTAGTAGTCTTCCTCGGAGTGAAACACGACCTGCACCTTGCCGTGGTTGTCGAAGACCAGCGGGTCGCGGCAGTCGTGCTCGCGCGTCCATTCGGCGACCTTCTCCCAGTTCTTCAAGTCCGCCGCTTTGGCACGGATGACGAAGATCTTCCCTTGCGGCGCCTGGTGCGCCTCGGAATTGCGGAAGGCGACGTAATAAAAATCGCCGACCCGTGCGATCCCAGGAAAGCCGTTGTGCCGTCCGTCCGACCAGATCGTCTCGATATAGAGCCCGTTGACGACGGCGTGTGGGAATGGCTGCACCTCGAGCAAGGCATCGGTCGCGGTCTCCGCCTGGGCCTGCGGTGTGCGGCAAACGGGAGCGAGGGCTGCGGCGCAAGCCGCCCCTTTCAAAAAACGTCGCCGGGAGAGGGGAATATTCATAGGGGAAGACAGCCATGGCCGGCTACTTGCGAAGCCGCATATCGCTGGCGCGCAGGAAATTTCTAAGGCGACAAACCTCCGGTGTCAGCGCGGAATTTCCGCGATGGTAATGGTGGGGTGATTGGCGGCGAGGAAGGATTTCAGGCGCGCGATGATTTCGGCACACTGCGTTTGGGAAGGAGCGGGGTCGGGCGTCAGCAGACACACTTTCGGGCTCACCCGCAGGTCGACGCGGAGAAAATACTGATCCGCGAAACTGACTTTCTTCACCGAAATGGATTTCACCTGCGGCCAGTACCAAAAGTTATCCTTCGCACGAACACCCTCCGAAGTGATCTCCATGGGTTCCTGGACGTTGCAGATGCATTTTACGAGATGGACGAGAATGGCGCTGAGGAGCACCGCAGCACCGACGTAGAACACAGCGACGGGGACATGGCCCCCGCGGGTGCTGCTGTGGGTGAGGTCGGCGGTGACGAAGCTGACACACGGGATCGAAAGCATGGTCCAGCTCACGAGGATGTTGAAGGTGCGCCTGTTGCGAAAGGTGCGGACCCCCTTGAGAAAGTACTGGGTCGGAAGGGGCGGCGGTGCTGGTGCTGGGGGTGGGGTGGGCGAGGCGGAATCGGGCATACTATGAGTCTCTATTAATATCGAGCGCCGGTCGTTGTGAAAGGAATCGCGAGCGCAGCCGTGCCGCACGCTGGTTCTAGGTGCCTTCGTCGAATTGAAACTCTCTTCGATTCACACCTCGAGGGTGCGTGCGGATGGGCTTTCCAAATTTCCGGCGAGACGATAAAAAGGAAGTCGTTTCTCCCCATGAAACCAAACCTCTCCCTTTGGGTCATCGCGACGGCGTTCGTGTGCGGCATCGCTCCTGCGTCCGGATTTTCCGAAGAGCCCCCGACGCCGAAGTTCACGGCGGTGACGCTCGACGACCACATTCAGATCGGTTACGGACTGGCCATCGCCGACGTTGATGGTGACGGACACCCCGACATTATTCTCGCCGATAAAAAACAGTTCGTCTGGTATCGGAATCCTGGACCGGAAAAGGCGCGCGATCCTTCCGCGTGGCACAAGTATCTGCTGGCGGAGAACCTGACGAAGGAAGACAACGTGTGCATCGCGGCGCAGGATATCGACGGCGACGGGAAGTGCGAGATCGCCGTCGGGGCGGCGTGGAATCCCGCGGATACCGAGCACAGCGGCGCGGTCTTTTACCTCATTCCGCCCGCGGATCGCACGCAGCCGTGGACGCCGGTGCGGTTTCCGGAGGTCGAGCCGACCACGCACCGGATGCGGTGGCTCCGGCTCAACGATGGGTCGTGGGGACTGGTGGTGCTTCCACTCCACGGCCGAGGCAACAAGAATGGCGAAGGCGTTCCGGTGAAAGTGCTGCTTTACCATCCACCGAAACCGCTGAACGATCCGAAAGGGGAATGGCGGGCTGAAGTCATCGACCAATCAATGCACATGACGCACAATTTCCTGCCGACCAATGCAGTTGGTGATTTTTTCCCGTATCTCTTCGTCGCCGGAAAGGAAGGAATCAAAGTCACCTCACGCGATAAGGAGGCCACGTGGCAGGAAATGAACCAGCAGATCAGTGTTGCGCCTGTGGGAGAAGTTCGCCAGAGCCGGCCCGATCATCAGCCCTATTTTGTCGCGAGTATCGAACCCATGCACGGAAATCAGCTTGTGGCCCACGTGCAATATCACGCTCGTCCCCCATTCCCGGAAGGGGATGTGACGGGAATCCGCTATCGCGATCAAGTTCTCACCGATCGCCTGGTCGAAGGTCATGCGTTGCAAGTTGGCGACTTGCTCGGGACTGGCGGCGACCAAATTGTGGTTGGCTGGCGCGGGAAGGGCGGCACCACCGACACGCCCATTGGGGTGGCGCTTTGGACGCCGCTGGATCAGGCGGGAGAGAAGTGGCGCGAGACCGTCATCGATCCCGACGGGATGGCTTGTGAGGACCTGCAACTTGCGGACCTGGACGGCGACGGGTACCCGGAGATTATCGCCGCGGGCCGCCGGACCCATAACGTAAAAATCTATTTCAACGATTCCCGTAAATAGTCCGGTCGACGGCTGAGACTATTTACGCAAATGGAGTGCAGCGAGAATCTGCTCAGGGTCGTAAACGCAGCCACCCCAAGTTCCACCGCTGGCTTGTTGAAGAGCCGCCCAAATCCGGGTGTCATCCGGGAGTTTGGGGTGGGGTGAGAGGCCAGGGTTTGCTTCGCGCGAGGCCAGGAACGCCGCGCCTTCAGTTGGCGTGAATGATCGGCCATCCGCGCCAGTGAAGTTCACTTCGCCTTCCATGGATATTCTGTTAATATCCAATGATATAGTATCGTTTTCACGGATTTTGGATAATGGTCCTCCGGCCAATGCTTCGGGTCCAACGTGCCCGACACACGCACCCGTGGAAACGCCGGAGAAGCGGGCATCCGTAATCAGGGCGACGTGCTTGCCGAAGGGCAGAGATTTGAGTGCGCTCGTCACTTGGTAAGTCTCTTCCATGCCCGTTCCTAAAGGCCCAATTCCCGCGAGAACCATCACATCCCCCGCTTGGATTTGACCGCCTCGAATGGCCGCGATCGCTGCGGCTTCAGACGTAAAAACGCGCGCCGGTCCAGTGTGCCGGTAAACGCCGTCGGCGCCGACGACACTCGGGTCGATAGACGTCGCTTTGATGACGGATCCTTCGGGTGCGAGGTTGCCTGTCGGAAAGACCAGAGTCCCGGTGAGTCCCCGGCCTCGAGCTTGTTCGGGCGACATAATTACGTCATCTGAGGCGACCCCGTCGCGTTCCACGAGGAGTCTCCGGAAACGTTCGCGGCGATCGCTCTTTTTCCAGGCGTCGAGGTTCTCGTTCAAGGTCCGGCCCGTGGCCGTAAGAACGGTGGTGTCCAGCAGGCCGAGGTCGCGTAAATGCAGCATCACCTCCGGGACCCCGCCGGCCAAAAAGGCGCGAACCGTAGGATGATATTGCGGACCGTTCGGCAGGACATCGACCAACCGGGGCGTCACCCGATTGACCGCGATCCAGTCGTGGACGGTGGGCCTCGGCAGCCCGGCGGCGTGAGCAATGGCCGGGATATGGAGGAGGAGATTGGTCGAACCGCCGAAAGCCGCGTGCACGGTCATGGCATTCCGGATCGATGCCGGACTCAAGACCTCCCGAATGGGGATGCCCCGTTCGGCCAGGTGCGAGATTGCCCGGGCGCTGCGGGTGGCGATTTCCCGCCAGACAGCCGAGCCGGAGGGAGCCAGGGCGCTATGGGGAAGCGCCATGCCCAAGGCTTCGGCTACGACTTGGGAGGTGGCGGCGGTGCCGAGGAACTGGCATCCGCCCCCCGGTGAAGCGCACGCCCGGCAGCCGAGTTCGGCGGCTTCCTTCAAGGAAAGGAGTCCGCGGGAAAAGCGGGCGCCGATCGTCTGGACGGCGCCGGCGTCCTCGCCATCGGTCGGCGGGAGGGTGACACCGCCGGGAACGATCACGCACGGGAGGTCGCGCGACCCGGCGAGGGCCATCATCATCGCGGGCAGACCTTTGTCGCAGGTGGCCACACCGAGAACGCCCTGCCGCCGGGGTAGGGAACGGATGAGACGGCGGAGCACGATCGCGGCGTCGTTGCGATAGGGCAGCGAATCGAACATGCCGGGCGTGCCTTGGGAGCGGCCATCGCAGGGATCGCTCACCGCCGCGGCGAAGGGCATCGCGCCGAGTGCGCGAAGTTCCCGGGCGGCAGCTTCGACCTGGAGCGCGATTTCCCAATGCCCGGTGTGAAAACCCAGAGCGATCGGTTTGCCGTCCGGCGCGCGGAGCCCACCGGCGGTGCTCAGGATCAGGAATTGGCGGTCGTTGGCGCGCTCCGGTTCCCACCCCATGCCCACGTTCTGGGTGAGCCCGAAGATGTCGCCGCTGGGGGAAGTGCGAAGGAGATCTTCGGTGAGCGGCAACGCCCCAGTGGGCCCGGGGGCGCGGGTGCGGAGTTCGTAGATGGAGGGGTCGTCGGGGAAAATTTCGGGCATCTGAATGGGTTTCAGGTTTCGGGTTTCGCGGAGAAACATCCAACACCCAACGCCCAACATCCAACATCCAATATTGCCCCGACGGATCCTTTCCGGAATTTCCGTATCTTTTCAGCGTGCGAAGGTTTTGACTGATAGCAGTGCGAAACGGTTGAATCTTGCACCCCTTATGGAATTGAAACCTCTCCTGTTATCGTTTGCCATTGTTGCCGGCCTGTTTTTTGGCCTGAATTTAAATGGGGCTGACGCGGGTGGTGGAAAGACGGTTCGGTTGCTGACGGTGGGAAATAGCTTTTCACATAACGCGGTTCACTACCTCGGGGATCTGGCAAAGGCGGCGGGGGATACGCTGGTGCTGCGGGAGGACATTGTTGGCGGGTCGCCGATGGCGCTGCACTGGAGCAAGGCGGAGGCCCACGAGAAAGATCCGACGGACAAGAATGGGCTCTATAGCGACGGCAAGGGATTGAGCGACGATCTCAAAAGCGGCCATTGGGATTTTGTGACCATCCAGCAGTACAGCATGCAGAGCCATGATGTAGCGACCTATCGGCCGTATGCGCAGGAACTTCGGGACTACATCCACCGTTACGCGCCCGACGCGACGGTCCTGCTCCACGAGACCTGGGAGTACCGGGTGGATGATCCGCGCTTTACGGGGACCTCACACAAGGCCGGGGAACCGAAGACGCAGGACGAGATGTACCAGGAGCTTTCCAGCGCCTATGGGACGATTGCGAAGGAGCTTGGGATACGGCGCCTGCCGGTGGGGGACGCATTCCACATGGCCAATCACGATCCGAAATGGGGCTATCACGCGCCGGCCCAGCCGTTCGATTCGAAGGACGCAAAGCCCGGTGAGTTGCCCGACCAGACGCACTCACTGAACATGGGCTGGCAGTGGAAGGAGAAGAATGGGGCCAAGCAGTTGGTCATGGACGGGCACCACGCCGACATGGCGGGCGAATATCTGGGCGGGTGCGTGTGGTTCGAAGTGCTCTTCGGCCAGAGCGTGCTGGACAATACTTTCGTCCCGACGGGATTGGACCCGGACTATGCGAAGTTCCTGCGGGCGACCGCGCATCGGGCGGTGGAAGAGGCGAAGTAGGCGCCTGCACATTGGGGAGGATTACATCCCACAGGAACCACCGCCGCTCATCTCCGTGAGCAAAGGCGGCCTGAAACGGAGCTTGTCGAGTTTACCGCAGAGAACGCGGAGGAGGTTTGAGAGGGACGCAGAGGGGGAGGACAATCCGTGAAATCCGCGTAATCCGTGGTCCATTTCTTGCCGCTGAATGGACGCAGGTTGCGGGACTCTTCCTGAGAACCACGTGTAGACCAGCTGATATCAAGGGCGACAAAACCAGCCGAATTCCATCCAACGCGCGAACCATTCCTGGATACGGACGGCACTTTGCTGCGGGAGTTCCTTGCTGTCGGCGAACGCCTTTGCGCAGGCATCTTCGAGGGTGGCGCCGCCGCGGAGAGCGAGGAGAAGATGGTAGGCCTCGGGATCGAGGCGCTTGTAGTAGACGGAATATTGGAAGCGGTGGACGGCGAGGTGAATGGGCTGGCGGCTGCGTCGAACGGTGACGGTCTTGCGGGCACGCGTGTGCGTGGCGGCCACGGCATTGCTCACGGCGGCGATTTCGCTGCGTTTGAGCGTGCGCATGAGTTCGTCGACCGGGTGGTGCAGTTCGAGCAGGGAAATGTACGGCTGGAGGGCGAGGCAGAGGCGATCCGGAGAGGTTTTCGCGATCTGCTTGGCCGTGATGGCCGGTTTGTCGGGATCGTCAAAGGCCAGGACGCGAGCCCACTCAACCCGGGCGACGTCGAGGGCGAGCTCGCTGCGAGGATGGGTCAGCGCCGGATTGGCTTCGAGAAAAGAAACGAGTTGTGCGCCGAGGTTGCGGAGGTTCCAGGATTTAGAGCCGCAGGCTTCCAGATAGGCGACGGCGAGGCGGTCGAATTTGCGTTCACCGAGAACCGCCCGAAGTCCGCGAAAGTCTTCGCCAAATGCGCCGAGCAGACGCCACCAGTACTGCTGGTTGTAGATTTGCAGGCGCTCGAAAGCGGTGAGGCGATCGTTGGGTTTGACCAAACGCTCGGCCACGGCGGCGCCAGCGGCTTGCATGCCCTCATCCCGCGTCAGCGGGCGGAAGAGTGTGCTCGCGATCGCTTGCTGGAATTCGGCGAGGGTGCCACTGCTCGACTTCGTTTTGGCCCTCTTGGGACGCGATCGATGTTCACGTGCGTCGCTAGGCGGCAATGGTGTTGGCATGCGGCAGAAAATCGTTGGCCTTGAGGGCTTCGGCGTGGACTTCCTCGAAGGACGGGATGCGGTCGTCCCATTCGAGAAGGGTCGCGGTCCGGCCGGCGCGGGCGATGGCGCGAGCGTAGAGTTTCCAGACGGGGTCGAGAACCGGGTGATCGTGCGTGTCCAGGATGTAGCGCTCGTACTTGGTGTGGCCGGCGATGTGAATCTGGGCGACGCGCTCCGTGGGCACGGCGTCGAGATAGACGTTGGGATCGAAGCCGTGATTTTTCGAGGAGACGTAGATGTTATTGACGTCGAGCAAAATCCCGCAGTCGGCGCGTTCCACGACTTCGCAGAGAAATTCCCACTCGGTCATCTCCGAGGCGTGAAACTCAGCGTAGCTGCTGACGTTTTCCACGGCCACGGGAATGCCGACGGTATCGCGCACTTCGCGGATATTGCGCGCCGCCCATTTCACCGCCTCCCAACTGTACGGCATCGGAAGCAGATCATGCGAGAATCGCCCGTCCACGCTGCCCCAGCAAAGGTGATCGCTCAGCCACGGCGTGCCGGTGCGCTGGACGAGCTTCTTGAGGCGGCGAAGATGATCGCGATTGGGCCGGGCGGCATTGCCGAAGTACATGGAAACGCCATGCTGGACCACGCGGTACTGCTCGAGGATTTGGTCGAGGACAAAGAGCGGGCGCCCGCCGTCGACCATGTAATTCTCGGAGATGATTTCAAACCAATCGACGACCGGTTTCTTCTCGAGAATGTGCCCGTAATGCGGAATCCGCAGTCCGATGCCGATGCCGTATTCGGTAAAAGCGTTAAAGCGATTGGCGGGCATGAATCATTGAAGATTTAGGATTTAGCATTTTGCCCCGCTTCGCAATTCTCCGTCTGCCATTTGCGTTCTCCGTCGCAGGTCGATCTCTGGCTGCGGTAATAAATGCTAAATCCTAAATGTTCATTGCTCAATGAAATGCGGGGCCCGGCCGCAGGTGCGACCGAGCCCCGTAGAGTCAATTAAGCAACGTGGCCTTTGACGGGCTTGCCGTCCTTGGTCTGGCAGCCGCCCTTGCCTTTGCAAGAGTTCTTGCCGGCGCAGCCGTTGTCACCGGTTTTACAGCCACCCTTGCCCTTGCAGGAGTTCTTGCCCGCGCAGTCATGGGTTTCGCCCTTTTCTTTCGCGAGGAGGCCCGCGGAGGCGGTTGTGCCCTTGGTCGGGGTGGCCGCGTGGGTTACGGCAGGAATGCCGCCGACGAGGAGGCCGGCGATGGCGGCGCCGGCGAACAGCGCTTTGCTGGTGATTTGCTTTTTCATGCTATGGGTTTGTTTACTGGTTTTGGTTTCTGGTTTCTGCGTGCCGGCCCGCGACCATCGCGAACCTGCGCCCGCAAAATTGTTTCAGGCTTTTGCGGGCGATGCCGCCGGGTTGGATGCAGGTGCGCCAAAGATTTTTCCGAGGATCGTATCGACGGAGAAGAAGCCGGGGCCGAAAATAAGGACGATGACGGTGGCAAAAAGGAATTGGAATTCCGTTGCCCCGAGAAATTTGTCCGGGTCGCTGAAAATGGCGTGGAGCGCCTCGCTGTCGGCCGTGCAATAGGCGACGATGAGCAGAAAGGTGAGCGGAATCGAAATCAGACGCGAAGCGAGGCCGACGAGGAGAAGCAGGCCGCCAAGGCACTCGGTGGTACCGGCGATGACGGCGTTGGCCGCAGGAAAAGGAATGTGCAGGCTGGCGAAGAATTCCGTGGGCTGGCTGAGATTCGTGAGTTTGCCTTTTCCCGTCTGGAAAAACTCCCACCCCCAATAAAGCCGGACAATCAGGAGAAAGGGCGATTGCAGCCACGTGGCGCCGCAAATCAGCCAAGAATAGGCGGTCCGGATGCGCATTAGAAAGGGATTCGTAGTCATGTCGAGATGGTCCTCAAGACGACGAACATCGGCGCCGGTTGATTGCGCGGACGGGAATTTTTTTCGCTCATGGGGAGAAGCGCAGGAAACAGAGGGACAGGCATGCTAGGGGAACGGTTCGTAAACTGGAAGTAGGAATTGCGCCTTTGAGGGAGGGTCGCTAAATGGGGTGCAATCAATATTGCGCCGGCCGCTTCATTTTGGACGCATCCACCGATTCTCCCACTCCTACAGACGCCCAGCGGTTGCAGAAAGGCTACCGCTACGCGCTGGCTCTGACGCATCATCCGGCGGACGCCGAAGACCTGGTCCACGAGGCCTGGCTGAACCTCTCCCGCCGGTATGGCCGGGTGGAGACGAACGCGGTTCTCTTCACGGCGGTGCGCAACCTCTTTGTCGACCAATGCCGACGGAAGAAGATCGTGCAGTTTGACTCGCTCGATGAGCCCGAGCGACCGGAATTGCCGGCGGCGGCGGAAAGTGAGCCGGGGATACAAGGCGACCTCGATGCGCTGCTGGCCATCCTTCGGCCAATCGAGCGGGAAGCGCTTTTCTTGCACTATTATGAAGGGCGGACGGCCGAGGAGATCGGGCAAATGACCGGCCAGCCCCGGGGAACGGTGCTGAGCCTATTACACCGTGCGATGGCCAAACTCCGCCAGGCGGCGCTGGAACCTGGTGGCAAAGGCCGTTGCAATCAGTGGCTGCTGTTCTTCGTTTGTTCCCTGTAAAGAATGCCTGATTTCCGCCAGCAAATTCAAAAGCACTTCGAAGCCAAGGAGCTGTCCGCTGCGAAAGTGGAGGCGATTTTGGCGAAAGGGCGTGCAACCGCTGCGGCCGGTGAGAAAATTGTGCCGCTGCACCCACGGAAATCGCCGGGGCGATGGACAATCTGGACGGTGGCCGCTGCCATTGTTTTCCTCGCCGGGCTGGCGTTTTGGTGGCGGAACGGCGCGTCCTACCAGGAGTTTGCGCCGCAAGTGGTGGCGTTCTTCCGGAAAGACCCGGAATTGCCGAAGCGATCGCAGAATCCGGAAGAACTGCGGGAGTGGTTGTTCGCACAGGGGGCGCCGGCATTTGAGATTCCGACGAAACTGCGGGGTCTGAAGAGCTTTGGCTGCCAGGTCATTCAAGTGGAAGGCAAACCCACCTATCTGACGTGCTTTTGGTCGGAAAAAAAGCCGGGCGTCGATCAGGGTTCGCTGGTCCACCTGCTGGTGGCCCGCCGCAGCGATTTCAAAGACGCCCCGCCTTCCGGATCCCCGGAATTTCGCGAACTCGGCGCCTGGAGTTTTGCCTCGTGGAGCGAGAACGATGTAATTTACACGATGGCGACCAAGGCTCCGTTGGAGAAGCTGAAGAAGTTTGTTGAGAACGTGCGACATGTTCCCGGCAACGTTCTCGTGGCCCTGCGCCCGGTTTAGATCGGGCGGCGAGTGGATTAGTTCTCAGCCGTCTTGGCAGCCTTTTCGTTGGACGACAAGCTTTTGGCGGGAGGCGATTTGACCTTGTCGAGTTCTTCCAGGAGTCCGGACTTGGTGAGGGATTCTTTCACAAGGGGCTGGGATTCTCCCGGACGATAGAAGACGTAGAGAGGGATGCCCACAGCACCGTAGCTCTTGAGAAGGCGGGTCACTTCCGGATCGTCGGTATTGGTCCAATCCGCCTTGATGAAGACGACTTCCTTTTCGCGAAACTTGGTTTGGATGGCGTCACTCCTGAGGACGGTCTTTTCGTAGAATTTGCAGTTCGGGCACCAATCGGCGGTGAAATCGATAAAGACAGGAACTCCAGCAGCACGCGCCGCATTGATGCGCTGTTCGATCCCAGCATTGGACGCTTCCGCGGGTTTGGCGGCGTTGATATTTCCATCCAGGAAAAACCAGTAGCCGGCGATGGGGAGCGCCAAGGCGGCGACCCGCGTGATCCAATGGCCATGCAATCCGAAAAGCCAGGCGGCGAAGCCGAGAATGACCAGGAACCAGCTCATACCCGCGACGGCATCCGGGCCGCGCCCGGCGAAAACCCCGAAGAGCCACGCGGCGATGGCGAGCATGATAAAGCCCATGACTTGCTTGGCCCGTTCCATCCACATACCTGGCTTGGGAAGGAAACGCATCCAGGCGGGATGGGCCGACAGAAGGAAATACGGCAGGCACATGCCGGTGGCGATCGCGATGAAGATGAGGAAGATAATCGGTACGGACTGGGTGACGGCGTAGCTCAAACTCGCGCCCAGGAACGGAGCCGTGCATGAGGTGCCGAGCAGCGTCGTGAAAAGCCCATGCAGGAATGCGCCGCCATAGCCTTCCTTGCTGGAAAGCTCACCGAGTGTGGAAGTAGCGCCGCCCGTGAGCGCGACCTCGAAAACACCGAGTAAGCTGAGGCCGAAGAGAAAGACGAGCGAGATGACCGTCGCGAGAAGATAGGGGTTCTGGAGTTGGTAACCCCAATTGAAAGCGCCGCGGAGATTGGCCATGAAAACCGCGAGCGTGAGGAAGAAGGCAAAAACGCCGCCACTGAAGGCGAGGCCGAGGCGAAAGACACGTCCCGGCGCTTCGCCTGCCTGGTTGACGAACCCGTAGATCTTCAGCGTGATCACCGGCAGCACACAAGGCATGATGTTCATGATGAGCCCGCCGACGAAGGCGATAAACAGGGTCCACAGGAGCGAGCCTTTGGATGCAGCGGGCGGACCCGAGAGAGTCTGGGAAGCAGCGGTGCTGGTGGAAGCGATCGATGGGGCCGGCGTGGCTGCGGCGCCGGCGTCCGCGGAGACGATCCAGCCTTCGCGTTGGCCGCCTTCCTTGCCGGTGACGACGACTCCGCGCCATGGGAGATTCGGTTTTCCGTCTTCCAAGGGGAAGGTGATGGTGCGCGCTCCGTCGTCGGCAATCGCGTTGATGTTCGGGTGTCCTGGCTTCAGACCGGGCATCGGGAAGGGAAAAAATTCCACGGGCGTGTCTTTCGCCACGCCTTTGATTTGCAGGGAAAATTCCTTGTCCTTGCTGCGGTCCCACTTGACGGCGAACGGCGGAGCAAAAGTGGCCGTCGGTGCCTGCGCGCGCCATTTGTTGAAGACGTCGGCGTTGGCTGGCTGCGCCGGTCCGGGTGGCAGGTTCAGCGCGAGCTTGGCGTCTCCTTGCTCGCAGCGCTGCGCATCGCACATTTGCCAGGATGCCTTGGCCTTGATGGGCACGGGTCCCGAAGGTAATTGCGCCGGCGGCGTAATTTGGGCGAAGAGCATCGTCTGTCCGGTGTAGACGTATCCGAGGATGTCGCCATCCGCCATATGGGCGTCGGGGAGCGGCCACTGCAAGGGACCGGCGGTGAAGCCTGGCGGCAGGTCCCATTGGAGCTTGGTCGGCATGGCAATGTCGCCGGCAAATTGCCAATAAATGTCCCAACCGGGATCGATGTCGAAGCGGACTCCGACGGTGAAGGGCTTCCCGGGTTCGATGGCGGTGGTGTCGGCGAGAAGCGTTGCCGTTACCGCGCGAACGGTCGCGGTGTTCTCCTGCGCGGAGGCGCTGGCCAGCAAGAGCAGCCCGCAAACGACGGCGATCAGGAGGCGTGCTGTTCGGGACAAAGCGGAGAAGGGCGACATGGCAAAGGAATGGCTTGGACCGTCCAGAGGACGGCTAGGTTCAAAGCCGCAGAGATTGAGCATTCGTGGATCATGCGCCGGGACGCGACAAAGCGATGCGGGTGCACGACACTTTAGCGCGATTTTCCCCGGTTCCAAAGAGGAACGATCCAGCTCCCCGACTGATTGCGACGAACTTACTTCGCCGGAGCCATCGGCCATTCGTCGGTCCGGAAAGGCGTCGCCGGAAGGCCGGTCTTGTTGATCAAGTTGCAATCGGGATCGTCGTCCCAGCCATACCGCACGGCGACGGGATTGGAGACCTGCGGGCTGGAAATAACCACGTGGTCGCCCTGAATCTCGGCGTCGGCCCAGTAGAATTTGCGATCTTCACCGGCGATGGCGAACCCTTTGATCTTGCCGCCATCGGAAGCTTTCAAGTCATCGCCATTGCGGAACGTCAGGCGGATTTTGTTATCCTCCGTTTGGAAACCGCTCGGGAGGGGACCGGAGTATTCCTGATCGCGGTAGTAGACCGTGGCTTCGGCCCAGAGCGCGAGACGCCGGCCGACTTCCTGTTTGTTTTTCGGATGGATGTCCTTGGATTCGCCGATGTCGATGGTCACGGCCATGCCGGTGTGCGGCACTTCCAGCGTCTGGAGCTGAGCTTCGCGAAGCCGCGCCCAATCCGTGTCGGTCGGTTCCGGATGCCGCTGCATGTAGTTGGCCAACTGGACGTAGAGGAACGGCATGTCCGCGTTTTGCCAGGCGGCGCGCCAGCTATGGATCATGGTCGGGAAGAGTTTCTTGTAGAGTTCGGCGGCGCGAGCATTGGCTTCGCCTTGGTACCAAATGACGCCGCGAACGGTATAATCGATCAGCGGCGCGATCATGCCGTTGAACAGACAACCCGGACTGCCAAAAGCGTCACCACCGCGCGGCGCGCGTGGAGGCTTCGGTGCCGTTGCGCCAGGAGCCGGAGGGGTCTTGGAGGCTTCCTTGAAAGCGGCGAGTTCTTCGTCGTACTTGGCTTTGGCCTTCGGATAATTGACGACGGCCTGATCCCAGGAGTCGGTGATTGGTTTGAACGCCGGATCACGGGCGAGGATCGGCTTCGGCGTCCAATATTCCGCGGGCGTGCCGCCCCAGGAAGTGTGGATGATACCGATCGGTTGCTTCAGCGTCTGGTAGAGACGACGGGCGAAGAAATAGCCGACCGCGGAGAAGGTCGGGACGGTTTGCGGCGAACAGACTTCCCATTTGCCTTCGGTGTTGTCGGCCGGCTCCGTCTGCGGGTTCTTCTTCACCGTGTACATCCGGATCATCGGGAAATCGGCGGCCTTGGTTTCCTCGGCGGCGTCCTTGCCGCGATTGACTGTGAATTCCATATTGGACTGGCCGGAAGCCACCCAGACTTCGCCGACGACCACGTTCTTGATCGTGAGCGTGTTCTTGCCGGAGACGGTGAGTTCACCCGTCGTCCCGGCGGTGAGACCTTCGAGCTTGGTGACCCATTTGCCATCGGGTCCAGCCGTGGCCGCGGCCGATTTGCCGGCAAATTTCACGGTGATCTTTTCACCAGGTTCGGCCCAGCCAAACACACTCGCGGGCGTGTCCTGCTGTAGGACCATATTGTCGGAAATGATGGAGGGCAGTTTGACGTCAGCGAGGGCGGTGCCGGTGAGGCAGGCTGAGGCCAGGAAAAGGTGAGAGAGACGAAGGAATTTCATGACGGGGGTTGGGCAATGGGACCTGATGTGCTCAGAGGCTTAGACGATCCGGAAATGGGCGACAACTTAGTTCGCAGATGAAGTGTCGGAAAGTTGTGCAGCCGCTCAGGTCATCCCGTGTCGTGAGGCCAGCCCGGCCAGCCAGTGGCGCACGGCGCGGTCCTGGGTGGGCGTGAGTCCGTCCAGGAGCCAGCGCTCCACTTTCTGCACACGTTCGCGGGCCGCCGCCAGAAGGCTCTGCCCGGCGGGAGTCACGTCCAGGTGCTGGATACGGCCGTGAACGGCGTGCGGTCGGCGGCTCACGGCGCCACGCTTCTCGAGGTTGGCCACGATCATGCAGACGGTCTGGGGCGTGAGGAAGGAAAGGCGGGCGAGATCGGCATTGGAGATTCCCGGATACGCTCGCAGCATGGTGAGAACGGCGAACTGGGGCGGGGTAACATCGAGATCCGCAAGGGCGTGGTCCATCCGCAGGCGATGAACGGCTTGGGCCTGGCGCAAGAGATAGCCGATGTGTCCGGCGGGACCGCGTTTGCCTTCGCCGGGGCGGGGGATCTGGGCTGGGAGTTCAGGGGCGGAAAACTTGGACTTGCGCGGCATATCAGTACACGAATATGTTGTTCGTATTCGAATACTATGACCTCTTCATCCCCTGATCAAGATACGAACCACGGGCGCTCCCGGCTCGATTGGGCCGCCTTCCGGGAATTGGCTCCGGCGGCCAACGCCGCCTTGCTATCTCTCGGCGAAGGGATTCGCGGCTCCGGTCTGGAATTGAGCCTCGTGGAACTGGCCAACCTGCGCGCCTCGCAGATGAACGGCTGCACCTTCTGCACGAAATTCCATCTCCACCATCTCCGAAGCCTCGGTGTGCCCCAGGCGAAGCTCGATCTGGTGGCGGCCTGGCGCGACGCCGACGAAATCTTTACCGAACGCGAAAGGGCCGCCCTGGCCTGGACGGAAGTGCTCACAAACCTCGATCGGGAAGGCGCGCCGGACGCCGCTTACGAGCAAGTGCGCGCGCAGTTTTCCCAAGCCGAATTGGCCAACCTCACGGCGACGATTGCCGCGATCAATGCCTGGAACCGGATCAGCATCGGCTTTCGCTTTCCGCCGCCGATCATGCCCGGAGAATCGCCCCGGGTGAAGTCATGAAAGCGCCGGAAGAGGCGGCGCTGGAAATTCGTGAGGTCAGCGACGAGAAGGAGGCGGGCGCCTACTTCCCGCTCATGAAACAGTTGCGGCCGCATCTCGCCACGGAGGCGGAATTTGTCGAGCGTTGGCGCCGGCAGCGGGCGGCGGGCTATTGTTTGCTGGGCCTATGGTGTGAAAGGCAACTCGTGGCCCTGGCCGGTTTCCGGGTGAGCGAAAACCTCGTGCACGGAATGCATCTCTATGTCGATGATCTCGTGACCACCGAAGCAGCGCGTGGACAGGGCCATGGGGCGGAATTGCTGCGCCGGTTGCGCGCCGAGGCGCGTGCCTCGGGATGTGGCAAGCTGCTGCTCGATACGCCGCTCGCCAATGTGCTCGGGCACCGATTCTATTATCGCAACGGCCTGCTCGCCACCGCGTTACGATTTGCCCAAGTGTTGGAGTAACTGGCGAAAATACCGCGGGTGGGCAACTCAAGGCTTGTTGCCATAGCGAACCACGATGCATTCCGCGGCGACCCCTTCCTGATGGGATTCACCGCCGAGATACCAATAGCCGTCGTCGCCGACATAGACGCGGACCATTTCGCCCGCGCCTTGGAAACTGCCCGTGACGAGCGTGAGCGCGCAAAATCCTTCCTCCTTGCGGATCAAGCGCACCGGCGCTTCTCCCTGCCGCCAGGTGCGTGTCTCGAACGGAGCGGGTTTCGCGGACGGCGGCTGGACCCGCCGCATGACCATTTCACCTTCCTGACCCTGCCCGCGGACGCGCGCGCGGAATTCATCCGGGTTGACCATGGTGAGAGTTTCGGTGGGCCAATGATCCCAGGCGAGCACGAGGATGATGCGATCGTGGGAAGCGGTGAGCGTCCAATGGCCGGTGGAGTCGGCGTTCGACATCGTCCCGTCGTCCGCCAGGTTCATGTTACCGCTCCAGTCAGGATGGGTGCAGGACCACGCACCGAGGACGCTCCACGGTGCCGAAGCAGCGCTCGACGTCTTGGCGTTGAAGGATTGGAGATCTTCCGTTTTGCTTTCGTAGGGCGCGGCGAGCAGGAGCGCGCCGGCCAGGCAGAGGGAGGTGAGGATCGATGACTTCATGGTGGTAATACGTTTGGAGGGACGCGCGTATTATGAACCGGCGGAATTAATTTGGGAGGCGGACGTTTCGGATGGACGGTTTCGATTCGAACTTCTTCAGGATATAGGTGACGGAAGGAGCAGATTCGCGATGCGGCGCACCGTGGTGCGGGCTTCCAGCGCTTCCAGTCCGCATCCTTCCAACCGCAGGCAGGATGCCTGCACCACAATGCGCCGTCTCGGGTGACGAGGGCGAGGATGAGCTTCTGCGACTTTTGCGCAGTAGGTGGCCGAAGGTTGCTCCGCCTGTCCAGAGGCGGCGGGTTGCGGCGGTGGCTAGTTGCCGAGGAAGCTCGCGCCCTGGACTTCGACGCGGAAGATGTCCGGCAGAGATTTCGTCTCGAGCTGGACGGCGAGAGTGTGCGTGCCCGTTGCGAGCTCCGGATCGGGATTCGGTTCGGAGGCGATGGCCAGGGGCTGGCCGTCGAGCCACGCTTTGCTCACGCCGGTGAGGTCGAAGCGCGTTTTCCCCGCGGTGGCGACCTGGAACTGAGCCGTCGCGATGACGCTCTCTCCGGGAATGTTCAGCGGAGTGAGCGCGGTCGCGAATTGTTCGCGAGGCAGCCGGCCGTCGACGAGGGTGTAGACGGTCGGTTGCTGATCGATCTTCTCGGCGTGCTCGGCCTCGGAGCTTTGCCCACCGGGATAAATCCGCCAGAGACGGGCGATGCTCGTCTTGCTGGCGTCGAAGGGACCCGGTCGGCCGAGCTGACTGAGGAAGGCGAACAGGCTGCGCTTCTCGACATAGCTCAGGGCGTCGGCGAGGCCGGCAGGCATGAGGCTGCCGACGAGATCTTTTTTGACGATGTTGGCTTTGATCAAAGGTATCTCGGGCGCGGGTCCGGGGCGGATGAATTGTTCCGTCGCGGTTTCGCGCGTGGGGATGCCGGTGAAGACGTTCCCGTCTTTCATGGTGTAGGCGAAGGCGTGGAAGCCTTCCTTGATCTTGGCGTTGGGATCGAAAACGCTCTCGACGATGTAATCCAGCGGAGCGCTCGCGCCGATCGTCGAGAGATCGGGACCGAGCTTCCCGCCGGCGCCGCCAATGGAATGGCACTGGACGCAGACAAGACGGCGATAGACGAGTTCACCCTGCGCCGGGTCGGCGCCCATCTGCACGGCCCTGACCATCCCGGCGATTTCGCCGGCCATGTCGCGCGGTGTAGTGCTGGCTTTGCCCCCGGCAGCTTCGATGGATTTCACGAGGAAAGCGCCGGCATAACCTTTTTCGCGAGCAGCTTTCAAAGCGGCGCTGAGGGCGGCCGGCGGGAGTTCCTTCGCCCAATCTTTGTCATCGAATTTCGCTTTGATTGCGTCGATGCCGCCCTGAACGCCGAGGAGCGGACGCCAGGTCTGCACGGCTTCCCCTTCACTGGGGGCATCTTTCACAACGGATTGCACTTGGGAAACGGCGACCGGGAGTTTCAATCCGGCGAGGGCCGCGAGCGCGGCGCGGCGAATGGCGAACGGTTGGTCGTGAGCGCACAAGCTGGTCAGCGTCTCTATCGCTTTGTTTCCGCCGAGCGCACGCAGACCATCGATGGCGGCAAGGCGCAGCGGGATTTTCACCGGTGGATTAATGGCGATGTCTGGCAACAGATTCAGGGCGTCCTTGGTTTTCCAATAGCCCGCGAGTCGGAGCAGGCCGGGACGCAGAACGTCCGGGGCCGCTTCCACGAATTTCTCCAGGGCCAGCTCTCCCTCGGGGCGCACGCCGCGGTCGCGTGCGGCGGAAGACAGGGCGTTAATGACGCGCTGCGCGTCGGCTTCGCTGAGATTCGGGATTTTGACCGTGGAAGTATCGAGGCCCGGGCAGCAATCGGGACCGTAGAAAAGGGTGAGCGCGGCGAATAGCTTGGTCAGTTCATGAGGACCACCGGCCTTGCCGATGAGATCGATCCAGGGACCCTTGGTGAAGTCGAACTTCTCGTTGCTCAGGATCTTCGCCAGAGCGGTCCCGGCGAGTTCCGGGTCGATGGAAGTGAGCCCGTATTCGAGTTCCTTTTCGTGGCCCTCGGTTTTCCAGGCGCCGCTGACGATGGCCTCGGTCCAGGGCTTGGCGAGTTCATTGATCGACTTCCACGCGGCGAAATCGAGGAACGGATCGGTGTTCCCGTTCTTCAGGGCCGCCTTGAGCACGAGCGTGGCGCTTTCGGCAGTCGGGATCGCGCCGAGGACGCGCACGGCGCCAAGACGCACCCGCGGGTGCGGATGATCCAGATAGGCTTCGACGATGGCGAGCACCTGGGCGCGGAAGGCATCGCGCTTTGCCGGATCATCGCGAAAGACAGTTTCCGCAGTCGCGGTTTGCGAGAGCAGAAGATTGATCGACTGCGCGACGCGATCGCCGGAAAGGCCGGCGATGGATTCACGAACTTGTGCCGCGGTGATCGGCACTTTCGGCGGTGTGTAGGCATCGAGGTGCAAGCCATAGTAGCCACTGCGCAGCACATTGAGTTGCGCATAGCGATCGGCGCTGGGCTGGCCACCGAGGAATTCACGGCTGGCGCTCTCGATCTGCGAAGCGGGTTTCATCGCCAGGACGCGGACGGCCTGTTCGCGCTCCCAGAGGTTTCGCGGCCCGCCGGGCTGCGCGAAGAGCGAGAAGATCGCATCGACACTTTTCTTCGTGAGATCCTCCCACTGCATGACCGGGCCGTCTTTTCGGGTGATGCGCCAGATGCGGCCGTGGATGTGGTCGCGGCGCGGGTCACGGAAATCGACTTCACCGTGGTTGATGACGGGATTGCTCCAGTCGGCAACATAGAGTGCGCCGTCCGGTCCAAGCTTCACGTCGATCGGGCGAAAGGCGACATCGCTGGTGCGGACGACATCGGCGAGTTCCTTCGTGGTGTAGCCGGCCTCCAAGCCATGTTTCTGGTTGGGATCAGTCGACGCGTTTTGTGCGGCTTCCGGTTTGGCCAGATCGGTGATGCTGAAGCGGACGATGCGATGAGCGCGGAAGTCGCAGGTGATGGCGGTGCCTTGCCAGTCCGAGGCGAAGTGCGGGGAATGGATCAGCTCGAGGCTGGCAAATTTCGGATACGAGCCGGGACTGATGCTCTGCAAGGTGCGACGGGCGCCTTCGGACGGCGCGAAGATGGAGCCGGGGAAACTCCAGGTGAGACCGGTCGAGCCGGCGCCATCGGTCTGGAAACTCTGGCCCCATTCGTCGAACTGGTGGCCCCAGCTATTCCAGAGGCCGCGGTCGAAGACTTCCACTTTCTCCGTGCGCGGATCCCAGGCGAGAACGCCGCCGGCATTCAAGCGCACCACACCCCACGGAGTTTCCGTGTGCGTGTGAATATAAATGCTCTGGTCCATGTAGAGCCGGCCATCGGGTCCAAACTTCAGCGTGTGGAGGATGTGATGGGTGTCCTCCGTGCCGAAACCGGAAAGGACGATGTGGCGTTGATCGGCTTTGCCCGAGCCGGTCGAGTCTTCGAAATAGAGAAGTTCCGTCGATTGACCGACGAAACATCCGTAGCGCTGTGGGTGGCCCGGCTTCGTCGGAAGCGGCGTTGGCGCCACGCCGGTGGGCAGGAGGAGCCCGTCGGCGAAGATGGTGCTGGTGGTGGCTTTCCCGCTGTGATCGGGATCACCGAGGATGAGAATCTTGTCCGTGGCTTCACCGCCCGGGGTGATCATGGGATAGAGTGCGCTGCTGGAAACCCAGAGGCGGCCCTGCGGATCCCAATTCATTTGGGTGGGCTTGAAGAGCAGCGGATTCTCGGCCCAGAGCTCGATCTGCAAACCGTTGTCGAGGGTGAATTCCGGGGTCGGGAGCGGCGGGACGGGAGCGAGATCCTTGACCGCGGGAATCGGAGCGAGTGGCGCGGGTTTCGACGGGGCCTTGCCGGCATGTTTCAGTTCATCGATCCTGGTGTCTGCAGCTTCGATGAGTGGATCGAACTCGGGAATTTCCTTGGCGTTCTGGCCCTGCTCATGTTTGCGGAAGCCGAAGAGGTAGGTGGAATTGGCCGGGCGCCAGCGGTGGAAAAAGAGTTCGTTTTTGCGGAGAATGGCGGCGCGCAGCGGGGAAACCTCGGTGGTCAGATTTCCCTGCGTTTGTTCGTCCGTTGGCCAGAGTTCATGGCTAACCCCCACGGCCAGCAATTGGTAGCCGAGTTGGTTCAGATGAATCCCGTTCTCGGTGACGTGCACGGAGGGCAACGCTTCCGGCAGGACATTGGCCAGCTTGGTGATTTCCCCGATATTGACGAAGCGTGCGGAGCGTTCCTTTGCCAGTTCCTCAATTGCTGCCGAATATTGTTCGAGCAACTGATTGTGCATGGTGGGATCAGGGAGGCCGGGCTTGAGCTTGCGCAGATCTTCATGCCGGATCGGTGAGAGCAGAACGTAACGGACCGGGCCGCCGGAAATCTCGTTGATCGCGTCCATCAGTTGGCCCAATTCGCGTTTGAAACGCGGCGCCGACATGGGCTCGGCGCCGTAGCGGACAGGGTCGGGATTCAGGGTGGGATCGCCGGAGCGGTCGGTGATCTCCTGCAAACTCGCCGCCATGCCGTAGCCGAGGAAGACGACCGTGGGTTTGACGATGGCGATCTGTTCCTTCAGCCGCTCAAAGCCTTTGGCCACAGGATCGAAACTGGCCCGCGACCAGCCCAGCGGGGTGTCGGCGGAGTAGGCGAGATTGCGCACAGTGAAATGGCGGTCGGCAAACCGCTCCTGCATCCGGGTTTCGAGGTAGCCGTAGGTGCCCTCGCGCTCGAGCAGGGTGTCACCGAGGAAGAGCACGCGGTCGCCGTTTTTGATTTCGAACGGCTCGGCGGCGCGGGTCGCGAGGCCAAAGGAAAAGACGATCAGACAGCAGAGGAGGAGGGAGCGGAACATGGCAAAAGGTGAGGGCTGGGCTTTATAAATGCCGGCAATGTGGATGGCGAATGAAAGTACGGTGTCGGGAGAAATAAATTAGGAAACAAGATGCAGGTCGCAGGATGCAAGACGGAGAATGAAAAAGCGTGGTGCCTTGGCAATCCTGCATCCTGAAACCTGCATCCTGCAGCTTCCCGCCTGCTGCACCGCCGCCCTTCAAAAGCTCACGACCTGCCCCGGTTGGACGTTCTTTCAAAGAACACGATCAAACCCATACCGGCAATGAACCCGCCAATGTGTGCGGCGTAGGCCACGCCGCTGGTGTGCACACCGTGGGCGTTGCGGGCGACATACTGGAAGAAGATTTGCAGTCCGATCCAGAACAGGAGGAACATCCACGCCGGAAGCTCCATGATGCGGATGAACACGCCCATGATCGGGACGATGGCCAGGACGCGGGCCCGCGGGAAGTGGAGGAGGTAACCGCCGAGCACGCCACTGATCGCACCGCTGGCGCCGACCAGCGGGATCTCGGAATGCGGCGCCAGCGCAGTGAAAGCGAGCGTGGCGGACACGCCGCACAGCAAGTAGAAAAGGAGATATCGAACATGGCCGCAGGTGTCTTCAACGCCGCGCCCGAATACCCAAAGGAACCACATATTGCCGATGAGGTGCATCCATCCGCCGTGCATGAACATGCCGGTGAAAAGATGAGTCCAGCCGCCCGGGGCATGGCTGGTCAATTCGATCGGCAAAAAGCCGGCACGATCGACGGATACCTGGACGCCCAGCGGAATTTGCCAACCGGCAAAGACGTAGGCGTTGGCCGCGATGATCAGGAGGGTGACGAATGGGAAACTACGAGTCGACTGGTCGTCGCGGAGCGGAATCATGCAACGTCACAAATCCTCACGCCATCGGCGAGGGACGCGACTTTGTCTTCGTGCGCGGGGATGAATTCCTGGCCGACGAAACCCGTGTAGCCGATATCCAGAAGAGCGTGCATGATCGCCGGGTAGTTGAGTTCCTGCGTGTCGTCGATCTCATTGCGCCCCGGTACGCCCGCGGTGTGGACGTGGGCGATGTAATCCTTGTCCTTATGGAGGCGGCTGATGACGTCGCCGTGCATGATCTGGACGTGGTAAATGTCGAAGAGGACCCTGCAACGCGGCGAACCGATCTGCCGGCAGATGTCGATGGTCCGCTCCATCGAATCGCAGAAATAATCCGGGTGGCCTTTCATGGTGATGTTCACCCGCGAATTCAGCATCTCGATGCAAAGGGTGACTTTCTTTTCCTCGGCGAAGGGCAGGATTTCCTTCAGGCCGGCGATCATGTTGGCAGTACCTTCTTCATCGCTCAGGCCGCGACGAAAGCCGGAGAAAGTGATGACCCGCTCGTACCCGGCGGCGGCGCATTGTTCGATGCGTTCGCGCAGCAGGGCGTGGCATTCCGCCCACTCTTCGCGATGAGCAAAGCCCTTGGCGAATGGGTGAGAGCTGGCGATGGCCATGGTCATGCCCAGTTCCTTGATCAGCGGCCAGTACTTGGGGTCGATCAGCTCCACCGAGGCGAGGCCGAGGTCGGAGGAGTGATGGACCAATTCGTCCGGGGGCATTGGCTTGAAGCACCACGGGACGACCGATTGCTTGATGCGGCCGTTTTTGATGCGGTAGAGGCCGGTCGCGGCGGAAACCGGAGCGACGAGGTTTTTGTCTTTCTCGAGCTGCGAGGTATTTTGCGCGCGGGCAGTGAGCCCGAGGGTAGCGAAGGCGGCGGTTTTAAGAGCGGTGCGACGGGAGTGCATAAGGGGAACGGCTAAGCCGCAACATCCAACATCCAACGTCCAACGTCCAATACCCAATTTCGCTACACACGGAGGGGGTGGGGGAATGAAGAGCGCGGGTTCCGCTCGGCGACGAGAGAGCCAATCGCCCAGTAGCGGATGTGCTCTGCGCCCCGCGTGGTATTTCGTGAAAAAATCGGTGCAGACGTAATGAACAGTCGCCCGCCGGAAACGTGGATGCCGGCAGCCATCGGAAAAATTGGATGTTGGATGTTGGGCGTTGGATGTTGGATGTTTCCTCCACCATATTTCCCTCCGCCATGTTTCCCCGCTCCTTCTTCGTTCTCCTTTTCCTCGTCGTTTCCGTTTTCGCCGAGGACGCGAAGCCGAATATTGTCTTCATCCTTTGCGATGACCTCGGGGTGAATGATCTTTCGTGTTACGGGCGGAAGGATCAACCGACGCCGAATCTCGATCATCTCGCCAGCCAGGGGATGCGGTTCACGACAGCTTATTGCGCATCGCCGATTTGCTCGGCGTCGCGCGCGGCCATCATGACGGGCAAAGCGCCGGGACGCCTGCACATCACCAATTTTCTGCCGGGCCGGCCGGATGCGACCTCCCAGAAATTCATCCAGCCGGAAATCGAAGGCCAGTTACCGCTGGAGGAAATGACAATCGCCAAAGGCCTGCACCAGGCGGGGTATGTGTCGGCGTGCATCGGCAAATGGCATCTCGGCGGCCCGGGGTTTTTACCGACGAACCAGGGATTCGATTTCTATTTTGCCGGACATGCGAATACCACGCCGAGCGCGACGGAGGGCGGCAAGGGCGAGTACGAGTTGACGGCCAAGGCGGAGCAGTGGCTCGACGAGAACAAGGACAAGCCGTTCTTCCTCTACCTCGCGCACAACTCGCCGCACATCCCGTTGGCCGCGAAGCCCGAATTGATCGAGAAACACAAGGACGCGTGGAACCCGATCTACGCGGCGGTGATCGATTCGCTCGATGATTGCGTGGGGCGGATCATGGCCAAGGTCGACGCGCTCGGCCTCAGCGACCGGACGATCTTCATCTTCACCAGCGACAACGGCGGGCTGCACGTCTTCGAGATGGCGAACACACCTTCGACCTACAATGCGCCCTATCGCGCGGGCAAAGGCTACCTCGAGGAAGGCGGCCTGCGCGAACCGCTCATCGTGCGCTGGCCGGGACACGTCAAGGCGGGAGCGGTCAATGACACGCCCGTGGTGCTTTATGATTTCGTGCCGACGTTGCTCACTGCTGCCGGGCTGGACGTGGCGCACACGCTGGGGCCGATCGATGGTGTGAACATTCTCCCGGTGCTCACTGGAGGCACGATTCCCGCGCGAACGCTTTACTGGCATTTTCCGAACTATACGAACCAGGGGAGCAAACCCGCGGGTGCAGTGCGCGAGGGTAATTGGAAGATGGTTCAGGACGACGAGACGGGGAATGCGGAACTTTACAACCTCGCGACGGATCCCGGTGAGAAGAACGACCTGGCAAAATCGGAATCGGTGCGGGTCTCCGATATGGTGGGGAAACTGGCGGCGTGGCGAAAATCGGTCGGAGCGCAGATGGGAACGCCGAACCCGGGTTTTGATCCAGCGTATCACAAGCGCCTCTACGAGGATATCGACACGAGCCGGATCGAGCCCGGGGCGAACTGGGCGGCGACACGCGACAAGATGGTCGAGTGGCGTGCTGGAATGGACGAAGCGGTGAAAGGGCACAAGGCGCGGGTGACGCCGGCCAAGGGCGACATTCGACTTTTTGCCAAAGACGCGACGGTGCACGGAACCAACGCGCGCTACGAGTCGCTGCCCTACAAAAATACCATCGGCTTTTGGACCAAGCCGGAGGATTGGGTGAGTTGGGATTTCGAGGTACCCAAGGCCGGCAAATATGACGTGGAGGTGGAACAGGGGTGCGGCGGACCGGGAGGTTCGGAGGTCGCGGTGGAAGTCGCCGGACAGACGCTCAAGTTCACCGTCGACGCCACTGGCCATTTCCAGAATTTCATCCAGCGCGTGATTGGAACGGTCGATTTGACCGAGGGAAAACAAACCATCGCCGTGAAGCCGCAGAACAAAGTAGGCCCGGCAATCATGGATTTGCGCAGGGTAGTGCTGCGGCCGGCGGAGTGAGGGGAAAGGTTGATGGTTGATGGTTGATAGCCGCGTGGAGTACGGCGCGAGCTATCCATCATTGTGACGCTGCCTCAGAGGTTGGCGGGCGGTCCGTTTTTAATCCTTCCCTCGTGCCCAAACTCCGAGACTGTGTGAAAAGTCGGCGGTGCTTATGCAAGTCATTGATGAACTTTTGTAAGTCATCGAAAGTTCGTCGGCGAAACTCGATTTTTCGGGCTTTTCACACAAACTCTCTATTTGGGCACGCCATTGGGAGCGAGATTCCATCTCGCAGGCGGGGGTGTCTGCGGG
>DASYAY010000105.1:0-16991 GCA_036501065.1 Chthoniobacter sp. | reverse complement strand
GCCATCCGTCGCGCTCCCGTGCATGTCTCTGGTCAATACACGCGGCAACTTCAGGCACGCCTAATTTGAGTTTTACTCCAGCCATCGCTCTCTTTTGCCAGCCTCCCTCACATATGTCACGTTATTTATGAAAGATGGTATTAATCTTAATCCTAATCTTAATCTGAAGAGCCGCGTTCAAGGGATTAAGAGTAAGATTAGGATTAAGATTAAGAAAAATGCGGTTCCACTCCACTGGCGAAACTAATCGTCCACGCGTAAACTAACTCCGGAGGCCAACGATGAATCCCGCGCAACGAAAAGTCGCCCGCGTTCTCTTCGATGAGTTCCATAGCGAAAGCTGGACCATCTCGTCGGAGCGCGCCCGCGAAATGCAGCCCGAGCGCCCGGCCAATTCCTCGTACCATCACGCCGCGAGCGCTCTGGCGGCCCGGGATTTCACCGTTTCGCGCACCATCGCCCAACCGCTCGACGCCGCCACCTTGCAGGAAACCGACGTGCTGGTGCTGCCGCATCCCTGCGATACCCGCTGGGAGCGCACCACGTCCCACGGCAATCCCGCTTTGGCTCCAGCGGAAATCGCCGCCATCCAGGCTTTTGTCCGTGCGGGCGGAGGGCTCCTCGTCATCACCGATCACGAGCACGACAAATACGGCGACAACCTCAACGACCTTCTCGCTCCAACCGGGCTTCGCATCGAAAACGGCACCGCCTTCGACAACTCCGCGAGCGTTCATGAAAATGCCGAATGGTTGCTCGGCGAGCCGAATGGCGACACACCTCTCGCCCACGGCGTCGAGCGCGCCTGCTTTTATCGCGCGGGCTGGTGCGTGGTGGAGGGCGCAGCCCGCATCGCGTGGCAAACATCGGCCCAGGCCTGGCCCTCGCACGCGGGTTTGATCGGCACCGCTCCGCTGGGCGCCGGGCGCGTAGCTGTCGTCAACGATTCCGTGCTCTTCGGCGATGAACGCCTCGGCGATTTTCAACACGAACAACTCTGGCTGAATCTCCTCTATTGGCTGGCCGCCCCGGCCGCAGCCCTCCACTCCTCGCAGCGAGCCATCGAGCGGACGGCGTCGGCGCCATGGACGCATTTGAAAGAAGCCGTCAACACGCTGCGAGGAAAACAGAATCACGACGGAAGCATCGCTCCGGAAAACCAACCGGAAGCCAGGCGGCTCGTCGCCGAAATCCTCGACGCATTGCGAGACCTCGCCCCGCAGTTTCCTCACCAGACCGAATACCTCGCACAACTTCCACGCGATTTTCGGAGCTGGGAAGAAGGCGGATTTGCCCGGCCGGATTTCGGCACATCGCTCGCCGCCTTCCAACCCCAGCACGAACGGCGCGACGGCTGCGAGCACCTCGTCCTTTTCCCGCTCTACACGCCGAACGGGTCCAGTGACACCCGGTTCGAAGCCCTGATCATGCGCATGCCCTGGCCGGAATGGCTGGCCGGGTTGGAGCGCACCGCTTATCACAATTCGAGATTCGTCCCGGGCCATTTCGTCGACCATACCGCGGGCTACGACGGCGAATGCGCCGTGCTTTTTCCGGAGACCGTTTCGCTCGCCGTCCGGCCGACGAACAATTTCGCCACGATCTTTTGCGATCGCGAAGCGCGGCGCCTGCAAAGCTGTGCCTCCCGCGCCGCTGAAGTCGTCGGGCTCGATCTCTTTCCGGAACTCGAGCTTTGGCTCGGTTCGCTGCCACTGATCGAAGATACTGTCGCCTTATGGGATTTGATCCACGACGCCTCCCATAGCGTCGGCGAGTTGCCGTTCGATCCATTCATGATCCGGCAGCGTGCGCCTTTCTGGATGTACGGTCTCGAGGAATTGCGCGTCGACCTGCGGAGTTTCGAAGAAGCCGCCCGGCTCGCCAGCCAGGGCTTTCCTTTTGCCCGCTACGTCACCTGGGCCATTCTCCTCGACCGCGTCCTGCGCTTCCCCATCACCGGCACGCGTATCCGTAACTACGACGCGCTGGGCGGCCAGTTACTCTTCGCCTACTTACACCAGCACGACGTCCTCCTCTGGCGCGACAACCGCTTGACCATCGACTGGCCTGCGCTCGGCCAGGGGGTGCACGGTCTGCGCGAGGAATTGACGCGACTTTACAAGCAGGCCGCCGACTGCTCGAAGGTCGCGTTCTGGCTCGCCGGCCACAAACTCATCTCCCGATATGTCCGGCCGAACGTCGCCTCGCAATGGAAAGCCGGCGAGCGTGTGATCAAGGACGAAATCGACCTCAAGCGCTGGCTCGCGCTGGTTCACGAAGACGAATTCCCCTTGGGTAACTTTCACCTCAACCTGCGCCGGAAACTGGCTTATTGAGTCTCGCGCAATAGGGTGACAGCTTCACAGCCCGGAGGGCTGCCGGACCATAGCCCCGGATAACATCCGGGGATCAGGCCCGTGGCACCGCCTTCACCCCGGAGGGGTGGCGGACCGCGGCCCTTTGTCTGATGCTCCCGGTCCGGCACCCCTGCCGGGGTGCATCCGTTGCAAGGACGGGGTTCCGGGGATGTTATCCCCGGCTACGCTCCGGTCAGCCCTCCGGGCTGCAAAGGCCTCACCCTATTGCGCGAGGCTCAATAGTTCTCAGTGTCCGCAGCCGAATGCTCTCCCTATTGAGAACTAAGCACTAAGAACTGAGCACTTCCCGTCAGGAGGGCAAGTGCAACGGCTGCGTCTTGCTCTTTGGATTCAGCTCCTCCGGCACCGCCCCCACCACCCGTGGGTCGAGGCCGATTTTCCGGAAAATCGCCCGAATTTCCTGAATTCGCAGCGTCGGCTCGTCGAAGTCCAGATAAACGATGTCGTGGTTGCTATCGACTTTGTAGCGAAGGCCCGGAACAGCCTCGAGCTCATGATCGAGTTCGAGAATCTTTTCCAGGTTGCGGACTCCGGCAGCGTAGATTTCGATTTCGATCATAAATTTACTTTGTCAAGACACAGGTCATGCTAAAGCCGTTCCGGATAAGGTCGCAACGACTATTTTCCAAAGCGACAAAAATTAATCGCCGCCTAATCTCTGGACATCCGCCGGTGGTGCGCGAAATTTCGCAGATTTTACAGGAAAAGGGGTGCGCCGCGCCAATCGACCGGGCATCTCTCGGTTTCCCTATGGATCCTGCCATTGTCACTGTTCAGCTCGAGCCCGCCGATCTCCGCAAATTCTCCAAGTTCCTTCGCGGTTCTTCGTGGAGAGTCTGGCGGCTCTACCTCATCGCCTTACTCCTATTTGGCTTTAGCTTCTTCTTACATCTCCAGAACGGCCGCCATCGCGGCGAGGATCTGCAGAAATCCGTGGTGAGCTGGATTCTTCCGCTTGCGCCTGTCTTCCTCTTTATCATCGTGCTTTTGGGCTTTTACGCCTGGTGGACATCCCGCCGCGGCACTTACCAAAAGTTTTACCCCGGGGCCTTCCTGCCCATCACCTACACCGTTCTGGAGGAGGGTCTGTATTCTCAGAACGAGCGGGGCGAAGCGCTCCACTTTTGGAAAACGATCGAGCGCTTTGTGGAAACGAACGATTATTTCTTCCTCACGCTTGGCAAGCGCGCGGGCCACGTCATCCCGAAGCGCTGCTTTTCCACTCCGGAGGCCACCGCGGACTTCGGCAGCCAAGCGCGCTTGCAACTGGAAAAGCACACCCCAGCGGCGTTGGCCGGCGCTGCCCGTTGATTTTCGTATTTCCTCATTTGCGCCTTGCGTCGGGCGCTGTTAGAACCTTCGCACTTTTGCCCCGGTGATTACCGGGCCCCTATCGCCTCGCCATGCCCAAAGACCCTTCACTCCACAAAATCCTCGTCATCGGCTCCGGCCCCATCGTCATCGGCCAGGGCTGCGAGTTCGATTATTCCGGAGTGCAGGCGTGTAAAGCGCTGAAGGAAGAAGGCTACGAAGTCGTGCTCGTGAACTCGAACCCGGCCACGATCATGACCGATCCGGAGTTCGCGCATCGCACCTACATCGAGCCGATCACGCCCGAGGTGGTGGAGAAAATCATCGAAGCGGAGAAGCCCGATGCCCTCCTGCCCACGCTCGGCGGACAGACCGCGCTGAATTGTTCGATGAAGCTGCACGAACTCGGCGTGCTCAAGAAGCACAACGTGCGCATGATCGGCGCAAAACCGGAGGCCATCGCCAAGGGCGAAGACCGGCAGCTTTTCAAGGACGCGATGATCAAGATCGGTCTCGATGTGCCGCTCTCCGGCACCGCGCACACCATCGAGGAAGCGCGCAAGGTCCTGGTCGAGATCGGCACCTTGCCGCTGATCATTCGCCCCGCCTTCACGCTCGGCGGCGCCGGCGGCGGCATCGCTTATAATCGCGAGGAATTTGAAATCATCGTGGCTCGTGGGCTCGATCTTTCGCCGGTCAGCGAAGTACTCATTGAGGAATCGCTCCTCGGCTGGAAGGAATTCGAGATGGAGGTGATGCGCGACAAGGCCGACAACTGCGTGATCATCTGCTCGATCGAGAATTTCGATCCCATGGGCGTGCACACCGGCGACTCGATCACTGTCGCGCCCGCGCAAACCCTCACCGATCGCGAGTACCAGCTCATGCGCGACGCCAGCTTCGCCGTCATTCGCGAGATCGGCGTCGAGACCGGCGGCTCGAACATCCAGTTCGCCGTCGAGCCGAACACGGGCCGGATGATCGTCATCGAGATGAATCCGCGCGTCTCGCGCAGTTCCGCGCTGGCCTCGAAAGCCACCGGGTTCCCCATCGCCAAGATCGCCGCCAAGCTCGCCGTCGGCTACACCCTCGACGAAGTCAGGAACGACATCACCCGCGAAACACCCGCGAGCTTCGAGCCGACGATCGACTATGTCGTGGTCAAAGTCCCGCGCTTCACCTTCGAGAAATTCCCGCAAGCCGACCCCACGCTCACGACGCAGATGAAGAGCGTCGGCGAAGCCATGGCCATCGGCCGCACCTTCAAGGAGTCGCTACAAAAGGCGCTGCGTTCACTGGAGATCAAACGCTTCGGCCTCATCGGCGACGGCGCCGACAAGACCGACGTGGACGATGAGACCCTGCAAACGAAGCTCACGGTGCCGAACGCCGAGCGCATTTTCTATATCGGCATCGCGTTCCAGCGTGGGTGGACCGTGGAGGAGATTTTCGAGCGGACGAAAATTGATCGGTGGTTTCTGACGCAAATCGACGAGCTTGTTAGGGAAAACGGTTGGCTTGAGGAAATCGGGCGTCATGGTCGCAAGTGCTTTAGCGACGCTGACTGTAAAATGAAGAAACCCGCCTGGAGTGACCATCTTCGCGAAACGCTTGGAGATGGATGGCTTCAGCGACTCAAAAAACGCGGTTTTTCGGACCGACAGATCGCCGTAATTTGTGAGTCGACGGACCACGACATTCGCGAGCTGCGAAAGTCAGTGCGCATTCTCCCCACTTACCGCCTCGTCGACACCTGCGCCGCCGAATTCGAAGCCTACACGCCCTACTACTACTCCACCTACGGCGACGAAAACGAGCGGCGAGAGAGCGGGAAGCAGAAGATCATCATTCTCGGTGGCGGACCGAACCGCATCGGCCAGGGCATCGAGTTCGACTACTGCTGCGTCCATGCCGCCTTCGCGCTGAAGGAACTCGGCTTCGAGACCATCATGGTCAACTCGAATCCCGAGACCGTTTCGACCGATTACGACACCAGCGACAAGCTCTACTTCGAGCCGCTCACCCTCGAGGACGTGCTCAACATCTGCGAGCAGGAGAAGGAGAATCTCTTCGGTGTCATCGTGCAATTCGGCGGACAGACCCCGCTCAATCTCGCCAATGGCCTGGCCGAGGCCGGTGTCCCGATCATCGGCACCTCGCCGAAATCGATCGAGATCGCCGAGGATCGCAAGCTCTTCTCCGCGATGCTCGACAAGCTCGGCATTCGCCAGACCGCCGGTGGCACTGCCCTGACCGAAGACGAAGCCGCCGCGGTGGCGCAGAAAATCGGCTATCCCGTGCTGGTACGTCCGAGCTTCGTCCTCGGTGGACGAGGCATGCAACTCGTTCACAACGAGACCGACCTGCGCCGTTACGTGCGCGACGCCATGGATGTTTCGGGTAGGGTGGGCCGGACGGGCGTCCCGCCCGCTGATCGTGGCACAGGCATCCTGCCTGTGGGGCCAGCAGGCGTCCCGCCTGCTTCCATCCAATCTCCAAATCCCATATTCCGCGCATTCGACGAACGCAGCGCAGTCCATGTCCGTCGTCGCGATTTGCCACACTGGGAACAGCCCGGTGCCACCTATTTCGTTACTTTTCGTTTGGCGGACGCCGTTCCGGAAAACCTGCGCCAGGAATGGCAGGAGGAAATCGACACCTGGCTGAGATTTCATCCTGAGCCTTGGGACGCAGCGACCAAGTACGAGTATCACAAGCGCTTCCAAGACGGACGCGAACAGTGGCTGGACCAAGGCTACGGCGAATGTGTGCTCAAGCAACCAGCGGTTGCCCTCATCGTTGCCAATGCACTCAAGCACTTTGATAGCCAGCGCTACTTCCTGGATGCGTATGTAATCATGCCCAACCACGTACACGTCATAATGCAGCCTATTGGAGAGAATTCTCTCACCGACATTCTGCATTCGTGGAAATCATTCACGGCAAAAGAAATCAATAAATGCCTCGGACGAACCGGCGTGCTTTGGCAGGACGAAAACTACGATCGGATTGTGAGGGATTTCAACGAGCTCGATGGATTCCGCGGCTACATTGTCCGGAATCCGGAAGACGCCAAATTACGGTCGGGAGAATTCCTGATGACGGTTTCGGCGGTGCTCCATTCGGAAGGAAGTGGCGGAATGACAAGGGGCGTGTCGGCAGCGGGCGAGACGCCCACTGGCCCCACAGGCGGGACGCCTGTGCCACGCTCATCCGAGCACCCCATCCTCGTCGACCACTTTTTGGAAGACGCTCTCGAAGTGGACGTCGATTGCATCAGCGACGGCGAAACCGTGGTCATCGGTGCGATCATGGAACACATCGAGGAAGCCGGTATTCACAGCGGCGACAGCGCGTGCTCCATCCCGCCGTTCTCGCTGAAGGAGGAAGTGAAAGCGGAGATCGCCAAGGCGACGAAAGCCATGGCCAAGGAACTCAAAGTGCTCGGCTTGATGAACGTGCAGTTTGCGGTCAAGGACGACGTCGTCTACGTCCTCGAAGTGAACCCGCGCGCCAGCCGCACCGCGCCCTTTGTCAGCAAAGCCATCGGCGTCGCGCTGCCCAAGCTCGCCGCCAAAATCATGGCTGGCAAAACGCTCCAGGAACTCGGCTTCACCCAGGAAATCGTGCCGACGCATTACAGCGTGAAGGAAGCGGTCTTCCCCTTCATCCGTTTCCCCGGGATCGACATCATGCTCGGGCCGGAAATGAAATCGACCGGCGAGGTCATGGGCATCGACCAGAACCTCGGCCTGGCCTATGCGAAATCGCAGATGGCGGCGCAGCCCGCGCTGCCGTCGAAGGGCAATATCTTCATCAGCCTGGCCGACCGGCAGAAGGCCAAGTGCATCGACATCGCCCGCGGCTTCGCCGATCTCGGGTTCAACCTCTATGCTACGAGCGGCACCGCCGCCGCACTCAAAGCCGCCGGCATCCCGGTGAAAAAACTCTTCAAGCTCAACGAAGGCCGGCCGAACGCGCTCGACATGGTCAAGAACGGCGAACTCGCCATGATCATCAACACGCCCAGCGACAAGGTCTCGCGGGAAGACGAAATCAAGATTCGCAGCACCGCGACGGCCAACCGCATCCCAGTCATCACCACGCTCCGCGCCGCCCGCGCCAGTCTCGAAGGCATTCGTGCGCTGAAAGAGCACGGGTTGAACGTCAAGCCGCTGCAAGAGTGGCACGCGGGCGGGCGCCGGTAGGTTTCTGGTTTCTCGTTTCTGGTTCTCTGAATCGCGAGGCAACTCTGCATTCCAGATGCGTTGTCCGAATCGAGCCATTGGATGTTGGATGTTGGATGTCGCGGCGAAGCCGGCCCGAGTTAACCGCCCGTCCGGCCCGGACCGAGGGAGATGTTGGATGTTTCCCCTCATTGGATGCTCCTGCCTAATCTTCTCCGGCGGCCCAGCGTAGCGCGGCGAGCAGGTGATGCCGGCCAAACTCGCCGTTGAGCACGCGCGAGTCGTGCCCAATCGCCGTGTAGAAGAATCGTCCGCCCTGCGTCTCGCGCGTCCAGGCGGCGGGATGATCGCTGCCCATCGGCTTCACGCCCATCTCCTGGAACTTCTCGCGCACCGGTTCGAAAGTCGACTCGTCCAGACGCATGAGCACTTTCACGTCCGGTTGGCCAGTGACCGCGCGATCGTAGCAGAGCCATTCTTCCGTGATCCAGAATTCCGGTGCGAACGGTTTCACCGCGGGATGATTGACCGCCGCTGGATCGATGACGACCCGCGCGCGGGTGCGCACGGAATCCGCCGCGAAATCGCAACCGACGAGATCCGCGTACCAATCCCAGGCGCCATGATGCACCGCGGCAGCGTGCACCGAGACAATTCCATGGCCCTGCCGAAACCACGTCACCAGATCCTCCTTCTGCTGCGCGTTCAGGTCCTGCCCGAAATTCGTCGTGCTGTTGAGCACCAGCACCTGGTAACGCATGAGATCGTCGAGATTGAATTTTTCCGGATCATCCGTCTGGTCGATGTTGATCCCCGTATCCCAGCCGAAGTGGAGAAACCAATGATTCGTCGCCGAGAGCGTCGGATGCACGTACCACGACGCCTTGCTGTAAACGAGCACGTCATCCAGTCGCTTCGTCTGCGCTGCGGCACTCATACGATTGGGATGCCGGCCGGCGGCTACACGTCGCAGAGCGTCACCGCTTCGCGCAATCCCTGATAGGCGTCGCGCGTCGGAATGAACTCCTGGCCGACATAGCCGGTGTACCCGATCTCCAGCAGGGCCTCCATGATTGGCGGAAAATTGATCTCCTGCTTGTGGTCCAACTCTCCACGTCCCGGGTTTCCCGCGGTGTGGACGTGGCCAATGTAATCCTGGTACTTCCGTAAATTGCGGATGACATCTCCATGCTGAATCTGCACGTGGTAAATATCGAAGAGCAGCTTCAGGTTCGGCGAACCCACCCGGTCGATGATCTCGGTGCAGAATTCCAGGTTGTCGCCTTGATAGCCGGGATGCCCCTTCATCGGGTGTGTGTCGTCCCGTGTGTTGAGCAGTTCGAGGCTTAGAATCACGCCTTTCTTCTCCGCGTATTCCATCATCCGTTTGAAGCCTTCGACACAATTCTTCGCGCCCTCTTCGCGCGAGAGCACCGGGCTTTTCGGGTCATCCGGATCCATGGCGGCATAGCCGGTAAAGGTGATGTAATTTTTCACGCCGTATGGCAGGCCGGCGTCGATCGCCTCCGTCGTGGCTTTCATCGCCCGCGGCGTGTGCGCCGGGTTGTTGAACCCTTTCTTAAACGGTGCATCCGGGCTCATGTCGATGATCGCGATAGCGCATTCCAGACCATATTTTTTCAGCGTCGGATAATCGGACGCCGCGCACAGCTCGACGCTCGGGACACCGAATTCTTTGGCGATCTGGCAGAGTTTTTCGAAGGACCATTGGTCGCCGGTCTTCGTAAAGCACCAGTCGACAATGGATTGTTTGATGCGGCCTTTGGTGACGGCAGGACTCTGATCTTTGGCGGCGGAAACGGTGGACGACATTGGGAGTTAGGGTGGGCGGAAGTTCGACGGAAAAGTAGCTCCGTTTGGTTCGGGAGATGCTTGAAAAATGGGCAGCAGCATTGAACCGCCGGTAGGCCCCAGCAAACAAGGAGATTTCTCCGGCGAGACCGATCGATCGATTGCCATGACGGCCACCGCGCGCTTGCCGCGGGGCTTCGCATATCCACAATTCATTTCACCACTCTTCGACCTTGAAAACTGTCCTCTGCTTTGGCGATTCCAACACCTGGGGCTACGATCCCGATGCCTCCTCCGGCTCGCGCTTCCCGCGCCGCCATGCACCTGAAACCCGCTGGACCGGAGTGCTCGCGCATGAACTCGGCACAGATTGGCGCGTGGTCGAGGAAGGGCAAAATGGCCGCACCACGGTATTTGTGGATCCGTTCAACGAGTATCGCGTGGGCCGCAACTTTCTTCCCGTGGCACTGGAAAGCCACAAGCCGCTCGACGTGGTCGTGCTGATGCTTGGGACCAACGACCTCAAGGCAGTGAACGCCGCGCCCGCCAGCCAGATTGCCGAGGGCATGGCGCCCCTGGGGCGCATCATCCTCGACAGCGATGCCGGCCTGGAGGCGCGCCCGCCAAAGCTGCTGCTGATCGCTCCTCCGGCGATCGGCGATCTTTCGCGCATGATCGACGGGGAAGAGAAATTCGCCGGTGCGGAAACGAAGTCCCGCCGCTTGCCCGAACTTTACCGCCGTCACGCCAAGGCCATGCGCTGCGGTTTCCTCAATGCGCAGGAGTTCAGCCAACCGAGCCCGGCGGACGGCGTGCACCTGGACGCGGCGAGTCATCTCACGCTCGGCCATGCCATCGCCGCCGCCGTGCGTAACATGTAAGTGCCATCGAGCGTCGCATTTCTTGAGTCTGCGCGGATGACAGGCAGCCGCGCACCATGCAGTCCGAAGTAGGAGAGGCTTCCAGCCTCTTCCGATATGATGAGCGGCAGAGCCGAGGCTTTGCGAGACGCCCATGGCGCAACGGGGGCAAATTGGCGCTTCAAGCCCATCCGCGAATGCAGCTACACTCGTAGTCAGCACTGGCAACCCACATACCATGATCATCCATCAATCGATTCAATGGCGGGGCGAGTCTGGCACGGAGTACACCTACTACATTTGGCCGCGGCACTCGCAGGTCGAGAATGGGCCGCCCGGCAACTTTCTGCACGTCAAGGAAGCCGAGGACGGAACCTTGGCGCCGGTCTTCGTCGGACAGACCGACGACCTCAATCATCGGTTCGTGAAAGAAGAGACGCAGAAATGTGTGGATGCCAACGGCGCCACGCAATTGCACCTGCACGCCAATTACAAGGGCGAACCGGAACGCTCGGCGGAGGTCGCCGATCTCATCGCGCGCTGGAAACCGGCCTGCAACGAATAACGCTTCGCCGCACCGGTCGGAATCATCGGGCCAGATTTCCTGAGCACGTTTCAGCACATACGAACCGATGAAATGGATCAAGCGATTTGCCGGAGCGATGCTCTTGATAAGCGCCTGCAATTGGATTCACGTTCTTTTAAAGCATTTTCTGCCTCCAGGGCAGATCATCCATTGGGATCGGATTGTCTACGATCTACTCATGATTTTCTCCTCCTTGCTTGCGAGTTGGGTGCTCTTTAAGGATGCCAACAGACCCGGCGATCCAACACCTCCTCAACTCTGAGGCTCCTCCAACCGGCAATCCCACCTCGAGCGCCATTTCAAATTAGGACACTACCCCGCCGGGCTTACGGATTCCCGTAACTAGGTTCCCGGCCCTCTAGAAGTTAGTCTACGTGCCGCTTTACCTTTCACAAAGCGCGCTAATATCCACTCTTTACCCAAGGAGACCCCCATGAACACAACGCCACGCACGCGCCGGGAATTCCTGGCGCAGGTCAGTCAGGGAATGCTCGTCGCCTCGGTCGGTGTCGAGGTCGCCAATGAACTCGGTCTTTCCCCCGCCCTGGCGGAGGAAACGTCCGCCGAACTCGGATTCGGTTCGCTCGAACCGCTCGTCCGCCTCATGCAGGAAACCCCGGTGGACCAATTACTGCCGAAGCTCGTGGCCGAGCTCCGCGCCGGCACGGAATTGAAACGTCTCGTAGCCGCGGGCGCCATGGCCAATGCGCGCACTTTCGGCGGCGAAGACTATGTCGGTTTCCACACCATCATGGCGCTGGCGCCCTCACTGCATATGGCGCAGGAACTCTCCAGCGATCAGCAGCCGCTGCCGGTGTTCAAGGTCCTTTACCGCAATACCAAGCGCATCCAGGAACATGGCGGGCGCAAATCGGAAGTGCTCCATCCGGTGCAACCCGTGCCCGTGCCCGACGGGCGGGTGGGCGGAGAAGTCTTGCGCGAAGAGATGCGCCACAAAGACGTGGAGGCGGCCGAGCGCACCTTTGCCGCGATCGCCGCCGCCGGCTCGCCGGAAGACGCCTTCAACCAATTGCTCTATGCCGTGCAGGACCACACCGAAGTGCACCGCGTGGTGCTGCCCTATCGCGCCTGGGATTTGATGGGATTGATCGGCAAAGATCAGGCGCACACGCTCCTGCGCCAGTCGGTGCGTTATTGCGTTCGCGCGGAAAATTGGGGCGGCACGGCCCACGACGAACCGCGCGAACTCCTGCCCAGGATGCTCGACGAATACAAGCTGCTGGGCCGCACTCTCGGCGACCGCCGGGCCGAGGACAAGTGGGTCGATGAATTGAGCCAGACCATCTTCAAATCCACCGGGCCGCAGGCCGCCGCCGCCGTTGGATCAGCGCTCGCCGAAGGCATGTCTCCGCTGGACATTGGCGAAGCCATCACTCTCGCCGCGAATCAACTCATTCTCCGCGACATGGGCCGCACGCCGTATATGGAGGTGCCAGGCAAACCCATGGGCAGCGTTCACGGCGACTCCATCGGCGTTCACGCCTGCGACTCCGCGAATGCCTGGCGCAACATGGCGCGGATCAGCAATCCGCGGAACTGTTGCGCGAGTCTCATCCTCGGCGCCTATCAGGTGGCTTTCGATCGTGTCGATCGCGGCGGTGATTTCCTCCATTGGCAGCCGTTGCCTTTGGAAACGCACGTGAATCAAATCAAGACGACCGATCCGGAGGGCCTGCTCCACGAAGCCGACGAGGCCATCCGCGGGAATCTTCAGGCCCACGCGAGCGCCATCATCGCCAAATACGGCCAACTCGGCCACGATCCACGGGCGGCGTTCGATCTGCTCCTGCGCTACGCCGTGAGCGAAGACGGCGCGCTTCACGCGGAGAAATTCTATCGCACGGTTTCGGAGGAATTTGCGGCCACACGTCCGGCCTATCGCTGGCGCCATTTGGAGGCGCTGGCCCGAGTCACGGCCAGCGAATACGGCCGGCCCGCGGCCGGGGTGGCCGAGGCTCGCGATTTGTTGAAAGCCTGATTCCTCCTATTCCGCCGGTGTCACCGTAAGCACCGCAGCCGTGGTGCTCACCGACACTCGCGGAATGGTCAGTAGTTGGGCAGCATCCGGTTTGATCTTGCCGGACTCGATCACTTTTCCGTCGTGCGAGACTTCCCATGCGTAGATCTTCCCCGCCTGCACTTTGAACTGCTGCAGACGCCGTAGAGTCACGTCCGTCTGCGCGGTGTCCGGTAACTTGGGTGCGTCTTTCACCGGGGGATGGGCGAGCCACAGTTCCATGGCGATTTTCGCCGACGTATCCTCCTGGTTTTTCCAGCGGAACAAGGCATTCATTTGGCCGGTATTGTCGTATTCCGCAGGAGCATTCAGCCACGGGCATTGCTGATTCGAAGAGGCGTGCGTGAAGGCCGGGTAGGCTTCGTTCTTGCGAATCTCCAGCCACGGAAAAGCCAGGGCCACATCGCAAATGGGATACTTCGCGATCAGCGAAGCGAAGGTAACATGACCGAAGGGTCCCCAGCTCAGCACCAAGGGTAAATGCCCGGCGTGCGCGGCCTGGACCAGTGCGGGCTGGGTCGTGGACCAGCCATCCTGTTGCGAGGAAAAATCGACGATCACCGGCGGATCGGGCAACCCCGCACCCGCCGCCTTGAGCAGCCACGCGTCGCGTTCCGCCTGCGGAGCATCCACCCCCGGCGACGGAGCGAAACCGCCCATACGGCATGAGGCATATCCAGTACCCGCAGGCACGTCCGCGCGAATGGCGGCGAAGATTTCACCATGCGGCATGCCGAGACCGAGCGTTCCGCAGCCGCCCATGGATACGCCGCAGAGATAGATGCGATTGCGGTCGACATGCCACTGCGTGGCTACCCACTCGATCGTATCGAGCACGCGACGCTCCGCCGCCGGAGCCTGGTGCAAATGCTTCGCCTCGTCCCGGTGTGCCTGACTCCAGCCCCACCATTCCGCATTGGTCGAACTGAGATAGAGCTGATAGAAATTGTCCGGCGAATTGGTCATCACCGTGGCCGGGTCTTCGCGATTCTCGATCTGCCGGCCGAGGCAGGCAAAACCGAGGTAATCATAAGCCGTCCGATTGGCCGAATGGAGCACCACACAAAGCGGCGCATTCTCGCGCGGCTCCTTCGGTGAAACGACATAGAAACAAGCGTGGTTCTGCTGCGCGACTCCGGTTTCCTTATCCGGCGGCACACCCCACTCACCGCTGGCGCTCTCGGGATATCCCCACTCGGCGCGAGGCCCGTGAACGTAGCGTTCGACAAACCGGCCATCGTTGGTGCGAGTGGTCGTATTGGTCGAGTCGAGCGTCGGCGGCCAGTCAGCAGCAAAGGCTGCCGGCAACGACACAAGAATCACTGCTGGGACAAAGAGAAAGCGCAGAGTCGTGGGAAAAGAGGCTGTCTTCACGACATCAAACTGATTCAACCCGGCACAGGCGTCGATACGGACCTTCCGAAGAGCTCAACTCGGCTTTGGGAAGAAGCGACGGATATAAAGCAAGTAGCCGACAAAGGGGATCATCCCGCCCAACGTAATCCAGGCCATGGTTTGGCCGCTCATGAAGCGGTACTTTTGAATGAGGTCGATCTGCGCCTGCGGGTAACCCATGAGGGTGTAAAGCTCCATCAAGTCGTGGCGCGAATAGGTGAGAAACGCCGAAATCGAAAATAGAATGAGCGCGAACAGGATCACCCACCAACCCAGCCGATTGAGTTTATAGAAAGCCCAAGCGGCATAACCCCAGATAATCGCGATCACCACATAAAGCGCGGAACCCAATGGCCCGGAGATGAACGTTCCAAATGCAGGAAACACCCCGCGATAGCAGATCGGCATCATGAGCATGGTCGGCACGCCGGAGGCCAATCCGAGGCTCGCGGCAAGGACGGGCAGAGGGCAACGATCGGTCCAACGCTCCACCGGATCATTGGCTTCGCAGGTCGCCTTCACGTGTTTGCTTCCATAGAAAAAGACCCAAACCGCCGGCAGGACCACGAAGATCACGCCGAGAAAGCCGAACGTGAATATCATCATCGCCGAAGCCACCGACGCCGAGGCCTGGCCGGGGGGCGCACCGGCCTGCGCGGCGTTTGTGATTTGCGGTAACATGAAAGCCATCATGCCGATCGAGAAGATCCCGATCAGGAGCCAACACCAGGAGAAGATCAAAAGAAGCGCACGCGCCCAACGCTTCGCCATCATCGAACCGATGCCCAACCAGATGAGAACCACCGCCAACCCACCATACATAATCGTCACCGGGAGCAGCATGATCGGGCTTTGCTCGATGCCGCTCTTTGCCGACATCGATTGGCCGAGAAACATGAGAGGGATGAACAAGGCGCAAATCCCGCCCAGCAGAGCGGTGAGGATGCCAAAGATCACCAAGCCCGTTTTTCGATCCTGATAGACCGCTGGAGGAAATGCCGGAGGGGAATCCATGGCGCAATGCTGGTGGAGGCCCGCATGAAGTCAATGTGTTTCGAGATTGCCCGAAGCGGCTCTCCGCTCAATGCTCGCTCACCTCTTCACCCCCCATTTTCCATGAATCGCCGTGCCTTCCTCCAGACTACCGTTGCCGCTGTCACCGCCACCGCCGCTTCTCCACTGCTCCGCGCCGCCTCGGGCGTGCAGTGGCCGATCGGATGCTTCAATCGCGCCTGGGCCAAATGGCCATACGATGTGGCCCTCGATGGAATCAAGGCCGCCGGTTACAAGCTGACCGGCCTTCTCAGCCGGCATCCGCTCTACGAGAATGGCAGTCCGATTCCCAAACAATTCGAAGCCTTCACGGGCGTCGAGGCCACGCCTGAATATCTGGAATCGCTTCGTAAGCGGATCGCGGCCCGCGGCCTCGCCGACAATATGTGCGCGTTGCGAAATTCCTTCTCCGGGCAAGCCGCCGACGTGATCAAACAAGTCCGCACGCAGATTGATCACGCAAAGGCGCTATCGCTCGAATTCGTCCTGACCTTCGGCGTCGCCAATCCGGCGGATTACGAGAACTTTTTCCAATCGATGGCCGACGGCGCGGCCTACGCCCACGAGCGCGGGGTGAAGCTGGCCATGAAACCTCACGGTGGCAGCAGCGGTTCTTCGGAGGAGATTCTGGCAGCCTTGAAGAAGGTGAACCATCCGAACTTCACGATTTGGTACGACGCCGGTAACATCATCTACTACACTGGCAAAGATCCCGTGGCAGAACTTGAACCCATCGCGCAGCACGTCACCGGATTTTGCGCCAAAGACTGCGCGGGTCAAAAACAGGAGGTGATGACGCAATTTGGCACGGGCAAAGTTGATTTCGCGGGTGTGTTCAAGAAACTAAAAGCGGCCGGCTTCAACGGTCCGATCATGGTGGAAGGAATCGCCGTCGGCGCCACGCCCGAGGAAACAAATGAGAATGCGCGGAAGAACCGGGAGTTTCTCGAGCGCACTTTCGCGGAGGTTTAAACCGCTGATTCCCGGTGAAAACCAGCGTCACCCGAAATCGAATTCATGGTGAAAACGACGATGTGCTGCCACCTCGCGAACATTGCCTATCAAAGCGGGAAGACCATCCGCTGGGATAAGGAGAAGCAGGATGTCGAGAATCGTGAGGACGTGAGCCACTGCGTGAACTACGAGCGCCAGTACCGCGAACCCTGGAAGCTGAAGACTTATACGGCGTAACTGCGCTCACTTATTGAGTCTTGTAATATAGGGTGACATCCGCCCAGCCCGGAGGGCTGAAGGACCGTAGCCCCGGATAACATCCGGGGATCAGGCTCGTCCCATCGGACTCACCCCGGAGGGGTGGCGGACCGGATCCCTTGGTCTGATGCTCTGGATCCGGCACCCCTGCCGGGGTGC
>DASYAY010000104.1:0-24767 GCA_036501065.1 Chthoniobacter sp. | reverse complement strand
GCCATGAAGGCCACCTTGCACCGGTTTTGGGATCACCCACCGCTGGTCCTCAGCCTCATCGGTCGGCCCTGGTTACAGCTTCAACTAAACACTTCGCCCAAAATGCACGTGTCATCTTAATTTAGAAAGATGGTATTATTTTTTGGGGGCGCATTCCGGGGGTGTTACCCCCGGCTACGGTCCGGCAAGCCTCCGGCTTGCCCCGTGCGCACTTACTTTTCGACGCCCTCTGAGCACTCCCACCTTCGATCGCGCGCCGAAGGCGCTACAACCCCACCGGATGCCGTGCGACAAACCCCGTCAGCGAACGCGCTTCCCCGCGCCACCGCGGCCCTTCCTCCTCGTGCAATCCCGTTGTATCCAGCCGCAGCCCGCAAATCTCCGCAAAGACATGTCCGGCGCGCGCATAAATCGTCACCCATTTCCCCGGCCCGTACTCGCCATACGTCTGCATCGCCTTCGATGGCGTTGGCTGATCCAGCAATCCCCCGTGATGGAGAAAATAAGAAATCGTCCCCGAACAATCATACCCGCGATCATAAAACGTCCCATGCCCGCCGCCCCACACATAAGGCAGCCGCGTGATCGTATTCGTCGCCCAGATCGCCACCTGGATATTGCGCGGGGCATTCCGGGGCGCATAAGCGATCCGCCCCTTCAACACCGCGCGATCCCCCGGCACGGTCGGCCCGTGCTGTGGCGGGCACTCCGGATTCGATGCCTGCGCCACGACAGTTGCCATGGCCAGCATCAGGAAGGTGACGATGTTCAGCGAGCGCCAAAGTAGGCATCCCGCCGAATGAGAACACGTTGGAACAGTTCGCATCCGTCCTTTTGGCGAAATCGAACGCCCTTTGGCGAACCTTTTTTTCGCCTACCCCCGCGCCGAAGCAAACGAGCCCTTCAGCAAATAGAGCCGGCCTTTAAACTTCTGCGACTCAGGAAAAACGTAGTGCGCGCAGAGAACGCAGCGCGGCGGAGCCGCAACCGAAGTAGGAGCGGCATCCTTGCCGCTTCATCGGAATAGAAGAGGCTGGGAAGCCTCTCCTACTTCTATCGCCCATCGCCGGCATCTGTTCTCCAAAGAAAATCCACGCGACTTCCTTCCTCGTGCCCAAACTCCATTTGGGCACGCAAATAGGAGCGAAATTCCATTTCGCATGGCGGGGTGTCAGCGGGTGGGCAACGTCGACCCCCCCGAAGACCGCGAGATCGACCCACCGCACGAGCCGAAAGCTTCCTCCGCGGCCCTCTCTCGAGTCTCTGCGCCCTCTGCGTTTTGCCACTCATCCCCTGCAGCACCGGTTATAGCCGTGATCGAACCGCCCTAATGCGCTTCGTCGCGCTTCACAAACTTCCGCGCGAAATCCCGTACCGACCGTGTGAACGTCCAGTCGGCAGTCTCCGGCACGCATTTCGATGGTGCGCCGATCCAGCTTTCGATGACGTAGGCATCCGGATGCCCGTCGACCGCCGTGTAGTCGTATCCTTGCTGCATCGTCGACACGTACCACGTGCTGTCGTCCGCCAGGCCGCGCCGTTGCATCGACGGATAGCCCGCCGCCCAATAAATCAACTGAAACGGCAGCTTCTTCTGCCGGCACCAAAGCTCGAGCTGGCGCAATTCTTTCCACGAACCTTTGTTCCCCACGACAAAATGCAGCCAGTCCACATCGAGCCGGTAGAAATCCAATCCGCGCACACCCTTTTCCGCGAGTTTCTTGTTCAACGCCTCGACCCAATGCTCGTGTTCTTCCAGAGGCGTATACGGATAAGCCTCGATATCCCCCACCAGCATTTTCGGATAATTCTGCCGGACCAGCGCGATGTAGTTCGCCGTTTCCTCCACCGCGTATTCGTCGGTCTGGTGCAACTCGTTGTGCGTGCAGACCAGCGGTTCATCCATGCCGATCGCGTAAAAATCCGCGCCCAGCTTTTGCAGATGCTCCCAGTTCGCCTTTTCCTTGCTGAAACATTCCGCGCCCGTCTTGCCCCAGCCTTTGATCGCCCCCACTTCCATGCCAAACTTCAGCTTCCAGTCGCGCATCTGTCCGAACCACCGGGTGAGTTCGTCATCCGTGAAATCACGTTTCAGGTTGAGATCCGTGACGAACAACACGTCGACCAGCGACCGCGTCTCCTTCCACTCGTCCGGATGTTCAAAAAGATCGCGAAAGGCCTTGCCCTTGTCCTGCCCCGGAGGGCTCATCCAGACGGTGGCAGCGGGCTTGGCCTGCTGCGCCACGGCGGAAGCCAGCGAGATGGAGAGTGCGGAAATGGCAAGTAGCGGACGGAGATGACGGATCACGCCGCAGAAAATCCCAGCGGAGGCCGTTTGATAGAATGAATTGCGGAACATTGGAAAAAATCGCGTTGTTTACCCGAAGCCCGATTTGAACCTACCCTTGTGTTGATGTCCATGTCCGCAGTCCGTCGTGGAGCGATTGGTTTTGGGCTTGGTTTAATGCTCTTCCTGCTCGCCTTCGTGGGATTTGGGTGGGCCATCCAGACGAATCAGTATTGGCTTTACTCGCTGCTGGGAGACGCGCGAATCAAGCGGTTCTACGCGGGTTATGCGCATACGGCGGAAGGGCTGTTGCCGGAAGACCACGACGGCGATGGGGTATCCGACGGTGTTGAGCTGTGGCTCGGCACGAACCCGTTGAATTCGAGCTTACACCCGCACTTTCTTGTCGATTGCGGCACAGCAAACTCTTCACCGCCATGGACCAATTTTGCTAAGCCTCGGCCCTGTCTTCTCGACCTTCGTCCAACGGAACGGGCTGCCCTCAGGGGAATCGTCGAAATCGTCGATATACCTAATGACGTGGGTTATCGATTTCCACGGACTTTTCAGCTACGCATCACCCCTCCAAAACATGTCCAAATTGCCCAGCCTGGCGGAGAGCTTTCGACGGGACCGATCGTTGTTCCCGTGACTGTGGACGGGTCTTTTATGTTCGACCTGCTGCCCGAAGCGGATTTTAGCAAAGTAATGGGAGGAAATCTTTTCATCGACAATGCCCGCACAAGCGAACGGCTTCTGCGCGTTTTCGTCTCTCCCAATTCCCGCCATTGACCCGCGCCTCATGATTTGGAAGAGCGGCTTGGTGGCCTGGCATTTAACTTTCCGACAAAGCCCAAAATTTCCGCGCAGCTTCGCTCCAGTCGCGGTTCTGCACGGCGCGGTGGGCTTCGATGCCCATGGCGTGCCGCAGGTTCGAGTCGTCGGCGAGTTGCTGCACACGCCGGGCGAAATCCTCGGCATCCAGAGCGTGGGTGATGAAGCCCGTGCGGCCGGGATTGATCAAGTCCTTCGGCCCGCCCTGGTCGGAGACGATGCACGGAATCCCGGAGGCGAGAGCTTCGAGGATGACGTTGCCGAAGGTATCGGTCGTGCTGGGGAAGAGGAAGAGATCGGAGGAAGCGTAGGCGCGGGCCAGTTCGAGACCGCCGAGATAGCCGGTGAAGGTCGCCTCGGGCAGGAGGTTACGCAGTTCCTTCAAATACGGTCCGTCACCGACGAAGGCCAGGGTGAGATGCTCGCGGTTCAACTTCGACCAGGCGTGGGCGATCACATCCAGATCTTTTTCCTTCGACACGCGGCCCGCGTACAACAGCACCAGTTTGCCACGGGCAATGCCGCGCCTCGTCCAAAAATCCGGGTCCCGGCGCGAAGGATGAAAGAGCGTCGTGTCGAGTCCGCGGGGCAGAATCCGGATGCGTTCACCGGGAATGCCGCGTTCCGTCCAGGCACGCCGATAACCTTCGCTATTCACATAGAGCAGGTCGAGTTGCTCGTAGAACCACTTCATGTAACTCCAGGTCAGTGTCTCCAGGAAATTGTCGTCGGTGAGAATCCGGACGTACTGCGGAAAATCGGTGTGATAAATCCCGCTGGTCCGCAGTCCGAGCATCTTGCCGGCGAGCAGCGCAGTGAGTCCGACCGGTCCCGGCGTGCTGATGATGAGCTCGGTAAACCCCTCGCGCTGGATGTAATCGATCATTTGCAGCACCGGCGGAAAGCTCAGCTTCTGCAGCTCGTATTCCGGCAGCTCGAATTCACCCACCGGCGTGAAGTTTTTGATCGGGATGCCGGTCACCGTGATGACGTCGCGCGAGGTAATGACGACCACCCCGGAACCTTGCGCGACACAAGCGGCAGTCAGCTTGCGAATGGTGTTGGCGACACCGTTCACGTCCTCCAGCGTGTCCGTGAACCAGGCGCGTTTCCCATTGGCCAGAGCCGGCGGTTTTTGTCCCGTGAGCCCGTGACTGATTTCACCCAGCCAGCGGCGATCGGGCGACTGGCTGCGGAAAGCGTAGAGGTACGGCGCGAGCGGCGCGAGCACCGGGACGAGGACGCTGATTTCCTGAATGGCCTCGATGAGATTGCCGCTGGAGATTTGCTGGATGAACGTCGTGAAAAAGCGGAAGACCAACTGGTTGGCGAAAAAGTTCGCAATGACAAAGGCCCGTCGCTCCGGTTCCACGATGCCTTCGGTTTCGCGCGCCAGGAGTTCCTTGAACTGCCCCGTGCCCAGCGTCGCGGAAAATTGTTTCCACAAGGAAGCGTTCGCCGGTTTCGCGAGCTCGAAGATTTTTCCGCTGGCAATGCCCTCCGCGACAAAGCCGAGTTTATCCGTCCAGGAAAACTCCGTGGGATCTTCGCCCTCCATGAATCGCGAGAAGGCTTTGCCGAGGAGGCTCGAACTTTTGGCGCCGGCGAATTTCGTCCCGATGAAGTAACGGAGATTGTTGTAGAGACCGTGGGAGACGGCCAGTGGCGTCCCACCGGTGCCATGAGTCCGGCAACGGCCGGCGCGAATTCCATCCAGAAACTCGCCGGCCGAGCCGTAGCCCTCCGCTTCGGTATAGGCCGAGCCGGGGTAAATGCCGCCATGGTCGTCGGAGCCGGCGGTGAGAATCTTCTTCCACGGCTCGGGATGCGTCGGCGTCAGGTGATGCCGGTCGGCCAGTTCGGCGATTTTTTCCGGCGTCAGCCGTGTGAGGATGAAGCCGGCCACTTCGCTCAGCAATTTGTCCCGCAGACCGTTCACCCCCTCGAAATGTTTGAACAGAAGCACCAGCTTTTCCACGTGGGCCAGCTGAAGGCGATCATCGAGCCGATACAGCGGATGCGCCACCGCATGCAGAAGATTCTCTCCGGCGAGATACTTTTGCAGGTCGAAGATGTTTTCTCGCAACGATTGCACCTCGCGGTGCTGCGCTTCGTTCAATCCCCACACCAGCAGGTGCACTTCGCACCGGTCTTCCGGAAATCGCGTGCTCACTTGCTCGCTGATGAAGACACCGGGCCGGTCGGCGATTTCCAGGCAGCCCTCGATGCGGTTGTGGTCCGTAATGGTGACGAAGTCCATCCCGCGCTCGCGCAATTTATCGTAGAGCGCGCCGGGCGAGGAATAGCTGGCGGAAAGGCCGGCACGCCGGAAGAGCCATTCTGGAGAGCGATCGCTAAAGCGGGAGTGCAGGTGAAGGTCGGCTTTCATGTGAAAAGTGAAAGTGGCGGGTGAAAGTGAAGATGACGCGATGCGCGCGTCACTTCACACTTTCACTCCTCACTTTGCCCAGCCAAGCGAGATAGGTGAGCGGCTCGCGATCGGCAAGCGCGCGCGTCACGAGTTCACGTATTTGTTGCCAAATCTTCGGATGCCGGAGATCCACGGGATGAATGGAAATGCGGAGCAGGGGATTGGCGGCGAGCCGGCGAAAGAGGAGAGCATTCCAGGCGAGACTCATCTGCCGCCGCCACGCGCTGCGCACGCTCCAGACGAGAGACTGCGAGGCAAAGCTCCGGCCCGCGCGCAAGTCGAGCACCGTGCCCAGACGAGTGGTGTATTCGCAGGACGCCTCGCGCAGCGCCTCCTCCGCCGCATCGCCGAGCAACCAGGCTGGAGCAATGAATCCACCGGGAGTCACGCCGAGTTGCTGGAACTCCTGGCGAGCCCGGCTCAAGAGTTGCAACGCCGCATCCCGGTCGAGATCGTAAAATTCCCCTTCATCCGCGGTGTAAAAACGGGTGGTGATTTTGTCGCGGATGTTTTCTCCAGTTCGCCGGTCCCGCAGATGATGGTAACCGTGGATGACGATCTCGTGCCCGGCCGCGGAGAGTGAGCGCAACCACTCGCCGAAAGAGGCGTCGTCGAGCATCGGAGCGCGACGGTGATGATTGGGAACGACGAGGAGAGAGGTCTGCGGGACACCGAGGGCCTGCAGTTGCTCGAGGATGGAAGCGCAGTCGGTGCGGGTCAAAGGGGAGACATCGTGGAGAGACACGACGAGGGCACGGTCGCGTGTCATAAGCGAAAGTCGGCGGAAAAAAGCCCTTGCGTAACTATATTAAAACAGTATAGAAATCGTCTCAAGACCACGAACCTACCGTTCGCGCCGCCACTCCCACCAGTCCGAACTGGAGGTTCATCATTCTGCAAGCCGCTACCCCATCCCGGGAGGGCCGCTGCCGTTCATTCCAATTCATGTCTTCCATTCCTGCCATCATCAGCCCCGCAACCATCACGACCGCTCCTGTCGCTCCCGCTGAATCGCTCCCCTCGTCGCTCGAGGGAATCCTCGCGCCGCTCCATCAGGCGGCCCACCAGTCGTCCAGCCTGGTGGCGAGCCGTTTTCCCTTTGTTTCTCGCGGCCTCGAACTGGAGATTCCGAAGTTTCTCTTGCTGGGCCAGCGGGGCGGGGGACAGCCGATTCGGCTCGGCCTCTTCGCCGGTTTCGAAGCGGGAAACCTCGGAACTGTCCAGGTGCTGTCGAGCCTGCTCTTGCACCTCGAGGCCAGCCCGGCTTTGAGCCGCGATTTTGCGGTCATCGGTTTTCCAGTCGTCAACGCCCACGGCTTTACGTCCGATGCCGTGCCGCTGGCGGAATTCGAGTCGCGCTTTGCGCGGGATTCCGCCGCGCCGGACGTGCAGTTCTTCAAAACTGAACTCAACAAGTGGAGGTTCGACGGCCTGCTCTCCTTTCGAACCGATCCATCGGCGCGGGGCTTCCATGCCGCCGTGCGCAGCGCAATCATAGCCGCCGAGGTTGTCGAACCGGCGCTCGCCGCAGGCGCGGTCAGCCTCCCGCTGGCCACGCAGGCGGTGAAAGTGCGGCCCGACGATCGGTTCGCGCGTACTGCCGACTACGCCCACGGCCGCCTCAGCCCGCCCGCGGACATCCGGCCCTATCCGTTCGAGATCGAACTCTTCGCGCCGCGCGCGACGATTACCGAGCAGCACATCGATGGACTGTTCGTCGTCTTGACGGAAATTCTCCGGCTCTACCGTGCCTTCATCGCGCACGGCCAGGATCTCTGATTTCTGGTGTTGGTGGCAGGCCTTGCCGGTCCGCCCCGCGGGCCGGCCGGTAAGGCGCAATCCCCGTCCTACCCGATGATTTTACCGCCGGTATTTTGCATGTGCCGAAGCGCGCTCTTGTAGGCAGGCAGAATTCCGGCGTCACTGGAAATGGTCAGCTTGAGATCCCGCACGAGGCCATCCTCGAGAGCGTAGGTCCAGCCGTGAACGAAAAGCTCCTGCCCGCGGTGCCAGGCATCCTGGACAATCGTCGTCTGACAGACATTGACCACCTGCTCGATGACGTTGAGTTCGCAGAGCCGGTCCGCGCGTTTGTCGTCCGGTTGCGATTCGAGATAGGCGATGTGTTTGTGATGGACGTCTTGGATATGGCGGAGCCAGTTGTCGATGAGGCCCAAACGCCGATTCGCCATGGCCGCGGCGACGCCCCCGCAGCCGTAGTGGCCGACGACGAGGACGTGGCGCACTTTGATGTTGTCGACGGCGAACTGGAGGACGGAAAGACAATTCAGGTCGGTGTGGACGACGACGTTGGCGATGTTGCGATGGACGAAAACTTCCCCAGGGGTAAGGCCGAGGATTTGATTGGCGGGGACGCGGCTGTCGGAGCAGCCAATCCACAAGTATTCGGGGTGCTGCGCGCGCGCGAGACGGTGGAAAAATTCAGGGTCCTTTTTCTTGATGTCGGTGGCCCAGGCGCGGTTGCGGGCGAATAAGTCGGATGGATCGGACATAAGAGCGGCACGGTGTAGCGGGAATTTTGCGGAAGCGCACGGGATTTTCGATTGTCTCCATTGCGCCATGGACCTGTCGCTCCGCTTCAGTCTCGATTACATGATTGCCCCGTTGCACCAAAGGGCGTCTCGCGGACTCGGCTTTCGATTATCGGCAGAGCTTCACGTCGTGCAGTGGCATGGGTTTCGCGGGGCATCCATTGCGGACGCCTGCACCCTGTGGTCCGGGCTGGAGCCACCCGCAGACACCTCCGCCTGCAGGATGGAATCTCGCTCCCAATGGCGTGGTGCGGGCCGCACGGGTATTCAAATGGAGTTTGGGTACAAGGAACAGAAAGCCGTTCAGCGCCGGCGTCGCCAACCGAGTAACGTGGCGCCGCCGAAGGCGAGGAGGAGGGCGGAGCCGGGTTCGGGGGTCGGCTGGAGGGGCTCGCTCGGGGTGAAAGAAATGGCGGAGCTCGGGTCGGTGATGGAAGCGGTGGCGAGACCGGAGTCGGTGGTGGTGGGGATTTCTTCGGTGTGCGCGGGGAGCTCGGCTTGAGTGATGTCGAGGAGGAGGCTCTTGCTGTTTTCGACGAGGATTCCCGAAACGCTGTTGGGCAGATCGAGGGTAAAATCGGAGAGGGAAAATGTCGTCGAGGAGAAGGCGGCGAGGATGTAATTGCCGGTGGCGAGGCCGTCGTTTTCGATGTCGATGGTGAAGGTCCCCGCGGTGCCTTTGGTGAGCGCGCCGGTGAGGAGGAGTTCATCGGCCGTCGAGGGGCCGATTTGGAAATCCAGGGTCCCCCCGCCTTCCCAGAGGAGGGACGAACCGTGAAACTTCGCCCCGGGTACGCCGGGCGAGCCGACTCCGGGCTTCAACGTGCCGCCGCTGTTCAGCGTCATGGCGCCACTGACGGTGCCGCTGCCGCCGATGGTCGCGCCGGTATCGATGGCCACCGGGCCCGTGCCGGTGGCGGAGCCGGTGGTATTGCCCGCGACCAAAGCACCCGCGGTCACGGTGGTGCCACCGGAGTAGGTGTTCGCGCCGGCCAGCGTGAGGATGCCGGCCGTTGATTTCACCAAATGGCCCGGACCACTGATGACACCGGAAAAGTTTCCCGCATCGAGGGTGAGAGCCGTCGTTGATTTCGTGCCGAGCGTGACCGCACCTGCGCCTAACAGATTCTGTATCTCCATGCTTTGGTCGTTGACGCTGATCGCGGCGCCAGCGTCGACCTTGGTCGCGGCCACTCCGACGGTCAGATCCCCCAAGGCTGGACTTGAACTGCGGTTGCGCAGCGTGCCGTAGGCGACCTCGATGGTGTCGTCGCTATGGTAGAAAGTCGGGTCGATTTCGATGATCCCGGCGTTGCCGGGGCTGCCAAAGACGGCGTTGATCCCAGCGGCATTGAGGGAAACCATGGCGTCCGTGAGCGTGCCGTTGGTCGAAAGAACGGCATTGTTTCCGTCAAATTGGAGGAGATTGGGCAAGGTGATGGTTCCAGTGGTCCGCAATTCAGCTCCGGCTTCGAGCGCAACGGCGGCATTGTCAGTACCCAAGGCGGTGGCGTTGCTGACGATCAACACTCCGCTGTTGACGGTGGTGACGCCGGTGAAGCTGCTGTTGTTGCCGCTCAAGGTGAGCGCGCCGCTGCCGTTCTTGATCAAGGTGCCGGGGCCGGAGATGGCGCGGGAATAGGTGAGGCTGTTGCTGCGGTTGAAAACCAGCGTGCCGTTATCGACCACGTTGCCGCTCAGGGAACCGGTGGTCCCACCGGAGCCCACATCGACTTCCGCCCCGGTGTTGATCGTCGTTCCGCCGGTGTAGGTGTTCGTGCCCATGAGCACGACCTGCCCAGTCGCCGTCACCTGGCCCGCTCCGCTGATCACGCCGCTAAAAGTCGCGGCATCCAAAGTCAGAACCGTCGTCGCTTTGCTCCCGAGGGTCAACGCGCCAGCGCCCAAGAGATTCTTCACCTCCATGCTCTGGTCATTGATGCTGAGGGTCGCTCCGGCGTCGACCTTGGTCGAGGCCAATCCAGCAGTCAGGACCCCCAGTGCCCCGGTGGAGGCGGGAGCGCCGTTGCGCAGGGTGCCGTAAGCGACCTCGAACGTGTCCGCAGCGTCGTAGGACTCGATCCCCGGTTCGATCTCGATCACCCCGGCGTTGCCGGGACTGCCAAAGACGGCATTGATCCCAGAAGATGTGAGGAAAATGTCGAACAGATCCAGCGTGCCGTTGCTCGAGACGACGGCATTGTTTCCGGCAAAGCGGAGGACAATGGGCAAGCTGATCGTTCCGGTGGTCCGCAATTCGGCTCCGGGTTCCAGGGTCACGCTTTGCGTGCCGGCCGCGTTGGAATTGGTCACGATCAAAACACCGCCGTTGACCGTGGTGACGCCCGTGAAGCTACTGTTGTTGCCGCTCAAGGTCAGCGCGCCGCTCCCGTTCTTGGTCAACATGCCGGAGCCGGTGATGGCGCCGGAATAGGTCGAAGCGTTGCTGCGGTTGAAAACCAGCGTGCCGTTGTCGACCACGTTGCCGCTGAGGGAACCCGTGGTCCCCCCAGAGCCGATTTCGATTTCCGTGCCCAGGAAGAGGGTCGTTCCGCCGGTGTAAGTGTTCGCTCCCGTCAACACGACCTCTCCGTCCGCCTCGACTCTGCCCGCTCCGCTGATCACGCCGCTGAAAGTTGCGGTATCCAGAGTTAGCACGGTGGCGGCTTTGGTCCCCAGCGTCACCGAGCCAGCGCCCAGGAGATTCTTCACCTCCATGCTCTGATCGTTGACGCTGAGGGTGGCGCCAGCGTCGACAGTGGTGGAGGTGCTTTGGGAGGTGAGTAAGTTCAGTCCGCCGCCATTGCGCAGCGTGCCATAGGCTACGACCACCGTGCTGGAGCTGCTGACGGTGGTGGGGAGGGACGGGGCGGCGATGACGATCGTGCCGGTTTGGCCGGCGCTGCCGAAAACGGCATTGGTGTTGGTGCCGGAAATCTGGACCGGTCCGAGGGTGAGTGTGCCAGTCGAGGAAACGGTCGACGTGTCGCCCGGGGCAAAGCTGACCCCACCGGCGATGGTGACGGTGCCGCTGCCGCGCAATTCCGGGTTCAAGCCGAGAAGGAAGGACCCCATGGTGACACCTTGGGTGCCCACAGCATTGGAATTGGTGACGATGAGCACCCCCTCGGCCACGGTGGTGCCGCCGGTGTAAGTATTATTTCCGCTGAGGGTGAGCGAGGCGGTGCCGTACTGGCCGACAGAGCCCGAGCCGGAGATGACGCCGGGGAAAGTCACCGCGCTGGTACGGAGGAACTGCAGTTGGCCATTGTCGGTGATATTGCCCACGATCGATCCGTTCGTTGTGTAACTGCCCAGGTTCAGGATCGTGCCGCTGTTGATGGTCGTGCCGCCGGTATAGGTACTGTTGTTCGTGAGAAAGAGGGAGCCGGTGTTAGTGGCGATGACCATGCCGCCGGCGCCGCTGATCACCCCACCGAAAAGGATGCCGCCGCCACGGATGGTGAGAACGGTCGCAGGGTTGACGCCCAATTTCACCGAACCTCCGCCAGCGAGGTCGAAAACTTCGAGGCTTTGGTCGTTCAAGTCGAGCGTGGCTCCCGGATTGACCGTAGTGCTGAAAACTGTGCCCGTAATCTCATCCAGCCAATTGCCGGGTCCGTTGCGCAGCGTACCGTAGGCCACGACGACACGCGCCGCGGGATCGATACTCATATCACTGCTGACGACGATCGTGCCGGCATTGCCCGGACTGCCAAAGTTGGCAGTCGAATTGGCGGGGAGGAGCATCCCGTTGAGCGTCAAAGTCCCGCTAGTGGAGAGCGTGGCGCTTTGGCTCGCGGGAAAGTTCACGGCGTCGGTGAGGTTGATCGTGCCGGAAGTGCGTAACTCCGTTCCCGCGGACAAAGTGACGGAGGCGGTGCCCAGGGCGCCAGGGTTGGTGATGCTGACGACGCCGCTGCCGACGGTGGTGCCGCCGCTGTAGGTATTGCTTCCGCTCAGAGTCACAGTGCCTCCGCCCCCGACGAGCACGTTTCCCGAGCCGGAAATGACGCCGGAGAAGGTTACGGCGTTGCTGCGATCGACGTACAACTGGCCATTGTCGATGATCTTGCCGACGATCGATCCGGTCGTTCCGCCAGTGCCGAGAAAAATGGACGAGCCAGTGCTGATCGTCGTGCCGCCGGTGTAGGTGTTTGCCCCGGTGAGTGTGAGGATACCGGAGTTACCGCTGAGGAGCACCTGGCCGGCGCCGCTGATGACGCCACCAAAGCTGGTGGCGTTCAAGGTCAGGACGGTCGAGGCACTGGCGCCCAGTTTCACCGAGCCCGTTCCCAAAAGCCCATTGATCGTGAGGCTCTCGTCGTTGAGGTCGAGTGTCGCTCCGGTATTGACCGTAGTAGTAGCGGCCCCACTCGTGATCACATCCATCCAGCCGCCAAGACCATTGCGCAGGGTCCCGTCGGCCACGGTGACGCTGGCCGTTGGGTCGATGGCCATATCGTCGGAGGGCACAATCGTGCCGGCGTTGCCCGGGCTTCCGAAGATCGCGTTGGTATGCGCCGGAATCGTCAGCCCATGGATGATCAACGTCCCGTTCGTCGACAGCGTGGCGCTTTGCCCCGCAGGGAAGGTCACCTGGTTGGTAAGAGTGAACGTGCCCGAAGCACGCAGCTCAGTTCCCGCGGACAAGGTGACGGCACCGGTGCCCAAGGCGTTGGCGTTGCTCGTGTTGATCACGCCATCGGTGATCGATGTCCCACCGGCATAGGAGTTTTGGCCGCTCAAAGTGAGCACGCCGCCACCGCTTTGTGTCACCAAACCGGTCCCGGTAATCTTTCCGCTGAACGCAGAGTTCCCGCTACGATCAAAGATGAGGTCTCCTCCGTTGTTGGTCACGTTGCCGACAATGGACCCCGTCGCTCCCCCGTTGCCCAGTTGGAGAACGTCGCCGTTGTTGAGGATCGTTCCGCCGGTGTAGGTGTTGCTCCCCGTGAGGACCACCTCCATGCCGCCGGGCGCTACCTGGCCGGCCCCGCTGATCACTCCGCCGAAATTGCCGGCATTGAGGAAGAGCGAGGTCGTCGCTTTGGTGCCCAGCGTCACATTGCCCGTGCCGGCCAGCGCGAGGATCGACATGCTCTGGTCGTTCACGTTGAGCGTCGCCCCGGCGTCGACGGTAGTGGCGGATGTGCTCGTGAAGGTATTCAGGCCCCCGCCATTTTTCAGCGTGCCGTAGGCCACCTCGATGGTCGCACTCCCGTTGGTCTGCGAACTGGTCAGTGCATTGATCACCACCGTGCCGGTGTTGCCGGCGCTCCCGAAAATCTCGTTTCCGGCATTTCCGAAAGCGATGTCACTCAAGGTCAGCGTTCCGCTGGTGGATACCGTGGCGCTGCCCGTCGTGGCAAAGTCGATCTGGTTCGGCACGATGAGCGTGCCGCTGGCGCGGAATTCCGCGCCGCTTTCCAGCAGGACAGCGGAATTGCCGAGGGCGCCTCCGTTTTTTGCGATGAGCACGCCGCCATTGATCGTGGTCGTGGAGGCGTAGGTATTCGCGACCGTGAACGTGACGGCATTCGGGCCGTTCTTCTCCACGGTGTCGCTCGACGCGATGCCGCTACTGGTGATGGAGACCGGTGCGTTGAAAGAAGTATTCGTCGAGTCGAAGACGACCTCTTGGGATTTCGCCCCGAAATTGAAATCGATCTGCGTGATGCCGGAAAAATCGCCCATCGCGAACCCCGTCCCACCTACCTGAATGACGCCCGAACTTAGCGTGCTCAAGTTGCAGATGTCGCCGTTTCCACTCAAGTTCAGCGTCAGCACCAATCCCGTCTCGCTGACGGTAAGCGTGGCCTGGGCGGAATTCCCGGTGGACAATAAAGCGATCGCAGCGATGGCCGGTCCGAGCAGGGAAGCGATGGAACGCCGCAAGATGAAACGGCGCGATGGCGGCGTCCGAAAAAGTGACCGGTCCAACTGGGGAGGATTATTGCTCATCACGATCAGCGGTAGAGCAGCCGCCAGCCGTCGCGCCCCCGCACAAACAGGCTGGTTTCAATTGGTGGGTAACAGGTTTGTTAGCTATCAACAAGCGAATATTCCGACGATCGACAGCGCCTTGATCGAACGATCGGGAGTTATCTTACCGAGGTGTAAGTGAATGGCGTATCCTGTTACTATTTTATAGTATTAAACGCTACAGCTTTTCCCGCCGCGCTACCCTCCTTGGAGTAATTTAGAGCATCTCTCGAAAGTAATTTCCGGTTCGGACGAAGCGCCTCCGCGAAGCGATCGAAGACAGCCTGTCATTCTGAGAGCGGAGCCGAAGAACCTCCAATATCTGCGGGGCGGCGGTGCGGAGCCGTAGGTCATCAAAACAGAAATGACTTTCGAGAGATGCTCTCAGAGGGCGTCTAAAAAGTAAGTGCGCACGGGTCAAGCCGGAGGCTTGCCGGACCGTAGCCGGGGGTAACACCCCCGGAATGCACCCCCAAAAAATAACTCATGCACCCCGGCCGGGGTGCCGCTTCCGCGCAGTTCCGTGCCATTTGCCAATGAGACCGGCCCGGTGCCGAGAGCGGAAGCGTTGTTGAAGATGACCTGGCCGGCATTGACGGTGGTGCCCCCGCCGTAGGTGCTGGTTGCACCGGTGAAGGTGATGGCGTTGTTTCCGTCGATAACCACCTGGTCGTCGGCCGCACCGCCGGTGATCGTCACCGGTGCGGTGAAGGAAAAGGCGGCCGAATCGAATTCGGCGGTCTGGCCGGTGGAGTCGAAGTTCACGTGGATCTGGGTGACGCCGCTAAAGTTCGTCGCGCCGAAGTTCGTGCCCTGAGCCTGGATGGCGAAACCTGAGGTGGTCGTGGTCACGTTGGAGCCATCACCCGCCGCGCCCAAAGTGTCCGTGAGGATCCCTCCGTTCTGTGTCGCCGAACCATCCGCGCCGGAGGACCCGGGAACGGTTACGGTGGCGAGGGCGAGAGCAACCGGGGCGAACAACGAGGCGATGGAACGGGCGAGGATGGGTTTCGTCCGCGCCGACGTTGGCCGGCAAGGGAGGGCAATGGCATTCATGGGCGATGAATTGGTTTGGCCGCGCCCCCACTCCGGTCCGCCGCCCAAGCTAATCCGCCTTCCCTCGCGGACTGATCCGCACGTGCATCGCTCCCGATCTTGAATGTTTGCGCGAAGCGGTCTCGATGCTACCTTCCGCCCCTTTTCAATGCCCAAGGTTTTCCTCAAGACATACGGCTGCCAGATGAATGAACGCGACTCCGAGCAAGTCGCGCGCATGCTCGTCGAGCGCGGTTACGAGATGACGGGCAGCGAGAAGGAGGCCGACGTCGTTTTGCTCAATACCTGCAGCGTGCGCGACATGGCGGAGCAAAAGGCCATTGGAAAAATGGGCTTGCTCGGCCGCTTGCGGGCCAACAAACCCGAAATGGTCTTCGGTTTCCTCGGCTGCATGGCGCAATCGCGCGGGGCGGAACTCACGCGGGACATCGGGCATGTCGACCTCGTCGTCGGCACCCAAAAATTTCACCGCGTGGCCGAGTATGTCGATCAAATCGTCCAGAGAAAGCGCGCCTTGCGCGAGCACTTGATGGATGACGCGCGCTTTTCCATCGTCGATGTCGAGGAGGAAGCCGGTTCCCAGGAAACGATCCGCGAGCATGTTCTCGCCGAACGGCAGGCCACTGCCTTTGTCTCCATCATGCAAGGCTGCAACATGCATTGCACCTTTTGCATCGTGCCGAGCACCCGCGGCGCCGAACGCTCCCGCCAGATCGGCGAGATCGTCCGCGAGGTCGAAGGTCTCGTCGCCCGCGGGGTCCGGGAAGTGACTTTGCTCGGGCAGATCGTCAACCTCTACGGCCGGCATGAATTTGAGAAGCAGGGCGGGAAATCCCCCTTCGTCCAGCTCCTCGAAGCCGTTCACGCGGTCGACGGCCTTCGCCGGCTTCGTTTCACTTCGCCTCATCCCATCGGTTTCCGCGAAGACCTCGTGCGAGCTTTTGCCGAGTTGCCCAAGCTCATGCCGCACGTCCATCTGCCCATGCAATCCGGCTCGGATCGGATCTTGAAGGCGATGCACCGCGCCTACACCGCCGAGCGTTACTTGACCCTCACGCAAAAATTGCGCGAGGCCCGGCCCGACATCGCCCTCACCACCGACGTCATCGTCGGTTTCCCGGGCGAGACCGACGAGGATTACGCCGCCTCACGAGATTTGGTGCAGCGCGTCGGCTTCGACAACGCCTTCATCTTCCGCTACTCGCCGCGCCGCGATACGCCCGCCGCCGCGATGGCCGATCAAGTTCCGGAGGTGGTGAAAGAGGAGCGCAATCAAGACCTGCTGCGCACCGTCGATGCCCTCGCCATCGCCAAAGGCGAGGCCCTCGTCGGGCATCGCGTGGAGATTCTCTGCGAAGGTCCGAGCCGGACCAATGAGGCCAGGCTCATGGGCCGGTCACCGGGGAACAAGATCGTGATTTTTGAGGGGAGCGAACGGCACATCGGGGAGATTTTCGAGGTCGCCGTGCAGCGTTCGTCCGGATTCTCCCTCTATGGCGATCCAGCAATGCTCGACGGGCAAGCTTCCACCGGCCTCCCGGTCCAGGACTCCTCGCGGGCCGTCGCCGCCCTGTAAAACAAGTTGCGATTCGCCGCTGAAGTGAGATTGAATTACCCGGTCTTCCGGCCTTCGCGGAAGCTGGCTTGGTATCTCCACTTCGCCCCCATGTTCCCTTCGCCGCCCCGCTCAACGCCATCCTCGCGCGTGCGGCTCGCCTTCACCCTCATTGAATTGCTCCTCGTCATCAGTATCATCGCGATTCTCGTGGCGATCCTCTTCCCGGTACTGGGCATGGTTCGCAGCCGCATGGATTCGGCCCAGTGCCTGAGTCAACTTCGCCAGATCGGCGCGGGCGTCAGCGCCTACGTCAATGACCACAACGCAACCCTGCCCGGCCCGCTCTCCTTCGAACAAAGTGCGGTCTATACTCCCGGTCAACCTGGTTCATTGGCCGCGCTCCTCGAGAGCTACCTCGGGACCGCCAGCACCATCGCTCCGGATGGCGTCAATCACTACTCCCCGCTTTTTGAATGCCCCGCGGCCGCGCGCAAATTGCACGATCCGACCAAGCCCACTTACCTCGTGAATTTTCTGCCCTTGCCGGAACAGGGGCAGCCCATCTGGGGCGATGTGACCCAAAACCAACAGCCGCTTTCGTTCACCGCGCTCACCAATTGGAGCGACGCCACCACCGGAGGCACTCCGCTCTCCTTGTCGGAAACCTGGGCCATCCAGGACGGCGACCAGAATTATGTCTCCGAAGTGAATATGTACAGCGGATCGGTCAACGACCTTCTACCCACCCAGGCCCACGGCGATCATTGGAACGACCTCTTCTTCGACTTCCATGCGGCCAGCCGGAATACCCTCATCTCCGTGGAATCTCCCCAAGGGCCGAGCGGAACGCCCGCCCCCACCGGGTCCGCCGGGTCTGCGGGTTCTCCCTCTTCACCGTGAAGCCCTGCTGAGAGTGGTCCCGCGCTTCTCGCGGACGCCGCCGGCGCCTCCGGCGTGGATATTTCGAGCCTTTCCGCAGTGCCGCACTGGAACCCGCAATCCGTGCCTTCGCAAAATTTACCTTGAGCGGGTGGCGGAATGCCGGTTCTCTTTCCGTCCCTCGTTCATGATTTATTCCCTCAAGCTGGAGACAGCTTTGCTTCTCGTCGGCGCACTTTTGATTGTGACCCACGGACTGGCGCTCTTAAAGGGCGCCGCCGTGAAAAACTGGTTACACAGTTTTCCGCGCTCGAGGAAGTGGGGCGTGGCACTGGTGACTCTGGCGGCGTTGTGGTTCTTCCTGCTCGTCGCCAAGATGGACTTGGGAGAATTCACCAATTGGCGGCCCACCGTCCTCATTCTGACTCCCATCGCCTGGGTCTTGACCTGGAAATATGTGGACGAATTCCTCGCCGTTCGCGCGCTCGGCATGCTCGTGCTCCTCGCCGCGGAACCCTTGCTCGAAGCCGCTTTTTTGCGCCCCGAACTGACCCGGTTATTCCTCGTTGGCCTGGTTTATGTCTGGACCGTCTTCGCCATGTTTTGGGTCGGCACGCCCTACACCCTGCGGGATCAGATCGCCTGGGTGAGCAAATCGGACGGCCGTTGGCGTCTGGCGGCCCTTGGCGGAGTCGTCTACGGGGCCCTCTTGATCGCCCTGAAGTTTACCCTGACGAAGTCGGCGACGTAGCGCCGGTTCGCGAATCCGCGAAAATCGCGCCAGGACGCTGGCGTTCTATTCGAGAAAAGCAGGCAAGGACGCTTGCGTTCTGTTCGAAAAAATCGGGCAACGGCGCTTGCGTTCTTGGAGTGCTACGCCTGTCCGGCCCGGACTGCTGCTGCACCGCTTTTGGAAGGTCTGCGGGTTCTGGTGCACTCCCCCTTTTCGTTCGTCGCGCCATCCCGAGCGCCAGAGTGTGGCGCGCCATCCCGAGCGCCAGCGCCGAAAACCAACGTCTGTCATCCTGAGCGGAGCGGGGAAGCACGGGCGGAGTCGAAGGACCTCCAATATCCGCGGGTTCCCCGAGCGGAGCCGTGGGCGCTCCTTTTTCGGTAACCGCTTCCACCGCCAGATGAAGAAGCCGGCTCTCGGAAAATCCCTCGACTTCAGCCAGTCGCTTAAAAACTCTTACCCCTTCGCCGAGGAAACCACGTCGTTCAGCTTGAAGATCGGGAGGAACATCGCAATGACGATGCCGCCGACGATCACACCGAGAAAGACGATCAGCATCGGCTCGATGAGCGAGGTCAGCGCATTCAGGACGGCCTCGATTTCTTCGTCCCAGAAGTCCGCCATTTTTTCCAGCATCGCATCGATCTTGCCGGTTTGTTCGCCGGCGCCGACCATGCGGACGAGCATCGGCGGAAAGATTTTTTCCCGGGAGAGCGAAGCCGCCAGGTGGTCGCCTCTTTCGATGTCGCTGGAAACCTTTTTGATCGCCTGTTCGACGACGTAATTGCCGGAGGTATCACCGACGATCGACATGACTTCGAGAATCGGCACACCCGCGCGGATCAATTGGGCGAAGGTCCGGGCGAACCGGGTCATGCAAATCTTGTGCACCAGCGGCCCGAAGACCGGCAGCTTCAGCTTGTAGGTATCCCAAACCTGACGGCCGCGCTCGGTTTTGAGAAAGGATTTCACCCCGAAGATGGTCCCGCCGATGGCGCCGACGATGTAGTACCAGTTGCCGCGGACAAAGGTGCTGACATCGAGGAGAAATTGGGTCGGGGCGGGGAGATTCGCGCCGAAGTCGGCAAAGATTTCACCGAAGACTGGCACCACCTTGACGATGAGGAAGGTGGTAATGGAAAAGGCGATGCAGAGCACGATGACCGGATAGGTCATGGCCGATTTGACCTTCTTTTTCAGGCGCGTGGCCGCCTCGAGGAAGGCCGCCAGCCGATCCAGAATTTCCGAGAGCAAGCCGCCCGATTCACCCGCCTTCACCATGCTCGTGTAGAGGCGGTTAAAGACGAGGGGGTGCTTGGAGATCGCTTCGTGAAAGGAATCGCCCTGCTGCACGAGGGCACTCACTTCGCCGATGATCCGCCGCAAGCCCGCCTGGCGTTTCGGATCCGCTTGTTCGTAGAGAGCCGTCAGACCGCTCACCAGGGGCAGACCGGCATCGACCATCGTCGCCAACTGCCGGGTGAAAAGGACGAGGTCCGTCTCCGTCACTTTGCCCTTCGGCGCCATCTTCGCTCCGGCCTTCTGTTGGAGCGAGAGCACCATCAAGCCACGGCTCATCAACGTATTGACGGCGTTGTCTTCGTTCAGGGCTTCCTGGAGGCCAGAAACCATCTTTCCGGAAGCATCGCGGGCTTGATAGGCGTAAGTGAGCATGCCGATGCAAAAAGCACGCTCGGTGCCAAAGGGGGGAGGGAATTTCCTGGGAGGGTGATGAGGGGCCCAATTAGCTGGAGCGGTTCCGAAAATGATGTAGCGAATCGGCAGTCCCGCAGGGACTTCCGAAAATAGCCCAGCGCTTTCCGCCAGTCCGGCCCGGACCGCTGGGACTTTCCGCAAAGAGCCAACCAGTCCCGGAGGGACGGCAGATCTGCACAGGATACACCCGCCTCCATCGGACACGGGAACCGTCAACACGTAACGCGTAATCGGCTCATCCCGGAGGGATGAACGGAGAATAGCCGGGGGTAACACCCCCGGGAAGACACACCGCTTCGTGCCATGAATTGCGACATGCTACACCACGGACCACGGATTCCGCAGGGGGGCACGGATTTGAAAACCTCCGCTGCGAAATCAATCCGTGAAGCCGAGGCGTGGCGAGACGCCCATGGCGCCGTGAGGGCAAATCCGTGTAATCCGTGTAATCCGTGGTCCAATTCTTCAGCCAAAGATTTACGCCGCGCGTGGAAAAGCGTCCCGATCTTTGGTGCGTATATTTGCCGGTTGCCGCGACCTTGGATTGAGGGGACACTTGCGGCCACCCAAAATGAAAACATGCCTCGCCACCGGTGCCGGCCTGTTGCTGTTGGCCATTTCGGCCGGCGCGATTCCGCAGACGATTACCACACCGAACCTGTTTGTTCGCGCGGCGGGGATGAACTTCGAGGATTTTGCCAGCGATCCGGATTCGTGGGATGCCAAGTCCGGGCTGAAAGGCCACTGGGAAGCTCATGGCGACACCCTCAAGCTCAAGGAATCGGCCGCTGTCTTCGGCATCGCCGCGGATGAGGTCACCGCGCAGCAGAAGGATGGGCAGATCCAGAGCTTCCGGGTGCTTTTTCTCGTTGGAAATAAGAAGGTGGGTGGGGCTTCGGATCTCGCCGGGCAGGTTCTGGCCAATATGCGCGCTTTTACCGGCGATTCCGGCACGGGGGTGCCCGGTGGTGGAGGCGCAACGTTCAAGTACAAGGCGGTGACAATGACTTTGTCTTTCAGCCGGACTCGCCCGGTGGTGGTGGTGGTCGAATTCAAGCGCGGCTGAGGTTTTCCCATGCATCGACTCCTGCGTTCTGGCGCGCTCGCCGTGCTTGGTTTCCTGGCGATGGCGGAGTTCATGGCGGCGCCGGCTTTTGCCGAAGACGCCTCGGTTGCACCGACCGACTTTCTCACGAAATCCGCGACCTGGACTTCACCGCAGTTCCTCGCCGCCTGGTCGCCCGCGCCGGCCAACCAGACCCGCATGTGCCGCCGCTACCGCGGCCCGCTCACCATCTTCGGCGTTCAGCCTCAGGCCATCCAGGGCTGGTTCGAAGATGGCCGCTTGACCTCGATCACCATTGTCTTTCTCGATTCCGGAGCCTGGTTTGGCTACGTGCCCGATGCCGAAGCTCACAGCGTCGCGCAGACCAAGGGCGCTGCTTTCACCACGCTTTACCGCCAGGTGGCTGCCTCCGTGCAAAGCGGTCTCGAGCAACTCGCCGGCAACAAAGGCCGCGAAGTAACCTTGGGCCTCGGCCTGCTCAAATCCCCGATGCGCGTCTTCCGTCACGGCGACCTCGCTTCCCGCTTGACCCTGGATCAGGACCAGTTGGTCAAACTGAACATCTTCCCCAACGAAAACGCCGCCAGCCAGCTCCTCAGCCCCGAGCGTCGGGCGATGAAAAGAGACGAGATCGCCCGGACCTTCGCCGCCGAGAGTCACACCCTCTCCGATGGCGATCGGATCATCGAAACCGTGCCCGTGATTCCCCAGGGAGATCGCGCCTACTGCGGCGTTTCCACCCTCGCCATGGTCATGCGTTATCTCGGGGTCGGCCTCGATACCGAGGATTACGCCGCCGCCGCCGGCATTCATTTCGGCAGCACCGTCCGGTCGAGGATCAAGGAAACCTACGACGCCGCCGGCGAAACCGCCGAAGCGCACCTCCCCAAGACCACGAAATTCGATTTCGCCAAGGCCAAGGCCAGCATCGACGCCGGCCTCCCGGTGATTGTTTTTCGGCGCTGGAGCCAGGAGCGCGATTATTTGCACACCGCCTTTGCCCGCAATTTCGCCGAAAATCCGGCGCTCGAATTGCCCAGACCCGACCTCAACGACCAGAAGCTTTGGCCGACCAAAGAGGGTTACGCCCACGCCTCCATCGTCAATGGCTACAACGAAAAGCGCGGCGAGGTCATATTTACAGAGAGCTGGAGCGAGCGCGCCCGCAATCGCCGCATGCGGATCGAAGAGCTGGAAGGGACCAGCTACCTCGCGTACTATCCGCACTTTTAGGCCCCAGCCGGAAAATCGACGGCGCCGCGCCTCCGGCACGCCCACCATGAATTTCATCGACCTGCAAAACTTCACTTGCCAAGAACCAATTCCTCCCCATACTGCGCGGCCCTACTTAAAAAATTTGATATGACAGACACCAAGGACATCAAGGCGCTTCAGTTGCACGAGAAAGATACGGGTAGCGCCGACGTGCAGATCGCGTTGCTGACTCAGCGCATCAACCAGCTCACGGAGCATTTCAAGACGCACGTCAAAGACCATTCTTCCCGCCGCGGCCTTCTCCTCCTCGTCGCCCGCCGGCGCAAGCTGCTCGAGTACCTCAAGCGGACTTCGCCCGATCGCTACAAGACCGCGATCGAAAAACTCGGCTTGCGAAAGTAGCCCTTCGGATTTTGAAAAAGTTTCGCCCGCGAATCCAATCGCGGGCGAACTCTTTCACCCCCCTTTCATCCCTTTCCGCCGGCAATTCGGCCGTGCGGGATTAACCCCAAAAATAAAAGGCCAAACCGGCACCGTTTCTCCACTTTAAGATCCGGCCGCAGCCTGCTCCCCCTCCTCTTAATCTTAATCCTTAATCTTAATCTTAATCCCTTGCCCAAGTGCTGGACCCCAGGGGATTAAGATTAAGAGTAAGATTAGGATTAAGAATCCGTGGGGCGCCTCTGGCGGCTGGGAACCTTTCGTTGGAATGCGGTGTCGGATGCCATTCAGAAAAACGCAATGAGTATCCATAACGTTACGGCGCACATCGGCGCCGCTCCCACCATCATCGAAACCGGCAAGCTCGCCAAGCTCGCCGACGGCGCGGTCACCGTCCGCAGTGGCGAAACCATCGTCCTCGTCTCCGCCGTTTCCGCGACCACTGTCAAGGAAGGTCAGGATTTCTTCCCCCTCACCGTGGATTACCGCGAGAAGGCGGCTGCGGTCGGCAAATTCCCCGGCGGCTATTTCAAGCGCGAAGGACGTCCTTCCGAAAAGGAAATCCTCACCTGCCGCATGACGGACCGCCCGCTCCGTCCGCTTTTCCCCAAAGGCTACCTCTACGACACCCAGATCATCGGCGTCCTCCTCAGCGCGGACGGCGAGAATGATCCGGACATCCTCTTCATCAACGGCGCCAGTGCCGCGCTCATGGTCAGCGACATTCCGTTCGCCGGCCCCGTCGGCGCCGTGCGCGTCGGCCGCATCAACGGCCAATTTGTCGCCAATCCCGTTCACAGCCAGCGCGAATCGAGCGATCTCGACCTCGTCTATGTCGGCAATGCGACCGACGTGATCATGATCGAAGGCGCGGCCAAAGAACTGGCCGAGGATCAATTCATCGCCGCCCTCCATTTCGCCCAGGCGGAAGTGGCCAAGATCGTCGCCGCTCAGGTCGAACTCGCCCAGAAAGCCGGCAAGACCAAGCGCCAGGCCCCGCTCTTCGTCGTGAAGGACGAACTGCTCGAAATCGCCTATGCCGTCGCTGGCGACCGCATTGAATCGGCCCTCTACACCCCGAGCAAAGTCGCTCGCGGCAAGGCTGTGGACGCCCTCAAGTCCGAAGTCACCGGCGCCATCGTCGCCAAGTTTCCCGAGGCCACGAAGTTCGAAATCAGCCAGGCTTTCGACTATCTGCAAAAGAAGGCTTTCCGCGTGTCGATCCTCGACAAACAGAGCCGCTGCGATGGCCGCGGGCTGGACGACATTCGTCCGCTCAGCGCCGAAGTCGGCCTGCTCCCGCGCTCCCACGGTTCCGCGCTCTTCCAGCGCGGCGAAACCCAGGCCGTCGCCCTCGCCACTCTCGCCCCGTCCGACGAAGCCCAGGAACTCGACGGTTACACCGGCGGCGAAACGGTCAAGCGCTTCATCTTGCACTACAATTTCCCGCCCTTCTCCGTCGGTGAAACCGGCCGCACCGGTTCCCCGGGACGCCGCGAAATCGGCCACGGCGCGCTCGCCGAGCGCAGCGTCGAGCCGGTCATTCCGCCGGTGGACAAATTCCCCTACGCCATCCGCGTGAGCAGCGAAGTCATGGAATCGAATGGTTCCACTTCCATGGCTTCCGTGTGTTCGGGCGTTCTCGCGCTCCTCGACGCCGGCGTGCCTCTCAAGAAGAGTGTCGCCGGTATTTCCTGCGGTCTCGTCACCGAATTCCGCGCCGACGGCCAGCTCGAACGCTACAACCTTCTCACCGACATCATCGGCAGCGAAGACCACTTCGGCGACATGGACTGGAAGCTCTGCGGCACCCGCGACGGCGTCACCGGCTTCCAACTCGACCTCAAGCTTCCCGGCATCAGCCTCAAGCTCATGGAAGAGGCCATCTATCGCACCCGCGACGCCCGCATGAAAGTGCTCGACGTCATGGACGCCGCGCTCTCCCAGCCGCGCAAGGAACTCAGCAAATACGCCCCGCGCATCGAGACCATCCGCATCAATCCCGACAAGATCG
>DASYAY010000103.1:0-16568 GCA_036501065.1 Chthoniobacter sp. | reverse complement strand
GCTCGTCCCAGTGCGGCACGTGCTCACTCTTCGGCCTCCGCCGCTGTGGTGGCTACCCGCAGCGGCGGTTTCTTTTTACTCCCGCGCCAGGCACAAGCCCAGCGAGGAACAAAGAGCGCTCTTCAACATACAAGTGCGGCGATTTTCCGCCGCTTTCGGAGGGCCTCCCAAAGCGGTGCAGCAGCACCGCACTCCAAAACGCAAGCGACGGGCTGGCCGTTTCGAGGAAAGGTGGCCGGAGCATTGGATGTTGGGTGTTGGATGTTTGCGGCGAAGCCTTCCGAAATGTCCGCTTGGCGGACGAACCCAGCGGCTTTAGTTTGTCCGCCCTTTTATGAAAGCCGCCAAGTCCAATAGCCAAGGAATCTGTTATCTCGCCGGTGCGGGACCGGGCGATCTTGGGCTGGTGACGCTCAAGGTGAAGGAGGTCGTTCAGGAAGCCGAAGTCTTGGTCTACGATTACCTGTGCAATCCGGAAATCCTCGCGTGGGCGCCGGTGGGCGCGGAAATCATTTATGCCGGAAAAAAAGCCGGGCAGCACACCTTGAAGCAGGAAGAAATCGACGCGCTGCTGGTGGAAAAGACGAAGGCCGGCAAGCGCGTGGTGCGTTTGAAAGGCGGCGATCCGTTTCTCTTCGGGCGCGGAGGCGAGGAAGCGGAAGCGCTGGCGGCTGCCGGGCTCCGCTTCGAGATCGTTCCCGGGGTGACCTCGGCGATTGCCGCCCCGGCCTATGCTGGCATCCCCGTGACTCATCGCGATCACGCGGCGCAGGTGACCATTTTTACCGGACACGAAGATCCGACCAAGACGGAAAGCTCGCTGGATTTCAAACAACTCGCGACTACGCCAGGAACGAAAGTCATGCTCATGGGCGTGGAGCGGATCGGCGTAATCACGGCGCGCCTCATCGAAAACGGGGCGGCTCCGCAGACGCCCATCGCTCTCGTTCGCTGGGGCACGACCGGGCGTCAGCAAACGCTCCGCGGGACCTTGGCGGACATCGCCGGGAAAGTGGAAGCCATTGGCTTCAAGGCGCCGGCGGTTGCGGTGATCGGGAATGTGGTTGGGTTGCGCGACACGTTGAATTGGTTCGAGACCCGGCCGTTGTATGGCAAGCGGATCGTCGTCACGCGCACCCGCAAACAGGCCGGCGGCTTGAGCACGGCGCTCCGACGCCTGGGCGCGGACGTTTTCGAGTTGCCGACCATCCGCATTGTGCCCCCGGCGGATTTGTTGGAGTTCGGCCAACTCGTGCAGGCCGCGCATGAATACGACTGGCTGGTCTTCACCAGCCCGAATGGCGTGAGCGCGTTCTTCGAGATGTTCTACAAGATCTTCAACGACGCCCGGGAGATTGGCGGGGTGCGCATCGCGGCGATCGGACCCGCCACCGCCGCGCGGGTGCGCGATTTTCATCTCCATGTCGATTTGCAGCCGGAGGAATTCGTCGCTGAGGGAGTGGTCCGCGCTTTTCAGAAGGACGGGTCGATCGAGAACCAAAAAATCCTGCTGGCCCGCGCCGAGCAATCCCGGGACGTGTTGCCAAAGGAACTGGCGAAGCTCGGCGCGATCGTGGACGAGGCCATCGCCTACCGGACGGTCGCCGAGACCGAAGATGTGAGCGGGGCCCAGGCGCGTTTTCGGGAGGAGGGGGCCGACCTCATTACTTTCACCAGTTCTTCGACGGTGGAGAATTTCCTCGCGCTTCAACTGCCCTGGCCCGCCGGCCTTCAGACCGCGTCGATCGGCCCGATCACCTCCAAGACGATGCGGGAAAATGGGCTGAAAGTCGATGTGGAAGCCCGTCAATACGACATCCCCGGTCTGACTCGGGTCATTCGAGAGTTTTACGGGGCTTGATTATCCCCCCATGGCAGGCGTAACGCCGCGCCGGAATTCTCGGCATTTTTGAGAATTCTCTCTTGGGAATGGTGTACACTGACTGCGGAACGACAACAGCCTGTTTGGCCGCTCTAGATAAGTCTCTCCACGTATTGCGGCAATTCTGAAAATTACGGGCGGCTTGGCGTGGTTTTCGCTAATCCTTTGGCGCGTATGCCTCAACAAGAGATTAACCTGGACGCCGATTTCGACTCCCAGTTGCGTGGACTTGCCGAAGAGGCTACCCAAAATATCGAAGGTCGGGATGCCGCGGCCAAGCGGGCGGAAGAGGAGAAAGAGCAGGAAGTCGCGCGCCGCGTCGAGGAACGCATGGCACGTTCCTACGTCAGCGTGCCCCAAATGCTGCGCCCTTTGGTGATGGCGCTCGAGGCGGTCACTCGGGCGACCGGGGAAAACACGAATGTTTTGCAGAAGCTGGACAAAACCAACGACCAGACGACGACGGCTTATTCCGATCTGCCGACATTGATCCATGGACTGCAGGGGCTCGTCGACCAAAAGAACGGCGTGAACATGCGGATGTTCGATGCCCTCCACGAGGAGTTGAAGGGATACAAAGACGGCTTTCTTCTGGAATCGGTGCAAAAGCCGATCATTCGTGACCTAATTTCACTCTACGACGATCTGACGGCCATTCACCGGCAGATGCAGGATGCGGTGGTCGATGCGGTCAGGATGCCGTCGGAGGTCGCGGAACGGCTCCCGGCGCGCCTCAAGACCATGGACACGAACATCGAGCACAACTGTGAGTTCGTCATCGAGGTGCTGGCCCGCCTCGAGGTCTCAATGTTGCCCGTGGGATCAGGCAAACTGGATAAACAGACGCAGCGTGCCGTGGCTGTGGAAATGGCTGAGGATCCCGATGACGACGGCGAGATTGTCCGAGTGGTGAAACGCGGTTTTGTCTGGAAAACCCGCGTCCTCCGGGCCGAGGAAGTCATTATCAAGAAGTGGAAAGAAGGGTTCCTGGTCGCTCTTGCCAACGCCGCCAGTCAAAAGTAAGTGCTTTTCTGCGCAAGGCACGTATCCTGCGACAAATTTGTGATATCGATTTCACCCCTCATTCATGAGCGCATCCGAAACTGCACCTTCCTCCCGTAAAGCAGTTGGCATTGACCTCGGCACGACTTTCTGTGCGATCGCCCACATCGACGCCTACGGCAAGCCACAGATTATCCCCAATTCGGAAAGCGAACGCATCACCCCTTCGGTCATCCTTTTTGATGGCACCAACGCCATCGTCGGCACACTGGCCAAGCAGAACGCGGTCGCCGAACCGGAGAAAATCGTCGATTTCGTCAAGCGGGAGATGGGCAAGAGCAAGGCCCAGTTCCACCGCGAGTTCAACGGGAAGATCTACTCCGCCGAAGAACTCTCGGCGCTCATCGTCAAAAAACTGAAAAACGACGCGGAGAAGTACCTCGGTGAGCCGGTGACGGACGCGGTGATCACGGTGCCGGCGTATTTCAATGACGCCGAGCGCACCGCCACCTTGCACGCCGGGCAGCTCGCCGGCCTGAATGTGCTCCAGGTGATCAACGAACCGACGGCGGCGGCGCTGGCCTACGGCTTGGACAAGCTGGATTCCGACCAGACGGTGTTTGTTTTCGACCTTGGCGGCGGCACCTTCGACGTCACCATCATGAAGATCGAAAGCCATCACATCCGCATGATGGCCAGCAATGGCGACCATCGGCTGGGGGGCAAGGACTGGGATGATATCATCGTCAATTGGGTGGCCGATGAATTCGATAAGATTCATGGCGAGAATCCGCTTCTCGATTTGCAGAGCTACCAGGACCTCTACAATCGCGCGTTGACCGCCAAGATCCAGCTTTCCAGCCGCACCCGCACGACCATCGTCCACAGCTACAATGGCAAGAGCGTGAAGCTCGATCTGACCCGCGAAGACTACGAGAACCGCTGTCGCCACCTGCTCGAAAAGTGCAAGACGATTTGCGAAATCGTCATGCAGGAAGCGAAGCTCAATTGGACGCAGATCGATCGCATCCTGCTCACCGGAGGTATGACGCGCATGCCTTCCGTGCGCGACATGATCAAAAATATTTCCAATGTCCAGGTGGCCGACGATGTCAGCCCGGACGAAGCCGTGGCCATCGGCGCCGCGGTCCAGGGCGTTCTTTCGTTGCTCAATGAGGAGGACAAACTCGGCGAGCGTGTCCTCCCGCAGGAAGTGCGCGACCAGTTTTCGAGCGACGACGGATCCCTGATCAAGGTCACGAACATCACCACGCACACCCTGGGCGTGGTCCTCTGGGACGACGGCAAAGTCGAGGAATACGTCTTCCCCATGATCCGGAAAATGACGCCAGTGCCCGTGGAGACGAAGAATTCCTTCGGCACGGCCAAGGCGAACATGAAGAACGCCATTGTCCGCGTGGTGGAAGGGGAAAGCACGGTGCCGGGTGAATGCACGCCGCTGGGGATTTGCGACATCGAGTTGCCGCCGTTCCTGCCAAAGGGTTCGCCCGTCGAACTCACTTACAGCTACAACGAAAACCAGGTGCTGGAGGTTATCGTGGATGCCTACGGAAGGCAGAACCGGGTGCAGATCGCCCGCAATACCGGCCTCTCGGAGAGCGAAATCGAAACCGCGACGGCGGATTTGTTGCAAATCAAGGTTGTCTGAACCGCCTCCTTGATTTCAACTTTCGCTCGTGGCGCTTCCGAATCCAATTCCCGACAACCCCCTACGCTGGGACGGTTGGAAGAATTACAATTCCGAAGACCTTTACGGCCGGCTTTGTCTGACCCTCGATTCCAATCCGAGTGCGGAACAGATTGAGGAAAACTGCCGGCAGTTGCTGATTTGGTGGCAGAAGAAATTGCCGCTCAAGAACCAGCCGAGCAATCCGATTTCGCAATTGCTGCGCGCCGGTCTGGACGAAGCGCCGGCCTACCTGGCCGAAGCGCGGACGAAGCTGCTCGATCCCACGGTGCGTGCGGAGTTCGACCTTCTCTTGCATACGCAGATCGTCGCGGAAGCCTTGGGGGAGTTCAAAAAGCTCCTGGCGTTTGCCCTTGGTGAAAACAAGCTGCGCGAGGAGGACGAGAACCGTCTGTACGAGCGGGGACGTGTCCTCGGTCTCACCCGCGACGATATGCAGGCTGCCGTGAATGCGGAGCTGGCCCGGGTCGGAGCTGAACGTGTGGCCGCGACCATGATGGTCGCGCCCTCCGCGATCTCGGCGACTGCGGCGCAAGCTGCCGCCCAGGCCGAAGCGGGTCACCGCGATCCGACTACCGAATTTCGCCGGATGTTGCGGTTGTCCCGTCTGTGTATCGATGGCGACGAAATGACCGATGACCAGCGCGACGCCATGTGCAACATGGGGGAAAGCCTCGGTCTCACCGGAGGCGAGGCCGAAGACTTGATCGATGAGTATCTCGATGAAGTCGCTGGCATGCCGCCGCCTCCCCTCGCGCCGGCCGCTTCCCGCACGGCCGTGGCGCCGGCGCCGATGGCCAGGCCGACCAGGCCGGCAGCGGCTCCGGCGGCCGCCGCGCCCGCCAAAAAGACCGAATCTCCCGTCGTCGCCACGAGCGCGAAGGAAACCATCAATACCTCGCCGCTGGCCCGTGCCCAGGAACGGCAAAAGTTTCCCAACTTCAGCAATAACGCCGGGGTCGAGATGTTGCTCGTGCCGACGGGAATGTTCTTCATGGGCAGCACGGCCCGCGACGCCGCGCCGCATGAACAGCCCGTGACCCAAACTTCCGTGAGCTGCTTTTACATTTCGCGGTTCCCGATCACCAACGCGCAGTACGAAAAGTTCGACCTGACCCACAAGACCAAGCGGGCTCCCTGGGCGGATGACAATCACCCGGCGGTGTATGTCAGCAGCAAGGACGCCATGAAATTCTGCCAATGGCTCACTTCCAAGGAGGGGAAAAAATATCGTCTCCCCACGGAAGCGGAATGGGAATACGCGGCGCGCGGCATGGACGGCCGGGCGTTCCCCTGGGGGGAAAAACTGGATGGCGGCAACCTGGCAAACTTTGCCGACAAGCAAACCAACTTCGCCTGGCGCGACACGGTGATCGACGACGGCTTTGCCGAATCTTCACCCGTGGGCAGCTATCCTCGCGGGGCCAGTCCTTTCGGTATCGAGGACATGGCGGGAAACGTCTTCGAGTGGTGCCTGGACTATTTCCAGAACTACAAGGGCAAGGAGTGCGTCAATCCGCGCGGTCCGACGAATGGGGCAAAGCGTGTCTACCGCGGCGGCAGCTGGAAATCCAAAGCTTCGAACCTGCGAACAACGGCGCGCAATTTCAACCTGCCCGACTATTTATCCAACGACGTGGGATTTCGCGTTGTGTGTGAGTGCGACGCCTGACGCAGAAAACAAAACAGCCAACTCTTGCGAGTTGGCTGTTTGATAAAATCGAAGCAGGCGGGCGAATCGCCCGGAGAGTTTAGTTCCCCGTATTGAAGCGGAACTTCGCTTTCGCGCGTTTCGCGTTGGCCTTGGCCTTGCGACGCGATTTCTGCGTCGGCGTCTCAAAAGCGCGGAGTCGGCGGACCTCGTCCATGATCCCTTCGGCGTCGAGTTTGCTCTTCAAGCGTTTGAGAGCGCGATCGATAGGCTCTCCTTTACGAACGATGACTTCAGGCATTGTGAATTTCCCTTGGGCTGATGGTTGGTAAAATTTGGTAAGTGGGCTGCCAGCGTAGGGGGGGAAGGAACAATCGTCAATGGCCGGTTTCGGAGAATTTTCCGGAGGCGGCTGTCAGGGAGTTCCCCGAGGGGAAAATCGCGGAAATTACTCTGGAAAGACCATTTTGGAGATTCCAAAGCTGCTCAATTAATAATTTAATTCTTCCGCCGCCCGCTGGCTCAATCGCTCCTTGATCCCTCTGTATTCCGGCCCCTGGACTCCTTCCAGACTGGCCCGCGCTTCCGCTTTTTGGCCGAGCTTCAATTGCACGCGCGCCAGGTTGACCAAGGCGAAATCCTTCTGCGGCGACACCTCATAAAAGTGCTGCCACGCCCGGAGCGCCGTCTGCCAGTCCGGCTTGGTGAGGATGTAGAACGTCTCGGCGAAGGCGCGCGCATATTCCGCGTTGTGCGGTTGCAACCGTGCCGCTTCCGCAAAATGCTTCATCGCCTCGTCGGCCATCGCGTCGGAATCGGGATGCGCGGCATCGTGCAATTCGTGCCGAAACAGGAAGGCCACATTGGCATAGCTGAAATGGTAGGCCGCGTTTTCCGGGGCACTCTGGATCGCGCGCACAAAATAGGCCGCGGCCTTCTTCACCTCACCCGCGCCGAGGAAACTTCCACCGAGATGTTCCAGGATCACGCCGCTGTTCGGGTCGAGCTTTTCCGCAGCCAGCCAGGTGTCGACGGCGCGACGTTCTTCGCCTCGCGACCAGAGGAATTCCGCGTGGCCGTTCTTGATGCTCGCGGCGTCCGGGTATTTCGCTTCGAGGTTCGTATAAATACCTTCCAGCTTTTGCCAATCCTCCGGCTTGGTCTGTCCGGTGGAGAGGACCGCTTCCATCAATTTCGCAGCGCGAAGTTCCTCTTGTGGCGAGGGGGGCGCAGGCAGCGGGACGGCCGCAGCCGCGGATCGCCAAAGGAGCAAGCTGGTAACGACTATCGCCAGCAGTTGACGGTTCCCGGCAGTGTGCTTAGCTTCGGCGCGCAGTCTGGGAGCGTGAATCGTTTTCACCGGATGAACGTACTGTAGGCGTCGCCCCGGTTGACGCCAGCAGGCGTTTGCCGGCACCTCCCTGATGGCGCCAACCTTACTATGCAGAAACTCGAATTCGGTGAAAAACTTGATCTTATCGTCCAACGGGATTCCCGATACGATCGCGAGGCCTACCATTTTCTCCGCGAGGCGCTCGAGTACACGGTCAAGCAGCGGAAAAAGGCCCGGGAAGGCACCGATGATCACGTTACCGGCCAGCAGTTGCTCGAGGGGATTCGGTTGTACGCTTTGAAGGAGTTTGGCCCCATGGTGCCGACCGTCCTCCTGTATTGGGGGATTCGCCGCTGCGAAGATTTCGGCGAGATGGTCTACAACTTCATCCGCGAAGGCATCTTCGGCAAAACCGAGACCGATTCCATCGAAGACTTTGGCGGAGGCTACAATTTCCACGACGCCTTTGTCGTTCCGTTTTTGCCGGAGAAATCGCCCGTGCGTTCGCGCCGCTCCTCCAGCGAAATCGCGGAAGAACTGCGCTGATTTGGCCGGCCGGTTTTGCCGGCTGGTTCCATCCTGTTGTTCATGACGTCAAAATTTCATTCCAGCGGCCCAGACGCCGCGAAAAGCATCAGCTACCCGGCGGTCAATGCGCGCACCTGGACGCTGCCGAATGGCCTGGAGATCATCGTTCAGGAAGACCGGAGTGCCCCCGTGGCCAGCGTGCAGGCGTGGGTGGAAACGGGCAGTATCCATGAGACCGAGCACCTCGGGGCGGGCCTTTCGCATCTGCTCGAACACATGCTCTTCAAAGGCACGCCGACGCGCGGGGCCAGCGCTTTTGCCCAGAGTATCCAGGACGCCGGCGGCTACATCAACGCCTACACCTCTTTCGAGCGCACGGTTTATTGGATCGACATCCCGGCCAAAGGAGTTCCAGTCGCGCTCGACCTGCTCGCCGACGCGGTCATGAATTCCACCCTCCCGGCCGAGGAACTCGCCAAGGAACAGGAAGTCATCCGCCGCGAATTCGCCATGGGGATGGATGATCCGGACCGCGTGAGCAGCCAGTTGCTGTTCGCCACGGCCTTCCGCGAGCATCCCTGCCGGCACCCGGTCATCGGATATCTCGATGTCTTCGACAGCCTGCAGCGGGACGATGTGATGGCCTATTACAAGGCGCGTTACGCCCCGAATAATCTCTTCTTCGTGGTCGTGGGAGATGTCGACGCCGAGGCCGTCCACGCGAAGCTCGAGGAACTCTTTGCCCCGCATCCCCGCCGCGGCCTGCGCGCGGTCTTCATTCCCCAGGAACCGCCGCAATTGGGCCGGCGCGTTTCCCACGCGGAGTTTGCCACGGAACTCACCCGTTTGCATTTGGCCTGGCACATTCCGTCTTCCTTCCATGCGGATATCCCGGCGCTCGATGTCGCCGCGGTGGTGCTCGGCAGCGGGCGCAGTTCGCACTTTTACAAGTCCCTTCGGGAAGACCTCGCCATCGTCCATTCAGCCGACGCTTGGTGTTACGCGCTGAACCACGGTGGACTCTTTGGCGTGGATGCCATTCTCGACCCCGAAAAGCGTGAGCAGGTGGAAGCGGAAGTAATGCGGCTGATCGCCCATTTGCGCGACACCGGTGTCACGGCGCAGGAACTGGCCAAGGCCAAGAAGGCCTCGTTGAGCCATCAACTCCAGGCCGTCACGACCATGCGCGGCCGCGCCTCGGATCTCGGTTCGAACTGGTTGCTGACCCGCAACCTCGACTTCTCGCGCGACTATCTGGAAGCGATCCAGCGAGTGAACTCGGCTGACATTCAGCGCGCCATCGCCACTTACCTCGTCGACCGGAATCTGACGACGGTGTCGTTGAATCCATTGGGCTCGCTCCAGCAAAAGCAAACCGCCGCCGTCTCCGTGACCGCCGGCGAAATCCAGAAGTTTGACCTTTCCAACGGGCTCCGTTTGCTCGTTCGCGAAGATCACCGGCTTCCCCTGGTGTCGATGAATGCCGCCTTCAAAGCGGGTCTGCTCGCCGAAACCGCCGAGAACAATGGCCTCACCCGCCTGCTATCGAAGGTTCTGCTCAAGGGGACGAAGACGCGCACCGCCGGCCAGATCGCCGACGAAATTGAAGAACTCGGCGGAGTTATCGGCAGCGATGCCGGCAACAACAGCATCAGTGTTTCCGCGCGCGTCATGCAGCCCGATTTCCGCGCCGGCCTGACCATTCTCGCCGATGTCCTGAAGAACGCGACCATGCCGGAGAAAGCCGTCGCCCGGGAAAAGGAAGCCCAGTTGGCCGCGATCAAGGCCGAGGAAGAAGAAATGACCGTGGTCGCGCGAAATCTCCTCCGCAGCGAACTTTTCGGCAATCATCCCTACGGCTTGCGTGGCTCGGGCACCCCGGAGTCGGTGGCGCGCCTGACGCCCGATGTTTTGCGGCAATTTCGCGACTCCCATTTGGTGGGACGCAACGGCGTGCTCGCCATCTTTGGCGACGTCCAGGCGGAAGAAGTGCGGGCGCTGGTCGAAGAGTTGCTCGGTGACTTGCCGTCCGGCGCGCCGGCGCTGGCCACGATCGCCGCTCCGCCCAGTTTGGCCGCTTCGCGCGAGATCGAAGTCTTCAAGGACAAGGAACAAGCGGTGCTCATGGTGGGTTTTCCCGGCACCGATCTGTTCAGTCCCGACAACGCCGCGCTCGAGATCATCGACGAGGCCTGCAGCGACCTGGGTTCGCGCCTTTTCCTGCGGATTCGCGAGGAAATGGGCTTGGCTTACTTCGTCGGCAGCAGCCAGATGAGCGGTCTCGCCCGGGGGATGTTTGGCTTTTACCTCGGCACTTCTCCAGAGAAGGTCCAGGAGGTGAAACTCGCGCTGCTCGACGAGATTTCCAAGCTCGCGGCCGATGGGCTCTCCACGGAGGAAGTCGCCCGCGCCAAGGAAAAAAGCATCGGCCAGCAGGAAATTCGCAACCAGAGCAACCAGGCTTTCGCCTTCCAGGCCGCCCTCAACGAGCTTTACGGCCTCGGTTACAATTTTCACCTCGAGCAACGCCGCCAGATCGCCGAACTGACCGTCGAGCAGATCCGCGCCGTGGCCCGCAAATACTTCACCCAGCCGGCCATCACGACCATCGTCCGGCCGGAATGAAGACGGTTAAGAGTTTGCCAATCTGACGCGAAGGCGATCTGCAGAATTGATATCGAGGACGCGAATTGTCGCCCTTCCGATTGCTGAGAGGCCGACAATCTGGCACCCGCTCCACGAGAAATGCTCGGCCCACGGCTGATTTCGTGGATTGAAAAGCACGACGAGACGATCGGTTGCTGGATCGATCCCCGTCAAGTTCGTCCCCTTGTGCAAATTGCAGTCGATGCAGGCCAACGCAAGGTTTGCGAGATCATCCCCGCCGCCGTGCTTTTTGGGTAGAATGTGTTCGATTTGAAGCTTTGCGACAGGGGATAGCGCCTCGGGCAAATGGCAATACTCGCAGCGATCACCAGCGCGCCGGCGCACTTGCCGCCGCGTGTCTTGATCAATCACGACGCCAATAATTGGCGCGCTTTGGCTTGAAGCACCGCGATGAAGCTGTTCGCTTGGGCGTAACCGCGGTATTCCGAGGATTCTTCTTCCGTCAATTGGCCTTCGTTGGCCTTTTCCGCGAGTTCCTCGATGCGCTGCTGCAAAGCCTCGTCGCCGTGAAAATCGATAATCCTCCGCGCCTGATCGCGGTCGAGAATCCTCAGCACCGGCTCAGTGGCGCGATCAAAGGCGGCGGCATCGATTGGCGGCGGCATGCTCGATTCTCTACATCCAGCGCCATGCCGTGTCGAGGGTCGGTTTGCAGACCGATGTCGACGCCGATGAGCTTTCCGGCCGAGGCGCGATCACTCGCACCCCCGACGGAAGGGTGCATTGGGACCTGTCGAGCGGTAACTGCAGCGAAGCGGCGCTGACGCGGCGCCTCTGAAAATTTTCTTCGCACCTACGGAAAGCCACGCGTAGAGTCGGCTTCATGGCTCAAGTCCAAACTAACACTGAAGCGGGCGAGATGACCCAAATCTTCGTCGAGTTCGTGATGATGCAGGCGCAGAACGCCGCGCTTTGTCTCGGACAGATCACGGATCCGCGGGTCGGCCAGGCGCAGGTGAATATCCCATTGGCCAAGATGTTCATCGATCAGCTTTCCGTCATCCGCGCGAAGACCGCGGGCAATCTCAGCGCCGAGGAGCAGAAGGTGATCGACAGCGCCCTCGAGCAGATGGAACTGGCCTTTGTTCATGTGGTTTCACGGACTGAAGGCTTTCATCCCGGAGAATCGATGGCACCCGAGGAGGAGGAGCCAGCCTCGGTCACCCAGGGCGAAGCTCCCGCAGGAGCGGTCGAAGCCGCGCCGGCGCCAGCGCCAGCTCCGGAACCGCCGCCGGAAGAAGGTCGCAAGCGCTTCACGAAGAGCTACGGAGCCTGAGCCGGTGCAGCGTCCGTTGATCTCGGTGGGGCCGTGTCGCCTCGGTGGTCCCGAGCCACTCTACATTCTCGGCCCGTGCGTCATTGAGTCCGAGGATTTTGTCTGGCGGATGGCGCGCCAACTCAAAACGATTGCCGACGAACTCGGGATCCAATTCGTTTTCAAGGCCAGCTACGACAAGGCCAACCGCAGCTCGGGGAAGTCTTTCCGCGGGCTCGATGTTCGGGCCGGTTGCCGGATTCTCGCCGAAATCGGCAAGGAATTGGGAGTGCCGGTGACCACCGACGTTCATTCTCCCGAGGAGGCGAAGATCGCCGCGGAATACATCGAGCTTTTGCAAATTCCCGCCTTTCTCTGCCGCCAGACGGATTTGATCCAGGCGGCCGCGGAAACCAAGCGCACCGTCAACGTCAAGAAAGGACAGTTCCTCGCGCCTTGGGACGTGAAGAACATCGCCGACAAATTGCTCGCCTTCGGAAACGATCAGTTCTTTTTCACGGAACGCGGCGCCACCTTCGGCTATAATAATCTCGTGGCCGACATGCGTTCGCTCTACTGGATCCGTGACGCTGGTTATTCCGTCGTCTTCGACGCCACCCATTCCGTCCAGCGTCCGGGAGGCGGCGGAGACAAGACCACTGGGGACGGAGTCCTCGCGCCGGTCCTTGCCCGGGCCGCCGCCGCCGCAGGTTGTGATGGCATTTTCATAGAAACGCACGAAGATCCCTCAAAGGCGTTCTCCGATGGCCCGAATCAAATTCCGCTCGCGCAATTGGCCACATTGTTGAAACAATTACGTCACATTCATGAGCTTGTTCGCTAAGTCCGTCGCGGTGCTCTGTGCCAGTTTGATCGTTGCGACGGCGCCGTTCGCGTCGGCCGACAACGGGAAAGCCAAAAAGGCGAAGACTCCGAAAACGGACGAAACGCCCGCGCCGAAGAAGCACTACGATATCCCGGTGATCCCTGGGCATCCCGCCTCCGGTCTGACCGTCCCCTATTTTTCCTCGGACGGAAAACGGCAGATGAATTTTAAAATCGGGGTAGCGACGCGCACCGGTGACAATAAAGTCAATTTGCAGAACATGCACATTGAGACTTTTAATGAGCACGAGGAGCATGAGATGGCCATCGAACTGCCGAACTCGGATTACAACACGGAGACCAACGTCATCACCACGCGGCACCATGTGAAGATTAATCGGGACGATTTTGAACTCACCGGTGACGCGATGATCTTCAACACCGTGACCAAGCAAGGCGGTCTGTCTGGAAACGTGCACATGATCATTTACGATATGAAGAGTAAAACGGGGCGGTCAGACGACGATGCCGATTCACATTCATGAGCTTGTTCGCTAAGTCCGTCTCGGTGCTTTGTACCGGTTTGATCGTGGTTACCGGCTTGATCGTTGCGACGGCGCCGTCGGCGTCGGCCGACGGGGGCAAAACGCCCAAGCCGTTCAAGAAAGCGAAGACTCCCAGACCGGACGAAACGCCCGCGCCGAAGAAGAAAACGGAAATCCCGGTGATCAAGGATCACCCGTCTTACAAGATGTTCGTCCCGTATTTTTCCTCGGACGGAAATCGGCAGATGAATTTCAAAATCGGGGTGGCGACGCGCACCGGCGATTCGACCGTCAATTTACAAGACATGCAGATCGAGACCTTCGATCAGCACCAACAGCACGAGATGGATATCGATCTGCCGAATTCGGATCTCAACACGGATACGAACATCATCACCACGCGGCATCACGTGAAGATCGACCGCGACGACTTTGAACTCACCGGCGATGCCATGATCTTCAACACCGTGACCAAGCAGGGCGGGCTCTCCGGAAACGTGCACATGATCATTTACGATATGAAAAGCAAAACGGGGCGCTCGGAGGACACTGCCGGCGCGGCCGGTGCCAAGACCCCCGCGCCCAAAAAAGACTGATCCATGAAACGACTTCCCATCTTGCTCGCTGCGGCCGTGGTGACCTGTGCTGCGCTCGGGCAAAATGCCACGCCGAACACCCCGCAGGACGCTGGCGATAAGCCATTGTCGCAAGACGATCTGCTCAAGCAGCTCGAAACCTTTACTCCCTTGCAGAATCAATTGGCGGTGACGACCGCCCCGGTCAATGGAACGAACCCCGCCGCGCCGGGGCTCGCCAGCATCACGCCTGGCACGCCGGGCGGAACGATCATTGGCCCGGGAACGACCCCCGATTCCGGGGAAGCAAAGCCCAAGGGGCCAACGATCATCGATGCTCAGGAAGCGACGTTTGATCAGCGAGCCAACGTTGCCGTGTTCGTCGGCACGGTCGTGGTGAAGGATCCGGAATTCAACGTTTGGTGCGACAAATTGACGGCCTATTTGAAGCATGAGGACACCGACAAGCCGGGGAAAAACGCCAAAGTGACGCCGAAACCGGCAACCCCGAAGCCGGCCACGCCAAAGGCGGATGGCACCACCGCCAAGGCGACACCCGCACCGCGAGGCGGCGGCCTGGATCATGCCATCGCCGTGTGCACCGAGGGCCACCGGGTCAAAATCACCCAGGACAAACTGGACGCGGATACGGGCAAGATTAAACACGGGATCGGTTTTTCCGATTGGGCGACCTACGATGCCAACACCGGAGACGTCGTCATGTACGGCAGCCCCGACGTGACCCAGGAGAATGACCGGTGTGTGGCCACGGCTCCCTACACGGTGATGACGCTCAATCGGGACGGGCATATGACCGCCAAGGGACCGCACCGCACATTCATCATCGACGACAGCACTCCGAAAACTGATGATGGAACTCATCCGGCAACTCCGCATCCCGCTTCCACGCCGGACTCCGGCAGCCGTAGTGCGCAATGATCACGATTGAAACGAAGAAGACCACGGTTGGTCAGCAGGTCCTGCGCACCGATAAGCTGGTCAAGGTCTATGGCGGGCGCGCCGTGGTCAACGGATTCGACATCAACGTCCACAGCGGCGAAATCGTCGGCCTGCTGGGACCGAACGGAGCGGGCAAAACGACCAGCTTTTACATGGTGGTCGGGCTCGTGCGGCCGAATAGCGGACGGGTCTTTTTCGAGGAAAAAGACGTGACCGAATATCCGATGTATCGGCGGGCCCGGTTGGGCATGGGATATCTTCCCCAGGAAGAATCCATCTTTCGGAAACTCACCGTGGAGGAAAATCTCCTGGCCATTCTCGAAACCCAGAAGCTCAACAAAAAAGAGCGCAAGCACCGGTGCGAGGAACTGCTCAACCAGTTCGGTATCGAGCACGTGGCCAAACAAATGGCTCTCACCCTCTCCGGCGGTGAAAAGCGCCGGTTGACCATCGCCCGTTCGCTCGTGACAAAGCCGAGCTTGTTGATGCTCGACGAACCGTTCAGCGGCGTGGATCCGATTGCCGTCTACGACGTCCAGCAGATCATCAAGAACCTCGGCGACTCCGGCCTGGCGATTGTCATCACCGACCACAACGTGCGCGAGACCCTCAACATCGTGGACCGGGCCTATATCGTCCACGAGGGCCGGGTGCTGGTCCAGGGAACCAAGGATTTTCTCGTCACCGATCCGACGGCGCGCCGTGTTTACCTCGGCGAAACCTTTCAAATGTAACCCCAAAACAAAGGAGACATACACACATGCAAACTGCCAATGTCAACGTGCCGGTCAAAGTCACTGGACGCCACGTCAGTGTCACCGAAGCGATCAAAGACTACGCGACGTCCCGGATCGAGCACCTGCATCTCGACTACCCGCGGATCATTGAGGCCCACGTGATCCTCGACGTCGAAAAGCACCGGCATTTTGCGGAGATCATTCTTCACTGTACGAACCACATCACGATCGAAGCGAGCAACGAGACCGACGATATGTACGCGGCGATCGATGCCGTGGTTGCGAAGATCGCGCAGCAGATGCGCAAGTACAAGACGAAGATTCTCCGCACCCATCGCCCCCGTGGGCAATCGATCCGCCACATCGAGGAACAGGTCCTCCAAGTGGGCGCGGCCTTCCATGAAACCGAGGAAGCCGAACCCGAGGTCATCAAGACCGAACGCTACCCGGTGAAGCCGATGTATGTCGACGAGGCCGTATTGCAAATCGAGATGTCCGCCCGGCAGTTCGTCGTTTTTCTCAATGCCAAAACCGAGAAAGTGAACATTCTCTACCGCCGCAAGGAAGGCGGCTTTGGGCTCATGGAGCCGACTTTCTAAGTTCGCTCTCTCGGATTTCGATCCAGCCAGGCGCGAGCGATCTGCGGGACGACTCGCAGATCGCTCCCGCTTCGATGCGGGAGTTTTTAACGCGCGGCGGAGGCCGTTTTGCGGTCCCACACCAGTTTATCCAGCGGAAAACCGAGTTGTCGGGCGCGATTCATACCATCTTTCTAAATTAAGATGACACGTGCATTTTGGGCGAAGTGTTTAGTTGAAGCTGTAACCAGGGCCGACCGATGAGGCTGAGGACCAGCGGTGGGTGATCCCAAAACCGGTGCAAGGTGGCCTTCATGGCGGA
>DASYAY010000102.1:0-149769 GCA_036501065.1 Chthoniobacter sp. | reverse complement strand
TATGCAAGTCATTGATGAACTTTTGTAAGTCATCGAAAGTTCGTCGGCGAAACTCGATTTTTCGGGCTTTTCACACAAACTCTCTATTTGGGCACGCCATTGGGAGCGAGATTCCATCTCGCAGGCGGGGGTGTCTGCGGGCGCGCGACGTCGATCTCCCGAAGACACCCTCCGCGCGAGATCGAACCTCCTTTCGAGCCGAAAAATCCCTCTGCGGCCCTCTCCAATCTCTCTGCGACCTCTGCGTTTAAAATCGTTCCTTGTGCCCAAACTCCTCCGTGAAGGACGCGCTTCATTGGAAGTTGCCTCTCCCACCCCTCAACCCCACTCTCCCGCCTCATGCCGCAGACGCGCCGATCCTTCCTCCGCACCTCCATGACCGCGGCCGGCGCCGCCCTGTTCGCCGAGACCCTCCTCGGCGCCCGCGAATCGGCCCATCACGCTTCCCCCTCGACTCCGACGCTCGCTCCGGCCCCGCGCCAGACCGAAGACGTCATCTTCCTCACGTCCACCGATCCGCGCTACGCCGCCGCGCGCCAGACCTACAACGCCGGCATCCTCCTCCGTCCCAACTCCATCGCCCTCTGCGCCACCGAGGCCGGCGTCCAGCAGGCCTTGCAAAAAGCGAAGGCCGAAAACTGGCCCGTCGCCATCAAATCCGGCGGACATTCCTTCGAAGGCTTCTCCCTCAACGACGACGGACTCGTCATCAACGTCTCCCCGATTTCCGACCTTCACCTCGACGCAAAAACCGGCCTGCTCACCGCCGGGGCCGGCTGCCGCTTGCGCGACGTAAACCAATATCTCCTCGCCCGGGGCCGCTTCCTTCCCGCCGGCTCCTGCGCCACCGTCGGTCTCGCCGGACTCACCCTCGGTGGCGGTTACGGCATGTTTGCCCGCAAGTTCGGCCTCACCTGCGACCATCTGCGTTCCCTGCGCATGGTCGACGGCACCGGCACAGTCCGCGATTCCGCCGGCGACCCCGACCTGCTCTGGGCCGCGCGCGGCGGCGGCAACGGCCATTTCGGCATCGTCACCCAACTCACCCTGCAAACGCGCCCCGTGCCTCGCGCCTTTTCCTCGTGGAAATTCCGCGCCTATCATCTCGACGAAACCCGCGCCACCGCCCTGCTCGAAGCCTGGTTCGACGCCACCGCCGCGTTGCCCGATGACGCCTTCTCCGCCTGGATCATGAACGGCAGCCAGGTCACCATCCTCCTCACCACCATCGGCTCCGCCGAGGACAAAGGCGTCGCCGCGTTCCGCAAAAGCCTCACCGCGCACACCACCAAAGCCACCGCCGCTCCGGTCGTCCCCCTCACCAAATCGCTCCCTTGGTACTACGGCGGCCCCGGCCCGGAGTTTTTCAAAAACACCAGCGCCGGATTTTACAAAGGCCTGGCCGACATCCGCGGCGCGCTCCCGGGCATCTTCTACGAAGTCCTTACCAAGCCCGGCCTCGTCTTCCAGATCAACACCATGGGTGGCACCATTACACATGGCGCCGACGGCCCGGGCAGCGTCCCCGACGCCGCCTATCCGCACCGCAGTTATGGCTATCTCGGCGAAGCCCAGGCTTACTGGGATTCCCCCTTCCGCGCTTCCACCCTGCGCGCCGCCATCGGCCGCATCCGCGACCACATCGCCCAGGCTGGAGTTACCGCGCACTATGCCAATTACCCCGACCTCGCCTTTCAGGATTGGCCGGCCGCCTATTACGGCGAAGAGAACTATCGGCGCCTTCAAGGCCTGAAGAAACGCTGGGACCCGGAGAACCACGTGCGGTATCCGCAGAGTGTGCGATTGCCGGGGTAAAGAGGATCATCGAAGGAGAACTCCGAAACGGAGAGCGGGCTTTCCAGCCCGCTGGATCAATGGGGTGTGCGGGCAACGTGGCGGCATATGGGCAGGATGTGGTGCGGGCGCTACGGAAGAAATGAGGCAGCAGCGGGCTGGAAAGCCCGCTCTCCGTTCCGGACTCGACGTGCGCGGACGTTAGAGCTACACCACCGGCTAAGATGTCGAAGCGTGAATCCGAAACGGAAGGAGGCCATTCCAGCCCGCCGCCCTTTTTCGATCCGCATGCGGAAATCCACCGGCACACGCATCGCCTGCCGCATTGGCAACAAGGCGAAGTGTTCTATTTCGTAACCTGGCGGCTGGCGGATGCTTTACCTCAAGCAAAGCTCGATGAATGGCGCGAAGTGAAAACGACCTGGCTGCACTCGCATCCGGAACCTTGGGATGCGACCACGGCGCAGGAGTATCACCAATTATTCAGTCGGCGGATCGACGTTTGGTTGGATGCCGGCAGCGGGTCCTGTGCGCTGCGGGATCGGAATCTAGCCGAGGTGATTGCTCGTGCATTGCGCCATTTCGACGGCGAACGCTACCACCTCGCAGCGTTTGTCGTCATGCCGAATCACGTGCATGCACTCTTTCGACTCGTCACGCCTTACCATCTCGAGAAAGTGATCGGTTCGTGGAAAGGATTTACCGCTCGTGAAATCAATCGGCGATTGGGACGATCGGGTGCGCTCTGGCAGGAGAATTATTGGGACCGAATGATTCGCCACGAAGAGCATTTCGCGATGTGCCGAAATTATATCCTGGAGAATCCGCTGCATGCGAAGCTTCGCGGTGGGGAATTTGTGCTGTTCGATGCGATCGAGCGCAACGCACTGGATACGACACCGTAACGGAACTCCGAAACGGAGAGCGGGCTTTCCCGCCCGCTGCTGCCGCTTTTCTTATGTAGCCCCGCGCCGCCTCCTGCCCTGATGTCGCCACGCTGCCTGCACTCCCCATTTATCCAGCGGGCTGGAAAGCCCGCTCTCCGTTCCGGACTCGACGTGCGCGGGCCTTAGAGCTGTCGCCGTGCTTTCCGGCCTGGTTTTGAATCCGCTCGTTTTGCTGCTTTATTTCCTCAGCGCGGTGGTGGTCCTGCTGGCCATTGAACGGCATGTGCTCGGGCAGTTCATGGCTTCGTTCTTGCAGGCCTCGCTCAGCACCATCCTCCTCATCTGCTTCGGGCCTCAACAACCCTTGATTTTCTTAATGCTCGGCAGCCCAATCGCCGCTGCCGCCTGCTTTTGGCACTGGACGGATTTGATCTATTCGGCAAATCGGTAGGCCGGGTGTTACCGAAGAAATCGTAGAACGCGAAGAAAGGCCTATCCGCCAATCCAGCCTGAACCGCTCGTTCGGCCCAGACCGCACCCGGACCTACACCTCGCTGATGACCCCGTTACTCGCCCCAAACGACTTCGCCTCCACGCCCATATGCTGGAGCATCCGCACATAGAGATTCGAGAGGAGCGTGTTGCTCTTGGTATCGTAGGCCAGGTGGCCCTGATGCTTGAAGGTGCCTCCCGCCAGCACGATCGGCAGGTTGTTGTTATCGTGCGACGAGGAATTGCCCAGATTGCTCGTGTAGAGAATCGCCGTGCGGTCGAGCAGGCTATGGCTCCCTTCCTTCGAAGCATTCATCTTCTCCAGAAACTCGGCGAACAGCTTCACTTCCTCTTCCTCGATCAAGGCCAGTTGCTCCAGCTTGGCCGGGTCCTGGCCGTGATGCGACGCATCGTGATGGCCCAGCGTGACCCCCTCGATGTCCGGCCGTTCCTGGCTGCCCAGCCAGAGCGAGATCACTCGCGTGGAATCGGTCTGCAGCGCCAGATGGACGATGTTGTACCATTGCCGCGAACGCTCGACCAATTGCGGGCCGCCGAAATCGCTCGTCGGTGTTTGAAATTCCACCTTCGGCTTGGGTGTCTTGCTCCAGTGCTCGTCCTGTTGCAGCGATTGTTCCGCTTCGCGCACCGCCGTGAGGAACAAATCCAGCCGGTCGCGGTCGCCGGTGCCCACCTTGCGATTCAGCGCTTTGATCTGGTCACCGACGTCGTCGAGAATGCTCTGGCCATCTTTCACCCGCTGCAATTCACGCGCTTGTTCATCCGGCGTGCCGGCAATGAAGAGTTGGTGGAAGACGCGTGTCGCCCGTTGCTCGGAAGGGATACGGACGCCGCGCCGGTTCCAGGCGACGTCGCCTCCGCCCAGGATCAATGACGAAAAGCGCGTCTGGTTGCCGATGTGCGAGGCCGCTTCCTGGTCGAGCGAAATGGCGTTCTTGATGTCCTTGTCACGGATCATTTCCGGCGCCACGCCGGTGAAGATGCCCACTTCGGCAAAGTGTCCGGTGGCATAGCGATGGGACATCCCGGAGAAGACGGTGAACCGGTCGCGCTGCGCCTGGAGCAGCTTGAGATAGCGGCTCGGCTCGTAGTCGCGTCCGGCCTTCGTCGGAAAGAAATTCGGCCCGTACATGCCCAATGGCTGGCCGACAAGGACCATGCGGGTCGGGTCCTGGCTGGCTTCGGCTCCGCGAGCGGGAAGCATCGCTTCGAGAAACGGCAGTCCGATGAGGACACCGGAGGCCTGGAGGAATGTGCGGCGGTCGATGCGAGGAGTCGGCATATGGGTTGCGTGGGTGACTTCTTCTTTTTCTTAATCTTAATCTTACTCTTAATCCCCACCCCCAACCGGAGAAGATTAAGATTAAGATTAAGATTAAGATTAAGACTGAGACTGAGAAAAAGAGCGGGTCGGTTGGCGTTACTTATCAAGGAATATCCGGCTGACGACGATTTCATGGATCAAATCGCGCAAACCGTAATTCCGGGGACGAATGCGGGCGACGATCTGCTCGACGACTTCGCGGTCGGCAAACTGGATGTCGCCCCCGGTTGCATAGATGAGCATCTTCTCGGTCAAGCTGCGGGCGAGCTGGTCTTTGTCTGCCAGCAGGATCTTTTTATAATCATCGATGTCCTTGAAGGTCTTGCCCTCGGGTGTCTCGCCGCCTTGTTCCACCGCCGGGCCGTAATAGACCTGGCGGCCGGTGTTGCGCGGCAGGTCCACGATCCCAGCCTTCGTCCGTTCGGTCACGCGATAGGTCGTGCGCCAGTTCCCGATCGGGTCGTAATTCTCCAGCGCGAAGCCGGGTGGATCGATATGCGTATGGCAGGTCGCGCAGGCCGGGGTGTGGCGATGCTTGTCGAGTTGTTCGCGGATGGTCGTGGCGCCGCGGATGTCCGGCTCGATCGCCGGAACGTCCGGGGGCGGCGGATTGGGCGGCTCGCCGAGGATGCGGTCGAGCACCCATTTCCCGCGCAGCACCGGCGAGGTGCGCGTGCCGTCGGCCGTCACTTTCAAAATGCTCGCCTGGGTCATGACCCCGCCGCGATGGCTGTTCTGCGGCAACATCACTTTGCGGAAATCGTTCCCCTGGACTCCCGGGATGCCATAGAGCAGCGCGAGCCGTTCGTTGAGCATCGCCCAGTTCGAATCGACGAAGGTGGTGATGCTCGCGTTCTTGCGCAGCACCTCTTCGAAAAACAACTGCGTCTCGCGCGGCATCGACCAAAGGAGCAATTGATCGAAGTCGCTGTAAAGAACCGGGTCCGGGATGGTGAAATCGATCTTGCGCAGGTCGAGCCACTGGCCGGCGAAGTTCTCCGTGAAGGCATGGCCGCGCGGCGAGTTCAGCAGCCGCTCCACTTGCGCGTAGAGTACCGTGGGCTGGTGCAACTGGCCGGTCCGGGCGACGGCCAGCAGTTCGTCATCGGGCATCGTCGACCAGAGGAAATAGGAGAGCCGCTCCGCAAGCTGGTAATCGTCCAGCCGCGGTGTCGTCAAGTCGCCCTGGGCAGTGGCCCCGGAGAGCGGATCGTCCGTCAGGAACAGGAAATCCGGCGACGAGAGGATGAGCTTGTAGCCGTACATCATCGCGTCGAAGAACGAGTACTTCTCGTCCAGCTTGGCCAGCACCTTGTCGACGTAGTGCTTTTCCACTTCCGCGCTTACCGGACGCCGGAAAGCGCGCGGAAGGAAACTGCGGATCAGCCGTTCGGCATCCTCCTTCGGTTTGGCGGAATCCGGTTCCAGCGGATCGGCATACCAAGTGTCGGCGCGCCGGTTTTCCACATTGGGAAGACGCTTGTGGTCTTTTTCCGCCTGGACCACGGAATGGGCCTTGAGTGGCACATCGGCGAAGAGCTTGTTGTAGCTCGCCGGAGGAAAGGCATCGAGCGGACCTTCGATTTTCAACCAGTCCACGCGGAGACCCGGGCCGGTATATTCCTCGATCGGTTTCTTGAAATGCCGGATGTCCCAGGTGGTGAGGAGGTTGACCACGAATTGCTGGCGCCGGGCGAGATCGATTTCGAACTCGATGACCTTCGGCTGGCCGGCGGGAATCTCGTGCACCTCTTTTAGGACTGGCGACTCGCGACCGCTGGATTCGACGGTCATGTAACCTACGGGAATCGGCTTGTTTTCCCCGCCCACGGCGCAGGCGGACATGGTGATCTTGTAGCGCCCGGCGGCAGCCACCGCCGACGTGGCACAGAGGCCGTAGCGTGGGAGGGTGCTGTAGATGACGAGGGCGTCGCCATCGAGCTTGCAGCTCTTGGTGAGGGTCTGTTTGAAGTTCGGGCCTTTCTCCGTCATCTCCCGGCCGGTGCGCTGTTCGGTGAAGGGGATGGGCGGACACACCGGGATGGCCGAGAGCACGGCCTTGGCGGCAGCTTCCTGGTAGCGGAGGAAATGGGTCGCGGAAAGATCGAGGCCGCTGCTGACGTTGTCGAAGCCGGCGGTGGTGTTGTCCTCCGGGAGCATGTCCTTGAGCACGACTTGCGTGCCGACGAGGTCGCGGACGGTGTCCTGGTACTCGGTGGCATTCAGCCGGCGGACGGCGACGCGTCCTTGCTTCACCTGATGATCGAGCGAGGCGGCGCGAAGCTGGGTGTAGAGAAATTGGAGCGCTCCGTTGACCATGAGCTGCGGCGGACGCTTCTCCTTTTTCGGCGGCATCTCGCCGGCGAGGAGCTTGTCGAAGACATGCGTCCACGTCGCCGCCGTTTTCTCCGTGCGAAAATCGGCCGTGAGGTTGTCGAGCCGCAGCCCCGCCTTGTGGGTGGTCTCGTCGTGACAATCCAGGCAATGGCCTTCGATCAGTGGTTTGACCGCCGTGGCAAACGAGGGCGGAGCGGTTTGCGCCGCCGTCACTCCAGCCCGACTGACGGCACTCGTCCCCAGGAGGAGACCGAACGAGGCAAGCAGGAGGGAAATGCGCTTCATGGCTGGGGCGGAGGGTTTGGGGATTTAATCCCAAATGGGCCTTTGGGCAAGCCCGCGAAATCGCCGTTGGGCCTTGGCGGGGATGAACGTGTGCAGCCCGCTCGTCTGCCTGAAATCGCTGGTATCCGGTTTCCGGCAGGCATGTTTCCCAAACGCCCCCCGCCGTTCGGTAGTCACCCCCTGTCGAAATCCCTCGACCGTGGAGCGGCTTTCAGACGGTACCTATTCCCAGCAACTTTCCACTTCTGCAAGAACCTTGCGGAAAGGCACTGCCGCCCAGCGGCTGAACTCGGGGCGGCGGGTGAGTTTGGCGCGGGTGGTGGCGGGGCTGGTCAGCCCGCAGAGATAGCGGGTGAGGGCGCGCGGGGTGGAGAGTGCGGCATTTTCTTCGAACATCAGTTCGCGGATTTCCTCGCGGTCGGAATCGGTGAATGGCGGCACTGGCGAAGCTGGCAGGGCGACTTGCGCGGCGGGTTCACCAGTGCGGCAGAAGTGGCAGTGGCCGCATTTTTCGCCGGTGAGAGTTTCGCCGAAGTGGGCGAGCAGCCGGCGGGTGATGCAACCGGGCGCGGAGGCGAATTCGAGAATACCGGCCATGCGTCGCAAGTCGCGCTCTTCACGTTGGGCGAAGAGCCCGGCGAGCCGGACAGCCACTTCGCTGGGCGAAGCTTGGGCGGCCTCGCCGCAGAGGCGAAAGCCATGGCGCAAGCCGGCGGGCTTTTGCAAGATGGCGCCGGTTTCTTCGAGCCAGGTGAGCGCTTTGACGATGCGCTCACGCGGCTCGCCAAGTTTTTGGGCGGCGGCTTCGAGTTCGAGCGTGAGATATTTCGGTCCGCGTCTTCCGGCTTCGAAAAGGCGCGAGAGAAAGCGCCGGCGTTCCTCGGTGTGTCCGGTGAGGATCTCACTTTCCGCGCGGAGAAACTGCACCTGCGTGCTTTCATAAAAAGCGCGCGTGGGCTGGAGAAGGCCATCGAGTTCGAGATAGGTGATGACCGTCTCGACGACGAGCGGGCGGATGTCGGTTTCCTGGCTGAGGTCGTAACGGCTGACGTGAAATTCCTCACCGGCGCCGAGCATCCGTTGGACCAGTGCCTCGATCGCGGCGGGCTCCGGGGTGTCGCCCAGGGTGAAGTTTTCCAGCGGTACGGCATCATCGGCGCAGGCCAGCAAGTCGCAGAGCGCAGGCTGCCCGTCGCGGCCGGCCCGCCCGATTTCCTGCTGATAATTCTCGAGGGTTTTGGGCAGATTGAAATGGATGACGCTGCGGATGTCCGCTTTGTCGATGCCCATGCCGAAAGCGATCGTCGCGACGATCACTTCGCAATCACCGCGCATGAAGGCGTCCTGCGCCGCGGTCCGGTCCTCCGTGTCCATGCCGGCATGGTAGGCCTTCGCGCGAAGGCCTGTGGCGCAGAGTTGGTCGGCGACTTCCTCGGCGGTTTTTTGGAAAGTGACGTAGACCACCGCCGGCCGCACTTTGGCGTTGCCCAGCCGCTTGGTCAGGACCGCGAGCCGGTCCCCGGCCGCGCACGGTGTGACGCGCAAATGGAGATTGGGCCGGTGAAAGGAAGTCTGCACATGGCGCTCACGGGCGATCCCAAAAGCGCGGCAGATATCCTGCGCCACCTCCGGCGTGGCCGTCGCCGTGAGGGCGAGCACGGGCCGCAGCGCGAGTTCTTCCACGACACGCGCCAGCCGCAGATATTCCGGACGGAAATTGTGGCCCCACTCGGAAATGCAATGCGCTTCGTCAATGGCCATGAGCGAGATCCGGGCGCGGCGGAGCCGATCGACGAAAGCTTCTCCCGAGAGCCGCTCCGGAGCCACATAGAGCAGTTTCAGGTTGCCCGCGCGCAGATCGGCGTAGACGCGCTGGGTTTCTTCGGCGGTGAGACTGGAATCCAGCCGCGCCGCGGCAATGCCCCGTGCGCGGAGGGCGTCGACCTGGTCTTTCATCAGGGCGATAAGCGGCGAAACGATGAGCGCGGTTCCGTCGAGCAACACCGCCGGGAGTTGATAGCAGAGCGACTTGCCAGCGCCGGTGGGGAACAGGGCGAGGGCCGAATCCCCGGCGAGGAGCGCACTCACCACCGCCTCCTGTCCTTCGCGGAAAGCCGCGTGGCCGAAGTGCGTGCGAAGCGCGGCGGGCAGATCCAGGTCCATGGGGGGAGTAGTTTTCAGATTGCTTCTTCGGGGACAAGCCGAATAGGGGCCTGCGTCTGGTTCAGTGGAGGGGAAATTCCGTGCCTCAATTTTCTTTTCTGGTTCTTATTCTTTTTCGGCCGCGCGGTGAACCGAATAGCGAGCTCACGGCAAGAGGCAAGGCACCACTTTTCGACTATGACGACGGTAGATTTTGAAATCGGCATCGGTCGTCAACACGAGTGGATCCGGCAGCACTTCCGTCAATCGCACCACGCATGCGTCTGCGACGCTCATCGGCACGTCATCATATTTTTCCAGCAGGTCGAGTACGGCGGGCAACTCTTCGGCGAGGATCGGTGCGATCCGCAGCGCCCCGCGCCGGCAGGCTGTCCGCAAACACGCGCGACCTATGGATGCCGAGAGATGTTCTGCTTCCGAAAATACGGCCTCACATGTCACCCAGATTGGTGGGTTCGCCCGAGCGGCGGCCACGGCCCAAGCGTGGTGTTGATCCTCGCGGCGCCAAAGCGCTACCAGGAATCCAGCATCAACGACGACTTCTTTCACGCCCGTAGCCGGTCGACTTCAGGTAATGCTTCTTCCGAGCGCTAATGTCCTGCGGGCCACCCGTTTCCGCACCGACAAGATCGCTGATCAATTCGAATCCTGCTCCCGGGGCCGGAGCCATGGTGCGCGCCGCCTCGAGGCGCGCCCGGGCCACTTCGGATTTCGTGGTATTCAAGCGTCGCGCCTCAGCCTCAATGTCGGCTGCGAGCTCGTCGGGAATGCGCAAAACCAGTGTTTGCATGCCGCCACCGTATGACGGGACCGGCGACAACGCAATACGTCTGTGCAGGCTGCGCCTGTTTTGGCGTTCGGCGTCACCCTCGAGGGCCGGGGAAACCCGCGTCCCTATTACGCCGCTCCCTGCGCCGGGATCTCGTGGTCGCGCAGGTGCAGGCTTTCGACGGCGAGGCGGACTTCTTCGCGGAGCTCGGCGAGCATCTCGCGGGTGATTTCCATCTGCGCATCCTTGAACTGCGCCCACTCGGCCATGGTCTCCTCGAGCCGTGCATAAGCAGTGGCCATGTAGGCGCGAGCGGCGGCGGTGAGGTGCGGGCACTCCAGCTTCGTCTCCATGCGGCGCTGGGCTTCGGCCAGCTCGGCGAGGAGGATTTTCTCGGACGGCACGCGGCGCAGGTTTTTGGCCAGGCCGAACACGCCCAGTGTCCAGATGATCCACTTCGTGGGATCGAACTGCCAGGGCTTCACGCCATTGCGATAGTCGTGCTGAAATTCGTGATGATAATTGTGATAGCCCTCGCCGAAGGTGACGACGGCCATGATCCAGGAATCACGCGCGGTGCAGCGGGAGGAGTACGGGCGCTTGCCGATGTAGTGGCAGAGCGAGTTGATGCAGAAAGTGCAGTGCTGGAGGAAGACGACGCGGGCGACGCCAGCGATGAGGAAGGCGCCGAGCGCCGAGCGCCAGCCACCCCAGGCGTAGCCGAGTGCGGCGGGGAGAATGAAGGCCACGAAGACGGCCATCAAGTGGACATACTTGTGCTGGAGCATGACCATCCAGTCCTTCCTCAGGTCGGGCACGTTCTCGTAAGTCGGGTCCGTCTTGAGCTTGAACATGAGCCAGCCGACGTGCGCATGGAACAGGCCCTTGGTGACGTCGTAGGGGTCTTCGTCGTGGTCGACGTGCTTGTGGTGCGTGCGATGTTCGCAGGACCACATGAGCGCGGAATTTTCAAACGCGCCTGCACCGAAGAAGAGCACCAGGCCCCGCACCAGCCAATGCCCTTGGAAGGCAAGGTGCGAAAACATACGATGATAGCCGAGCGTAATGGAGAATCCACAGGCGCTGAGCATCACGAAGAACAAAGCGATCTGGAACCAGTCGAGGCCGAAATGCCAGATGTAGGCGGGAACGGCAGTCAGCGTCAGGAACAGCGTACCGATGAGGAAACTGCTGGTCGTCCAATGAACTTTGTCGAAAGGGATGCGTTTAAACATGCAGAGTAATATGACGGGGGATGAGGCCTCGCAGGGAACGAAGGCCGAGACGATTAATTGCAAAGGGCGTGCCGCGCAATGGGAATCGCGCAGAATCACTTACATTTCGTTCGGGCTTTGGCCTGATGCCCTCGCTGCGCCGGGGGGGGGGGTCTGATTTCTATGGGTACAGTGAGTGAGTTTTGCCGGTTTTGGGCTTTCGGGGTCTCTCATTCTCATCTCGACAGGCCCCGAGGGAAGAATGGGACAAATGCTGCCGAGGTCGTCTGCGTTCCCCATGCCCGGCTGCGGCGCATGGGTCCGCCGAGATTAGTATTTTTGCGAATTTGAGACTGATGGGTGTCTTATTATTATCGTTTCTGATATGTGGCTATTTTGAAAATGCCTACAGGATAGGCTGGGTCGAGCGCGGTGGTGGGTGGAAGGACGGCGGAATCCCTTTCCGTTCGGCGGGTTATAAAATGCAGCAAGTGTGAGAAAATGGCCCATTGCGCCCGCAATCTGCTTTCGCAAGTGGGGCTATGCGCGATAGTCAAACCCCGACGCTCTTTTTATGGCGGAGCTTGGCGCTGCCCTTTGGAGCCCTGGTAGCCTGTTTGATCCTGATCATTACGGTGGCGCATTCGTTGCCCTTGGGGTCGGCCGGGGCCTGGCGGGAATGGCTGCTCATCGTTCTTGCCTTGGGCGCCTTGGTGGCAGCCGTGGCGACGTGCATTCGGGCCGGCCGGAGCATGAGGGTCCCGGTGGCGCACTTGGTGGAAGTGGCTCTGGCGGTGAAGAATGGCCGCGCCCGGCATCGTGCGTCGGGCAAAATGGCCGCCGAATTTCGTCCGTTGGCCGAGGCCTTGAACCAGATGATCGAAGCCCGCCAGCGCGCCGAGGAAAAGCTGAAGCTGGCCCAGGAAAGCCTCGAACTCAAAGTGCACGCCCGCACCGTGGAACTCTGGCGGGCGAACAAAGCCCTGCGCGAGGAAATGGAGCAGCGGGCCAAGGCCGAGCGCGAACTCCAGCAGGCCCAGAAGATGGATGCCTTGGGAAAATTCGCCGGCTCCATCGCGCACGATTTCAATAACCTGCTCACCGTCATCCTGGGTGGCGCGGAGTGCGCCATGCAGCACATCCGGCCGGATCACGAGGCCATGCAATTCCTGCGGACGATCTGGAAGGCGGGGGAAAGCGCCGCGGGGCTCACCCGGCCGTTGCTCACCTTCAGCCGCAACGAAGTCCGCACCGTCGAGGCCCTGAGCCTGAACGAATGCGTGGAGGAGACGGCCATGCTGGTGAAGCGGCTTATCGGGGTGAATATCAAGGTCAACCTGAATCTGGCCAAGGATTTGCCCAAGATCGTGGGCAACAACAACCAGTTGCAACAGGTGCTGGTGAACCTGGCGGTCAATGGCCGCGATGCCATGAACGGGGAAGGCACCCTCACCATGTCCACCCTGCGGGCCAATGTGGATCCCGAGACCCAATTGCGCCATAGCGCTGCCGGTAGGGATTGGGTGGAACTGCGGGTCGGCGATTCCGGCTGCGGCATGGATGCCGAGACGAAAACACGGATTTTCGAGCCTTTCTTTACGACCAAGCCCGCCGGACGCGGCACCGGGCTCGGTCTGGCCACGGTCTTCGGCATTGTGCGGCAATCGGGCGGCTTTCTCGAGGTCGAGAGCACGGTCGGCGTGGGCACCACGTTCCGGATTTTCCTGCCACTGCCCGATGAGCCGGTGGAAACCGCGGAAGCGGAAAAGGTCGCGCCCGTCGCGACGACCGCGGGTGGCGAAACGTTGCTGCTGGTCGAAGACGAAGACGAGATCCGCGAGCTGGCCGTGCTCATGCTCGAAGGCAGGGGTTACAAGGTGTTGCCGGCTTCGAACGCCGAGGACGCCATCGTCCTGGCGAAAAAACACGTCAACGAGATCAACGCGCTGATCACCGATGTGGTCATGCCCCGGATCAATGGCGTGCAACTCGCGGAAATGCTCGTGGAGATGGTCCCGAACCTGCACATCCTCTTCGTGTCCGGCCACTGCCGCGAATCGGTCTCGCCGGAGACGCTCTCGGCGAACAAGGCGGAGTATTTGCAGAAGCCGTATCGCAGTGACTCGCTCATCGCCGCGGTGCAGCAGGTGTTGGCGAATTGATGGGGAGGAAGGGAATAGAGATCAGTAGTCACTGATCAGCAGTCGCCTCAGTAAATCAACCCGAAGTGGTAGAGCGTCCCGTCGGCACCGCCGAAGATGCCGATGGCGGGTTTATGGGTGTCGAGGTGTTTGGATTCGATACCCCTTGGCAAACGATTCAGTGGAACGTTTTTGTCAATATCCCGTCCGATCCATTGGCTGAACTCGCCGTTGGCAAAGCCGACGCGAAAGGCCACGACTTGCTGTTTATCGTCCATGGCCTCTACGCGAATGATACCCGATCCGTCCCGGGCCATCATTGTCAGATCGGGGTCGCCGCTTCCCTGGCCGAAGATCTGGCCCCGCACACGACCTTTGTTCGTTTCGTAAATGCCGCGGATTCCCCCGATGATCAGAGACCGGTAGTAGGTGCCTTTCCAGACGTCCAGTCCGATGAGGATTCCGCCTTCCGGCTGCGTTTCGGAAAAACTCTTTCCACTTTGGCCGCCGACCGCTTGGGTCATCATGTGAGCGCCGGAAGCGACGGTCGGAGCGGCCGGCGCCGGGGCTGTGGCAGGTGCCGTGAATCCAGGAGGCAGCCGGTTGATGGGCGTGAGCGAGGTTTGAGGCGGCGGGATGGCTACAGGCGGTGTTGTTGTCGCGATGCCTGGTGCGGCGGACCGGGAAGCGGCTGCGGGTGTGGTGGCCGCAATCGCCGGCCCTTTTCCGAGCTCCGCCGTTTCCACGCTTAAATAGTGAAGCTGGCCGCCGGTGAAAAGGCACATCCGCCCTTCGGTGCGTTTGGAGTTGTGAAAGGAACCCGCTGGCCGGCCATCGAAATAATACGCCAGATGATTCCCCTGCACGTAGAGCGCCAGGGTGTGCTCGTCTCCCGGCTTCAATGTACCCAGGGAACCCGCGCCGCCCAAGCCGCCGTGATCGTCGCCGTTTTTGAAACGGCAATTCATGGTCACCTTGTGATCGGAGTCCTTCCCGATGAAGGTCGTGGCGACGTACCGGTCGCCATTGGCCCCACCATCGCTCCGGACAATCAAGTCGATGAATGATCCGCCGGGCCCGTCGAAACGGAAACGCACCCGAATGGCCGAGTCGGTCAGTGTCTCGGGAAAGGCGATGAAGGCTTGGTCACCCGGCACTTTCAAGATGGACCCTTCGAGTTGCCAACGACCGTTCCACAGAGATTGGTCGGCGAGGCGATTCTTCCAGACCACGCCAGGGAATTCGGCGGCGCTGAAATCCGGTTGAGAGACACCATTCGCCGGGGTTGGCGGAGCGGTGTCGGCCTGACAGACGATTGCGGCAACGAGGCCTAAACCGAGGAAAAGGGTGTTTCGAAAAAGAGCGGCCAAACCGCGATGGCTGCCGTACCGGGGAAAGAAATCATTGGCCTTCATAAGTATACCTCACGCAGGGGAATCGACGACGAAACGTGCCGCCATCGAAGGGTGTGATTTGAGCGGGGCGTGTATCAAGTCGAGGTGGCCGGGGCAAGGTGAAACTTCGCCGGAGGGAGGCCCGTGCTCCGTGGGTTGGCGCCCAAACAACGGACAACCCCCACGCCAAACCACCGATAGCTATCAACACTGAACTTCCCGCCCCTGACTCCACGCTTGCCATGGGGGGCGCGACTGCGCACGTTCTAAAGATGTCATTTCAAGATTTTGGTCTCCTCGATGAGGTTCTTCACGGGGTGCAATCGATGGGTTACGTGGATCCCACGCCCATCCAGTTGCGCGCCTTCCCGATCATTCTCGCGGGGAGGGACATGATGGGTTCGGCCCAGACGGGCACGGGGAAGACCGCGGCCTTCGCCTTGCCGTTGCTCACCCGGCTGAAATCACGCGGCGCCTTGCGCGCGTTGATTCTCGAGCCGACTCGCGAGCTGGCCGCCCAGGTGGAAACGGCTTTTCGCGATTACGCCCGCTTCATGGACGTCGAGATCGGGTTGGTGCACGGCGGGGTCGGCTTTGGCGGCCAGCGCAGTATGATCCAGAAAGGCGCGGACGTGCTCGTGGCCACGCCTGGCCGGTTGCTCGATTTCCTGGAGGACGGCACGCTTTCGTTGAAGGACATCCGCTATCTCGTGCTCGACGAGGTCGATCGCATGCTCGACATGGGATTTCTCCCGCAGGTGCGGCGCATCGTCGACCGCGTGCCGAAGGAGCGGCAGACGCTTTTCTTCTCGGCGACCTTGCCGCCGGAACTGGAAACAATGACGAAATGGTTGCTCACGAACCCGGAAGCGGTGGAGATCGGTGCGCGGCGTTCCCCCGCGGAAACGGTCGCGCACGCGCTCTACCCGGTGGCCAAGGACCAGAAGTTCGACCTGCTCATCGCCCTGCTGGAGCGGACGCAATTCGATTCGGCGATCATTTTCACCAGCACCAAGATCATGGCCGACAAAGTGGCCCACCGGCTGAAGGAGCTGAAACATTCCGTAGCCGTGCTCCACTCGAACCGCACCCAGCGGGAACGCGAAGACGCGCTGGCCGGGTTCAAGAGTGGCAAATACGAAGTGATGGTGGCGACGGACATCGCCGCACGCGGGCTGGACATTGCCGGCGTCTCGCACGTCATCAACTACGACGTGCCGCAGCATCCCGAGGATTACGTGCACCGCATCGGGCGCACCGGCCGGGCGCAGTTGACCGGCGACGCCTTCACGATTTTCACCGCGGAAGAGATCGATCACGTGCGGTCGATCGAGCGATTCATCGGCACGAAAATCACGCGACAGAAGCTCCAGGGGTTTGACTACCTTTACACCGCGCTCTTCAACGAAGAGCAGATCCCTGCGGGTGGCGTGGGCAAAGGTGTGCGCACGGCAAAAGGCTACAGCTTCGGCGCGCGCCGGAAGCGGTAGTCAGAAGGGCGGTGGGCCGGATCCGAGGAAGTTGCTCTCCGGCAACAGTTCGGCTACGATCGGGAAATGTCGGGGATTTCCCAAATTGAAGCGGCTATCCAATCTTTGCCGGCCGATGATTTTTTTACGCTCCTTGGCTGGATGAGCGATCGCCACCTGGAAGTCTTGTCCAACGGCGAATTTGAATCGCCGGAATTGGAGGCAGCTCTCCTCAAATCCTTGGACGGGCCCCGTCACCCCGTTGATGACACGTTGTTTGCGGATATTCGGAATCGGGCGCGTGCGCCCAAGCCTTAGGCACCTGCGATGCCGGTCTTGTGGAGCGAGGTCAGCGAAGATGCGCGGGAAGATCTAGCGCTCCAATATGAGTGGTATGAAGGCAAAGCAAACATCCCCGTTGCGGAACGCTACCTGAGTGCTTTTCGGCACACGGTCGAGCTTCTTACCCGGCATCCGGAGGCTGGTATAAGTTCGGCGTTTTCGCGATCCACGACTGACAGGCATTCGCTCCGTGCAAATGAGCGGCGCATTCCGAGCCCATCTTGTGTTTTACCGCTTTGATCACGAATCGTTGACGGTGATCCGCGTTTTGCATGGGATGCGGGACCTCCCGCGACGATTGGTTGAGCCTCCGGGGTCGGTAGATTGATTCGTCTGTCCTAGATAACGCCCATGCCCGATTCCCTGCCGCATCACTCCTTTCACACCACGCGCTGGACGGTCGTTCGTCGTGCGGTGGGCAACGATGATGTGGCGGCTCGGCAGGCGCTGGCGATTTTGTGCGATGGGTATTGGTATCCGCTCTATGCGTTTTTCCGGCGATCGGGCAAAGGGGCGCATGATGCGGAGGACTTGACTCAGGGATTTTTTGTCCGGCTTCTGGAGAAGGAGGTGCTGGCCAGCGCCGATCCGGAGAAGGGGAAATTGCGGACGTTTTTGCTGTCGTGCGCGCGCCATTTCCTGGCGGATGAAAATGATCGCGCGAATGCCCGGAAGCGGGGCGGGGGATTGCTGACCAGCTTCGATGCGGTGCAGGCGGAGGAGCGTTATGCCATCGAGCCGATGGATGATTTGACGCCGGACCGTCTCTTCCAGCGGCGCTGGGCGTTGACGCTGCTCGACCAGACCTTGCAGGCACTGGGGGCGGAATATGTGGCGCGGGAGAAAGGCGCGCTCTTTGCCGCGCTGCGGCCTTTTCTGGGATTTGGGACCGGGGTGGTGAAGTCGTATGAAGAACTGGTGGCCGAGTTGGGCATGCCGGCCGGCACGCTCAAGAATCACGTCTTCCGCATGCGCGAACGCTGGCGGGCACTGCTCCTCGAGCGGGTGGGGGAGACGCTCGATGAGCCGACGCCGGAGCAGGTGCGGGCTGAGCTTTCGGAGTTGATCGGGTGTGTGTAGCGCGCCCCGCGCGAAGTTTTTTGGCGGTCGTTTGCAACCCTGGGTGGCGCATTCCGTAGGACATGGTAGAACCGTGGCACCTTGGTGATACGGTTTTTCAGGCAAACCTCGACCCACCAAACCCATGGAAAACACTCCCCCTTCGGCGCCGAAGCCCCCTTCATCAGGGCCGACGGAACTTCACGGCCTCGATCCTGGGGAGCTTTTCGCCCGCGGGTTGGACAGCGTGCATCCCACCGGCGGTTCGCGCGGCTGGGAACCCCCCACCGTCGAGGAAGCCGGGCGATTGCTGCCCCAATACCGGGTCGAGCGGTTGGTCGGGCGCGGGGGGATGGGGGCGGTCTACAAGGCGGTGCAGTTGAACTTGGACCGCCCGGTGGCCCTCAAGCTGTTGCCGGCGGAGATGGCCGCAGACCAGCAATTCGTGGCGCGTTTCGAGCGGGAAGCGCGCACGCTGGCGAAGCTCCAGCATTCGCGCATCGTGACGATTCACGATTTTGGGAAGACGACGGAAGGGCATCTGTATTTTGTGATGGAGTTCATCGATGGGACAGATTTGCGGAGCATTCTCCGCGGGCCGGGGTTGAGGCCGGATCAGGCGCTCGTGGTCGTGGGGCAGCTCTGCGATGCGCTGCAGGCGGCGCACAAGGCAGGGATCGTGCATCGCGATCTCAAACCGGAGAATGTGCTGATCACGCGGGACGGTTACGTGAAGCTGGCGGATTTTGGCCTGGCGCGTCCGCAGCCAGAAGAGGGCACGCCGAACATCACGCAGACGAATCTCGTCCTCGGCACCCCGGATTACATGGCGCCGGAACAACGTTTAGGCGTGGACAAGGCGGACGCACGGTCGGACATTTTTGCGTTGGGTGTGATGCTCTACGAGATGCTGACGGGACAGACGCCGCGCGGGGTTTTCGATCCGCCTTCGCACAAAGTTCATGTCGATGTCCGTATCGATGAAGTCGTTCTCAAGGCTTTGCAATCCGAGCCCGAACGACGCTACCAGCAGGCAAGTGAGTTGAAGACAGCGGTCGAGAACATTCGGACGACACCGTTGCCTGTGCCGGGGACGCCACCACCGCCGGCTGTTCCGCCGCGCAAAAAGAGGAATGTGGCCGTGCTTGCCGGCTCCGCTGGCATCCTCCTTTTGGCGGTGGCCGCCGGCGCGATCTGGCATGGACTGAAAACCGAGCCGGTTGCCCCTCGCGTGGCGCAGGTCACGTTGGCCGCGGAGTCGGACGGCCCGAGGCCCGCGCCGGCCCCACCCCCGGATACGAGGGAAAGCGAACCGGCTCCCGGGGCGCCATATTCGTCGAATGAGTCCCGTGCGGAGTCTAGTCCGTCGCGGTCCGGACCCAAGCCCCAGAACGAGGCGGCCCCACCGCCGCCGGTCACGCCCAGCCTGCCGGCGGTGGCGGAAATACGACTGGATGTGGATCCGGAGAAAGGTCTCGAGGCCCACCGCGGGAAGGCAGTGCGAGCGACCTGGGCAAACGTCACGCAGTTCAGACTCGTGCCCGGTTTGAAAGAGCCGCGTCTGGTATCGCTCGAACCTGTCGACAGCAAAGGCGCCTACCTGCGGCACGAAAATGGAATGATCTGGCTCCATCAGCGACCGAACAGGCTCGACCTCATCTATGAAGGCAACGCGTCGTTCCGGCTGATTCACGTGGACGGCGACAGATACCGTTTCGAAGCCAGCGGATTGGACAACATGTTCATCACCGCCCGGGACGATGGATCCGTGGTCCTGGCGCGCAATCCTCTTCCCGAAAAGTCGACCTTTGTTTTGAAGCCGGTGGAAATGAGCGCCGCTGAGGAGAACGGATCTCCTTCGCGGACGCAGCCGACTCCGCCAGCGGCCGTGGCGATCGAAGGGTCGCCTGCTTCCAGCCCGAAGCCGGACGCTGCCGCTGAGAGAACTTCGGCACCGCCAGTCTCTCTGCCGGCAGAGCCCACGTCGCCCGCCGCACGGCGGACGGCGCAGGTTCGCGACGCTCTTCTCGGTTACCATTGGGCGTGGATGAAGATCGGTGATCCGAAACCGCCGCTGTCCGTGGATTTCACCCGGGATGGACACGTTTCCGGCGGATGGACCTGGTCCTTGATTTACAAGCCCGACGGGGAAACCCTCGTGGACTGCAAATGGGGAACGAACGGGCACCAATACTTGAGGATGAATCCGGCGTGCGACGCTTTCGACGCTTTTGACGACGCGGCAAACTTCAGCATCAAGGGCAAGCGCCTGGCTCCCATCGATCAGCCGGTCAATCCGGCGGAGTTGGCCGCTCTCCGGGCCGAAGCGGCGCCGGCGGTTGCGGCCAATGCCGTGCCGCCTTCCAAGCAAATCGAGCCTTTGCTCGAGCCCTGCCTCGACGCCATTCTCGCCCCGCTGGAGACCAATCCCCAGATGCCGCGCGTCCCCGTCGAGAAGCTCCGCGCCTCGCTCGGCGCCGGCGTCGTCACCGCCCGCACTCCGCAGGAAAAGCAGATCTATCAATACGCCCTGGCCGTTTGCGATGCCCTCACCAAGGGCATGGATGAGCGCGCCGAGGCGCGCGCCACGGCGATCGCTTCCGGCACTTTGCCCTCGGTGTCCAACGGCGCCAGCATTGTCATCTCGTCCGGCCGCGGTTCCGGGGGCGCCGGGGAAGCCATCCGCAAGAAACAGATGGACGAGCGCAACTACGCCGACAAAAAGGCCAGCGGTGTATCGAAGTTCACGGAATCCTCCTTCTACAAGTCATGGGTCGCGAGGTCGGCGACCTCACGCGAAAATGTGATGGCGCTTTACGGCAAGCTCGTGCAGTTGGAAGCGGCAGACCCGGCCTTCAATAGCCGATGAATCCGGTGTCCTCGCTCCCCCTCATGAATTCTCTCTCTCGAATCCTCCTGCTCCTTCTCACGCTCGCCGTGCTGCGGCAAAATGCGCGGGCCGCCGAAGCGGGTTTTATTCCGTTGCTCGATCGCGAGCACACCGATGGCTGGAAATATTACGGCGAGGGCGAAGTGAAAGTGGAAGATGGCGTCGCCACCACATCGCGCCGCGGCGACCCCAAGCCGGGGCTCTATTGGTATCAATCCCGGACCTTCTCCGACTTCACGCTGAAACTCGAATTCAATGTCGATACGATGACTTCCAACTCCGGGGTCATGGTCCGCTTTCCGGATCCGGGGAAGGATTTCAAGGTGGCGAGCGACCTGGGGTACGAGATCGATATTTACGGCGAGAAGACCGGCACGATCATTTTCCTACCGACGAAACTTCGCCCTTCGCGCGTCGTGCCCTTCAAACCCGGCCAATGGAACGAGCTCGAGGTGACGGTGGTCGGGCAGAAGTATTCCGTCCGGCTCAATGGTGAGATGATTAATGAGCATGTGGGCAACCGCTTGCTCGCCGGCTATGTCGGCTTGCAGACGTGGAACGGCCAGGGCGACGTGCACTTCCGAAATGTGCGCATTCAGGATTTGTCGGCCGCGCCCGCGACGGCGGGGCCAGCCGTTGCCGGAAAAAAGGAAACGCCCTCGTCCCAGATCGAGCCATTGCTCGAGCCGAGCCTCGACGCGATTCTCGCTCCGTTGGAGCAAGACCCGCAAATGCCGCGCATCCCGGTGGAGAAGCTCCGTGCTTCGCTTGGTGCCGGGGTGGTGAAGGCGCCGACGCCGGCGGAAAAGCAGATTTACGAGGTAGCGATCGCGACGTGCGAAGCGCTGACCAACGGAATGGATGCGCGGGTCGAAGCGCGGGCCACGGCGATTGCTTCGGGGCTGCTGCCCTCCATTTCCAACGGGGCCAGCATCGAGAAGACCTCGCCCCTGCATGGCCGCGGAGCGGGTGGCGCGGCGGAAGCCATTCGCAAGAAGCAGCAGGACGAACGCAACTATGCCGACGGTAATGGCAAGGCGCAGTCCGCTTTCATGGAATCCTCCGCTTACAAGGCGTGGGTGGAAAAGGCGCGGAAGTTGCGGGAGAACGCCATGGATTTGTACACGCGGTTGGTGCAGCTCGAGGCGGCCGATCCGGCCTTCGGCGGCGGCGCGCGCCCTGCGCCAGCGAGGTGAGAACGTTCCGCTCCGGCACCCGCATCCATTTGTTTTTTGCCACCGCCCTATGGAAATAAAAACGCCGCTTTTCGCTATGGCACTGGCCGCCGCGCATTGTCTCCTTCAGGCGTCACCATCCCACGCCGCCGAGCCTGAACCGCTGGCCACCATCACCGTGGCCACTTCCAGTACCGTCAAAGTGCTGCCATTGTCCGCCGGGCAGACTCGCTTGGCCAATTCGAAGTGGACGTTTAAAAAGGTTCGCGCGGATCTCAACGGCGCTCAATTTACGTCGATTCCTCCACGCTTCCCTTCGCAATATCAAATTCACGTCGAGACGCCTGGGGTCATCTATGCCTTTGCGGTCAGGAAGAAGAAAACGCTCGAACAGTACCTCGGTGAGAACGACCCCCGGTGGATGCCGGATGACGCGGCAGTGGAAGGGTCGAATCCTCTGGCATGCTATCGGCGCACTGTTGCCCCGGGCGAAACCATCGTGCTCCATGGCTTTGAATTGCAGTTGGCCGCCGCGAATATTTCGCTGGGAGGAGCCGTCGCCACGACATCGAACAGGACGCCGGCGACAGCGGCCACGGGCAATGTCGCGCAACCACCTTCGGAGCAAATCCAGCCGTACCTCGAACCATCGCTCAACGCCATCCTGGCGCCTTTGCAGGATGATCCTTCGATGCCCCGCGTCGCCGTCGAAACGCTGGGCGCCAAGCTCGGAGCCGGGGTGGTCAAGGCCCGGACTTCCGCGCAAAAACAAATCTACGAATGCGCGGTGGCGGTCTGCAGTGCTCTCACTGCCGGCATGGACGCGCGGGCCCAAGCCAAGGCCGACGCCGTTGCTTCGGGCCTGCTGCCGTCGGTGTCCAATGGCGCGAGCATCGAGAAAACTTCGCCTCTCCACGGGCGGGGCGCGGGAGGCGCTGGGGAAGCCATTCGGAAGAAAGAGATGGATGAACGCAATTATGCCGACAACCAGGGCAAGGCCGTCTCGAAGTTCATGGAGTCATCCGCTTACAAGGCGTGGGTGGCCAAGGCGAAAGCCCTGCGGGAGGATGCCATGGGCCTGTATGCGAAGCTCGTGCAACTCGAAGCGGTCGATCCGGCTTTCGACCCGAGCGCTTCCGTCGCTCCGCCGTCAACGCAGAGCACTGCCGCGGCCGCGGCGCCTTCACCGAAGACCGATGCCGCCCCAGCACTCGCCAGTCTGTCTGCACCGACATCCGTCTCGCCGCCCGCCACCGAGAGCTTTGTCAATACGCTGGGGATGAAGTTCGTGCCGGTGCCAGGAGTGAAGGCGCTCTTCAGCATCTGGGACACGCGCGTTCAGGATTACGCCGCCTACGCCGGGGCCAACTCGGTCGATGGCTCGTGGACCAAGCAGCAGAAAAATGGTGTTCCCGTGAGCCGCGAATCGAATGATCCCGTCGTCGGAGTGAGTTGGGACGATGCCAACGCCTTCTGCCGCTGGCTCACCGAAACGGAGCGGGCGAAAGGCACTCTGCCCAACAATTCGCGCTATCGCCTCCCGACCGATGAAGAATGGAGCCGCGCAGTCGGGCTCGAGGAAGAGAAAGGCGCCACACCGGCGGAAAAGGATCGGATGAACCACACCGATTTTCCCTGGGGCGCCCAATTTCCGCCGCCGCAGGCCAACCTCGGAAACTATGGCGACGCGGTCTGGCACCGGAAATTTCCACACGAAGGCCGGATCGAAGGCTACTCCGACGGGTTCGCCACCACCGCGCCTGTGGGCAGCTTTCCGCCAAATCGATTCGGGCTCTACGACATGGGTGGAAACGTCTGGCAATGGTGCGAGGATTGGTTCGACGGCAGCCACAAATGGCGTGTCTTGCGGGGGACGTCGTGGACCGATTATCGCAAAGACGATCTGCTCTCCGCCGCCCGCCTTCACAGGACGCCGACGATCCGGGGCAGCGGCTTCGGTTTTCGTTGCGTGCTGGAATCGCAAAAATAATTCCATGACGAAATCGGCAAACTCGAAAACACCACTACTCGCGCTGGCGCTGGCCGCTGCCGGCTCGCTCCTCGCGATGGCGCATCCTGCCGCGGCCGAGGTGACGAAGCTGGCCTCCGTGACCATTATCACTCCGGACGACGTCAAAATCCTTGCGCTCTCGGAGGGTCAGCCTCGTCTCTACGATTCCAATCCGCTGCGGGTCATCGAAAAAGTGCGGGCGGACCTCGCAGGCGCGCAATTCACGGCGATCCCGCAGCGCATCATCAACCAGTACCAAATCCGCGTGGATGCGTCCGGAGTTCTCTACACTTTTGGCGGCAAGTCCCGAACGAGCCCGACGCGGGCGGAGTTTTTGGGCGAGAACGATTCCCGCTGGGTGCAGGACAATGGGGCCGTCGAAGGGAAGAATCTTGTGGCCTGCTTTCGACGCACGGTGGCCGCCGGCGAAATCATCTCGGTGCATGGGTTCGAATTGGAACTGGCCGCGAGCAGCATATCGACGGCGACCACACTCACCGCTCCCCTGCGACTCGCGCCGGTGGCGGCGAATGCGGCGCCTTCCAGGCAAATCGAGCCATTGCTCGAGCCATGTCTCGACGCCATTCTCGCCCCTCTCGAACAGAATCCGTACATGCCGCGCGTCGCCGTGGAGAAACTCCAGGCAACGCTGGGTGCGGGATTGGTGACGGCCAAAACCGCGGCGCGCCAGCAGGCCTACCAATGCGCCATCGCGGTGTGCGAGGCGCTCACCAGTGGCATGGACGAACGCGCGCAAACCCGAGCCGCCGCGGAGGCGTCGGGGCTTTTGCCGTCCGTTTCCAATGGCGCCAGCATCGTCAAGACCTCGCCGCTTCACGGCCGCGATGCCGGGGGCGCAGCCGAGGCCATTCGCCGGAAACAAATGGACGAGCGCAATTATGCGGACAACCATGCCCGAGCGCTCTCCAATTTCATGGAATCATCCGCCTACAAGGCTTGGGTGGCGAGATCGGCGACCTTGCGGGAGAACGCCATGAGCCTCTACGCGAAGCTGGTGCAATTGGAATCGGCGGAGCCTTTTCCCGAGACGGGCGCGGCGGGCACCACCTCGCCGGCCAATCCAGTTCCCGGCGACGGTCAGCCTCTTCGCGCCGCCTCCACCCCGGTGCAGACGCCCGACGGGCAAATCCAAATCAGCTCCGCCATTTGGCAAGGGCCGCAGCCGTCACAATCCATCGATGTCACCCAGCGAATCCGGGAGTTGCTGGATTCCGGCGTTACCGGGGTCACGGTCGACAGCAAGGCGCTGTCCGCCGGCCGGGATCCCGCGCCGAACGAGACGAAGCGGCTGATCATTACCTACAAAGTGAAGGGCACCGAGCAAACGGCCACTTGGACGGAAGGGCACACGCTGGAATTGAACAGGTTCAACGGGTCGGGCCGCTGAATTCAGGATGGCGTCCGCGCCAGCAACTTCTCCTGGATCTCGGCGAGGATCTGGTGAGTGGCGTCGCGGTCGAATTTGTAGTCGTCGAGTTTGAACCGTCCCTTGCGGCCACTGATCTCGTAGAGCACGGTGGCCAGGCCTTTGCTGTCCCATTCCTTTTTGCCCAGGCCGGTGATGGCGTCGAAGGGAACCTTGGTGCCGGCGGGCGAGTAGACGGCGGTTTCATCCGTGCGCACGGAGCGCCCTTTTTGCGAAAGCCAATAGGCCAGCGCCACCAGACCCAGGAGACCTGAGAAGGTGCCGCAGATGAACTGCTCGAGATACTTGCCGCGGCCGCGGAAATCGGGCGGAATTTTTCCGCGCTGGTGCGGGTCATCCAGCCACTTTTGCCACTCATCGACTTTCCAGCCGTGTTGCTGGGCGACGGCCGGCCACTGGTCGAGCTGGCCGGCATCGTGGAAGCGCCTCCACTCGTGGTAACGGCGATCGGCGGCAGGGTAGCCGATGCCGCCATCGTAGAAAAAGTAGGCCGCAAACGCCAGGAGGAAGACGGCAATGAAGAGCTTCTGTTTCTTCCAAATCGGGGTGACACGGGCTTCGGCAGGCATGGAAAATGACGAATGACGAATGACGAGTGACTAAGGAAGGAAAAACTTCGTCATTCGACATTCGTCATTTCGCGCGCCTTGTGTAACGCGTCGCCTCCGAAACGATTTTCCAGGCGCGCGATGGCCCACCGCGCGTGCTCGGCGATGAGGGGTTCGGGGTCTTGCGCGGCTTTTTCGAGAGCGGGGAGATCGTCGGGTGTGCCGACGTTGCCGAGCGCGACGCAGACATTCCGCAGAAAACCGCGGCGTTTGATGCGCTTGATCGGGGTTTTGCGGAAAAGCCGGCGAAAGGCGTCGTCGTCGAGCGTGAGAAAATCGCGCAGTTTCCAGTCGTGCACGAATTCGCGCGCGACGAAGGCCGCCTCGCGCGATTCCTGGGCGAAGCGGTTCCAGGGGCAGGCGGTGAGGCAGTCGTCGCAACCGTAGATGCGATTACCGATGGCGGCGCGAAATTCCTCGGGGATGGGCCCTTTGTTTTCAATGGTCAGATAGGAGATGCAGCGGCGGGCGTCGAGTTGTCGTGGAGCGGTGATGGCGCTGGTCGGACAGGCCTCGATGCAGCGGGTGCATTTGCCGCAGTGGTCGGGCATGGGGGCATCGGCAGGCAATTCCAGCGTGGTGAGAATTTCGGCGAGGAAGAGCCAGGTGCCGAACTTCGGGTGAATGAGCATGGTGCTCTTGCCTTGCCAGCCCACACCGGCCACCGCCGCGACGTCGCGCTCCAGGATTGGGCCGGTGTCGACGTAACAGCGCTGCCGTCCGCCCCGGGCGATGAGCCAGTCGTCCAGGGTGCGAAGTTTTTTCTCGATGACGTCGTGATAGTCGTCGCCCCAGGCGTAGTGGGCGATGGCACCGCGGGACGAAGAACAAGATGCAGGATGCAGGTTGCCGGTCGCAGGATGGTCTGCGGCATCGCCTGCTTCTTCCGGCATCTTCCCTTCACCGACCGGCATCTTGTCCGGCTGCCAGTAGTTCATGGCCAGCACGATCACGCTGCGTGCGCCGGGGAGCACTTGCTGGGGATCGGTGCGGCGGTGTTCGTTGCGCTCGAGCCAGGCCATTTCGCCGGCGCGGCCGGCGGCCAGCCAGGTGCGGAACTCCGCGGCATGAGGCGGCGCGGCACAGGCCGCGACCCGGCAAAGGTCGAAGCCAAGCTCATGCGCGAAGGCGGCGAGTTCTTCTTTCACGCCTTTTTCTAACACGAAACGGGGTGGCGCGCCTCCAAGTCGCTCAAGGTGAGAAGAGATACAGGGTCCAAGTGTCAGGATGCAGGAGAGATTTTAAAACGCAGAGGCCGCAGAGATGCGGAGGACGTGGGCAGAACGGTAAGATGACTAGAGCGGTTCCGAAAATGATGTAGCGGATCGACAGTCCGCAGGGACTTCTGAAAATAGCCCAGCGCTTTAGCGTTGGGACTTTTCGCAAGAGCCAATCAGTCCCGCAGGGACGGCAGATCTGCTACAGGATTCACCCGCCTCCATCGGACACGGAAACCGTCATCACGCCATATCATTTTCGGAGCCGCTCTAATCTCAAGCGATGCATTTCGGAAGGCCCGGCGATCCAGTTCGGAGGCTATCACCCTACGAAGCGGCTCCTTTCTGCGATCTCTGCGACCTCTGCGTTTTAAAAATCTACCGCGGTTACCACTCGAAGACGCGGCGGGCTTCGGCGATGAGGAGTTCGGCGGCGGATTCGTGGGTGAGTGCGGAGGAGTCGACGGTAAATTGCGCGGCTTCCTCGTAGAAAGGACGGCGTGTGGTGAGCAGATCGTGGACGGTGGCGCGGGGATCGGAGGTGTGGAGGAGGGGACGCTTTTTGTTGCGGGAGACACGTTCGAAGATCACCTCTTCGCTCGCCGTGAGCCAGGCGACGAAGCCCAAATCCCGGAGCAACGCGCGGTTTTCGTCGCGCAGGACCACGCCGCCGCCGGTGGAAATGACGGCGCGTTTGAGGATGCTGAGCGAGCGCAAAGCAGCGGACTCCTGGTCGCGGAACCAAGCTTCGCCATGCCGCGCAAAAATCTCCGCGACCTGCATGCCCACGCGCTCCACGATGACGGCATCGGTGTCGACGAACTGAAACCCGAGGCGATGCGCGACGAGCCGGCCGATGGAAGTCTTGCCACTGCCCATGAAGCCGATAAGGACGATGTTGGTGCGGTGACTGGACACTGGGGGAGGATGGGGGAAGGGAAGGGAAGGGGGAAGATGGAAAATGGGTGGCTCGGGCCAGAACAGTAATCAGTAATCAGTGGCAGTAATCAGTATGCCCATTGCAGCCGCCGCCGTTTTCGCTGCGGAATACTGATTACTGGCCACTGATTACTGATTACTTCCCTCACCCCGCCCCACCAACAATCCACTCGCCAGACCCTTCCCCTCGCGCCAATCTCCGCCGCATGAGTTCCGCCGCTCCGCTTGTCGCCGTTGTCATGGGTAGCACTTCCGATTGGGACACGCTGCGGCATGCGGTGGAGATGCTGGAAAAATTTGGGGTGGCGCATGAGTGCCGGGTGGTGTCGGCGCATCGCACGCCGGAATTGATGGCCGAGTTTGGCCGCGAAGCTGCCGGACGCGGGCTGCAGGTGATCATTGCCGGTGCGGGGGGCGCGGCGCATTTGCCGGGGATGCTGGCGGCGCATACGTCGCTGCCGGTGCTCGGTGTGCCGGTGGAGAGCAAGGTGTTGCGCGGGATCGACTCGCTGCTTTCCATTGTGCAAATGCCGGCCGGGATTCCCGTAGGCACGCTGGCCATCGGCGAGGCCGGGGCGAAGAATGCCGGGTTGTTCGCGGTGAGTATTCTCGCGTTGAAAGACCCGGCGTTGCGGGAGGCGCTGGATCGTTTTCGTGCGCATCAGACTTCGTCGGTCCTGGCGGCGAAACTGCCGTGAAGCCATTTCCGCGGCCGCCATTAGACCGAGGCAGTTGCGGGCGGCCGAGCTGACGGATTTCGAGTGCCGTTTGAAGGCTGGAGATTTGAGATTTTAGTTTTAAGAATTCGTTCGCCGGGATTGCCACTTGCTGTTTAGAGCTGAGACCCGTCCGGGCTCGGTGGCGCGATGGCCCCGGCTGGACGAAACAAGCACCCAGAATTTCCCATGCCCTCTCAAAGCGTCTTTCTTCCCGGCAGCACCATCGGCGTGATGGGCAGTGGTCAACTTGGGCGAATGCTGGCCATCGCCGCCCGCCGCATGGGTTACCGATTCCAGGTTTTTTCCCCGGAAAAAGATTCGCCGGCCGGCCAGTTGGCGGACCGGGAAGTGGCCGCGCGCTACGACGATGCCGAGGCCGTGCGCGATTTCGCTCGCGGCATCGATCTCCTGACTTTTGAATTTGAGAATGTGCCCACGCAAACGGTGGAATGGGCCGCGGAATTTTGCGAGGTGCGGCCTTCGGCCAATGTCCTGCACATCTGCCAGCATCGGCTGCGGGAGAAGCAATTCCTGGCGGGCTCGGGCTTTCCCTTGCCGCGCTTTGCGCCGGTGAACAGTGCGGCGGAACTGGCCGAGGCGCTCCAGCAAGTTGGTGCTCCGGCGGTGCTCAAGACCGCGGCCTTTGGTTACGACGGCAAGGGGCAGGTGAAGATCGAGCGCCGTTCCGACCCGGCGAAAATCTGGGAATCTTTCGGTGGCACCCAGGCGGTGCTGGAGCAGTTCGTCGACTTTGACAAGGAAGTGTCGGTGATCGTGGCGCGCGGAGTGGATGGTCAGATGGCCGCGTATCCAGTCTGCGAAAATGTCCACCGCCATCACATTCTCGATGTCACCGTGGTGCCGGCGCGGATTCCGGCGGATGTGGACGGGCAGGCCCGCGTCCTCGCGGGAGAAGTCGCAGATAAGCTCAATCTCGTCGGTCTGCTGGCCGTCGAGATGTTCCTGCTCAAGGACGGCACGCTGCTCATCAACGAACTCGCCCCGCGCCCGCACAACAGCGGCCACTTTTCCTTCGACGCCAGCGTGACCAGCCAGTTCGAACAGCACTTGCGCGCGGTCTGTGGATTGCCGCTCGGCAGCACCGAATCGTTGCGCCCCGCGGCCATGGTGAATCTGCTCGGCGATCTGTGGGCCAGCGGCGAACCGGATTGGGCGGCCGCCGCGGCCATGCCTTCGGTGAAGATTCATCTCTACGGCAAGGCCGAGCCGCGGCCCGGCCGCAAGATGGGGCATCTCGTCGCTTTTGGAAATTCAGCCGAAGAAGCCTTCAACCATGTGCAGGAGGCGCGCGCGGCCCTCGTCAAATCGGATGCGCCGCCGGCGAGACGTCGCGCGCCCGTGAAATCCGCCCGCTGAGTGGAAACGCTCCTGTTATCCACAAATACCCCGCGCGAACTTCCCGCGGCGGTCAAGGAGGCGGCTCGCTTGCTCGCCGACGGCCAGGTGGTGGCGCTGCCCACGGAAACCGTTTACGGCCTGGCGGCCGACGCGTTGCGCAACGATGCCGTCGCGGGCATCTTCGAAGCCAAGGAACGGCCGCTCTTCGATCCACTCATCGTTCATCTGCCGTCGCGCGACTGGCTGGAACGCGTGGCCAAAATCCCGGACGAAAGCCGGGCCATGGCCGAGGCGTTGATCACGAAATTCTGGCCGGGGCCACTCACGCTGGTGCTGCCGCGGCGCGAGATCGTGCCCGACCTCGTCACCGCCGGACTCAATACCGTGGCGGTGCGGATGAGCGCGCATCCCGTCTTTCGCGCGGCGATCGAACACTACGGCCAGCCCCTCGCGGCGCCGAGCGCCAATCGTTTCGGGCGGATCAGCCCGACCGAGGCGGCACACGTGAAGAGCGAACTCGGCGGACGCATCCCGCTCATTCTCGATGGCGGGCCGACGCAGCACGGGCTGGAGTCGACGATCGTCAAGATCGTGGAAGGGGAATTGACGCTCCTCCGCGCGGGGCCGGTCACGCCGGAGGAATTGGGCAGCGTCTTCCAGCACCTTTGTGCGGTGCGAAATTATCGGCCGACCGAGGCGGAGATTGCCGGGTTCTATGAGCGGCTCGGCGTTTCCTTTTCGGCCATCATGCGCGGGGAAAGCCACGTGACCATGGAAGCGCCGGGGCAGGCGGCCAGCCATTATGCGCCGCGGACGCCGCTGCGCCTCATCCCGCCCGGCGTGCAACTCGAGATTTATCACCAGGGCGAAGAAGCGCCGGCGCAGTTGGGCTCGCTGGCCTTCGAGCATCCCTCCACCGCGGCGCATTTCGTTTGCGAGGAAGTTCTCTCGCCGGCCGGCGATCTGCGCGAGGCCGCGGCGACGCTATTTGCCAAGTTGCGGCGACTCGACGAAGCTGGCCTGGATATGATTATTGCCGAAGAAGTGCCGGAGCGTGGACTTGGCATTGCTATCATGGACCGTCTTCGCAAGGCTGCGGCCCACCATGAGTAGAGAGCCCGCCGACCCTGCCGAAACGGTAGTGCCTGTCGAATCGATTTCCGCACCCGAGGCCCCGGCGGCCAGCGCCGCGCCGCGTCCGGCGACCCCAGGCAACAAGATCAGCACGAAATCCGCCGGGTTGGTCAGCCTGGCGGTGATGTGCAGCCGCGTGCTCGGCCTGGTCCGCGAGCAAGTCTTCGCCGCGCTCTTTGGCGCCAGCGCGCAGATGGACGCCTTCATCGCCGCTTTCCGCGCGCCGAATCTGTTGCGCGATCTTTTCGCCGAGGGCGCACTCTCGACGGCGTTCATCACCACGTTTTCGGAAAAGATCACCAAGGAAGACGACGCCGCCGCGTGGCGACTGGCCAACAAAGTGGCCACGCTCGCGCTGGTCTTCATGAGCGGCGTGACGCTGCTCGGCATCTGGGGCGCACCGGTCATCACGCACCTGCTCGCCGGTGGTTTCGCCTCCGTGCCGGGCAAGATGGAACTCACCGTCAGGCTCACCCGGGTCATGTTCCCCTTCATCGCCCTCGTCTCGCTGTCGGCGTTGGTCATGGGGATGCTGAACTCCAAGAAGGTCTACGGGATTTCGGCGATCTCCTCCACCTTCTTCAACCTCGGCTCGATCGTGGGTGGCGTTTTGATCGGCTGGAAACTCGATCCGCACTTCGGCACCAAGCAGTACGGCCAGGGTTCGCTCATCGGCATGGCCATCGGCGTCTTGATCGGTGGCCTGCTGCAACTCGTCGTGCAGTTTCCCGCGCTGCGCCGCGTGGGTTTTCGCTTTCGGCTCGACTTTGCCTGGCGCGATCCGGGAGTGCGGCAAATCCTCTTGCTCATGGGACCCGCAGTCATCGCCGCGAGTGCCGTGCAGGTGAACGTGATGGTCAACGGCAACTTCGCCTCGCAGCTCGGCAACGGCCCGGTGAGCTGGCTCGGTTACGCCTTCCGCCTCATGCAATTGCCCATCGGCATTTTCGGCGTGGCCATCGGCACGGTCACGCTGCCGGTGGTCTCGCGCAGCGCTGCGGCCGGCAATCGCGTGGAGTTTCGCAGCATCCTGGCCAAAGGCATGCGGCTGGCCTTTCTGCTCACCGTGCCGTCGACCATCGGCCTGGTCATGCTCGCCGACCCGATCATCGGCCTCATCTACGAGCGGCGGAAATTCACCCCGCTGGATACACAACACACCGCGGAGGCGTTGCAACTCTATGCGATCGGCTTGTGCGCCTATGCGGGCATCAAGGTGCTGGCGCCGGCGTTTTACGCCATTGGCAAACGTTACACGCCCATGATGGTGAGCTTTCTTTCCATCGCCGTGAACTACGGGCTCAACGAGCTTTTTACGTTCCACCTCCATTGGGAACATCGCGGGCTGGCCTTCTCGACGGGGTTGGTGGCGCTGACGAATTTCGCGTTGCTCTATCTCTTGATGTGGAAGGAAGTGCGCCGCCTGGAGAGCGCGCAAATGCTCGCCACGCTGGCCAAGCTGGCGGTGGCGGGGGGCGTGCTGGCGCTGGTTTGCTGGGGTGGATTGCATTGGCTGCTGGGGGATTGGCGGCATGTGAATTTGCTCATGCGCATTGTGTTGCTCTTTGTGACCATCGGGGTGGCGGCGGGGGCGTTTTTTGGCGTGGCGTTGCTGTTGCGGATCGAGGAACTGGACGACGTCGCGGCGATGGTGAAGCGGAAGCTGGGAAGGTACGCGCGGAGGACGGCGTAGGACGCGGGCGTGAAAAGAAAAACAGCGGGCTGGAAAACCCGTTCTCCGTTCCGGAGATCTGCGGTGCAGCGGGAAAAATGTTCGCAGCGGATTTCCCAAACGGAGCGCGGGGCGGAAGGCTGGCAACACCGAACAGGAACGTCCGGCTCCGTTGTGCCGCAGCACAAGCCGCGCCTCTTTCGCTACTGTCACACGAATTTCAAAATCCGCGTGCCTGCGTAACCACCGCTTGGCCTCCGGCGTCTTTAGGGGCACAATGGGAAGCGCAAAACCCCTGCCTTAGCGATATTCTTTTCAATTCATCATGCGTTTGCCCTGGATCAAATTTGTCATCGCGCTCGTGGCCGTCTGGGTGGTGGCCGGAGGGATCATCTTCTGGGCGCGTGCGGTGAAGCCGACGCCGGACAAGCTGGTTCATTACCTGGACGCGCACCCCGTGAACGGCGCTTCCCCGAAGCAAGAGGCCGGCCTGGTCGACAAAGTGGCCGCGCAGCTCAACCAGCTTACTTACGATCAGCGCCGCGAGGTGCGGATGAGCAAAAAGCTCGACTCCTTTTTCCGGTCCCTGGCGCCGGACCAAAAGTCGCGCTTTCTCGACCTGACCCTGCCCTCGGGTTTCAAGCAGATGATGGAATCGCTCAACAAGAAGACCCACGAGGAGCGCAAGGCGTTTGTCGACAAGGCCCTGGCCGACATGAAGAAGCATGAGGACGATGAGACTTCGCCGGAGCAGCGCCAACTCGACGCCAACAGCAAGAAGATCATCAATCAGGGCTTCCAGTCTTTCTACAGCGACGCCAGCGCCGACACGAAGATGGATATGGCTCCGCTGATCGAGCAGTTTCAGCGCAACATGCAGGGGGGGCGATGAAACGCGCACGCCAGAGCGGGTTTACGGTCATCGAACTGCTCGTGGTCATTGCCATCGTCGCCACCCTCGTGGGGCTGATCTTCCCGGTGTATTCGCGCGTGCAGGCCGGCGGGCAGGCCACGGCGTGTCTGTCGAATTTGCGGCAGATCGGCGCGGGACTGAACGCCTACTTGAGCGATAACAACATGATGATGCCGACGCTGCAGCTCGCGCGCAACAGCCTCAACGACAACGTGCCGGTCATCGACAACACCTTCGACCGCTACCTCACCGACAAACGCGTCTTCGTTTGCCCCTCGGACACCCTGCATCTCGGTACGACCACCGGGACGAGCTATTTCTGGAATGTCGCGCTGAACAATCAGCCCGTAGCCAGCCTCAATTTTGTCAACATCACGACGTCCAACTCCCACATTCCGATTTTGTCGGACAAAGAAGGCTGGCACCTCTATCTCGATAACAAGGTGAACATCCTCTACGCCGACGGGCACGTGACGAAGGATTTGCAGTTCGTCACGGGAGCGAATTGACCCGCGGAACTTGCCGCAGTTGAGAGTTGAGGGTTGATAGTTGAGAGCCGCGTGGGGTTTGCCTTGGCAGTTCCCGATTCCGTATCCCGCTACTTCACACGGCATATTTACCGCAGAGAACGCCAAGGAAGTTTGAGAGGACCGCAGAGGGAATGACCGAAGAAAATGCGGGAGGTGTTACCGGTTCGGGAACTCCCACGGCAAACCCCACGGGGCTCTCAACTATCAACCCTCAACTATCAACTGCGGCCTGGCGGAGGCGCCGGCGGCGCGGACCGTTCCCCCATCACCTCTTGCAACAATTGCTTATAGCGATTGAGTTCGACCTGAAAGGCGGGCGGCGGTGGCTGGCCGGGTGGGAAGGAGGCTTTGCGCGCCTGGAGCAGTTGTTGCAATTGCCGCACCTGGGCTTCGCGCGCGGCCATGGGCGGCTTCGGGCCAATCGGGACGAGGGCGTCGTCGAGCAGGCGGTCGATCTCGTCGGGCTCTTCCTTGCCTGCCAGCCGCTGGACGAATTTCGTGGCGCCCGGTCCGGGTTTGAACACGGCCTGAAGCGCGGCGAGGTCCTCGGGCGCGACCATCACTCGGGCCACGACCAGCTCGACGACTCCCATGATCGGGGCGGCAATGATGATGGCGAGGACGAGGAAGGCCACCGCCCGAATGAACCCGATGACGTAGACCTTCATCGGGATGAGGAAGATCAGCAGAATCGTGCCGCAAAGCGTTCCGCCCAGGACCAGCCATCCGCGGAATTGGTCGTTTTGGAAGAGCATGACGATGAACGGGACCAAAAAGAGCAGGCCGATCGGCAAGAGGACGGCGACACCCAAATAGATGGCCCAGAGGAGCACGGCCATGCCGAAAGTCGCTTTGTCCCGCTCGGCCAGGGCCTTGGAGGAAATCCAATACGAGCAGATATTCACGAACTGGCCGATGACAAAGACCAGGAGGATGGCCCACATCATGTGCTTGATTTCCGGGCGCTGGATAAACTCGGCAATGCGCGGGTGGAAGTCCGCGGGATGGACGGGAACATTCACCGTCGTCACTTGAGAAAGGAGTTGCATGCGGATCGAGGCTACCGGAAAGCGGCGCGCCGACCAATCCCGGAATGACATTCCGGCCCCGCGTCCTCGCGTGGCGTGGCCTCCTGCCGCTCATTCGTTTCCAGAGCGGCAGGACGACTAGGATGAAGTCGACGCGGTTCGCACAGGCGGCTGGGCCATTTCGGTTTTCACCTCGTTGAGAAACTTCGTATAGCGATCCATCTGCTTCTGGAATGCGGGCGGCGGTGGCACGCCGGGCGGAAAGCTGGCTTTCCGTGCCTGGAGCTTTTGCTGAAGGACCGCGACCATCGCCTGGCGTTCGCGCAGCTGAGGTGTTGGACCGATCGGCACGAGAGCTTCGTCGAGCATCCAATCGATTTCGTCCGGTGCATTCTTCCCGGCCAGCCGTTCTCCGAAGTGGCTCGTGTCCGTAATTATTTCCCTCGTCAGCACTTGGGTGGAGTGCGGCAACCAGGACGCATCGGGGATATTCAGCACCACTTTCTTCACGACGAAGGCGCCTGCGCCGCGAACGATCACAATGAGCACCAGAAAGCCCAGCGTGCGGAGGAAGCCGATTCCATAAACGTTCATCGGGATGACGAAAAGCATCAGGATCAGGAAAAAGAGGGATACGCAGAAGGCCGGAAGATAATGCTGGTGAGTCAGCATCAAGATCGCACAGACAGCCAAAACGGCGTTCGGAATGAGATTATACGCCCAGAGCTTGAGGGCATTGCCAAAAGTGGATTTGTCCGAGGCGGCCACCGCTTTGGACCCAATCCAATAGGCTATGATCTCGATGAGCAGATCGACCAGCAAATAGGCTCCGAGCAACGTGCCCACAGCATGGAGATCCGAGCGCTGGAGAAACTCCTGAAAACGCGGCTGGGGGACGGCAGCAAGATGCGCCGCCGCCAGCATCGGCACCGGGGAAAGTAGTTGCATGCGGAGCGAGGCTACAGGAAAGCTGCGCGCCTACCAATCCAGGAATGATACCCCCGCCTCCTCCCATGATCGACCTGCGCGATTTGCAAAAGACCTTTGCCGGCCGCCCCGCGCTCCATGGGCTTTCGCTGGAGGTGCGGAAGGGCGAAGTCTTTGGCCTGCTCGGGCACAACGGCGCCGGCAAGAGCACCACCCTGGGCATTCTCCTCGGACAGGTCTTTCCGAATCACGGCGAAGCCTTCATCGATGGCGTCTCGGTGCAGCAGGAACGCGCCCGGGCGCTGAACCGCACCGGCGCGATCTTCGAAGCGCCACGCTTTTACGATTACCTCAGCGGCTGGCGCAACCTGGAGATTTACACGAGCTATTCGGCGCGCGTGCCGAAGGAGAAGATCGCCGAAGCGGTCGAGACGGTGGGCCTCACCGATCGGATTCGCGACCGGGTGGGCACGTATTCGCAAGGCATGCGCCAGCGGCTCGGCCTCGCCCAGGCGCTGTTGCCGGAGAACAACCTGCTGCTTCTCGACGAACCGACCAACGGGCTGGATCCCGAGGGCATTCACGAGATGCGCAACCTCATCCAGCGCCTCAATCGCGAACGCGGCATCACGGTAGTGTTTTGCTCCCACCTGCTCGCGGAAGTCGAACAGCTCTGCGATCACGTCGTGATCCTGAACCAAGGGAGCAAGGTCTTTGATGGGCGCTGGGCGGAACTGGCCGGCGAACAATCCCGCGTGCGCCTCGACGTGGACGACTGGACGAAGGCCGCGGGGCTTTTGCAAGCGATGCCGGAGGTTGCAGTCGGCGAAGTGGGCTTTGTCTCCGTGAAGAATGGTGTGGATGTCGCCGACCTCGTCGAACGATTGGTCCGCGGCGGAGTGCGCGTGCGCGCCGTCGAGCCCCAGCGCCGCAACCTCGAGGAGTTTTATCTTTCCATCACCGGTAACCGCAGCGACACCCATCCCGATCATTCATGAGCTTGTTTTTTCTTCAGCTGAAAGGTGAGTTGTGGAAGCTCTTCGCGCGGAAGCGAACGCACTTGGGCTTCGGCATCTTCCTCGCACTGGAACTGGTGATCCTGTTGCTGTTTCAATTCCCGAAGGTGCAGCATGCCTTCGGTCGCGCGATGGAAAATGCGGGCTACGGATTTAAACAATATTTTTCCGGAACCACCCTGGCCTTCCAGATCGTTTGGGGTTCGACCGCGATGTTAGGTGGGTTGTATGTGGCTCTAGTCGCGGGTGATATCGTCGCCAAAGAGGTTGAGGATGGAACGCTGCGCATGACCCTTTGCCGACCGGTCTCTCGGATGCGCGTTCTCGCGGTGAAATATCTGGCCTGTGTCATTTACACGTTCGCGCTCACCTTTTTCATCGGCTTGAGCGCGCTCGCGGTGGGAACGATGCGGCAAGGGACCGGCCCATTTTTCGCCTTCCAACCCTTGGATAAGCTTTTCGCCGTCTACGATACTGGGTCCGGCTTAATGCATTATTTCGGGGCACTTATTCCCCTGGCACTCAGCCTCCTCAGCGTCACCTCGCTAGGGTTCATGCTTTCCTGCTGCAACTTGAAGCCCGCCGCCGCGACGATCGCCACGCTCTCCTATTTCATGGCGGACATGATTGTCCGCAACTTCCCATATTTCCAGGAGATCAAGCACTGGTTCATCACGACGCATACCGAATCGTGGTACAACGCCTTGCGCTCGCCGCTGCCGTGGCAGGTGTTGATCGAGGACTACTCGTACCTCCTGGCCATCGACGCGACGCTTTTGGTCATCGCCGCGGCCATTTTTTCCTCGCGGGATTTCAAGTCATGAAAAAGGACAGGCGCCTTGGAGTGCGTGGACATGTCCACGCTTTCCATCTGGGCGACATGTCGCCCCATCCAAGGCGGCGACATGGTCGGTCCGAGCCGGACGGGCGTTATGTGCCGGGGGTCGCTGCTCTCAAAAGGAGTCGTTGATATCGAGCCGATCGATACGGTAACTCTCCATCTTACGCCGGACGGCAGGGTCCGCCGTCCGCTCGAACCATGCGGCCGAACACCAACGATACTGCGCGGCCACCGGAACCAATCCATGCTTCACTGGATTTTCCTGCACATAGCGGAGGCGTGGCCAATATGAGTTCTCGAAGGTAATGTGCGAATCCCAAAACTGGTACCACACTTTCCGGCCGCCTGCTCCGTCCAGTCGGTTCACCGTTTGCGCGGTCTTCATATGGAGTTTGCCGAGGAACCTTTGCAGGCTATCGGGATTCTCCGGTGAAGCGGCGATGAAATGGTAGTGGTTGGAAAAGACGGCCCATGCCTGAAGCTGCCAGCCGAACTCCATCGCGTAGCCGAGAAGGCTGGTGAGCAACAGTTCGAGCCGATCCTCGTTCCGAAAGAAGTGCGCTTTGGCCATCGTGCCTGCCGTGACCATGTAAATGCCTTGTTCCGCGAGGCGATGCAGCGGCGCGTGATGCCACGCGGTCGAGAGTTGATTCTCACTCATGCTTGCAGGGCGCGAGATCGAAGTGACTGATTCAATGCCCCGACTTGTTTTGTGTCCATGGAATATTGGCTGGGTGATTTCAAGGGGGGGGCGACATGTCGCCCGGACGGAAAGCGTGGACATGTCCACGCACTCCAAGGTTCCCTAAGCCGCTGGCCGCGAATGAGCTTCGGAAAATCGTCTTTGGGCCAGTGAGACAAGGTTGACCCAGCCGCCTTGGGAGGGCTCAATATTTGCGCACACCCACCACATCCCACAAGGCGCCCGCTGCGGAGCACACGATGCTCCACCATCCGCTGCCCCTCCTCCCCTCCCTCCCGCGAAGCGGCCGTTCTCTTCATCCTTCATCCCTCATCCTTCCGCCTTTCCCCCAAATGGATATCTACGCCGATCCTGCATACTCGATGGCCATGGAGCAATTCCGGGTCATCGCCGACTACCTGAATCTCGACGACAACGTCCGGGCCCGGATGGCGCATCCCAAGCGCGCCATCGCCGTGACGCTCCCGATCCACCGGGATGACGGTCACATCCAGACCTTCCAGGGGTATCGGGTGCAGCATCACCTGGCCATGGGGCCGACCAAAGGCGGCGTGCGGTTTCATCCGAGTGTGACCTTGGGCGAAGTGGCCGCGCTGGCCACGTGGATGAGCTGGAAATGCGCGCTGACCGGGCTGCCCTACGGCGGGGCCAAGGGTGGGGTGAGCGTGAATCCGCGCGACCTTTCCCCGCGCGAACTGGAATCGCTCTCGCGCCGTTACATGCAGGAGATGATCCCGTTCGTCGGTCCGCACACCGACGTGATTGGCCCCGATATGGGGACCAATGAGCAGGTCATGGCCTGGTTCATGGACACCTATTCGGTTTACCAGGGTTACGCGGTGCCGGGGATTGTCACCGGCAAACCGGCAAGCATCGGCGGGTCGGTCGGTCGTCGGGAAGCGACCGGGCGCGGGGTGGTATATCTCGTCGAGCGCGCGCTCAATACCATGAAGATCCAGCCGGAGAAATGCACGGCGGTGGTGCAGGGCTTTGGCAACGTCGGCGCGGTCACCGCGCTGGGTCTTGCTTACAAGAACGGGATGAAGGTCGTTGGGATCAGCGACGCCTTCGCGGCGTTTTATCGCAAGGATGGAATCGATATCGGCGCGGCGGAGAAATGGGCGAATGAGCATGGCAGCCTGGCCGGATTCACCGAGGCCGATCCCATTCCGGCGGACGAAATCCTGACCTTGGAGTGCGATGTGCTCGTGCCCGCGGCGGTCGAAGGAGTCATCACGGAAAAGAACGCCGGAAAGCTGCGGTGCCGGCTCCTGGCGGAAGCGGCCAATGGGCCGACAACCCCGGCCGCCGACCAAATCCTCTTCGAGCGCTGGAACGAGATTTTCGTCATCCCGGATATTCTCTGCAATGCCGGCGGCGTGATCGTTTCCTATTTCGAATGGGTCCAGGATTTGCAGCAGTTCTTCTGGAACGAGAGCGAAGTGATGGACAAACTCTTCCGGATTCTGGAGCAGGCTTTCGTGGCCGTGACCAAGCGGGCGCGGGAGGCCAAGATCCCGCACCGGGTGGCGGCGATGGCCATCGGCGTCGAACGGGTGCTGGCCGCGAAAAAAGCGCGCGGACTCTTCCCGTAGACGGTGTTTTCAGAGTAGTTGTCACCCAAATGCCACAGTCCGAAAATTAAAGTTGCGTGGTTGTAACGGGAATGAGACGTGGCTGTAACAATGCAGGGCAAGGTTGTCCTCCAGACGATTCAATGCCTATTCTCCGCGCTTGCCAAAAGCCCAAGCGCAATGGTCTCAAAAACTAACATGGATTCAAAGCCCCCCAAGTCGCCGCATTCGGTTGGCGATGCTCTGCTCAATCGCAAGCGGTTCCGGATTCTGGGGTTGACGGTCGACGACATGATCAGGGTGTTCTTCAACGGAAACGCCGTGGTCGCGATCGTCGTTCTGGCGTTGATTACCATCTTCTTGTTTCGCGAAGGGATTGGATTCTTCAGCTTGAACCTGAGGAACTTGCGCCTCTACCGGCTGGCTGGGTTGGAATATGTCGATTACCTGCGGAAGGAAGTCGACCAGCACACCGCCCTGAACCGCGAATTGAACGAGGCGCGGCTGGCCCAATTTCAGAAGCTTACGGCCTCGGGGAAGAATACGGCAGAAATCGACGCGGCACTGGCGCCCTTTGATGCTTATGCCGGAGCCTTCGGCGATGCCGCCGAAGACATTCGCGGAATCCTCTCGGACCTGTCGGACGCCGCCACCGCCATCAAGCAAAAGGACCAAATCAATTTCGACCTGGCGGAACAGAAGGTCATGCTCACGCAGGCCGGCAAGATCGATGAGGCGAACAAGATTCAGATCACCCCGGTGGATTTCGCCGCCGAGACCAATGTCCTCAAGTCCACGCTGGACGGCGTCCGCGACGCCAACAAGAAGTTCGCCACCAAGTTGGAAGCGGCCCTGGCCATGGCGCCGAAGGTCGCGGATCAAAAGCTTCAAGCCCAATCTGAAAGAGTCCAGGCGCATGCCCGCGCGTTGATCCGTTCGCTGCCGCGCACGGAAGAGATGATGCAGAATTGGAAATACGATGCCCCGGTTCCGGCCTGGAAGTCGGTAACGTCGTTCCTTTTTGGGCGCAATTGGCTCACCGCCAGTTTCTGGCAGGATTGGTACGGGATCGTCCCGCTTTTCGTCGGTTCCCTCATGGTGTCGATCATCGCGCTGATCTTTGCCGTGCCTCTCGGAATTTCGGGGGCCATTTACGTGAGTGAGATCGCCGGGCCTCGAGAAAAGAATTTCGTTAAGCCCTATATCGAATTCATCGCCGCGATTCCTTCGGTGGTGCTGGGATTCTTCGGCATCGCCATTTTGGGCACCGCCCTGCGGAGGGTTTCCCAAGTCTCGTTTCTGCACTGGGTGCCGGGTTTCCCGATGAGTGAGCGGTTGAACGCCCTCACCGCCGGATGCCTGCTCGCGCTGATCTCGATCCCGACGATTTTCACCCTCGCCGAGGACGCCCTGAACAATGTCCCGAAGCATTTCAAGGAAGCGTCCTACGCGCTCGGGGCGACCCGCTTCCAGACGATCATCCACATCCTCGTTCCGGCGTCCCTATCCGGCATCATTTCCGCCGTGCTCCTCGGCTTCGGCCGGGTCATCGGCGAGACCATGGTCGTGCTCCTCTGCGCCGGCAACCGCATTGCCATTCCCGACTTCACCCAGGGGCTCGGCGCCTTCTTCCAACCGGTGCATACCATGACCGGCATCATCGCCCAGGAGATGGGCGAGGTCGTGCCGGGGAGCATTCACTACCGGGCCCTTTTCATGGTCGGCGTCGTGCTTTTCGTGCTCGCGCTCGGGATCAACTACGTGGCCCAGCGCATCGTCCACCGCTACCGGATTTCCATCGGCTGAAATCATGCACGCGCCGGCCAATCCCTTCACCATTCAGAAATCCTCGGCACGCACGATCGAGCGCGTGGCTTTCGGCCTTTTTCGGGCCGCGACCTATTTCATCCTCATCTGCGCGACGTTCATCTTTGGGTTCATTTTTTACAAAGGCGGGCAGACCGTTTTCCGCTCGCACTTTCCCTTCGTCAATGTGCCCTTCCTCACCCAGGCGCCCGAGACGCTCTATGTGTTTCAGTACGAAGGGAAGAAGATGGAACTCGGCGACCGGGATTTTCGCGCTTTCAAGGAAAGCCACGGTTTGAAGGATGTGCCGGCGGAAAACTATTCCTACAGTGCGGGCGGGATTTTTCCCTGCATTGTCGGCACCGTCCTGCTCGTGGTTGGGTCAATGACCATCGCGCTTTTCATCGGCGTGAGTTCGGCCATCTATCTCAGCGAGTACAGCAAGCACGGGCGATTCGTGCACTTCGTGCGTCTGGCCATCCTCAATCTCGCCGGCGTGCCGTCGATCGTCTTCGGCCTGTTTGGCCTCGGGTTGTTCGTCGTCTTCATGCCGGTGCTCCAGAGTTTTCACAACCCCGCCGTGCTCAGTCTTCCGGTGGGGTTCGGGCATTACCTGAATTTCTCGGGCTGGAATGTCTGCCTCCTTTCGGGGTGGTTCACCCTCGCTTTCATGGCCTTGCCGGTAGTCATCACGGCCAGTGAAGAATCGCTCAAGGCGGTGCCCATCGGTTTCCGCGAAGGGTCGCTGGCCCTCGGCGCGACCAAGTGGCAGGCCATTCGCACCAATGTGCTGCCCTACGCGTTGCCGGGCATGCTCACCTCGTCGATCCTGAGCATCGCCCGCGTGGCCGGCGAAACGGCGCCGATCATGTTCACCGCCGCCTACGTGGTGCGGGACAAAATGCCGTGGGACGTCCAACACCCGTTCGATATACTTTTCCAGGGCGTCATGGCGTTGCCCTATCATATCTACGTGGTCAGTTCGAAGATTCCGCAAAACGAATACACCGAGCGGGTTCAGTACGGTGCGGCCTTCGTTTTCCTCGTCCTCGTCATGGGCATCGCCTTGACCTCCATCTTCCTGCGCATGCGCATGAGAAGGCGCCACCAGTGGTAGCTATTCGTGGAATGCCAGCTTACCCTCCCAATCGCCCATGATTCCGCCTGAAACTGCCTCGCCCGCCAAAGCCGCCGTCACTTCTTCCGAAGAGAACTCGACGATGATTGAAGTCGAGAATCTCGACTTTTATTACGGCTCGGCCCAGGTGCTGCACGACATCAACATCCGCGTTCCGGCAAACAAGGTGACGGCTTTCATCGGGCCATCGGGTTGCGGCAAATCCACGCTGTTGCGCTGTTTCAACCGGATGAATGACCTCGTCGATATCGCCCGGATCGGAAACGGACGCGTGCGCATTCACGGGATCGATATCCAGCATCCGGAAGTCGACGTCATCGCTTTACGCCGGCAAGTGGGGATGGTCTTCCAAAAATCGAATCCGTTCCCGAAATCGATTTACGAGAACATCACCTATGGCTTGCAAATCCAGGGGATCACCCACCGGCGGAAGCTCGACGAAGTGGTGGAAAAGAGCCTGCGCGGCGCCGCCCTGTGGGAGGAAGTGAAAGACCGCCTGCACACTAGCGGGCTGGGGCTTTCCGGCGGCCAGCAGCAGCGCCTATGCATCGCCCGGGCCATCGCCGTCGAGCCGAGCATCATTCTCATGGACGAGCCGTGTTCCGCGCTCGATCCCATCGCCACTTCCAAGGTCGAGGAACTGATCCAGATTTTAAAAGGCAAATACACGATCGTCATCGTCACGCACAACATGCAGCAGGCGGGACGTTGCTCGGATCACACCGCCTTCTTTTACCTGGGGCGGCTCATCGAATTTGCTCGGACGGAAAAAATCTTCACAAATCCATCGCAAAGACAAACCGAGGACTACATTACGGGAAGATTTGGATGAACCTGGCGGCCCTCGCCGGCGTCCAACCCCTTTGGAGGCACCATTGAATGAGCTTGTTTTGGGAACAACAACTGTCGGACATCCGTGAGCAATTGCTCATGATGTCGGGGCTGACGGAGCGGAACCTGGCGCTGGCCATGCGCGCGCTGGTCGAACGGAACGATGACCTTTCGGATACCGTGGAATCCGAGGACTCGCAGATCGACGATCTCGAAATCCAGATCGACGAAAAAGTCATCACCTACATGGCCACGCACGGCCCGATCGCGCGGGATTGCCGGATGATGATCACGGCCTCGAAGATTTCCAACAACCTCGAACGTATCGCCGACCAGGCGACGAAGATCGCCCGGCGGGCGCGCGAGCTGAACACCGAGCCCCTGCTCAAGCCGCTGATCGATATCCCCCTGATGGCCGACATCGCGCAGGAAATGCTCCGCGACGCCATCACCGCATTCATCGACGGCAACCACGAGCTGGCCGTCGAGATCATCGCCCGTGACCGTTCCGTCGACAGCATTAATAAACAGCTCGAGCGGGAGCTGACGGGTTACATGGTGGAGAATCCCAAGACGATTACGCGCGCGCTCAATCTCATGACAGTGGCGCGCGCCATCGAACGCATCGCCGACCACGCCACGAACATCGCCGAGGAAGTCTACTACCTCTACAAAGGGAAAGACATTCGCCACGAGCCTTCGCGGAAGCAGATGGCGGTGCCGCGGCAGGAGCAGTAAGGGGCAATTCGCTCCGACGACGCTTGACGGGAAGTATTTGCTCTCAGCATCCGAACGGGAATTCCGGAACGGAGAGCGGGCTTTCCAGCCCGCTGGCTTGCAGGGTAGCGGCATCGATGGCGAATGGCTGCTGGCAAAAAGCATGCATTTCAGGAACAGCGGGCTGGAAAGCCCGCTCTCCGTTCCGGAATTCCGCTGCGACACGTGGTCTGCAAAGGAGCGTGGGTCTCCCGGCCCGCGTTTCTGAAAATCCGTGTAATCCGTGTAATCCGTGGTCAAAAACCACTCGACCTTCGGATGCAACACCGGCAGCAGTGCCCCCGTCTACTCCAGATGCTCCAGCGTCCAGGCAAACTCCCGGCTCACGCTCTTCGTCACGTCGCCCGGATGCAGTTCCGGCGGCAGCACATCGAAGGTGTAGGTCTCGATCTCCAAATGCGGGCACGCGCCGCGGCGGATTTCCGAGAAGAAAGATGGCGTGAGCGTGTCGACGGTCGACTTCAACACCCCGTTGCCGTTGAAGAACAGCGGCACGTGGAAGTGCACGCGGACTTCCTGCACGTCAGGCAGGTTCGGTAGTTCCTCCAGCGCGGTCGGCAGATCGTACCACGAAAAGAGCGCGCCCGAGACAGCACGGCCTTTCACCTGGTGCAGATACACCGGCTCGGCAAAGGGCGCGAGCGCCGCCCAGCCATCGGGATTCGAGGGCACGCGCAAGGCCGCGCTGAGCTGGATCTTGGAAATGCGAATGCCTTCGGCTTGATAGGCGCGCAGCGATTCGGTCAGGTCCTCTTCCTGGAGCGCGAGGTGGCAGGTGTCGAAGCACACGCCGAGATGGCGGCGCATCATCGCCTCGGCGTCGGACCGATAGCACTTGAGAATGCGCGCGACTTCCTGGGTGCCGGCGGTGAACAGGGCGTCCTTGAAAAAACTGATCGTCTCCGGCGTGGTTTCGAGGAAACAGTCCGGTTCCGGCTCGAGCCCGAGATGGAGGTCGCGTCCGGTGTCCTCGCGCAAGGCGGCGAGATAGGCGACCGCGGCCGCCAGGTTGTCGACCATCGCGGACACATCGCCATTGCCATCGATCCACGGTTTGAAGGAACACGGCACGGTGCTGATACTCCCGTCGAGTTCATTGGGCAGCCAGTTGGAGAGCAGGTCGGCGAGCTGCAGGGTGTAGTGGAGGCGGTCCGGGCTCCGCCAGTCGGGCGCATAGACGTTCTCCTTCACCGGGCCGGCGTGGAAACGCCCGTAGGGAAAACCATTGATGGTAAAAGGATAGATCTGGTTCTCGGAGAAGAATTCCAGCGCTTGCGCCTGCAAGTCCGGGCTCTCGGTCAGTTCCTGGGCGGCGCGTTGTGCGATCCGCAGACCGACTCCGAACCATTGTCCCGGGGCGACTCCCTGCCGGATGGCCAGGGTCTTCTCCTTTAACGCGGCAAGATTTTCCGCCCAGCTTTCGCCCGGATGAATGTTTAGGCAGTAGGTGAGATGAATCGGGGGACGTTGCTGGATGATCATCGTGAACGCGCGCGGCTCTCGAGTTCCTGCAATGCTTGCTCCATCAAGGCAAGATCGATTTCATGAACTTCGTGCCGGGCGCCGATTCCGCGGGGAAATGTGACCGTCAATTCGCCGCCCAGATGTTCCTGAAAATCGCGCAGCCCGCCGAAAATGGTGCGGGTGCCATCCGCTTCGCGCTGGTCGTATTGCTCGAACCAGAGCTGAAAGCCGCTCCTCTGGAAACCATGGTGGATGCTGTCGAGTTCCTCGGCCGTGATCCACGACTTCTTTGCCGCATAGATCGAGTCGAGCAAGACGCCGCTGGCCACAGCTTCACCGTGGGAGATGGCAAAGTCCGACATCAGCTCCAGCTTGTGCGCCGACCAATGGCCGAAATCCAGCGGCCGCGCCCGGCCGTACTCGAAAGGGTCGCCATTGGTGCGGATGTGCTCGAGGTGAATCTCCGCGCAGCGAATGACCAGCCGCTGCATCGCGGCGAAATCGCGCGCCGGATACTTTTCCGCATCGGCCAGCAGCTCGGCGAAGAACGCCCGGTCGCGGATGATCGATACTTTAAAGGCTTCGGCGACGCCGCAGAGCCAGTCGCGGTCGGGCAGGGAAAGGAGGAAATCGAAATCGTTCAGGACGGCGAACGGTGGCGCGAAAGTGCCGATGGAATTTTTCCCGCCGAGGAAATTGACGCCGTTCTTCACGCCCACGCCGGCATCGTTCTGGCCGAGCACGGTGGTGGGCACGCGAATTTGCCGCAAGCCGCGGTGCACGAGCGCCGAAGCCAGCCCCACGCAATCCATGACCGCGCCGCCGCCGACGATGATCACGAAGGCGTGCCGGTCGAGATGCGCCTCGAGCATCTGCCGGATGAATTGATCAATGTACTTGATGTCATTCTTGATGACCTCGCCGCCGGGTACGACGACGGGAGCGCCCACCAATTCCAAGCGCTCGGGGTGCGCGGCGAAGTAGGCCGAGACCTGCTCGGGAAGTTTCGGCAGCGCCCCGGCCACGTGGCTGTCGACGTAGACCATCGCGCGATGCCGCCGGTGCTCCGCGTGCCGGTGCATCGTATTGACGAGCACGGGATTCGCCGAGTCGAAGACCGCGTGGGTGAAGATGACGGGAAACTCCCACTGCACGCCGATGCGCTGGACCACGGTATGGGTGGAAGTCATAACTGCGCCTCCATCCAGTTTTGCGTCGCGCGGGCCAGGTCGAGGAACGAGGCCGGCGGTGGATCGAGCGGCAGCGACGACGTCCAGGCGATCTCGAAGCCTTCGCCCACATGGCCGTGCGCGCCGTGGATTTTCGTGGTGTCGAAGCTCACGCTGCCCGGCGGCCAGCCGAAGAAAAGTTCGCACGGGTCGTAGCCTGGCTTGTTGTGGATGTCGACGTGGCTGGCGTAATCCGGCGCCTCCTTTTTCTCGAACCACGGATAGGCAAACCACGCTCCCCCTTCCGCCACGAGCACGAGATCGCCGCTCCGGCGGTGACCGATACCGCGTTTTTTCTGCGCTTTGCGGTCGAGGACTTCCGCGACGCCGGGCAGGGCTTGCAGACATTGTTTCGCCGCGGCCACGGTCTCGGCATTGCGGCAATAAACGTGGGCGATCTGGTGATCGACCACGGCAAACGCCGGGCTGGTGAAAAAATCGGTGTAGGCCATTTGCCGGATGTCGCGCACCTGGAAGAGCCCGGCGGCGCGCAACGCGCGGTTGGGAAAGACGGCGCCGCGCTGGACCGGCTCGATCGCGTAGTCGCCCACGAAAATCCAGTCGTAGCCGAAGTCGCGGCACGCCGCCTTCAGCCGGGTGAGATAGCCGACGAGGATGTCCATCGCCTTTTCCGCTTCCTCGCTTTTCGGGCCATGCTTTTGCAGGTCGTAGTCGAGATGCGGGATGTAGGTGAGGAGGAGATCGGGCGCAAGGTCGGGCTGCCCCATGACAGTGACGACGGCATCGACGATCCAGTCGCTCGATTTGTAATTCGCCAGCGGGCCCCAGTAGTTCATGAGGTTGAACGGGCGCCCGATAGCCTCGTTGAGTCGGGATTCCAGCGAAGCGGGCTGCGTGTAGCAGGACTGAATCATACCGCCGCTATGTTTGTGAATGGGCGCCGGCGTGACGATGAGGTCGACGTCCTCGCCCATGCTTTGTTGCCAGAACATAAGGCCGACTTTGCGGCCCTGCGCGCGGAATTTTTCCCAGATGCGCGGCCCTTCGCAGAGCTTCGCGCTTTGCTCCCAGAAGAGCACCTTGGTGAGATCGGGAAAGAAGAGGCCATTGGCCACGATGCCGTGCTGCTCCGCCAGGGCGGCAGTGCGAAAGCTGGCCTGGGCCGAGCAGGTCAGCGCGGGCCACGCCGCCTGGGCCGGCTTGAATTCGGAGTCAGCGAGGTGCGACACCAGGTTCCAGCCAAAGGCGGCGATATCGACAATGAGGAGTTTTTTCGGGGCAGTCACGGGGACTTTTTACGGAAGGGAGGACAAGAGAAGCATGAAACCGGCAAATGGCCAGCGTTCGCCGCAGGGCGAGGAATTTTGTCTAAGAGAGTGTCCAGCACTTTGTCGAAGAGAGATTTGGGCGCGAGCGTGCCGAAAGCCGGGTGGAGGCCGCTTTGGAAAAAAGGGAATAGGCAAGGACGCAGGGGGCGCAGAGCGGCGAAGCCGCAATCGAAGTAGCAGCGGCATCCCTGCCGCTTCCTCGGAGTCCGGGCCGGATGGGCGGACGAGGATAGCCTCTCCTACTTCCGGCGCCATCACCGGTTGAGACTTGACCGCGGTGTGTGTGAAAGCTTTTTTCCTACGGCGTTTGCTTCCTCATGGCCCCCCGGAACTTATGAAACCACTTCTCAAGGAAGTGGGCGTATTTTTTACCATCGCTCTCGCTCTCTGCTGGTTCGTTTTTGGTGATGCCATGCTCGGGCGGCAGCTCCTCGCGGGAGTCGATCTCGCGCCGGCAAACTGGTCCCAATATCATTTCGTGGACCCGGAGACCAATGGCATCGCCTGGACGATCCACCACCCCGATCAGCTCTTTTACGATCTGCCCAATCAATACACCATCTACCACGCATACCGTGCCGGTATCATTCCGTGGTGGGATCCTTACACTTACTGCGGGCGGCCTCTGATCGCGGATGCCCACGTCAGCGCCGGCGATCCGGTGCGCATCGTCTGTTTCTCCCTGCTGCCGGATTTTGTCCTCGCTTATAACTGGGTGTTCATCGCCCATTTTTTGATCGGCGGCGTGAGTTACTTTTGCCTGCTGCGCGGGTTGGGGGTGGGGCGCCTCATCGCCGGCGGTATCGCGCTGGCCGGCGCTTTTGCCGGATATCTCGAGCCCCTCTTTGGCTACCCGTGGCTCCACGGGTCGTTCATTTACTATCCATGGTTGTGGCTGGGCTGGCATCGGCTGTGGACGAGACCGGCGGCGGCGTCGGTGGTCATGGCGACGCTCGCCGCCGCGTGCGCCTTGTACGCGGGCAATCTCCAGTCGCATTCCTACCTCGTGCTCTTTGCCGGCGCATTTCTCTTGGGCTACGGCCGGTTGTCGTGGTCGGGGTGGAAGCGCGGGATCACCATCGTCCTGGCCACGGGGCTCATCGCGGCGTTGCTCGCCGCGCCGATGCTCATTCCGGAATTGGAGCTGTTTCGTTTGAGCCAGCGGACGATGGCGGTCCAGTCGTTCGACCCCAAGCCCTATGACGGAGTTGCCATGCTCACGGCGATCTGGCCGTGGTGGCTAGGGACGTCGCGGACCTTTAGTTACCGCCTATATAACTTCTATTGCTTCATTGGGACTGCCGCGCTGATCTTCGCCGCGCTCGGCTTTCGTGCGGGCAGGAAGCATCGGCCGGAAGGGGAGCAGTCGGCGTGGTGGTGCGCACTGATCGTATTCGTCACTTACCTGCTGATCATGTCGATCCGTCCATTGGCGGTGATCTTTTACTATCGATCGGCGGGCTTGATGGTTCTGGGAGCCGTAGTGCTGTCGGCCTTGGGCGCGGAACGCTGGATGCGGGATGACATCCCGCAGCGGCAGAGCGCGAAGATTGTCGGCGGCTTTGCGGCATTAGTCGCTGTAGGAACTCTCGTGCTGGCCTTCGTAGTCTATCCCCGAATCAAGCCGCGTTTGGTGACAATCATGGTGGCGCGGCTCAAGCAGTTTCCGGGCACTGGGACCGAGGCATTTCGACGGGCGCAAGTGGAGAATTATCCGTCGGAGATTGGATTCGCCAATCCGGAGGTGCTGGTAAATTGGCTGGCGCTGGTCGTGCTCGTGGTGCTGCTCGCGCGTCCAGCTTCGCGGCGATACGCTCTCCCGCTCGTGCTCCTGCTGAATATGGCCGGCCCTGTCTTGCACGCGAGGAAGTATCTCCCGAGAGTTTCCCGGGTCTTGTGGGATCGTCTCCTGGCCGGGGGCCCGGAGCAGCAGGCGATTTGTGCGCGGGTCAATCCGCAGTTTCTCCGCGTCGCCGACGAAGCGAACGACCCGTTTCAAATCGGCGCTTTCATTTCCGAGTTTGCCCAATTTTACAAAGTGCATGTCGTGCACGGTTATGCGGCGCTCGTGCCTCCCACTTACTATCATTCCAATTGTGACTTCGCGGAGTGGGAAAAGTATGCGGATTTTCGGCGGAGTCCCGGTCACTTGCAGCCGCGCGCGGCCGAACCGCCGGCACGCTTCCAATGGCAGGGCGAAGGACATCGCTCGGTGGAGGTCATCGCGGAAACTTTGAATACCATGGACGTGCAATTTGGTGACGGGCCCGCGGGTTGGGTGCGCCGCACGGATACCCCGTATCCCGGCTGGCACGCGATGGCGGACGACGGGACGGTGGAGGCAATTGAAGCGGATGGCGGGCCGGGCGAATACTTTACCAGGATTCAAGTGCCCGCGAAGGCCACGCGGCTGCATCTCCGCTACGAACCGACCGGCCTTCGCCACGGGATCTGGTTCGCGGGTTTGGGACTCCTCGCGCTGGTGGGGTGGGGTGGCCTGGCCGCAGTGAGCGCGCGGGCAAGCGAGCGAAAGCATGGCTGAGCCCTCTACCGCTTTTCGAAAACAATTCCCGGAAAGGGACAACGTTGGAGCGGGTTTAGGCCACCAAGGTCCGGAGGAAGTGGAAGCGGCATCCTGCCGCTCCTCGCTCCGCGACAAGCCCAGTCCCATCCCTCCTATGACTCCTATTCTTCCCATCCCTCCCATCTTCCCGCCGGCGCCGGCTTCTCTACCTCCACGCTCGAAAAACCTTTGCCGCGACCATGGGAAAGGCGATTGACTACCGCGTTTATGCGCCACATCGCCCTGCTTGCCGCTTTCCTCCTGCTATCGGTCTACGCCCTGGCTGGGCCGATGAATTTCGTCGAACACAATTTCTCCGTGGAGATGCCCTCGGGTTGGTCGACCATCAGTCCCGCGCCGCGCGATGCCTTGCTCGCCGTGCAAAGCCCGGGCAAAACGCAGAAGTTTCTCGTCTTTGCCTCCAAGACCCAGAGCCTCGTCCATCCGGACGCCGGGCGCGAGGTGCGGAACGATACCAAGGACAAAATGACGAAGATCGGATACAAGATGGACCCCGATCAGGACATCACTCTCGGTGGCGTACCCTTTGTCTCCTTTGTCGCCCATCTGCCTTCCGGCGGCAGTGCGATCACCGTCTATACCGCGAAAGCCGGCGACCAGGTCTACATGCTTCAGGCGATTTCCATGGGGAGCGACGCCGCTGGGGAGGCACAACTCCAGGCGGCCGTGCAGAGTTTCAAACTCTTACACCCGGTTGACGCGCCGGCCGCGCCTTCGCCGTTGGCCCATGCATCGGGCACGATGACTTTTGTGCGCGTGTTTCTCGGGGGGATGGTCATCATCGCCGCCGTCATGCTCTTCCGGCGACTGGCCTTGACGCGTCGAAAGTGATCGGCGGCGCGGGGCGCTCCGCGGGTTCCCGCGTTTGCGGCATTCTTTCCGATCGTCCCATTTTTCAGTCATCCCCGATCGATCGCTGGAGGTCATTGGGGATTCCTCCGGGAGAATCCCGCCGAAAAAACTTTGCCGCGCGCCCGGAAAACGCGATTGACTAACCGGCCCTGCACGTCATGCGCTCTGTTTTCCTCCTTTCCATTCTTCTGCTCTTCACGGTCCACGCCGTGGCCGCGCCGATGAAATTTGCCGACCACAATTTCTCGATGGAAATGCCGCCAGGGTGGTCCACTCTCACGCCGCAGCCGGCCGATACGCTGCTCGCCATGCAAAGTCCCGGCCGGGCGCAGAAGCTCCTGGTCTACGCCATGACCAGACCGGCCAGGAATCATCCGGATGCGGCGCGCGAACTGGGTGAGAACGCCAAAAAAGGCATGACCAAGGCCGGCTATCAAATCGGCCCGGACCAAAGTACGACGATCGGTGACTTGCCATTCGTCTTTTTCACCGCGCGAGTGCCGGATGGCGGCACCATGGCCGCCTATATCGGCAGCGCCGGCGACGAAATCTACATGATGGAGGGGATTTCCAAGGACAAGGACGCGGACAGCGAGCCGCAGTTACAAGCCGCTCTGAGAAGTTTCCGCTTGCTGAGTCCGCCAGGCGCGTTCCACGCACCGCCTTCGGCGCACCGATCTTCGAACCATCTCTATCTCCTCGTCATTGCCACGATCGTCGTCATCGGCATCGCCGGGCTCACTTTCCGCCGCCTCATGGCGAAAGAGCAGTGATCGGACACCGGGCACCGCAACGCAGGAGCCGACACCTGGTGTGGTGTGTCCCAACGAGCGTAACGCGTAATCGGCTCATCCCGGAGGGATGACAGGAGAATAGCCGGGGGTAACACCCCCGGAAACGCACAAACAAAACGGGAAACACCCCGGCCGGGGTTTCGGAAAGCTTCGTGCCATTAATTGCGACACACTACACGAGCATTCGATCAGTGCCGTTCGCTATCAGGGGCACCCAATCGCGCTCTCGCTGGCAACGGCGTCATTCTTCACCGTCATAATACTCCAGCGGCTCCGAGCGCATGAGCCGGCGTTCCGGACTGCGCACTGCCCATTTGTTGCTATCGGGATAGTGAGTGGACTCACCGATCGGGTTATCGGCGATGACATAGATCACCAAGTCATCGTCTCCATCGTTGGTCATCTGATGCGGTTCGTTGGGACGAAAGACAAACGCGTCGCCTTCGCGAATCGGCGTCGTGCCATCTTTATGCCGGACGACTCCCCGGCCGGCGATGACGTGATAGAATTCCCATTGAGCGCTGTGGGAATGATACGGATAGGGCTTCTGGCCGGGATGAAGCCGCAGGATCTCCACGTCGAAAGGATGACGTTCATTCAGGTCCAGGGAGAGCGGCTTGCGCCCGAGGGCCACGGAGACCTCGCGGCTGGACCCGGCAAATTTTCCTTTGGGCGAAGACCAGGCGTCTTCCGGCATTTCATGGGTGTTGACGATTTGCATAACGAACCAGCCTCCTATCACGATTCCCGCCGTTTCGGAACGCCGCACTTGTGAATTCTCTGAAGCTCGCAATCAGCCCACGTTCGGCAGTGAAGCCCATTGGATGTTGGATGTTTCCCCCACCCAACACTGAAAAATGGCCCCCAATAGAAGCGAGATTGCGCTTGCTATTTCCGCCCGAAGTCCCAACGCCGGAATGTGCCATGTATTACCTCCAGGTCCCAAGGGCGACTCGCTCGCCGTGGCCTTCAAATCCCAAGCGACTTCGCCCTCATCTCCTCCGGGTGCCCCCATTCCTGCCTCCCTCGCACCACGTCCCAATGGCCATGCCGCCCCTCGAGAGCCAAACTCGCAGGTTGAGCGGATCTCCGAATCGAACCCAGGCCACGATGAGCGTCCATTTCTCGCCCGAAATTACCCTCCAATCCCGTCAACATTCCCTTCCACCCTCCAGAGTAAAACCCCGAAAACCCCGAAAAAAGTCAACATTTCTCAACACCGGAAAACCGGCTGCCCCTCCTCGCTGACCCCCGATCCGAAACCGCCCCTTTCCTCCATCGCCCCAGCCAACCTAACCCCGGCATTTAACCTATCTAAGGAATCCGCCCTTTGGGCGGTTACGCAAAAGATTTCGTGAAGCACCGTCCCTCACTTTCACTCTCACTTTCCCTCGCCTTGGCCGCGTTCGCCCGCGCCGAGTCGCAACCGCTGACCTTTGAGCACGACGTGCGGCCGATCCTGAAGGCGCATTGCGTCCAGTGCCATGGCGAAGAGGAGAAGCCCAAGGGCGGGATGGACCTGCGACTCCGGCGCTTCATGGACAAGGATACCGAGGACGGCGATCACGTGCTCGTGCCGGGCAAACCGGGCGAAAGCGAGATCGTTCGCGTGGTTCGCGAAGGTGAGATGCCGAAGAAGGGCAAAAAGCTCACCGCCGCCGAACTGGCCACGCTCGAGCAATGGGTCAAAGACGGGGCGAAAACGGCCAAAGCCGAACCCGCATCGCTCCCGCCGGGACTCTTGATCACCGAAGACGACCGGAAATTCTGGTGCTTCCAACCCATCGCGCATCCAGCCGTGCCGAAGCTGGACGATGCCGCGCGCGTGCGGACACCGATCGACGCTTTCATCCTCGCCAAGCTGCGCCAGCAGCATCTCGATTTCGCGCCCGATGCGGACAAGATCACGCTCATTCGGCGCGTCACGCTCGATCTCACCGGTCTGCCGCCGACCCCGGACGAAGTGGATGCATTTGTCGCCGATCACTCAGCCGACGCCTACGAAAAAGTCGTCGACCGGTTGCTCGCTTCGCAAAGCTACGGCGAACGTTGGGCGCGGCACTGGCTGGATATCGCCGGTTATGCGGATTCGAACGGTTTCTCCGAGGCCGATTCGCTGCGCACCGATGCCTGGCGCTATCGCGATTACGTCATTCGCAGTTTCAACAGCGACAAGCCGTGGAGCAATTTCATTGTCGAACAAATCGCCGGCGACGAACTCGGCGGCGCGACGCAAGCGGACAACCAGCAGGCTGTGCTCGACCCGCAAAAGCGCGATGACTTGATTGCCACCGGCTTCCTGCGCATGGCGCCCGACGGCACCGGCGACGCCGTGGATGACCCGAAGCTGGCGCGCAACCAGGTGATCGCCGAGGAAATGAAAGTCGTCTCTTCCTCGTTGCTCGGTCTCACGGTCGGGTGCGCGCAGTGTCACGACCATCGGTTCGACCCGATATCGCAGGCCGACTACTACCGCATGCGCGCGATCTTCGAGCCGGCTTTCGACTGGCAAACATGGCGCACGCCGACGCAGCGCCTCATCTCGCTCTACACACCGGAGGAACGTGCCAAGGCCGCGGAGATCGAGAAGCAGGCGCTCGCCATCGACGCCGAGGCCAACGCGATGAATCAGAAGTTCCTCGATCAAATCTTCGAGAAGGAAATCGTCAAGCTGCCCGAGGAAGAGCGCGCACCCTATCGCGCCGCGCGGGCCACGCCGGAAAAGAATCGCACGCCGGAGCAGAAGGCGCTGATCAAGAAATACCCGTCCGCGCTGGCCACTTACGCGCTCGATCTCTACGACCCGGCCCTTTTCAAGCAAGTCACTGCGAAACACGCCGAGGCCACGAAGTTGCGCGCGACCAAGCCGCCGGAGGGCCACATCATGGCCCTCACCGAGGTCAAAGGCCACGTGCCCGCGACGCACCTTTTCTATCGCGGGGACCAGGAGCAGCCGAAGCAACTCCTCGGCCCCGGTGTCCTCACCGTCCTCTCCGAACCGGAGGTCGAGCCCTTCAAACCCGCAGAAGTGTCCACCGGCTCCAGCGGTCGCCGCCTCGCTTATGCGCGCTGGTTGGTCAGTGGAAAACATCCGCTGGTCGCACGCGTGCTCGTGAACCGCTTTTGGGAAAATCATTTCGGCCGCGGAATCGTCAATACGCCCAGCGATTTCGGCGTCCTCGGCGAAAGGCCCACACACCCGGAATTGCTCGACTGGCTGGCCAGCGAATTCATGGATTCCGGGTGGAAGCTCAAGAGCCTGCAGCGGATGATCGTTCTGAGCACGGTCTACCGGCAGTCATCGCGCAATGATGCCTCGCTCCAGGCCGACGCCGACAATCGTTTCTACGGTCGCTTCAAGCTGCAGCGTCTCGACGCCGAGGCCCTGCGCGATTCCATGCTCGCCGCCGCCGGCACGTTGGACCGCGATGCCTTCGGCGCACCCATCACCATCGCACACGATCCCGGCGGACGCATCGTCGTCGGCCAGGAAGAGCTCAACCGCAATCGCGACGTGATCAAAGTGGTCAGCCGCGGGCCGAGCGATTCCCGTCGTTCTATTTACATCCAGGTGCGCCGCAAAGCGCCGCTCACCGTGCTCGATACCTTTGACGAGCCGACGATGTCGCCCAATTGCGAGGCCCGCAATTGCACCACCGTCGCCCCGCAATCCCTCCTGCTGATGAACGACGATTTCATGCTGCATTCGGCCCGCACCCTCGCCGAACGCTTGCGCAAGGATGTCCCTGGCGACGCCCGCGGACAGATCGACGAAGCCTGGCGCATCCTCTACGGCCGCACCCCGCAGACCACAGACATGCTGCGCAGTCTCGCCTATCTCGCCGAACAAACCGAAGCCATCCGCAGCTACGACCAAAAAACCCCGCCCGCCAAGGACACCCCGACCCCCGACCCACAGCTCGAAGCGCTGGCCAGTCTTTGCCAGGTATTCTTTAGCTCGAACCGGTTTCTCTACATCGAATAGCGCATCTTCCATCTTCCATTCTTCTCCAGTGCTTAGTGCTTAGTTCTTAGTAAGCCACCGCGCGCCATCGAAACTTCGAACTGATTACTGATTACTGATTACTAAGCACTAAGAACTAAGCACTAAGAACTAAGCACTGAGAACTAAGCACTGAGAACTAAGCACTGAGTACTAGTAACTTTCCACCATGAACCGCCTCTGCTCCCGCCGTCATTTCCTCCAAGCCAACGGCTTCGGCCTGGGCACACTGGCCCTCGCTACGTTGCTCCGCCAGGACGGTCTCCTCGGAGCGCCGGTCAAGCCGGCCAACGCCGACGGTCCGGTCCGCTACGATCTCCTGCCCAAGAAACCGGATTTCCAGCCGAAGGCCAAGGCGATGATCTGCCTCTTCATGATGGGTGGCCCATCCCAGATGGACCTGTTCGATCCCAAGCCGATGCTCGCCAAATATGACGGGCAGAAGTTTCCCGGTGAGATCAAGTACGACAACCTCGCGCAGGCCTCGGCAAAAGTTTTCGGCTCACCGTTCAAGTTTTCGCAGCACGGCCAGTGCGGGATGGAACTGAGCGAACTGCTCCCCGGCCTTGCCGAAATAGTCGACGACATTACGTTCATCCGCTCCATGCAATCCGGCGTGAGCAATCACGCGCAAGGCCTGTATGCGATCAACAATGGACGGATCAGCGCCGGCCGGCCAACCGTCGGTTCCTGGCTGACTTATGGTTTGGGCAGCGAGTCGCAGGAGTTACCCTCTTATATGGTGCTGTCTGATCCGGGCGGTCTCCCGACTTTCCAGGGCGAACATTTTACCAACGGCTGGCTGCCGGCGCTCTATCAAGGCACCCTCATTCGCCCGACTGAGCCGCACATTCTCAACCTCGATCCGCCCGCCGAACTCGCCGGCAAGCCGCAGGATCGCCAGCTCGACCTGCTCAAGGACCTGAACGAAGAGCACCTCGCGCAGCATCCGGGCGAACTCGATCTTCAGGCGCGCATTTCCAGTTACGAACTGGCCGCGCACATGCAAACCGCCGCCAAGGAGGCGCTCGATATCTCCGGCGAGCCGGAATACATCAAGAAGCTCTACGGTATCGACCAGGCGGCGACCAAGAACTACGGCACGCGTTGCCTCATTGCGCGGCGGCTCATCGAGCGTGGAGTGCGCTACGTTCAGGTGCTCGCGCCGGGCCAGATCTGGGATCAGCACAGCGCGCTCATCACCCAGTTGCCGAAAAACTGTCTCTCGATGGACCAACCTTGTGCCGCGCTCATCACCGACCTCAAACAGCGCGGCCTGCTCGATTCCACGGTCGTCCAGTGGGGCGGTGAGATGGGGCGTCTGCCGGTGCTGCAGAACGACGCCGGCCGCGCAAAATGGGGCCGCGATCACAACACCTTCGGCTTCACTCACTGGGTCGCCGGTGGAGGCTTCAAGGCGGGATATGTCCACGGCGAGACCGACGAATGGAGCCATCGCGCGGTCAAGGACATCGTCCACCATTACGACTGGCACGCCACGCTGCTCCACGCCTTCGGCCTCGATTACACCAAGCTGCTCTACAAGCGCAATGGCTTGAACGCCTCACTGGTCGACGGCCAGGAGGCGCAGGTCGTGAAAGAGCTCCTCGCGTAGGCCAGCGGAGAAGTCAAGGCGCCCGGGCGCAAGCACTGATATCCGGCTACAGATCCGGCGTCGAAGGCCAACGCCGGAACGGAGAGCGGGCTTTCCAGCCCGCCGATTAACCAGCGGGCTGGAAAGCCCGCTCTCCGTTTCAGACATCCGCTTCGATGTCTCATCCGCCAAGGCGCTCCATAAAGCGCAGGAGCGTGCTCCCGCAAAGCACGGCAACCGCTCGCCCCATTCATCACTTCGGCTCCATCCAATCCTGCATCTACCGCCTCTAAGAAACTGCGTTTCCCGGTGGTTGTGCTCGGGACTACCGACGCGCCGATCGTGGACCGCCCGTTTCCCATCACCGTTCCTCTTGCTCTCACTGTCGCGCTGTTCGTGCCGGGCTTTTTGCGTGCGGAGTCACGCGCGCCGACCTTCGAGCACGACATTCGTCCCATTCTCAAAGCGCATTGCACCCAATGCCACGGCGAGGAGGAGAAACCGAAGGGCGGCATTGATCTGCGGTTGCGGCGCTTCATGGACAAGGAGACGGAGGATGGCGCGCGCGTGCTCGTGGCCGGCAAACCCGACGAGAGCGAATTGGTGCGCGTGGTTCGCGAAGGGGAGATGCCGAAGAAAGGCAAGAAACTCACCGCCTCGGAGCTGGAGATTCTGGAACGCTGGGTTACCGATGGCGCGCGGACGGCGCGAACGGAGCCGGCGTCGTTGCCGCCGGGACCGCTCATCACCGACGAAGACCGCGCGCGCTGGTGTTATCAACCCATCACCTGCCCGCCGGTGCCGCATCTCGAAAATGCTTCGCGCGTGCGCACGCCGATTGACGCTTTCATCCTCGCCAAACTGCGGGAACAGAATCTCGATTTCGCGCCGGACGCCCCGAAGCGGATTCTCCTCCGGCGCGTCACGCTGGACTTGACGGGGCTTCTCCCGACGCCGGAGGAACTCGACGCCTTTCTCGCGGATCAATCGCCGGACGCCTATGAAAAAGTGGTCGACCGGCTCCTGGCGTCGCATGCCTACGGCGAACGCTGGGCGCGCCATTGGCTCGATGTCGCCGGTTATGCCGACTCGAATGGTTACACCGAGGCGGATTCGCTCCGCCCGTATGCCTGGCGCTACCGCGATTACGTGATCCGCAGTTTCAACGAAGACAAGCCGTGGAATGAGTTCGTCGTCGAGCAATTGGCCGGCGACGAATTGGCCGGCGCCACGCAAAGCAATACCAGCGAAGTGGTGCAGGACCCGAAAAAGCGCGATGACTTGATCGCCACGGCCTTTCTCCGAATGGCGCCCGATGGCACGGGCGACGCGAACGACGATGCCAAGCTCGCGCGCAACCAAGTGATCGCGGAGGAATTGAAGGTTGTCTCCTCTTCGTTGCTCGGTCTCACCGTGGGTTGCGCGCAGTGCCACGATCATCGCTACGATCCCATTCCACAGGCCGACTACTACCGGTTTCGCGCGATTTTCGAACCGGCGTTCAATTGGGAAAACTGGCGTCCGCCGTTCCAACGTCAATATTCGCTCTACACGCCGGAGCAGCGCGCCAAGGCCGACGAGATCGAGAAACAAGCAAAGGCCATCGACACCGAGGCCGAAGCCATGAACAAGAAGTTTCTCGATCAGGTTTTCGAGAGGGAACTGGCCAGGCTGCCGGAGGCGGAACGCGAGCCGTATCGCGCCGCGCGCAACACGCCGGAAAAGGACCGCACGCCCGAACAGAAGCTCTTGATCAACCGCTACCCAAAAGCGCAGGTGAATCTGTCCCTCGCGGTGTACGACAAAGACCTGCACAAGCTCTACAGTGACAAACTCGCCGAGGCGAAAAAGCTTCGAGCGACCAAGCCGCCCGAGCCGATGCTCATGGGGCTGACCGAAGTCAAAGGACAGGTGCCGGAAACGTATCTTTTCCATCGCGGCGATTACGCACAACCCAAGCAACTCCTCGGCCCTGGCGAATTGACCGTGCTGGAGCCACCGGAGATGGAGTCCTTCCAACCGGCGAGCGTTCCCTCCGGCTCGAGCGGCCGGCGGTTGGCCTATGCGCGCTGGCTGGTCGGCGGCAAACATCCCCTGGTCGCCCGTGTGCTGGTGAATCGCTTTTGGCTCCATCATTTCGGCCGCGGCATCGTGAATTCGCCGGGCGATTTCGGTACTCTCGGGGAATTGCCGTCGCATCCCGAATTACTGGATTGGCTCGCCAGCAAATTCATGGAGTCCGGCTGGAAGCTCAAGGACCTGCAGCGAATGATGGTGCTGAGCACCGTCTACCGGCAGTCCGCACGGAACGACGCCGCGCTGCGAGTGGACGCCGACAACCGGCTCTACGGTCGCTGCAAGCTCCAGCGACTCGATGCAGAAGCGTTGCGCGACTCGATGCTCGAGGCCGCGGGCACGCTCAATCGCGAGGCCTTTGGCGAACCGGTGAAAGTCGCGCGCGACCCCGGCGGACGGACCGTCGTCGGGGAAGAGAAACTGGCCGACACCAAGGACGTGGTGGGGATCATCAGCCATGGCGCCGAAGACAACCGGCGCTCGATTTACGTGCAGGTCCGGCGCAAAGCCCCGCTGACCGTGCTCGATACCTTCGACGAACCGACGATGTCGCCCAATTGCGAAGCCCGCCGTTGCACCACGGTAGCGCCGCAATCGCTCCTGCTGATGAACGACGATTTCATGCTGAACACCGCTCACGCCCTCGCCTCGCGCCTGCGGGAAGAAGTCCCCGGCGACGCGCGCGGCCAGGTTGTCCGCGCCTGGCAAATCCTCTATGGCCGCGCCCCCAAGGAAGGCGACATCCTCGACAGTCTCGTCTATCTGGCCGAACAGACCGAAGCAATCCGCAGCTACGACCAAACAAGCGCTCCAGCCAAGGCCGGCCTGCGGGTGGTCGACGGCCCTGGCTCCAAAGACGCGGCCGCGAAAGCCAGGACCCCGCCTCCGCCACCCGACCCTGAACTCGAAGCGCTGGCCAGTCTTTGCCAGGTGTTCTTTAGCTCGAACAGGTTTCTCTATGTGGAATAGCGCATTCTCCATTCTCCTCCAGTGCTTAGTGCTTAGTACTTAGTGCTCAGTAAGCCACCGCACGCCATCGAAATTCCGAACTGATCACTTAAAAACTGATTACTGATTACTGAGCACTAAGAACTAAGCACTAGTAACTCTCCACCCATGAACCCCCTCTGCTCCCGCCGCCATTTTCTCCAAGCCAACGGCTTCGGCTTGGGCACGCTGGCCCTGGCCTCGTTGCTCCGCCAGGAGGGCCTGCTCGCAGCGCCGGTGAAGCCAGCCGACGTCGACGGCACGCTTCACTACGACTTGCTCCCCAAGCAACCGCACTTCGAGCCGACGGCCAAAGCCATGATTCTGCTCTTCCAAATGGGGGGACCGGCGCAGATGGACATGTTCGATCCCAAGCCGATGCTCACGAAGTACGACGGCCAGAACTTTCCCGGCGAGATCAAATACGACAACGTCGCTGAAGCTTCGCGAAAAGTCTTCGGCTCGCCGTGGAAATTTGCGAAGCACGGGCAGTGCGGCACGGAGCTCAGCGAATTGCTGCCCGGCCTCGCGCAAGTCGTCGACGACATCACCCTCATTCGCTCGATGCAATCATCGGTGAACAATCACGCGCAGGGTCTTTACGCGATCAATAATGGCCGGGTCATACCCGGCCGGCCCACCGTGGGTTCCTGGCTCACTTACGGCCTGGGCAGCGAGTCACAGAATCTCCCGGCCTATATGGTCCTGGCGCATCCGCGCGGCCTGCCATTTTTCACCAACGAACACTTCACCAACGGCTGGCTGCCGGCGCTCTACCAGGGCACGGTGATTCGTCCCTCCGAGCCGCACATCCTCAATCTCGATCCGCCGGCCGAACTCGCGGGAAAGCCGCAGGATCGCCAGTTGCATCTCCTGAAGAAACTCAACGAAGAGCAACTGACGGAATACCCGGGCGAGCTCGATCTCCAGGCGCGTATCTCCAGTTACGAATTGGCCGCCCACATGCAGACCGCAGCCAAGGAGGCGCTCGATATCTCCGGCGAACCGGACTCCATCAAAAAGCTTTACGGCGTCGACCAGGACGCGACCCGCGATTACGCCACGCGTTGCATCATCGCCCGACGGTTGATCGAACGCGGTGTACGTTTTGTGCAGGTGCTGAATTTCAGCCAGTCCTGGGACCAGCATGGCTCGTTGATCACCGCGCTGCCGAACAATTGCCTGGCCATGGATCAACCCTGCGCCGCCCTCGTCGCGGATCTGAAACAACGCGGCCTGCTCGACTCGACGGTGGTGCAATGGGGCGGCGAGATGGGCCGTCTGCCGGTGCTGCAAAACGAAGCCGCCGGCCGGATGAAATACGGCCGCGACCATAACACCTACGGGTTCACGCACTGGGTCGCCGGCGGCGGATTCAAAGGCGGCCATATCCACGGTGAAACCGACGAATGGAGCCACCACGCGGTGAAAGATATCGTCCACCATTACGACTGGCACGCCACGCTCCTCCACGCCTTCGGCCTCGATCACACCAAGCTCATTTACAAGCGAAATGGTGTGGCGGCGTCGCTTGTGGACGGCCAGGACGCGCGGGTAGTGAAAGAAATCCTCGCCTAGCCGGGCGAGAATTGCTGCGCCCGCCCGCCTGCGCCAATCCTCAAACGGCAGATCCGACGTCGGGCCGACTCCGAAACGGACATCCGCTTTGACGTTTCATTTTTCCTCGTGCCCTCTGCATTATCGTGCGCGCACCTCATCATCACTTCCGTCCCATCCTGCCCTCCATTTAACGCTTCTAAGGAACGGGCTTTCCGTCTGATTATCCTCGGGGACCGTCCCCCCATGCGAATTCCACTCGTCTTCCTCCTCGCCCTGCTTCTCGCCGGCGCCGGCTTCACGGTTCCGCACGCGTGCGCCGAGGAAAACCAAATCGTCTTTAGCCTCGAACCAAACGCGAGCAATCCACGCAATTCCGAAGGCTCCTTCGTGCGGCTCAAGTCGGGTCGCATCCTCTTCTATTATTCCCAGTTTTACGGAGGATCGGGCGACGAGACCCCGGCGCGGATCGCAGGGATTCATTCCGACGATGACGGCCGTACCTGGAGTCAGCCGGAGACGATTATAGAGAATACCGCCGGCGGGAATATCATGAGCGTTTCTCTGCTCCGTCTCGCCAGCGGGAAGATCGCTTTCTTTTATATCGCGCGGAACAGTTGGCTCGACAGCCGGCCTTGCGTGCGTTTTTCCACCGATGAAGGGGCGACCTGGTCCGAGCCAAAGCCAGTCGTGCCCGCGCCGGGATATTTCGTGCTGAACAATGACCGCGTGATGCAACTGAGCAGCGGGCGGATCATTGTGCCGGTGGCATTTCATCGCTCGCGACTCGCGGAACCGCAGAGTTCCAAGTCCTTCGATGGGCGCGGCATCGCGCTGTGGTATTACTCGGATGATGACGGGCAGACGTGGCAGGAGTCGGCTACCTGGTGGGCGCTGCCGATCGCCACTGCCTCGGGCTTGCAGGAGCCGGGTGTGGTCGAACTCGCGAACGGCCACCTCTTCAGTTGGGCCCGGACGAACACCGGCGCGCAATGGGGATTTTCCTCCACCGACAAAGGCCGCACCTGGACGGCGCCGGAACGCACCGAAATGCAATCCCCGACATCGCCCGCGAGCATCAAGCGCCTGCCCAATTCACCGAAGCTCCTGGCGATTTACAATGATCACTCCGGGCGTTTTCCGTTTCCGAAAACCAAACGCACGCCGCTGGTCGCAGCCATCTCCAGCGACGACGGCAAGACCTGGCCGGCAGCACGACTGCTCGAGGATGACCCCGACGGCTGGTACTGTTACACGGCCATCTACTATCTCGACGACGCGGTGTTGCTGGCCTACTGCTCCGGTGATTCGAAGGTCGGAGGCCTCAACCGCCTTCGCATGCGCCGCCTTAGCTACGACTGGCTGCCGACTAAAGAAACACCCGCCGCAACAAAATGAAACTTTCTCCCGTCGCCTGCGTTTTTGGGTGTGCCAGTGCTCTGGCACTTTGGGAGGGGCCAGCGAAAGCGCCGCCGCAGCGGCGCACTCCAAAACGCAGGCGATCAGGAACACGTTTCTTCCAATGCTTGGCCGCGGTAATCCTCCCCATTAGCGCCATCGCCGCACCTCCGCCCGATCTTATCATTCACCACGCCAAAATCGTCACTGTCGACGACGGGTTCTTGATCAAGGAAGCCATGTCGATCACTGGCGGCGCGATCTCCGCGGTCGGCAGCGAAGACGCCATCCTCGCGACAAAATCCGATACGACGCGCCTGATTGATCTCGGCGGCCAGACCGTCCTTCCCGGCCTCATCGATTCGCACATGCATCCTGTCGGCGCGTCGATGACGGAGTATGAGCATCCGATCCCCGATTTCGAAAAGATCCAGGACGTTCTCGATTACATCCACACGCGGGCGCAAGTGCTGAAGCCCGGCGACTGGATCGTACTCAACCAGGTGTTCATCACGCGGCTGCGCGAACAGCGTTATCCGACGCGGGCGGAACTCGACCAGGCCGCGCCGAACAACCCGGTCCTGTATCACACTGGGCCGGATGCCTCGCTCAATTCGCTCGCCCTCAAAGTTAGCGGCATCGACCGCGATTTCAAAGTGACCGACGGCGGCGCGGGCTTCGCCGAAATGGATTCGAAGACCGGTGAACCCACGGGCATCCTGCGCAATTGCACGCGCTACGTGAGGGTGACACCGGTCGAGTCTGTCCCCTCGGAGGAAGATCGCTTGAAGCGCCTGAGCGAACTCTTTCACGACTACAACTCCGTGGGGCTCACGAGTATCGCGGATCGCGATGCGGCGCCGAGCGGCATTCGTCTCTACACGATCCTGCGCGATCGCGGGCAACTTCATCTGCGCATCGCCATTTCTCACGACGTCAATTCCATCGGCCCGATCGAGCAGGTGAAAGAACGCATTCGCGCGGTCGCGCGGAACCCGCTCTTCCAGCAAAAAGATGGGCTGGTGCTGATCATCGGGACGAAGACCTTTCTCGATGGCGGCATGCTCACCGGGAGCGCCTACATGCGCGAGCCGTGGGGCCTGAGCAAAATCTACTCGATCACCGATCCCAATTATCGGGGCGTGCTTTTCATCCCGCAGGAACGCCTCGTCCCCATGGTCCGTACGGCGGTGGAGAACGGCTTGCAATTCACCGCGCACTCCGTGGGCGACGGTGCCGTGCACAACCTGCTCGATGCTTACGAAACGGTCTCGAAAGAAATGCCGATCCGCCAGACGCGGCCGTGCATCACACATGCCAATTTCCAGAGCCGCGAAGCGATCGACCAGGCAGCGCGCCTCGGCGTGGTCATGGACCTTCAGCCGGCTTGGCTTTATCTCGATACGCGCACGCTCATGGCGCAATTTGGCAACGACCGGCTGCGCTGGTTTCAGCCGCTGCACAGCCTCTTCGCCGCGGGGGTGATCGTCGGCGGCGGATCGGATCACATGCAAAAGATCGGCTCCTTCCGGTCGGTGAATCCCTACAATCCCTTCCTCGGCATGGGCACGGCCATCACGCGCAAAGCGAAATGGTTCGAAGGGCGGTTGCATCCCGAGGAAGCGCTCACCCGGGAGGAAGCCATCCGCTTTTACACGCGCAACAATGCTTATCTGCTTTTCAATGAAAACCAGGTCGGCTCGCTCGAACCGGGCAAACGCGCGGATTTCATTGTTCTCGACCGAGATATCCTGACATGCCCCGAGGATGAAATTCGCGACATTCAGGTCCTTGCGACTTACTTCGATGGAAAGGAGATTTACCGCCGGCCATGAGTTTTTCCGCGAATAGCTTTCCACGAATTGAACGGCGTCTGTCCGCGTGCTTTGGTCGGACGAATGAAGAAGGAGAGCAGAGATTTTTCGCTCCACTTAGAATAACCTGTGGTGGAGGTGAAATTGCTGTTCGTGCGCTGACGCTGTTGTCGGTAATTTTCGGCGGTCTGTCGTCGATGCGAGCCGCGGAGCCATCCCCTGCGTCGGACGCGATGCATCTGCTGAAGAGCAATTGTTTCTCGTGCCACAACGACCAGAAGAAGAAGGGTGGCTTTGTGATGACCTCTCGCGAATCGCTCGTCAAAGGCGGCGACAATGGGCCGGCCCTGGATTTGAACGCGCCGGAGAAGAGCGAACTGCTCGAAGCCCTGGCCGCGGATGCCGACCCACACATGCCGCCGAAGAAGCAGCTCTCGCCGCAGCAGGTCGACCTCTTGAAACGCTGGATCACTGGCGGCGCGAAATGGGACGCCACCGCGCTGGTCAACCAGCCATCGGCGCCGCGCGTGGTCACAGTTGCACCGCCGCCCTCATCGTACCATCCGATCCTCGCCCTCGCACTTTCGCCCGACTCCACACGTCTCGCCGTCGGCTGCGGCAATGAAGTCGTCCTTTACGATGTTTCGGGGACAAAGCTCGACGTCATCAATCGCGCCAGCGCCCATCCCGACCCGGTGCAATCCATCGCCTGGTCGCCGGATGGCAAACACCTGGCCACGGGCGCATTTCGCCGCGTAGTGATCTGGAATACGGAGTCGTTGGCCAAGGAACACGAGATCACCAACGGCCTCACGGACCGTATTGCCGCGGTGCGTTTTCTGCCGGATGGCAGCGAACTGGTCATCGCCGACGGACGGGCCAGCGAACTCGGCACGGTCCGCCTTGCCGACCCGAGCACGGGCGCCATTACGGCATCGTGGAATGCCCACGCCGACACCATCTTCGACGTGGCGGTGAGTCCCGACGGCAAACTGCTGGCCACCGCTGGCGGCGACCGACTGGTGAAACTCTGGGATCTCGAAACCCACAAGGAACTGGCGAAACTGGAAGGTCACACCGCGCCGATTTTGACTCTGGCCTTCGACGAAAAAGGCACGCAGCTTGCCTCCGGCGGCGCGGATTTTCAGCTCAAGGTTTGGGACGTGAAGACCCACGAAGGCATCATGACGCTGGGCACACGGACGACCGCGGTGAATGGTGTGTCATGGTCACCGGGCGTTCCTGCGATTACCGAGGTGGAGGCCGATGGCTCGGTGAATCGCTTCACCGAGCTTAAAGCGCATACCGGCGAGAGAAGCGGCGAGATTTCCGCCAAGGAAAGGAAATATGACCCGGCTGAGGGTTCGCTTCATTGCGTAGCCGCCACGCCGGACGGCGACCGCGTCTTTGCCGGCTCGCACGAGGGAAAACTCTACGCCTGGGACAAGGAACGGAGCCTCAAGAAAAAGCTGGCCGTCTATCAAACACCCGACGCTCCGGCAGCGGCCGAATCCCCGGCTCCGAGCTTCATGCGTGATGTGCTGCCGGTGCTGAGCAAGGCTGGTTGCAACGCCGGTTCGTGCCATGCGAAACCCGACGGACAAAATGGATTCAAGCTCACGGTCTTTTCCTTCGATCCGAAGGCGGATTATCGCAACGTCACGCAGGACGCGCGCGGACGCCGCATCTTCCCCGCGGCGCCGGAGGAAAGCCTGCTGCTGCTCAAGGCCACGCAAACGGTACCGCACGAAGGCGGCGAACGTTTCACCAAAGACTCGGATGCCTATCGCACGATCGAGAAATGGATCCGGAGCGGCCTGGCCTTCCGCGGCGAAGGCGAACCCACGCTGCAACGGCTCGCCGTGGAACCGGCGACGCATCTCTATCACAAGGGTGCCACGCAACAACTGCGCGTACAGGCGCGCTATTCCGATGGCTCGATGCGCGATGTCACCGCGCTGGCCAGCTTTTCCTCGGGTGACAAGGAAATCGCCCGCGTAACCGACGATGGCGCGGTAACCATCGGCAAGATGAGTGGCCAGGGAGTGATCGTGGCGCGGTTCATGGGACTCGTGGGCGATTCGCAGATCGAAGTCGCCGCCGATCACCTCCTGCCGGAGAGCCAATATGCCAGCCTGCCGGTGCACAATTTCATCGACGGACTCGCCTACGCGCAGTTCAAACGACTCGGCTTGTTCCCATCCGAGACCTGCACCGATGCGGAGTTTCTGCGGCGCGCCTCGATCGACACCCTCGGCGCGCTGCCCACGGTGGAGAAAGCGCGAGCCTTCCTCGCCGATACCGATCCTGACAAGCGTAACAAGCTCATCGATCGCCTCCTGGAGAATCCGTACTACGGCGATTACTGGGCGAACAAATGGGCCGATCTGCTTCGGCCGAACTCCGACCGCGTCGGCATCAAGAGCACTTACATCCTCGACCAATGGCTCCGGGAATGTTTCCGCGAAAACATGCCGTACGATCAATTCGTACGGACGATCGTGACCACCGAGGGAAACACGCATCGGTTCGGTCCGGCGGTGATTTATCGCGACCGCCGCGAACCGGTCGATGCGACGACGATGTTCAGCGAACTTTTCCTCGGCATCCGGCTCGATTGCGCGAAGTGCCACCATCATCCAAACGAAAAATGGGGGCAGGATGATTTCTATCACATGGCGGCGTTCTTCGGGTCGATCCGGCACAAGGGTGAAGGCATCTCGGCGCCGATCTCGCCGGGAAATGAGACCTTTTATTTTGCCCCGGGCAACACGGTGAAACATCCGGTGACCGGCGAACTCATGGACCCGCGCCCACCGGACGGCGACGGCTTCAAAGTCGCCGACGGCGAGAACCCGCGGCTCGCCTTGGCCGATTGGATGACCGATCGAAAAAACCCTTTCTTCGCCAGGGCCGCGGCCAACCGCGTCTGGGCCGCGTTCTTCGGCCGGGGCATCGTGGATCCCGTGGATGATTTTCGCATTTCGAATCCGGCATCCAATGCCGCGCTGCTCGACGCGCTCGGGCAGGAAGTGATCCGCGACAAATTCAATCTCAAGGCGCTCATGCGCACGATCATGCAGTCGCATCTCTATCAACTGAGCACCGTGCCGAACGAATATAACAAGGCGGACACGCGAAATTACTCACGCTCGTATCGCCGCCGGCTGCAGGCTGAAACGCTGGCCGACGCGCTGGACGATGTTACCGGTGTGCCCACCGAATATCCCGGCATGCCGCCGGACAGCCGGGCGATGCAGGCGTGGAGTTACAAGATCGATTCACCGACGATGGACGCCTTCAGCCGGCCAAACTCGAGCAGCGATTGCCCGTGCGAACGTGACACCAAACCGAGCATCGTGCAGGCTTTACACCTCATGAACTCGCGGCTCCTCGAGGATAAGCTGGCGAGCAAAGATCCCGGCGCACGCGTGCAGCGACTGGCTGAGAGCCAGCTCAAACCGGAGGAGATCGTCACGGAGCTGTATCTCGCATGTTACTCGCGGATGCCTTCGGAGGAGGAGTTGAAGATCGCCACCGCACCCTTCAGCGCGGAAGGTGCGAACCGGCGATCGGCGATCGAGGACGTTCTTTGGTCGCTGTTGAACTCGGCGGAGTTTGTGTTTAATCACTGAGCAATGAGGAATCTATTCTCACTATGATGGACATGAACAGTAACCAGGATACCGGCGGTGCGGTGACCACGGGTATCATCACCGAATTTCCGCTCAACTGGCCGGGACAGATTACTGGGTCCACGCACGAGCTGGTGATCGACGCGCAGCACATCTTCGTTTCGGGGCAAAAAATGGGTTACGTCGCCAAACTCAGTTACCAAGGGCAGGTGCTCAATCATTTCAAAATGCCCGAAGGCAGTTGGCCGCACGGCATCCTGCTCGATAAGCACGACCGACTATGGCTATCTCTTGAAAATGCCGGCGCGGTCGTGCGGCTGGATAAAAACACGGGGCGCATTGAACAGCAGATCGATGTGAGCCTGCATGCAGCAGGCGCGGCAAAGCCGATCAATGTCGCACCCCATGGCATCGGCCTTGATGCCGACGGCGAAACGATTTGGTTTACCGGCAAGCGGACCAGCACTTTGGGAAAAATTAATCCCAACGGATCGGTGGAACATTTTCAGTTGGAGACCCTTGGCGCCATACCCATCTTCCTGGCTGCCGGGCCCGACAAGGGCATCTGGGGAACAGAGCTGCAAGGCAACTGTATCCTGCATCGTTCGAAGGATGGTGTGCTGAGCGAATATCCGATTCCGACAGCGAACTCGGCGCCCATTGGGATTGTGCTCGATCCGGAGCAACCCGACGCCATGTGGTTTACTGAGCAAAACAGCATGATGATCGGCCGGATTACGATGGATGGGAAAATCTCGGCCTATTCCATTCCGGCCCTGCAGCCGACCGATATTTTGGGCTCACTTTGCTTTGACCGTGAGCATAATCTTTGGCTCCAGGTTTATGTCGGCGCCAATGACACCACCGGCAACGGCTTTGATTACCTGTTGAAATATGACCGGCAGTCGTTGCGTGGGGGTGCGCCGCTCAACTACACCATTCACCCGCTGCCACGCAGGCAATCCATGTTGCATCGCATCAAAATGGATGGTCAGGGCAACCTCTGGTTCACCGAGATGATGAGTGATCGCATTGGCAAAATCGTCTTAAACTCCTAATTATATTGCCTGAGTTCTTAGAGCGAAAACCTTCGCGAAGCTAGAGGTTCAGGAGGTGGATCAAAAAGGACTGGCCGCCCACCAAAACGGTTGCTCACGTCTTCCACCACGCGGTAGCTTCGCTTGATGTCTTCCCGATTCTCCTTCGCTTCCCTTTTCCTCTGCTTCCTGACGCTCGTTTCTGTGGGACGCGGGGAGAATGCCGCCGATTTCCCGCTCGCGCCGGCGGAGGAAGTTCACGCCCGCGGCGGACTGCCGAATTTTTTCGCCAAGGCCGCGCAGCCGGGCAGTGAAATCAAAGTGGCCTATCTCGGCGGCTCGATCACTGCGCAGGCGGGTTACCGGGTGAAATCGCTGGCGCATTTTCGGACGGTGTTTCCCCAGGCGAAATTCTCCGAGATCAACGCGGCCATCGGCGGCACCGGATCGGACCTCGGCGTTTTCCGGGTGAAACAGGATGTGCTCGATCAGCATCCGGATTTGATGTTCGTAGAGTTTGCGGTCAACGACGGTGGTGCCGCGCCGGAACAAATCTTCCGGACAATGGAAGGGATCGTGCGCCAGACGTGGAAGGCGGAGCCGAAGTGCGACATCCTCTTTGTCTACACCGTGACCGAGCAATTGGTCGGTCCGATGCTCGAGGGCAAATATCCGCGGGCGGCGAGCGCCATGGAAAAAGTCGCGGAGCATTACCAGATACCGTCGATCCACATGGGATTGGAAGTGGCGAAGCTGGCGAAGGAAGGGAAACTGGTGTGGAAAGCACCGCTGCCCAAGACCGACGCGGAGAAAGCGGCGGTGGGCGACAAGTTCATCTTTGCAGCGGATGGCGTGCATCCCTATCCGGAGACTGGTCACGAACTGTATCTGCAGGCGATCGTGCGTTCGCTCGATCCGATTCGCGCGGCTTCGGCCAAGCCCGGCTCGCATGAACTCGGCGCACCGCTCGTGGCGAATAACTACGAGCGCGCGCAGATGGTGCCCATCGGCGAGGCTACACTTTCCAGCGGGTTTGTGAAACTCGACCCGGCGAAGGACGCGATGGCGAAGAGTTTTCCGCGCCTCAAGGACCTGCATCGCGGGAGCAAACCGGGCGATACCGTGACCTTCAAATTCAAGGGCACGCGCGCCGCGATCTACGATATTCTCGGGCCGGATTGCGGGCAGGTGATCGTGACCCTCGACGATCAAGCGCCGAAAATTGTGCCGCGCTTTGACTCCTACTGCACTTACGCCCGGCTGGGCTCCTTCCTCATCGGCACCGAAATGCCGGACACCGTGCACACGGTGAAAATCGAGATTCATCCCGACCAACCGGACAAGGCCAAGATCCTCGCGACCCGGAACAACAAGATCGACAAACCGGAGCGGTTCGATGGGACGAACTTTTATCCGGGGGCGATTTTGCTCGTCGGGGAAATGGTGAAGTAGGCGGCAAGGGGGAAACATCCAACATCCAATGGTCCTACCGTGGGACCGGAGACTTCGCTGTATGGGATTAGAGCGGGCGCTTGGGCAGTTTTTGGTCCCGTGGGAGGAACATTGGATGTTGGATGTTGGGTGTTGCGGCGGAGCCGGCCCGAGTTTGACGAGGGAAATGTTGGATGTTCCTCCTCTGGCGCCCCCCGGCAGATTTCCCCTAGTATTTTCCCTGCTTCACGGTTGACTCGAAAACGTCAACATGTCGCCGCTTCGCCACAACTGCGCTGGATTCTCCCGCCGGGACTTTTTGCAGATTGGTCTCGGAGGAACTTTGGGCCTCGGGCTCTGCGACCTTTTGCGCGCCCGGGCGTTGGGAGCATCGACCGCTTCCCCGGCAGCGAAGAACGTCAATTGCATCATGATCTGGATGGATGGCGGGCCGTCGCATTACGAGACGTTCGATCCCAAGCCAGATGCGCCGCCGGAGATTCGCGGCACCTTCAAGACCATTCCCACTAGTGTACCCGGCGTGCATTTCTCCGAGACGGTGCCGGAGTTGGCGAAAAATTTCGACAAGTTCACTGTCATCCGCTCGATCTGCCACAAGGACCCGAACCACGGCGGCGGCAATCATTACATGATGACGGGCTCACCCACGCCGGTGCCGGTCGGTTGCGGCGCTTTCGTGACGTTTCATCCGTCCTTCGGATCGATGGTCTCTTTCGATCGCGGGGTGCGCAGCGGTCTGCCGGCCTACATGGCCATGCCGAGCAATACCCGCTCCGGCGGCCCGAATTTCCTCGGCGGCCAGCACGCGCCGTTTGTCATCGGCGGCGATCCCAATGCCAAAGGCTTTCAAGTGCGGGACGTGGTGGTCCCTCCGGAGATTTCCGAGGCGCACTCGCAGACCCGGCGCGGCCTGCGCACGGCGCTCGACAAGATGCAGCGTTTCAACGACCAGCTCGTCGACGATCCGGCGGTGGTCTTTGACAAATTTTACCAGCAGGGCTTCGACCTGGTATCGTCGACGAAGGCGCAAGCCGCGTTCGATATCAGCCGCGAAGATCCGAAGGTGCGCGACCGTTACGGCCGCAACGACGTGGGCCAGCGGATGCTCCTCGCCCGGCGATTGGTCGAAGTGGGCGTCTCCTGGGTCACCGTGAATTACGGCGGCTGGGACGATCACAAGAAACTCTTCGAAAGCTTCAAGGGCCCGCGGCTGAAGAATTTCGACCAGGGGCTCTCCGCCTTGCTCTGCGACTTGCAGGAGCGCGGGCTCATGGAGAACACCATGGTCATCGCGCTCGGCGAGTTTGGCCGCACGCCCAAGGTGAACAAGGACGCTGGGCGCGACCACTGGCCGCACGCCATGTCGGTGGTCATGGCCGGCGCGGGGATTCCCGGCGGGCAAATCGTCGGGGCCACGGATGCCAAGGGCTATCATGCCTCGGACAGTGTGTATCGGCCGGAAGACTTCGCCGCGTCCCTTTACACGAAGATGGGCATCGATCCGAATCAGGCGCTGCAGACGAGCAGCGGCCGCCCGGTGCAACTCGTGAACGACGGGCACTTGATCAAGGAGCTCTTTATTTAAAAGGAGCCGGAAGAATCAGCGATGTCGCTCGCAGCAGTGAAAAAGGGAGCGCGAGCTTCCAGCTCGTGCTCGCCGGCATCCTGCCGGCGAGAGGAATCGCGTGTTGTATTATTCGTCAACAACATCAAGATCGTTACCGTAGATGGTCAGCGGCAGGATGCCGCGGACTACGAGCTGGAAGCTCGCGCTCCCTTTCTCTCAATCTTCGGCGCAGCTCGTTCTTCTGCGATAGCCATCATTGTCGCTATGCTCGGCGCGGCGACCGCTGCCGAGCCGACGCTGTCGCATCTCTACCCGGCGGCGGGGCAACAGGGCACTACCGTTTCGGTCACCGCTGTGGCCAAGGCCGACCCTTGGCCGCCACAAGTGTGGGTGGACGCACCGGGGATCACGTTCAAGCCTTCGAAAACGAAGAACAAATTCGACGTCGAGATCGCCAAGGACGCCGCGCCCGGGCCGCATCTCGTTCGCCTCTACAACAAAGATGGCGCGTCGATTCCGCGCTTCTTCATCGTCTCGACCGAACGGGAAATCCTCGAGAAAGAGCCGAACGACAGTTTCAAATCGCCGCAAAGGATCGAGGCGTTGCCGGCGACGATCAGCGGGCGCCTCGATAAGAACGGCGATGTCGATTCGTTTGGCGTGACATTGAAAAAAGGGCAGACGCTCACCGGCTGGGTCGAAGCCTATGTCCTCGCCTCGACCTTCGACGGCATGCTGCGAATCGTGGACGGGAACGGGAACGAATTGGCCTTCAACCACGATGGTCGCACTCTCGATCCGTATCTCGTTTGGACCGCACCTCGCGACGGCACGTTCGTCGTGCAGTTGATGGGCTTTGCCTACCCGGCGACGGCGGCGGTGCAGTTCACCGGCGGGGAAGGTTGCGTTTACCGGTTGCATTTGACGACGGCTCCTCTGCCCCTGATCAACTTTCCTCCGCATACCCCCAACCAGGGACCGGAAATCACGGGGCAAAAACCGAATGATACCCTCGAAAAGGCGCAGGCTGTCCCCGTGCCCGGCACCATTGCCGGCTGCATCGACAAACCGGGCGACGAAGACCATTACGCCTTCCCCGCGGAAAAGCAGAAGATTTATGAACTGAAAGTAGTCAGCGCTCGGGCCGGCGCGCCGCTCGATGCCTGGCTGAAGATTGAAAGCAAGGACGGCAAGTCATTGGTCCAAAAAGATGATACCGATAACTCTCGCGAACCCGTCATTACGTGGACGGCGCCGAGTGCGGGCACTTACTATGTGGCCATCGGCGATGTCACTCATCACGGTGGACCGAATTACTTGTATCATCTCCAAATCGCGGAAGCGGTGCCATCGGTGACCGCTACGGTGGCGAATCATTCATTCACCGTCACCGCTGGCAAATCTTCGGAGATCAAAGCCGCTGTGAAGGGCAGCAACGGCTTCAAGGCGAAGCTGCAATTGATCGCGAAGAATCTTCCGGAAGGTGTCTCGGCGCCGGAGGTCGACGTGCCTGAAAAGGGTGGCGAGGTGACATTGAAATTGAATGCCGATGGCGCTGCGGCCGAGGCCAGCCAGCCCATTCAGCTATGTCTTCGCGAGGTGGAAGGGGGGGCAGAGCATCCAGTGATCTATCAGATGACCACGACCGGTGAAAACAACGGGGTCCCTCAAGGGTACAAGGAATTGGTGATCAGTGCGACGGACCAGCTCTGGCTCACGGTGGTCAAGGCACCTGAAAAACCGGAGGCGCCGAAAACAGAATCACCCAATTCTGCGAAACGGTGAGGCCGCGAGTCGTAGGGAACTCCGAGTCTCGTAGAGTGCTCCGTATCAGTCCTCTTCGGTTTTATAAACCACCATGCCCCGGGCCTGGTAATTCTGGAGCGCGGCGGGGTGGTCTTGGGTGCAGGTATGCACCCAGACACGCAGAGCGTCCCAGGCCCAGGCTCGCCGGAGGGCGTTCGTCAGCAGCGCCCCGCCGAAGCCGCGTCCGATAAATTCCGGAGGGAGCCCGAAGTAGGCGATCTGGACGTGACGCGCTTCATCCCGCAGCAGCTCGTAGTAACCGGCGATGGAACCTTCGTAGTGGGCGACAAAAGTGCGGAGCGCATCGGAATCGACATAACTTTGCCATTGGTCATCGCTCCACGATGACTTATCCGTCCATTTCCAAGATGCACCCACCAAGGAATAGAGGAAGCGATTGAGTTGCCATTGCCGCACCACCACCTCGCGCACCGCAAACCGCGGATCATCGGAGGCCCGCGGGCGAAGGCGGGCGGGGGATGTCATTTCGAGATAGGTGATCATTCAGATACTGCGTAGATCGCGAGGTGGCAAAAAATGAACTGCGGATTGCACGGGTTTCACGGATTCATTCCGGCGCGGTGCTGTACTGTCCTTTCGTGTGTTTCGTGGACAAAGATAGCAACTAACTCGCCACGATCCGATCCCATTTCTCCGAGATTTGCCGAAGGCGTTCGGCGGGGGATACGCCCGGGACGCGATATCCGGTTTCGCAGACGGCCCAACCAGAAAAACCGACGTCGTCGAGGGCGTGCATGATCGCGGGCCAGTTATTGTCGCCTTCGAGATATTCCACCTGGAGGCCTTTACGGAGGCCTTCGGCTTCCATTTTTTTGCGGCTGAATTCCTTGAGGTGGACCAGGTCGATCCGTTTGCCTAGGGAGTGAATCCATTGCTCCGGCCAGCCGACGAACATGCAGTTGCCGACGTCGAAATTAATACCGACCCATTGACTGTGGAATTCGTCCACGTAACGCGCCATCTCCAGCGGGCTGAGGAGGAAGTTGTTCCAGACATTCTCGATGGTGATTTTGATCCCGAGTTCCTCGGCCATGGGCAGGGCTTCACGAATGCCGGCCTGCGAGTTTTCCCAATTCTCGGCGTAGCCGACCCGGGCATCAACGCCGCCGCCGAAGGCCAGGACGAGATTCGCGCCGTACCGTTTGGCGTCCTGGAGCGCGAGCTTGAGCGCTTTCACCGCTCGCTCGCGCACTGCTGGATCGGGGTTTCCGATGCCGCCTGTCTCGCCGCCCACGGCGACGCTGGGGATGGCCAACCCCGCGGCGTCGCGTGCGCGCAAAACTTCGTCCTGATCGAGCAACGCGTGAGGTTGCACACCCTCGAAGCCAGCTTCTTTGATCGTTTTGAACTGATCGAGGAGCGGGAGTTTTTTGTCGGGGAAGGAGGAGAGGAAAAAGCCTTTTTTCAGCGGGCGACGCCTGGGGGCATCGACGGCCAGAAGATGGTGGGTGGCGAGAGCGGCGGCCGAGGTGTGAAGGAAGGCGCGACGCGAAAAGGAAGGCGCTGGGGGCGTGGCCGAGGCCATGCCGGATATTGCTCCCGAAGCGCGGGCCCGCACAAGCGGGGATTCGACTGGGCTAGGGGGGAAACGGTGCCGGGACGTTCTTGTCCGGTGTTTTCAGCCGCGTGTCTTTGCGAGAGCGAATCCGGCGTCGTAGCCCGTACAAGGTAGCGGCGGACTGGAAAGCCCGCTCTCCGTTTCGGAGGCCGCTGCGAGGCGGATTCTGAAAACTAAAACGCTCTGGGATTGAATGTGGATTCCGATTACGTTGAACACGGCTATCGCATGAGCCTCGCCGACATCACGCCTCACCCCGAGTCACCGGTCGAACCGCCGGCCTTCCAAGACGCTCTCAGGCAATGGAACGTCCTCATGGGAGACGTGGCGTTGCGTCACCATCACAGCAGCGGACAAGGGACGAACCTTCACTACCAGGCCAGGATCGAGGAGCTGGGTCCCGACGGGAATTGGACGAAGATCGGTCTCCTGGATTCGACGATTCGCGAAGCGGACCTCAGCGGTTGGCCACCGGAGGAACTCACCCGTATCTTTCTCCAGGATCGCTGCGCCGCGGCGATTGCGACCCTGCCGCAAGGTCGCACGTTGACCATCCATGGTATCGGCCACTGGCGCTACAACGAGACCAAAGGCACTCGGGTCGTGGGTCTGGACAGCGGCCTGCCGGCTGTTCGCGTGAGAGGGGTCTCCGGTATATTTCGGGTCGGCGGCGCGGTGAAGATCATTGAGGATGACTTGTCGGGTATCGAGATCGCCCGGTTTCGTGAGATGCGCGTGCGGCCTCCGAGAGAGGAAACGGACTTCCCCATCCGGATGTTACCCGCGAGATGGAGAGCGTCGTTGTGCACTCCGCCGCGATTGTTTCAATCCTTCGGTCCACCGGAGATGTTTGCGCACCCGTCGATGGTGCCGCTCATCGCGGCGGTGGCGCTGCGGCAACGTGCCGTCGATTCCTTGCCGCGCACGAAATAGGGGATTAGGCGCCGGATGCCTATCCGTCTCCGGCGCTTGTTCCAAATCGCTTGGTTTGACGTTTCTTTCAGACAAGAGCCGCTAAGCTCGATGACGTAATCTCTCAACCTCCCCATGCGATCGTTAACTCATCCTCTCCTGTCCAGGCGTCGCCGTCCGTCACCCTATTGGCAGGGCGTTTTCCCCGCCATTACCACCCAGATGCACCGCGACGGCTCGCTCGATATCGAAGCAACATTGCGCCATGCCGAGGCCCTGATCGAAAGCGGCGTCAGCGGTCTGATCATCCTCGGCTCGCTCGGTGAAAACCAAACGCTCACGGCCAAGGAGAAGCGCCTGCTCGTCGATGAAATGGTATCCTCCGTCGGCGGGCGTGTGCCGGTGCTCAGCGGCGTGGCTGAGACCAGTACCGCCGAAGCTTGCGAGTATGTGCGCGATTGCGAAACGCACGGCGCGAGCGGCGTGATGCTCATGCCGGCGATGTCCTATCGCACGCCCGATGCCGAGGAGACGCTGGCGCATTTCCGCACCGTGGCGCGCAGCACCGCGCTGCCGATCATGATCTACAACAACCCGATCTCTTATGGGAACGACGTCACGCCCGAGATGTTTGTGCGGCTGGCGGAGATTCCCAATTTCGTTGCCCTCAAGGAAAGCTCCGGAAATACGCGGCGGATCACCGACCTGCACAACGCGATCGGTGATCGTTACGCCATTTTCACCGGCGTGGATGATCTCGTGCTCGAGTCGGCGATCCTCGGCATCGACGGCTGGGTGGCTGGCACCGGTATCTCGTTCCCCGCGCAAAACCAGTATCTGTGGGACCTCATGCAAGCCGGCGAATGGCAGAAGGCGCGCGAGATTTATCGTTGGTTCACGCCGCTGCTCCACCTGGATGTGCACGTGAAATTCGTGCAATACATCAAGCTTGCGGTGCAGGAGTGCGGCTTGGGGAGTGAGTGGGTGCGCGCGCCGCGCCTTCCGCTCACTGGCGCGGAGCGAAAGGCCGTGCTGAAGATCATTCGCGACGGCATCGCAGCGGCGCCGCCCGTGCCGCGGCGGTCGAATGGGGCGCGCGCGGCAGGACGCAAATGACCAAGAACCACCCGCAGACGCCCCTCCATGCGAAGTGAAATTGCCGGCGACCGCCGTCGCCACCCTGCGGGGGCAGACTTCGTCTGGCCTCTCGCTCCGCTCGAGTTCGCTCCAAATTGCGTTCCCAAGTGCAACTTGGGAACGAGAGTTTTGGGAACCGCATCTGAAATCGTGAACCACGGCGCGAATCGGAGAACTCGAAACTCGAAACCAATGTCCGCTCGAAACTGGAATGAACTTATTCTCTGAAAATCGCGCCCGGTTGCGGGCGTTGCTCCGGCCGAAATCGCTCGTCGCTTTGAACAACAACGACGTTCTGCCGACGAACGCTGACGGCACTCTCGTGCTGCATCCGAATGCCGATCTTTTCTATCTCACGGGCGTTGCCCAGGAGGAATCGATTCTCGTCTTGTTTCCCGACGCCGTCGAGGAGCGCAACCGGGAGATTCTTTTTGTGCGCGAGACCTCGCCACTGGTCGAAACGTGGGAAGGCAAGCGTTTGTCGAAGGAGGAAGCGCGGAATGTCTCCGGGATCGAACGGGTGGAATGGTTGTCGGAATTCCCGGTGATCTTCCGCGGGCTGATGTGCGAGACGGAGAACGTCTATCTGAATGCCAACGAACATCCGCGCGCGACGATCGCCGTGGAGACGCGCGAGGCGCGGTTTGTGCGGGAAACGCAACGCGCTTATCCGCTGCACTGCTATCAGCGGCTGGCGCCGCTGTTGCACGCCTTGCGCTCGGTGAAATCCGATGCGGAGGTGAGGATCATTGGTCAGGCGTGCGGGATTACGGGCGATGCCTTCCGCCGCGTCGCGCGTTTCGTCCGCCCGGGAGTGAATGAGACCGAGGTGGAAGCGGAGTTTGCGCATGAGTTCGTGCGGAGAGGCGGGAAGTTTGCCTATTCGCCGATCATCGCCTCGGGGTCCAATGCCTGTGCGCTGCATTACATCCAGAATAACTCGGTCTGTCGCGACGGGGATTTGCTGTTGCTCGATGTCGCCGCGAGTTACGGCAACTACAATTCCGATCTCACGCGGACCATTCCGGTGAATGGACGATTCTCCAAACGGCAGCGGCAGATTTACGAGGCGGTGTTGCGGGTCTACCGGTTGTGCGAAGCGGCTCTGGAGCCCGGTCTGACGGCGCGTGAGTGGCGCGATTTCGCCGACGAAACCATGGCCAAGGAACTCGTCGACCTGAAGCTGCTCAAGGCCTCGGAGGTGCGCAAGCAGGGGCCGGAAAAGAAAGCGCTGAAGAAGTATTACATGCACGGCATCGGCCACCCGATCGGCCTGGATGTTCACGATGTTTCGGTGAGCGGCGCGCCGATGCAGGCCGGCACGGTGGTGACGTGCGAGCCCGGCATATACATTTCCGCGGAAAAAATCGGCGTCCGTCTCGAGGATACGGTGCTCATCACCGAAGACGGTCCGCAAAGCTTGATGGCGGATATTCCCATGGAGGCGGATGAGATCGAGGCGCTAATGGCGGGGCGGGGAAAGAGAATCGCGAGAACTCGGAGGCGGCCGTGAGACAAGACGGAGGGAAATACCCAACACCCAACACCCAACATCCAATGCTCCGACCGCTCCTGTGTAAGGCGTTAGTCCCTTCGCTTGCGTTTTGGAGTGCGGTGCTGCTGCACCGCTTTGGGAATACCTCCGAAAGCGGCGGAGCACCGCCGCACTCCAAAACGCAAGCGAAGGGGGATGACGTGCACTTCAAGGGCGGTCGGAGCATTGGATGTTGGGTGTTGGGTGTTGGGTGTTGGGTGTTTCTCTGCCGGAAATCTCCCTGAAGCAATGCACTCCATTCGCGTCATCGATTCCCATACCGGCGGCGAACCCACGCGGGTTGTCGTTGAGGGCGGACCGGACCTTGGTTGCGGCACGATGGCGGAACGCCTGGCGGTTCTGCGCGAAAGGCATGACGACTTTCGCGGGGCGGTGGTCCGGGAACCGCGTGGGTCCGAGGTGCTCGTCGGGGCGCTGCTGCAGGCGCCGAGCGATCCTTCCTGCGACGCGGGCGTGATCTTTTTCAACAACGTCGGTTACCTGGGGATGTGCGGACACGGGACCATCGGGCTCGGCGCGACGCTTGCCCATCTTGGCCGGATCGGGGATGGGCCGCTGAAGATCGAGACGCCGGTCGGTGTGGTCGAGATGACCTGGCACGGCAAAGGACGTGCGTCGGTGGTGAATGTGCCCGCATTTCGGCAGGCGCGGGATGTGCGTGTGGAGGTGCCTGGACTTGGCGAAGTCACCGGCGATGTGGCTTGGGGAGGTAATTGGTTTTTCCTGACCCATCGTCCGGAGGAGCCGCTGGTGGCCGCGCATGTCGTACGACTTACAGAAATCGCACTTCGGATTCGCGGTGCGGTCAATGCCGCGGGTTTTCCGGAGGTGGACCATGTGGAGCTGTTTGGTGAACCGCAGTGCGGCGGGAATTCGCGCAATTTCGTGCTCTGCCCTGGTGGGGCGTATGATCGCTCGCCGTGCGGGACGGGGACGAGTGCGAAGCTGGCTTGTCTTGCTGCGGATGGGGTGCTCGCGGATGGCGAGGAGTGGGTGCAGGAGAGCATTCATGGGAGCGTCTTTCGTGGAAGCTTCCGCTGGCTTGATCGGGAACGGCAGCGCATCGTGCCGACGGTTGCGGGGACGGCTTTTGTCACAGCGGAAGCGACGCTTTTCTTCGAGGATCATGATCCGTTTCGCGGAGGTATTTTATGAGCAAGGATACGATTGACGCTTTGACGAGTTGGCCCAGTTTTCCGCGAGAGCGTTTTGGAGTGCGGCGCTGCTGCGCCGCTTTTGGAAGGTTCCCCGAAGTGGGACGGGGTTGCGATGGTCGCGTTCACGTTTCCTATCGCGGAGGTTTTCTATGAATCACGGTTCAATCCACTCTTTGGCATTCGAACGTAGCTTTTCGCGGGAGCATCAACGTTTGCGGTGGGCTTTTGATTCTTTGGGGAAGCAATCCGAAAGCGGCGCAGCAGCGCCGCACTCCAAAACGCTGGCGCGACGAATCACCGGGTGGCTGCTATTCGGAGGGTTTCTTGCTTGCAGCGCAACGGCGCTCGCCGGGGGCTCTGCGGAGGATTACGAGCGGGCGCTGACTCTGGCCAAGCGGACCGAGAACACCGTGTTCCGTTCGACGTTTCAAATGCACTGGCTTCTCGACAAAAAGCTTTGCTGGTACCAGGTGCAGACCGGTCCCAAGGCCTGGGAGAATGTGATCGTCGATTTGCAGAGTGGCGCCCTTCGCCGTTCTCCGAACCGTGCCGCCCTTGGGCTGCCGCTCCTCCATCTCACGACTTCACATGATGGCTCGCTTACGGAGCATCCTTCGCCGGCGAGCGGCTTGGCGACGAGCGTTCATCTGAGCAACCGTCTCGCGGAGCCGGTGGACCTTTTCTGGATCGATTCGGCGGGCGAACGGCGCCTCTATGGTCGGCTCGAACCCGGTGGCGAGCGTGAGCAGAGCACTTATGCCGGCCATGTGTGGCTGCTCGCAGATTTGGCCGGCAGCACCCTCTCGATTTTCGATGCCGCGGCGGAGCCGAGCGAGATTGTCATCGATGGCAAAAGCCCGGTGCAAAAGGTGGCGATGAAGGACGAGCGCAGCCACGGGCGCGACTTTTCGCCCGATGGACAATGGGAGGTGCGGTTTGAAAACCATAACCTCGAGCTCCGGCGCGTCGCTGATGGCAAAACGGAAATCCTTACCACCGACGGCACGGAGAAGCGCGAGTACCGCGGCCCGGCTGCTTGGTCGCCGGATTCGCAAAGTTTCGTCGTGATCAACGTGATCAACGCGCCGGTGCGGCAGGTGACGCTCGTGGAATCGTCGCCGAAGGATCAGCTCCAGCCGAAGGTTCTGACTTATCCCTATCCCAAGCCCGGCGATCCATTGCCCGTGCCGCGGCCGGTCCTTGTGCGGCTTGCCGACCGGCACGTGAACTTGATCGACAACGCGCTCTTTCCCACGCCCTTCGCAGAGGCGCCACAAATCGATGTGCGCTGGTCACCGCGCAGCGACGAATTCTACTTCGATTACAACCAGCGCGGGCATCAAGTTTACCGGATCGTCGCGGTGAAAGCTGCCACCGGCGAGCCACGCGCGGTGGTCGAGGAGAAGAGCGAGACCTTTATCGATTACACCAGCAAGACATGGCGGCATTGGCTCGACAAGACCGGTGAACTTTTGTGGATGAGCGAGCGCGATGGATGGTGTGGGCTGTATCTGGTCGATGTCGCCACGGGGACGGTGAAGAATCGATTGCTCTGCGGCAACGGTCTCGTGCGCAAGGTCCTCCAAGTGGATGAAGACCGGCGCGAGGTTTGGTTCATGGCCAGCGGGTTGCGTGAAGGCGAGGACCCGTATCATCAGCATTTATGCCGGGCGGGATTCGATGGCGGCCGCTTCGTGCAATTGACCGAGGGCGATGGCAACCACGAAGTGAAGTTTTCACCGGACCGGAAGTACTTTGTCGATCGCTGGTCGCGCGTGGATTTGCCGCCGGTGAGTGAATTGCGCCGCAGCGACACCGGCGCGCGGGTCTGCGAGTTGGAGCATGGGGATGACCATCTCTTGTGGGGCACGGGCTGGACGGCGCCGGAAAGATTCACGGCCAAGGGGCGGGACGGGCGCACCGACATTTATGGAATCATCATCAAGCCACCGCATTTCGATCCGGCGCAGAAATATCCGGTGCTGGAGGAAGTGTATGCCGGGCCGCACGGGTCGTTTGTGCCGCAATCGTTTGGAGTGCTCACGCGAGAGTATGCGCTGGCGGAGCTGGGGTTCGTCGTGGTCCGGTCCGATGGCATGGGGACGAACAATCGCGGCAAGGTCTTTCACGACGTCGCCTGGAAGAATCTCAAGGACGCCGGATTCCCGGATCGCATCGCCTGGATGCGTAGCGCCGCTGCGACGCGTCTGTGGATGGACCTGGATCGCGTGGGGATTTTTGGCGGCTCGGCGGGAGGCCAGTCGGCGATGCGGGCGCTGATTGATCACTCGGAATTCTACAAGGCGGCGTTTGCGGATTGCGGCTGCCACGACAACCGCATGGACAAAGTCTGGTGGAACGAGCAGTGGCTGGGGTGGCCGGTGGACGATTCGTACGTGCGCAATTCGAATGTTGCGGATGCCGCCAAGGTGAAAGGCGCGCTCATGCTCTGCGTTGGCGAGCTCGATCACAATGTCGATCCGTCATCGACCATGCAGGTGGTGAATGCGCTGGAAAAAGCGGACAAGGATTTCGAACTGCTCGTCATGACTGGTTCCGATCACGGAGCTGCGGAAACGCCCTACGGCAGCCGGCGGAGGATGGACTTTTTCGTGCGGCATCTCCTGGGCGTGGAGCCGCGGCATCCGTGAGCCATTGAAACACGTCGTCGTCATCGGCGGAGGCGTGATCGGACTCGCGACAGCGCTGGAATGCGCGCGGCGCGGGCATCGAGTCAGCATTGTCGAGCGCGATGCCGTGCGGCGCGGGGCTTCGCTGGGCAACGCGGGGATGATCGTGCCGAGCCATTTTATCCCGCTGGCGGCGCCGGGGATGGTGGCGCTCGGGTTGAAATGGATGTGGAACCCGGAGTCGCCGTTTTATATCCAACCGCGATGGAGTTGGGACCTGCTGACCTGGGGGCTGCGATTCTGGCAAGCGAGCACGCCGCAGCGCGTGGAGCGGGCGGCGCCGCTGCTGCGCGATTTGCAACTGGCGAGCCGGGCGGCATTTGAATGCCTGGCGGCCGAGGCGGATGACTTTGGATTGGTGCGGCGCGGGTTGCTGGTGCTCTGTAAAACCGCGTCGGCGCTGGAGGAAGAAGCGCACACGGCGGGGCGCGCACGGCGGCTGGAGATTCCGGCTGAGGTGCTCGATGCGGGGCAGACGGCGGCGCTCGAACCAGGGATCACCATGGATATCGCCGGGGCAGTGTACTACGAGCGGGATTGTCATCTCGATCCGGGGCGGTTTGTTGCGGCACTCGAGAAACGGTTGCGTGCTGCAGGGGTGAGATTGCTTGATGACGCCGCGGTCACGGGCTGGGTGCGCGAGGGCGCGCGGATCGCGGCGGTGCGGACGACCCGCGGGGAAATCGCTGGGGATGAGTTTGTCCTCGCCGGCGGGGCGTGGTCGTCGGAGTTGGTGCGCGAACTCGGTTTACGGCTGCCGATGCAGGCGGGCAAAGGCTACAGCGTGACGCTGCCCGAACCGGTGGAACGGCCGGGCATTTGTGCAATTCTTGCGGAAGCGCGCGTCGCCGTGACGCCGATGGGCAGAGCACTGCGATTCGGCGGGACCATGGAACTGGCGGGGATGGATGAGACGATCAATCCGCGTCGCGTCGCTGGGATCGTGCGCGCGGCGCACGAATATTTTCCCCGGTTCGAGGCGGCGCAATTTGCTGGAGTGAAGCCGTGGAGCGGACTGCGCCCGTGCTCACCGGACGGGCTGCCCTATCTTGGCCGGACGCGGGCGGCCGGCAATCTCGTGGTCGCCACCGGGCACGCGATGATGGGGCTGAGCCTGGCGCTGGTGACGGGGGAGATTGTTGGGGCAATCGTGGATGGGGAGCCGGGCCGATTTGACCTGGGGTTGCTGGGCGTGGATCGGTTTGGGTGAAGAGCGAAGGACAAATGGAAGATGGAAGATGGAAGGTGGGCGAAGCGCGCCCGCGTTTTTTTGGAGCCCTTTGTTTTCTGAGGCCCTTTATTTCGATTTCCGGGGCTGATTGTCTGACGGTCTCATGGTCTGATTGTCTCAACTCATCCCGCGAACAATGCCGCCGCTCGCCAACCGCCGCCCGCCCCGCTATCGCCACACGATCTCCGCTTTGCTGGCGATGCCGGCGAGTGGGCCGCTGGTGCTGCCGTTGCAACGCATCTTTGATGATCTGCCGAATGTGGTCTTCTTCATCAAGGACACGGCGGGGCGGTATCTGGCGGTGAATCGCACCTTGGTGGAGCGCTGCGCCCAGTCCAGCAGGGCGAACCTTTTGCAGAAGCGGCCTTCGGATTTTTATCCTGCGACGCTGGCGGAGCACTATGAACGGCAGGACCTGCGCGTGCTCAATACGGGTAAGCCGGTGATCGATCAACTGGAACTTCACCTTTATCCCGACCGTAGTCGCGGATGGTGTCTGACGAGCAAGTTTCCGGTGCTGGACCGGACCACGGGGAAAATCGGGGGCATCATGGGAATCTCGCGCGATGTCGAGGAATCGTCGCGCAAGGCTGCGGACCGCGGCTACCCGGAACTGGCGCAGGCGATGGAGGTGCTGCGGGCGCGCCTGGCGAATCCGCCCGAGATGCGCGAACTGGCAGCGATGTGCGGGCTGTCGATGGTGCGCTTTGCGCGGCTGGTGGAACGCGTCTTTCATCTGACACCGCGACAGCTCGCAATGAAGATGCGCATCGATGAAGCGCTGCATCTGCTGGCGACCACCGATCAGCCGCTCTGCGACATCGCACTGGCCACGGGCTTTTGCGACCAGAGCGCGTTCACGCGGCACTTCCGCCGGCTGGCCGGTTTGCCGCCTGGGGAGTTTCGAAGAGAAGGGTGAAGGCGGAAGGATGAAGGATGAAGGATGAAGAAGATGGCCGCTTCGCGGACGGTTGGGTTTCAGATAGTCCGCGGTGAGAGCCAGCCATTTTTTCCAAACGGCGCAGCCCAAACCTCTTCATCCTTCATCCTTCCGCCTTCATCCTTTTCTTCGCCCGCATCGGGAAAATCCCTGCTTGTCCCCTGGCTTGCCATCTGCTTTTATACGCCGCCAATGAGCATCAACAAATTGGGCATTGCCCTGATCTTGTTGGCCACGACGCTCTCCGCCCATGCGGCGAACAGCGTATTGAGCCTCTCTCACTACGACGAAAACGCCCTCGATTTTTCGAGCCTCCAGCGCGGTGGGCTCGAAGGAATCATTCACGAGGCCACTTACCCGGCCTTCGATTGTGATTCGAAATACGCCTATCGGCAGGCCGAGGCGATGCGTGCGGGGTTGTTGTGGGGCGCATACCATTTTGCCAATGGCACCGATGGCCGGCGCCAGGCGGATCACTTTGTCGATTTCGTTTCCGGCCAGTGGATGCGCGGACACAATGCCGCGCAACCTGAAGGCGTGTTGCTGGTCCTCGACGCTGAGCAGAACACGCACTATCCGGGCGGCAACATGCCGGTGAGCCAGGCGGTGCGTTTCATCGAGCGTGTGCATGAACGCACCGGCCTTTACCCAGGCCTGTATTCCAACGAGAACTGGATCCATCGCATTTTCAACGACCCGGCGATTCCTGCCGGTGACCGCGAACTGCTGCGCAAGTGCTGGCTGTGGATCGCCAACTACCACAAACCGCCCGTGGCCACGGCTCCGTGGCCGTCGTGGACGCTGTGGCAGTACACGGGCGATGGCGTTTGCGGGCTGCCGCGGTCCATGTATCCGACTAGCTTCCTGAATCTCCATCGCATCGAGCGCACCATCTTCAGCGGGGACAAGCAATCCTTGCGGAGGTTCTGGGCTGAACACTCCTGGTTGCCCGAGAGGCAGAAAGACGTCGTGGCGGCAACCGGGTCCGCGACGGTGGTGGCGCAGTAGTAGTGGTGGCGGTTCTTAATCCTAATCTTACTCTTAATCTTAATCTGCTTCCTGATCGACTCAGGGATTAAGAGTAAGATTACGATTAAGATTAAGAGGGCCGGGCGTTGCGCTGATCAGTGCGCCTGCGCAAGATATCCCATGCTCCGCAGCCAATCGGCACAGCGGGCGGGCCATTCGTTGATCGGGTTGCCGTCCTGGCGCATGCCGAAGCCGTGGCCGCCCTTGGTGAAGATGTGGAGTTCGGCGGGGAGGTTCAGTTGCTTGTACGCGAGGTAAAGGGTGGCCGCTTCGATCGGATTGGATTTGTCGTCATGGGCGACGAGGAAGAATGCCGGCGGTGCGTCCGCGGGCACGCTGAAGCCGGGACGGAATTTGGTTTTGTCGTTTGGATCGAGGAAGCCGCCGCCGTAGATCATGACGACGAAGTCCGGCCGAAACTGGTCGGAGTCGGATTCGGCTTTCACCGGATAAGTGCGGTCGATGCGATCGAAAGCGGCGTGGCCGAGGAGATTGCCGCCGGCGGAAAATCCCAGCAGGCCGATGCGCTGGATGCCCCATTCGGCAGCGTGATGCCGGAGGAGGCCGATGGCCCGCTGGGCGTCCTGCACCGGTTTGTCGTAGGGCGTGGCTTCTTCGTTGGTCGGTGTGCGATAGGTGAGCAGGGCGGCGGTCACGCCGATGGAGTTGAGCCATTCGCAGACCGCGGTGCCTTCGTGTTTGATCGAGAGAAAACGATACCCGCCGCCGGGAGCGACGATGATCGCCGTGCCGCACGGCTTGTCCGGCTGGTAGATGGTCACCGTCGGCTCGGTGATGTTGGTGACGACGTTCGGGTTGGGCTTGGCTTTGGGATCCGGCGGCTTCACCGTGATTTGTCCCGGAACGCCTTCCGGCCAGAGCTTGAGCGTGATCGGGTCAGCGGCAAAGGCGGCGGTGGTGAGAAGGGCGAGGGAGAAGAAAAGGAGGGGTTTCACGCCTTACTTAACCTTTGTACGGTGCGGGATGTTTGGGTGAGCTTCGAGTTTCGAGGTTTCCCGCCGGCACCGCGAGTCCAATTCCAGGCGCCACTGCCGGATCGATCTATTGAATGTTAAATACTCCGGCGAAGCCGATTTCTATTCTTCCCATGCCTCCCATGAGTCCCCCAGGAGGAATGCGAAGTATGGGACAAATGGGAAGAACGGCATAACGCGAACTTGGAAAATCGAAATCTCTTAAAATCCCGGCGCGGGGAAAGCGCTCACCTGCGCCACGTCCTGCCGTGAGGTCACCCGGGCATAGGCGCCGAGGAAGGGCAGGGCCGCGGGACGGCTGGAGAGGTAGTCGCTGGCAAATCCACGAGTGGTGCGGATTTCCACATGGCCGGCCGCGCCGTAACCACTGTAGACGCACACCGCGCCTACCGGGGCGTGCTCGGGGCTGCGCACCGGGAGTCGGACAAAGCCGTAACGCTCGACCAGTTCGTGGCCCGCGTCCTTCGCGTAAACCGTTTGCGGATAGCTGCTCACGCTGCCCGCGGCGACCAGCGCTTCCTTCACATAGTGCCAGCACTTCAACGTGCTGTGTGGCAGGACGCGCTGTTCGGCGATGCTCGCCGCCCGGTACATCACTGGATCGATGTTCGCGTTGCGCGAGGCGTACCTCGGGGAATCGGGAATCGCCGGAATCCCTCGAGTCGCGGGAATTGACGGGATCGTGGAAATCCCCTGGGTCGCCGGAATGCCGGCAGGGCGCCGATGATGGCGCGGTGCGGAAGGTGTATCAAAGGTGCCCCCGCTGGTCGCGCCCCAAGGCGCCCATCCGGCGGAAGAAACTCCGTGATCGGGCCCCCAGCCCACCGAACACGTGGTCCACGGATTCTCCGCGATGGCACGGCCGGTCAGCAAAGTCGCAGAGATGAGAGCCACCAGGGTGAAGGATCGGCCAGTGGAACGGTGGATACGGTGAAGGGAAGATATGATGGAAATCATGGACAAGGGCAGGATTGTGAAAATTCTCAGCCTTGGTTTAGCAGCTACCGTGCGCGCGACGGGGGAGGGGAAACCCGTAATGAAGGGGGATGGAAATCCGAGGCGCCGGGAGGGGATCAGTGCTCAGTGCTCAGTGCCTTTGACTGCAGCCGGGCGTCATCGCCGCGAAAGACTGTTCACTGGCAACTGATTACTTCCCCCCGCCCTCACTCTCGGAAAAGCTGGACTCATCGGCGCGCGGACTGCTACCTTCCACTAGTTTTTCAAATTCTATGAAGAAGACCGCCGTGCTGTTTGCTTTGTGTTCCCTCGCCGTGGGAAGCGTGGGCCTTGGTCAGCCGCCCTTCGACCCAAATGCTGGTCCGGCGCCGCTCGGCTACAACAACCCCGGATTCAATCCGGAACGCCCGTACTACGGCCCCATGGGGCGGCCTTATGGGTCGATGGAGATGCCCGATTACGCCTTCAATAGTGACCGGAACTTGAAGCCGCTTTATTACAAGCCGACGATGCGCTACTACGGCAATGGCTACGTCGTGAACTATCGCTACGTGCCCATCTATCGTTCGGACGTCGGTTCGGCATTTTTGAGGGGCGAGTCATCGAATTTCCGCACGGAATCGTTTCGTCTTTCGCCAGAGGAGGTCGCGGCCTGGGGCGCCTACTCGCCGCGTATCACGACGAAGGATAACTCGTCGAGTGGACCGCGCACCGCGGTAACGGCGATCGTCCATAAGAAGTCGACCACGCGGACTTCGACCCGGAGCAAGATCAAGGATACCAGGGAGGCCACCCCGGCGATCCAGCCGGGCACCGCGCCCGCGCCGATGCCCACGCCAGAGTCGCCGGCGCCCAAGCAGTAGGGTGGGGCAGTGGTGAGTGCTCAGTCGCCCAAGGTTCCGCGGCTGAAATCGTGAGGCCATAATTCTTTCCGGATGGGGGTCCGGCCTTTTCTAAGAAAAGGGCGCTCTCGTTCGTGATGGATTGCGCAATCGTTTGAATGCGGGATCATCGTTTGTCGTTCCCGCACCCCATGAACACTGTCCAGATCCCGTGGAGATATTTTGCAACGGCGCTGGGAGTGTGGCTGGTGCTGCCGGCTGCGGCCCCTGCCGCCGCGCCGACCAAGGAGGAGGTGGCGGAGACGGCGAAGTGGTTTGAGACGCTGGAATGGCCCGACCTGAAGGGCAAGCCGTACGTGGAGATCGTCTTTGGCAAAGTCCAGCGCCCGGTGAGTTCGCCCGATGGGAAGGAAGGCAAGGAGGAGTTGGTGGATGGCTCGGCGGTGTGGGGATTCCTCCTCGGCGAGGATAAAAGGTCCTACACGGTTTTCCTCGATGGTTTGGTCCCACGGTACGTTGGGGAGTATCAGGGCCATCCGTTTGCCGTCCGGCGGATCGACAAAAGAGCGTGGGATACTGATCCGAAGCGCGCCGTCGTTTTGCACCGGCTGGAATTGTCTGCCGCGGTGGATGGCGCGCTCGCCGCTGCCCGCCAGCGCAGTAACGAAAAACTCGGCCAGAAACTCGACGAATTCCGATTCGAGATTCCGCCGAAGACTTCGCCGATCGTGGCTCTCTTTGGGCTGGCCCGCTGGTGTGCGCTCACGGGCCATCCGGATTTTGCGCAGCGCCTGGACGACGCCCTGCCGGAGCTCGACGGCCAGCGCATGTGGCTGCAGACCGCCCTGAAAAGGCCCTTCCGCGAGGTCGTGGAATCGGAAGTCTCGAGTTCGCTCATGGCGCAGGCCAAGGCGGATTGCGGAGAGGTGGGGGTGAAACTCGAAATGCAGCCGGTGACCCGGCCGGTGCTGCAGGCGGAGTTTGCGCGCATCGCCCGCGATTTTCCGGCGAGCGGGGATCGCGACGAAGCGGCGCGCATCGCGGAGGAACTGGAGCGCATGATTTCCGAGGACGGTAAGCATCCTCCCATCGACGAAAAGGCATGGGATAAGATGAGCCGCGAAGACCAGGCGCGGGAATTGATCTTTCGGCTCCGCGATCAGGTTTATCACCGAAGTTATGGTTTGGAATTTGCGCCGCCGAGCCAGGTGGAGCAATTGGTCCAATTGGGCTACGCGGCGGTGCCCGCCCTCATGGAGGCGCTCGGCGACCCACGGCTCACGCGCTCCGTGTCCCGGCCGTTCGCCGGCGGCGATTATTATGGGCCGATCATCACCGTCGGCGATTGCGCGGTCGACGCGCTCTCGCAGATCGCGAATCGAAATTTTGGCTTCAACGAATACACGGATCCGGTGGTGCGCACGGATCGGGCCGATGATCTGCGCCGCGCGGTCGAATCGTGGTGGAAAGGCGTGCGCAACCACGGCGAGGAAGCGGCGCTCATCCAGAGCGTGCGCGCGGGCGGCGCGGATGCCCCCGAAAAAGCCCGGCGCCTCGCGGAGGTCGATCCCGAGGCACTCCCGGACGCGCTCTCCGCCGGACTGGAGGCGCCGCACAGCGACGGCGCGCGCGAAGCTCTCCTCGGGCAACTGGTGGAGATCAAGACGGAGGCGGCAACGGCGGTTTTGCGGCGCGAGATGCGGCAGGGGAAGGATGTGCGCAGCCGGGTGGGTTCGGCGCAGGAGCTTTACAGCCGGGGCGTGGCGCCGGGAGAGGTCGTCCCGGCGATGATCGCGGAGCTGGGGAAGCCGTTGGCGAAGCGGCATTACGATCCGGATTTGTGGCCCGATGATCCCGGACGGTTGATCGAATGTCTCGGAGGTTGTGGCGATCTCGCGGCGATGAAAGCGCTGGCGGCGCGACTCCCCCAGTTGAGTGCGGATTTGCGCGGGGTCGTCGTGGAGTCGGTCTTTCCCAAGGACCGGCCGCCGAAGCCGATCCCGGCGGAGGTCGAGGCGCTGGCGAAAAAGATGGTGGTTGGGGCGCTGGACGATCGCGCGCTGGCTTTCGAGCCGTGGCCGCCGGAAGCGGGGAATTCGGGCGGGAATGCGCCGGGCGCCGGAGGTCCGCGGGTGTGCGATCTTGCGGCGGAAGCATTGGCGCGCCGCTGGCCGGAGCGTTACCCGCTGAAAGCGGCATCGACCCGGCTCGAACGCGATGGGCAATATGCGGCGTTTCGCAATACCTGGCGCGGGGCGCAAAGGCTGCCGCCGTTGCCCGTGCCGGAGCGGCCCGTCCGCCACGCCACGGGCGAGAATGCGAATGTCATCGCGGAAATCCGCTGGATTGGCGGCACGCCAGCGGCGGCGCCGTCGAAGAAGGGAGGGCGGGCGACGAGCGCGAATGATCCCGCGGCCAGCGATGCGAAAGAGAAGTCGCCGCTGAAAGTTGGGCAGCCGCTCACGGGGAAGGCGTTCATGGCGGCGGCGGAACAATGGCAAAACGCCCTGGCCGACGAATGGCTGGGCGTGACCGTCTCCGCCGAACGGCTCGGAGACGATCGCGGGATCGTGGTCGAGATCGAGCCCCTCGGGCGACGCCGGGCGAAATTGAGGCACGCAACCCTGGAGCTTTCCCCGACCATGGACATGGACCTGGAAGTGTCCGGGGCGAAAAAGCCGGACGAGGGAGGGAGCGAGAAGGACTTCGGCGGTGGCCGGTCGTATTTTCGGGATGAAAAGCACGTCGCGGAGATCGACGCGGCGTTGCAGGGAAATCCCGCGGCTCCGGTGGGGATTTATTTCCAGAGCGTAGTGGGGCAGTGAGGAGCAAGGGCAAGAACCAGCAGTCAGTAACCAGTGGGCAGTAATCAGTGTTCCGCAGCGAAAACGCTGGCGGCGGCAAAGGTTATACTGATTACTGACCGTCGCCCCTCGGGAAGATTCCTGAAAAATTCACCTTGTCACCCTGGGAGCCCTGTGGCACGGTCCCACTCCTTTTTTCCAAGAATCCTATCGATATGGCTTACGCAATTTTCAAATCCGGCGGCAAACAGTACCGCGTCGCAGCCGGCGACGTCATCGAAGTCGACAAGCTCGACGCCGCGGCGGGTGCCGAGGTGAAGTTTTCCGAAGTGCTCTTTCACGGCGCCGGCGCGGATTTCAAGACCGGCGCGGACCTCAAGGACGCTGCGGTCGTGGCCGAAGTCGTCGAGCAGATCAAGGGCCCGAAGCTGCTTTCCTTCAAGTATCGCCGCCGCAAGGGCTACCATCGCACGGTGGGGCATCGCCAGAAGCTCACCCGCGTGAAGATTACGAGCATTGGCTAAGTGCCAGGAGCTGGTCACGAGAGCCAAGTGTCCGATTCGGACCGCATCTTGGCTCCTTGCTCTCGCTCAGCGAACCCGCGGTTTTCAACTCTCAACTCCCAACCATCCACTAATTTATGGCTCATAAAAAAGGTCAAGGATCTGTCAAGAACGGGCGCGATAGCGCCAGCAAACGTCTCGGTGTCAAAGTTTTCGGCAGTCAGGAAGTGATCGCCGGCAATATCATCATCCGCCAACGGGGCACGAAGTTCCTGCCAGGCAAGAATGTCGGCCTCGGCCGCGACTACACGATCTTCGCGATGATCGACGGCACCGTCCGTTTCGATCGCGAAGGCCGCCGGGTGAACGTCGACCCGGTCGCTGCGAAAGCGGCTGCTGCTGCGAACTAAACCGATCCGCATCCGCGGGAAAAATTTCCCCTTAAAAAAGGCGCCTCATCACCTCCCGGGTGAGGCGCTTTTTTTGTGGATGGACGCTGCAGCGGAACTCCGAAACGGAGAGCGGGCTTTCCAGCCCGCTGGGACAATCAAACGGACGAGATTTTGTCGTTGGCGCGTGTAGCGAGCGAGCTGGAAAAGTTGCAGCAGCGGGCTGGAAAGCCCGCTCTCCGTTTCGGAGTTCCCGTCGCTGCTGGTGGCGTTTTCGCAGCGGAATACTGATTACTGCCCTTTGATTACTGATCACTTTCCCGCTTCCCGCCTCCCCATTACCGTTCCTAATTTTTCCTGAGGACAACGGTTGCTCTTGCGGTAGATTTCCAGCCGCCATGTCTCATCACGCTCCGCATATCCAAGACGTCCTTTTTACCCGCCGCGATTTCCTCACGAAATGCGGCATGGGAATGGGTGGGGTGGCGTTGAGCGGGCTGCTCGGTAGTGCGCTCGGGTTGCAGGTGCGCGCCGCGGAATCGGCCAATTTGCATCCGCTGGCCCCGAAGGCTCCGCCGCTGCCGGCGACAGCCAAGCGGGTCATCCATCTTTTCATGAATGGCGGTCCGTCGCACGTCGACACGTTCGATCCGAAGCCGGAACTCACGAAGTATCACGGCAAGGAAATCCCGATTCACTTCAATACGGAGCGCAAGACGGGGGCGGCGTTTGGGTCGCCGTTTGCCTTCCAGAAGCATGGCCAGAGCGGGATCGAAGTGAGCGAGATTTTTGCGAAGACGGCGGAGTCGGTCGATGACATGTGCATCATTCGCTCGATGAAGGCCGATGTGCCGAACCACGAGCCCTCGCTCATGCTCATGAATTGCGGCGAGGCGCGCCAGGTGCGGCCGAGCATGGGATCGTGGGTCACCTACGGTCTGGGCAGCGTGAACCAGAACATGCCGGGCTTCATCACGATGTGCCCGGGCGGCTACCCGATTCAGGAATCGCAGAACTGGCAATCGGGCTTTTTGCCAGGGGTCTACCAGGGGACTTACATCAACACGAAGAACACGGATATCGAAAAGCTGATCGAGAATATCCGCAACGACGTGGTTTCGAGCAAGACCCAGCGCGCGCAGCTCGATCTGCTCCAGCAACTGAACAACGACCACATGAAAGCGCGCCAGGAGGACTCGCAACTCGAGGCGCGGGTGCAATCTTTTGAGCTGGCCTATCGCATGCAGATGGATGCGTCGGATGCGTTTGATATTTCACGCGAACCGCAAGCGATCCGCGACCTGTACGGACCAGGTGTGCAAGGCCGGCAGATGCTGGTCGCGCGGCGATTGGTGGAGCGCGGAGTGCGTTTCGTCCAGGTGTGGCATGGTGAAGGCCAGCCCTGGGACAGCCACGACGAAGTGGAGAAGAACCACCGCCGGTTGGGCGGCGAGTGCGACCAGGCGATTGGCGCGCTCTTGAAGGACCTCAAGCAGCGCGGGATGCTGGAGGATACGCTGGTCATTTGGGGCGGCGAATTCGGCCGCACGCCGACCATGGAAATTCCCACGCCGGGCTCGGACAATACCAAGGTGAAGAACGGGCGCGATCACAACAACCACGGCTTTACGATGTGGATGGCGGGCGGCGGAGTGAAAGGCGGTTATGTACACGGGGCGACGGATCCGTTTGGGTTTGGCGCGGCGGAGAATCCGGTGCACGTGCATGATCTTCACGCGACGATCCTGCGGTTGCTCGGGTTTGATCATGAGAAGTTCACCTTCCGCTACGCGGGACGGGATTTCCGGTTGACGGACGTGTACGGGAACGTGGTCAAGGAATTGATCGCGTAGGGTGGGGCGGGCGGCGGAGGAAACATCCAACATCTCCCTCGTCAAACTCGGGCCGGCTTCGCCGCAACATCCAATGTTCCTACCGCGGGACCAGAGACTGCCCAGAAAGACTGCGGGCCGCGCGTAATCAACGGAGCCCGGACATTCCTGTCCGTAGGGACCTTCACCCGCGGCATCGCAACGTTCCGCATCCCAAAACATTCCCCCACAGTCTCCTGCCCTCGCGGAAAGACCATTGGATGTTGGGTGTTGGGTGTTGCGGCGAAGCCGGCCCGAGTTTGACGAGGGAGATGTTGGATGTTCCTCCCCAGTCCTGCCCCCCCACCTTCTTTGAAAAAATCTTAATTTTTTCATTGTCAGGCATCTGCTGGGGGCATATAGACCGTAATCACAAAGTAAATTCATTGCCGTTTGTCATTACCGCCATGATGAAGTCCCCCTCTCGCAGATTTGTCGGCGCCGGCCGGTCCGGTTTTTCCTTGGTGGAAGTGGTGCTGGCGGTAGGCGTGGTCGCCTTTGCCTTCGTGGCCATCATGGGGTTGATTCCGGCGGGCATCCACCAATTCCGGCAAGCGATTGATAATTCTGTTTGCACGCAGATCGGGCAGCGTGTGTTGCAGGATTGCGAGCAGACGGACTTCAATACCCTGGTCGATTACGCGCACACCTACCCGCCGATCGTCCCCGGTCAGCCGACCTATTTTCGTGCCCCCAGCCTCGTGGCGACCCAAGCGGCGGGCGGAGCCTCCCAGGGAGCCTGCATTCGCTATTTCGATGAAGAGGGCAATGAGATCATCCCGTCCAGTGCGAATACCACCGGCATGGGGTACGCGCCGAACGCGGCCGAGTCCGCGCGAATCGTTTACTGGGTCAATACACGCGTTGCCAACGGAACCCTGTTGCCCACGGGCACAAACGTGACCCCGTCCAACGACGTTGCTTCGGTGGTGGTGCAGGTCGTTTTCAACCCCAGCCAGATGCCGCTGCAGGTTTACCCGTCGAATGGAGGGACGATGCTCTCGCAGGCCTACATGATCATGCCCACGCAGACCACTCCCGCCGGCCAGACGATCAACCTGCAAATTCGCAATTACAGCGCCCAGTTCGGGCGCAATTTCTAAAAGACTGCGTTCCTATGCAAATCTGTTTCCCCGAGCGTGCGCCATTCGCACTGGCCGACCGGCGATCGGCGTTCACCCTGGTCGAATTGATCGTTTCCACCGGGATCATTGCTTTGATCATGCTGGTCCTGGTGCAGATGACCAACCAGACGAGCAAGACGTGGCGGAGCACGGCGGAGAAGGTGGAAAAATTCGAGGAGGCACGGGATGGCTTCGAGGCGATGACCCGCCGTCTTTCCCAAGCCACCCTCAATACGAATTGGGATTACCTCGGCATCCTTTCCACCGGTAGTTCGAGCCAGAATCTCATTCCGCGTCCCAAACTCTGGACCCAGTCCGGATTCAAGACCTTCGTGCCGGTGAGCTATGGACGCACGGCGGATTTACGGTTCATGTCCGGGCCGATGTCTTCTGGGGTCGGAACCGCCAATGGCGTTAGTTATGCCAATGGCATCACCTACGACACCTCGGCCCACAACGCGACCGGGACCATCTGGCCGACCCACGGAGTGTTTTTCCAGGCGCCCTTGGGCGTGGCGAACAACACGGCCTACGACACAATGAACAATCTCCTCAATACCTGGGGCTATTTCGTCCAGGCGGGTTGGGATACGAACATCCCGAATTTCGTGTCCCTGATGCAGCAACCCTACTCGAACTCGTCGTCGGGCACCGGACTCGTCCGCAAACGCTGGCGCTCGCGCTTGATGGAGTTTCGGCAACCCTCCGAGCAGATGAGCCTCTACGACCCGGCGCCCGATAGCAATACCTACCCGCACTGGTTTGCCATTCCCTTGATGAGCACCGGCCAGGCCTACGCGGGCGGGCCAACCAATCCGCCGACGCGCCCCATCGCCGAAAACATCGTCGCGCTCATCATCCGGCCGCGGCTTTCGAAAAACGACGAAGACTACTATAGCTCCAGCGGACAGCCGTCGATGCTGTGCTCGGACTACTACTACGATTCGACGCAAACGATCAATCCCGGACCGTACGCCGCCGGCGCGAGCACCGCCCAGATCAACCCCAAGAACCAGCTTCCACCGATCGTCAACGTGACGATGGTGGCGATCGACGAGCGTTCGGCGAAACGGCTGGATGAGCGCTACGGCACCGGTCCGAATGGAACGAATGCGGGTTCCTATTACATGGGGCTCGACCAGGCGGTGAACAACGTGCCGGGATGCCCGCAATTCAAGAGCCTCTTCACCAATCAAAATGTGAAAGATGGAGGTGGCACCCAACTGGAAGGCCCGCTCGGGGCGCCTTCCTCGATGATCCAGACCGACCAGAGCGATCTCAATTACCTCCAACAGATCCTCATTCATGCCATGGATATTCCCGGTTCGGCGTCGCAACCGGAACCGATCACTTACCGCATCTTTACCACCAACGTGACCATCAAAGGCGCCAAGTGGAGCCGCGTGGAAACACAATAAATCCCCACCAAAACTATGAAACACCACAAATTCGGGGCGGCCGGTATCGCCCTCATCATTGTCCTGGGTTTTCTCGTCATCATCTCCGCACTCGCGGTCGCGTTCTTTACCAGCGTGACCACCGAGTTGAAGGCTTCGCGTAATTTCGCCAGCGGGGTGACGACGCGGCAACTCGCCGATTCGGCGGTGCAGATCGTCATGGGGCAGATCGCCGACGCGACCACCCGGGGCATCAGTTCCGTCTCCGGTGTCGGCACGGAAGCATGGGCTTCCCAGCCGGGGATGATTCGCGTTTACGATGGTAACGGCAGCCCGGACGCCTTTTATCTGCTCTACTCCAACGATAACATGCTGGTCACGGGAGCCTCGGCGGTCGGCTACGATCCGGGCAGAGACTTGCACAACAATGGCTCTGCCTGGGACACGGCTCCGGCGGTTTGGACCGATCTGAACGAGCCGGTCATGGCCTATGACTATGTGTTTAATGGCACCGGTTACACAGCCTCCGAAGTGCCGCGCTTTCCGATCATCGATCCGCGGTCGTATTCCGACAGCTCCCTCTCCACCAGCCTGGGCACGCCTGTCTCGAGCACCACGACCTATGGCTCGGAATGGGCGAACAACAAAGTGGAAGGCTTCTGGTACGATACGACCAATCTGACCGGCTACCAAGTGGACGGCATCGTCGGCCCGGGCGGCAATGGCCCGAACACCCAGCGCCTGCCCATGCCGGTGAAATGGATTTATGTGCTCCAGGACGGCACCTTGACCACGCCCAATGCGCAGACCAGCTTGGGCACCACGGCCGACTTCTCCGGCTACGGCTCGACGGATGCCCGGCGGCCCACCGGCACCAACCCGATCGTCGGCCGCATCGCTTTCTGGACCGATGACGAGACCTCGAAGCTCAACGTCAACACGGCGGCGGGCTTCATCAATACGCCTGCACAAATCCCGACCGGTTACGATGCCACCACTTTTGCCGGTTCCTTCTGGGATACGCCGCGCTATTTCACCTGGTTCGACCACGGGATGTTGCCGCCAGACAGCACCAATGTCGGCTTGCCCGTAACCGTCGCGAATGGAACCAGCGGCGGTGGCGGAGGTCTCGCCCTCTGCCAGTTGCTGCAGTTTGAATTCCAGCGTTATCCCGGTCACCCGGCCACGACCTCGCTGGCCCCCGTATTGACCAACTTGATCACCTCGACCTACGGGTCGGGTTCCGTCAACGGCGAAAGTAACCAGACCAGCAGTAATTTCACCTCCACCCAGCTCTACGGTCTCTGCCCGCGTTACTCGACGACGGACATGACCAACCAGCCCGGCAGCACCTTCGGCGGCACACTGCGGCAAATCGTGGACAACTCGACGGCTGGCGCCGCGGCCACCACCACCAATGGGCAAGCCAACACGAAGGACGACAAGCAACTCCAGCCCAAGCAGGACCGGCTCTACAACTCACCGGACGAACTGCTCTTCGGCGCCCACGCCGGCGGCATCAACAACGGCTCGACCAACCAGGCTTCCAACGGCTACGAACGGATCGTCAACGATTATTACGTCCAGCCCCCCTTGAATACCGGCAACGGCCCGTACACGCCCACCGTGCTCACTCCGCAGACCATCGACAGCCTGCGCTTTTTCCTGACCACCCAAAGCCGTTCTCCCGACCTGAATCTGTATGGCCAGCCGCGGATCGCCGCCTGGCCGATTCGCTCCGAAAACAATACCGAAGTCTCCGGTCTGAACGTCTACGACAACCTCATCCTGTTTTGCTCGTCGATCGGCGCCAGCACCCTCGGCTCTTCTCGCCCCGATACTTCCGACAGAAATACCGGCGGCACCCAGGGAGCGATCAGCAATGGGCAGTTCCGCTACATCTTTACCCGTCGCGAAATCGACAGCACCGGCAGCGCCGTGGCCGTCGGAGGAACGACCGGAAGCCCGGCGATCAGCGCGACCCAGGATTGCGAGCTGCCGCGCAATATGTATCTCCTCGGCACTTATCTCTATGGCTTCCTCAGCGGCGGTGGCCAGGGCCAGTATGCCACCATCCCGGGCTTCGGCGGGAGTTGGAAGAATAAGTATGCTAGTTACGACGAGGCCTCGGTCCTCCTGGAGATTTTCGACTATATCCGCTGCGCCAACTCGCAGGATACCACCATTCCGGCTTACCAGGCCACGCTGGGGGCGAGTGCCAAGTCGATCATGTTCGCCCCGCAGGGAGTGATTATTCCCTCCGTGCCCGACGGGTCTTTCAACCCGCAGAATCCGTTCTTCGGCTGCAAAGGCACCGGCCGCATGTCCACGCTCTGTGAAGCGAGCATGGTTTTCTACTACGCCGGACCAAAAATGGCTTCCGGGTCGGGCATTCTCGATAGCAGCAGCACCGACTGGCTGGAAGCGCAAAACGCCAACAATCCGGTCATGAAAAACGGCAATGCCAATGGCAAGGGCAAGACGGACTTCGCCAATACCGGGTGGTCCCGATGGGATCCAGCCAATCCGGCTGCCAGGTACGTGAAGGAATACACGTTTCCGGCGCAAACGGATCCGACCAAAGCCACCGCGTACGTCACCCAAGGCTATATGCGGGCATTCCTGGTTTTCTCCACTTTCGACCCGATGCAGGGTTATGGGCCGAAGTACGATCCGGTCAATGCCAACGCCAATACCAAACCCCTGGCGACGCCGGCTTCGCCGAAGATGGTCATTCAGGCGACTTGGGAAGCGGACCCCACGATCACTTTCCTCGGCACCGACCCCTACAAAAGCGGTGCGGTGATGAATATCGCGCAGCCCATGAACTGGGCGAACGTCACTGGCAGTACCTTTTTCGCGACCACGATCAATCGCGCTCCTGGCGCCTATTGGGGAGGCCGCAATTTTGGCGGATACGAAGGATTCATGCATACCCTGATGGGTCCGGGGTCCAATACCGGCCTGAGCGGAATGGAGAAGATCGCCTGGGGGCCGAATCCCGCCAGTCCCACGCAAATGACCTATCTGGCGACGAACAACACGATTCCTGACGCGGCCATCTGCCAAAATCAGACCGCCGCGGCTGTCTGGTCCCAGACCAACAATCCCATGTGCACGTATACGCTCTCGACTGCGCAAACCCATGAGGAATTCTATCCCTTCCAGACGTTGCCCGGGCTTCCGATCCTCATCCCCGTGGGCCAAACGCTCTTCACCTTTAACGGGGGGATTTTGGACGTCGCGCTCTACTACGGTGGGAATTCTTCGCAAAACCAGATGCAAAAATTCAGACTGAATTTCCCCGCAGCGGCCAACTGGCCCGTGCCGATGGGTGGCGTGGGCATGGCGAGCCCTGGGATGGCAGCCCAACCGGTGCTCGGCTTGTTGGACGCAGCGGGAGCGTCAAAAACACAACCAGGCTCAGCCGACGTGACGACTTGGAATGCCACCAATGACAACAACAACATCGGTGGGGCCTCGGCTACTCACCCGGCCGCCGGTATTTCCAATACCAGCCAGGGTTATAGTGGGCTCTCGACGTGGTATTGGGGCGGTCGTGGGGCGTTTTTCCAGCCGAATGCTGCGATTTGGAAGACCTCCTACTCGAATTACAATTATCATACCAGCCTTCAGGCGGCATGGGCTTTCCCAACCCGGCTGGCTTGGGTCATGGGCACGGGAATGTATAACAGCGGCGTCAACATTACCGATAATGGGAATAGCACTGGCATCGATGAAAACGGAGAAAGTTGGGATCCGGCCATTACTCCGGCAAATGTCGACATCGAATACAGTGGCGATCGCTGGCATTCCCTGTTCCAACCCGGCGATACGATCCGCAGCTTGCTCTATTGGGATGGCAATGGTGCGACGGGGACTGCCTCGATTTCGGCCATGACCAGCGTCGAACCGACGGCCAGTGGCGACCTGCGCATCTGCGCCTTGGAGACAAGTCCCCTCTACAGCGCGGGCAATTCCGCGGCGGGAAGCTTTGCTCCCCACCCCGACTACTTTCAGGGGCAATCGCGCGCCTGTAACCTGCGCGGCGGAGACGGCACTCCCTATTTCCCGATCACCAATTCCTCGTGGTCCTACAATGGAACTGCCGCAGAACCCTCGCCGGCAAACGTGCTGGCAGTGGGCAATGCCACAACGCAGGGCTCTGGCCCGCAGGGTGAGCCTTCATTTGGGAACCATGTCTACCTGGGCACGACCTTTAAGGCTCGGATGCAGGCGGGCATGGCCATGGGAAATTTGCCTTGGGGTGGAGGCAGGAGCGGAGCCTCGTTGGGCAACGCCAGCGTCCATGGCGTGAATGGCGTCTTGCGCAGTTTCCAAACGAGTGGCAAATATTCTCCCGGCGATTTCGATAATGGCTTGGGTGATTTCCCGGATGGTCCCTTCTGTAACAAGCAGGATGAAGGTAATGTCATTTACCGCTACTGGGATGCCTTTAACCAAAGATGGGTCTATCCCATCCCCTACTTCACCTCCACCTGGTCCTACCAGGTGCCGGGCGATAGCTTCACTTCGCCTGCGCGCCAGATGCCTTCGCCCGTGATGTTCGGGTCGCTGCCGGCGCACGTGATCGGTACCGGAACACCCTCGTCGCCGGCCCCGCACCAGTGGGAAACCCTCTGTTTCTGCCCAAATCCGGCGGGAATGAATCATCCCGGGCTGACCTTGCCGAAGGACCATCTGCTGCTGGATTTGTTCTCCAACCCGGTCGTCGAACCGTATCCGATCAGCGAACCGTTCTCGACCGCCGGCCGTGTGAACTTGAACTATCGCATCGCACCTTTCGATTACATCCGGCGTTCCACGGCGCTCCGCGGCGCCTTGAGTTCGGTGCGGGTCACGGCGGTGCCCAGCCAGTATAAGACTGCGTGCAGCGAAACGACAAATAACCCTTGGAACTTCGGAACGCCGACGAGCAGCGATCCAAATTGGTATACCTACAAGACAGGCTACACCGCGACGTCGGGTTATGCCGGGGCTACCCCGTTGGCCACGAACTTCCGCCATCTGGTTGATCGCAACCAGACGCTCACGGAAATGGACGCGGTCTATAACGCGTTGCCGGGGAATGGCCAGCAGGGCTTCTTCGTTTCCCCGAGCCAGATTTGCGAGATGTTCCTCATCCCGTGGAATGACGGCGCCCCAACCATGTCGAACACGGCTGGCGCCTCGAACAGCAATCCATCCAATCTTGGGTCCAATATAACGGCGATGCAGAACTGGTGGGCCAGCCCGTGGGACTTGACCTCCTCCACCGGCAATGGCGACCTCACCGGTGACAACGAGCGCGAAAAACCCTACGCCGATTTGTATCCGCGCGTGACCACCAAATCGAACACCTACACGGTGCACATGAAGGTGCAGACCCTGCGCGAAATTCCGCGGCCCCCGGGCGTCCCGGCTATCGACGCGTCCTGGGCGCAGTGGAATGAAGGCAGAGACCAGGTGCTGGGTGAGTATCGCGGCTCTTCGACCATCGAGCGTTACGTGGATCCGGCCGACCCGCGGATTGCCCTGCCCGGTGGCACTGTCAACGGCGCCCCGACCATCGATCCCGACATCCAATCTGTCGAACCGCTCTATCGCTTCCGCACGGTGATCAACAAGAAGTTCTCGCCGTAATCCGGCCGTCAGCAGAGCTTTCCGTTTCGCGTTGTCGCCGTGTCTTCCGCGGCGGCGCACGACTTCGGGGCAGGTCGCGCCGGGTTAACTACAGTGCGGTCTTACGGAGACGGATTCGTTACTCCAGCGTCGCATCGCTCCCGTGGTTCGCTCCGATTGCTCGCGAAAATGCCAGATTGCGGATCGGGCGCTGCTTAGAGCGTTTTCGATTGAGTGAGTCGCATGGTAGGGAGCGCCAGCGCCGAAAAGTCAGCGCTGTCATCCTGAGCGGAGCGGGGAAGCATGGGCGGAGTCGAAGGACCTCTATTAAGTCTCGTGAAATAGGGTGACTCGTTGCAGCCCGAAGGGCTGACTGGACCGTAGCCGGGGGTAACACCTCCGGAACACGCGCCGCCGCCACGGCTGCACCCCGGCAGGGGTGCCGGATCCAGAGCATCGGACCAAGGGATCCGGTCCGCCACTCCTCCGGGGTGAGTCCGATGGGACGAGCCTGATCCCCGGATGTTATCCGGGGCTACGGTCCTTCAGCCCTCCGGGCTGGGAGGATGTCACCCTATATTACGAGACTCAATAATTCCCGCGGGTTCCTGCGCGGAGCGGTGGGCGCCCCCTCTTCTCAGGAATGTCTTCCACAGCCATCTGGATGAAGAAGAAGGATATTGGAGGTCCTTCGACTTCGCCCATGCTTCCGCGCTCCGCTCAGGATGACAGAGTTTGGTTTTCGACGCTGCCGCTGCTGGCACGGCGCGTCAGGTTAATGAGAAAATGCGCTAGTTACACGGGCAGTTTCAGCACGCGTTTGGCGTTTTCGAAGAGAATCTTTCGTTCCGCGGCCTTGTTCGGTGCGAGGCGGCGGATGGTGTCTAGCATTTGGGAGCCGCTGCACTTCTGGCCCGTACCGACGGAGTCGCTGCAATCGCTGCCGTACATGAGTTTGTCCTGGTGCCGGTCAAAGAAGCCGCGAGCGTGGTCTTCGTCGCGGAGCATGGCGTTGAGACCCGAGCCCGCGCTCATGTCGCCATACATATTCGGGTAATCGGTCAGGAGGCGGTCGGTGATGCCGCCGGGCGTGACCGGCCCTTTCGGATACAACACCGTTTGATCGGCCCTGGCATCGATATTGGCCCACCAGGTCTGCGCGTGCCCGATGAAATTCACCGTCGGATATTTCTCGAGGATGATGTGAAAGCGTTCGAAGCTGGTGTTGTATTTCCCGTATTGAAAGTGGAGCAGCACGGGGACGTGCCACTCCGCGGCAATCTCCGCGACGATGCCGACGGCACGCGAGTCCGCATCGACCATGAACTTTTGCTCACCGATGCCGAGCGCACCGAGCTTGAGCGCGTCGGTGATGATCTCGCGCGCGTCGCTCAGGTAGGGCACCTCGTTGGCGAAAAAGAAGTATTCGCCGGGATGCTTTCGAGCCACGTCCTGGACGCGGTCGTTGCCGCTCGCCCCTGCCTCCAGCCCGAAGAAACGGCCGGCGGGCAACAGGATCGTATGAGTCACACCCATGGTGCGTTGGTGCGCGATGAGCTGCTCGTCCGTGCGCCCGGAGTAGTCGGTGTGCTGGTGGATATCGATGACTGGCTCGGAGGTCTCACCCGCGTGGACTCCGGCGAGGGTGGCGGCCACCGCGGCGGCGGAGGTGAAGAGGAAATTGCGGCGGTGAATGGAGCGCATGGGCGTTCTGGGGCGGGGGATTGGTGATCGGCGAAGATGTTAAATAAATAACGACAAAGCATCTTTCCGCCATGCGGTTTATTTGAGAGTAATTTCCTCCCTATGCGTCTCGTTCCCTCTTCGCTCTGGCTGCTGCTCCTGCCGTGCGCTCTCCTCGCCCAGGAACTCGTGATCAAGCCCGGTGACCTGCCGCGTGTGCCGTTCACGCCGCCCGACAAAGCCGCCGCGACCTTCAGTGTGCGGCCGGGATTCCATGTGGAACTCATGGCTTCCGAGCCCACGGTCGTCAGTCCCGTGGCGATGAGTTTCGATGAGAACGGGCGGCTCTACGTGGTGGAGATGATCGACTATTCCGAGCGCAAGGACGAAAAGCTCAGCCGCATCAAGCTCCTCGAGAGCACGAAGCGCGATGGGCATTACGACAAGGCGACGATCTTCGCCGACCATTTGCCGTGGGCGACTTCGGTCATGCCTTGGGACGGTGGAGTCTTCGTGCTCGCGGTTCCCGATCTGCTTTATTTCAAGGATACCAAGGGCGATGGCCATGCGGATGTCCACGCGCTCATCGCCACGGGTTTCGGCAATCTCACGGAAAAACTGAATGTGCAGGGTCTGCCGAACTATTTGCAATGGGGACCGAACCAGCGGATTCACGGCGCCCTCGGCGGCAATGCCACCAGCCTCAAAAGCTTCGCCCACCGGGAGGACCCGCCGCTGGAATTGCGCGCGCGCGACTTTTCTTTCGACCCGCGGGATTTGCACATTCGCCCGGAGATCGGCGGCGGCCAATGGGGCTTCGGCTTCGACAACGCCGGTCGCAAATTCACCTGCAGCAACAGCCGCCACATCATCCAGGATATGTACAGCATCAGCGCGGTGCGGCCGGGCGTGACGCTGCCTCCGGCGGCGGTGGATATCGGTGTCGATGGGCCGCAGGCGGAGATTTATCGCACGAGCCCGGATGAACCGTGGCGGGTCATTCGCACGGCGTGGCGCGCGAGCACCAATAAAGGTCCCATGGAAGGCGGCGGACGGGTGAGCGGCTATTTCTCCGGCGCGGCTGGGCTGATCATTTATCGCGGCGACGCCTTCCCGGCGGATTGCCAGGGCGACGCGTTTGTCGCCGATTGCGGCGCGAACATCATTCACCGCAAGAAGCTGCACGGTGAGGTGCTCCTTTCCGCGGAGCGCGTTCCGGACGAGCAGAAAATCGAATTTGCCGCCTGCCGGGATAACTGGTGCCGGCCCGTTTTCCTGACCAATGCGCCCGATGGCTGCCTGTGGTTCTGCGACATGTACCGCGAAACGATCGAGCATCCGTGGTCGCTGCCGGAGCCGCTGAAATCGCATCTCGACTTGAATTCCGGCAATGACCGCGGGCGGATCTATCGCCTGGTGCCGGATGGTGTCGAACCGCGCGGATTGCCGAAGCTCGGGGATCTTTCCAGTCCCGGCCTTGTCGGCTTGCTGGCGAATGCGAATGGCTGGCACCGCGATACGGCGGCGCGCCTGCTTCACCAGCGGCAGGATCATTCCGTGGCGCCGATCCTTCGGGACATTGCTTCGAAGAGCAACTCACCGGTCGGAAGGTTGACCGCGCTTCGCGTTCTGGCTGGCGATGGTGATTTGGTCAATGGCGACGTCATCACCGCGCTGGGAGATGCCGATCCGCAGGTGCGCGTGCAAGCGATCCACACGGCGGCGGCGCATTATGCCGACGGCGCTTTGCCCGAGGGCGTGAACGCGGCGCTGCACAAATTGAGCGCGGACCGATCCGCCTTCGTTCGCTACGAACTCGCCTGGGCGCTCGGCATCCTGCACGTGCAGGGCAAGCCGGGTTTGATCCTGGAACTCGCCCAGCACGACGCGGCGGATACCTGGGCGCGGACGGCCTTGCTGGCGGCAGCAAGTGACGAGGCCGGGACCCTTTTCCAGGCGTGCGTGCGACCGGGTGGACCGAAAATCGATCCCGCGTTCGCTCACGAACTGGCCAGCACCATTGGCGCGCACCACCAGCCTGCGGATGTCGACGCCGTGATCGCTCATGCAGTCGCTTCGCCCGAGCCTACGGATTGGCTGGCGCCGCTGGCGGAAGGGTTGGCCCGAGGCGGTTCTTCGCTGGCGAAAGCGGATACCGGCAAGAAGCTGCAGCCGCTCATCACCGCCGCTGAAGATCACATTCGACACAACGCGGACGTTCACCCGGTGGACTTCACCGTCCTCGGCGTGACCGGTTCATCCGGGGCAGTCGACGTGGTTGCGACGGCGCTGGGAAACAATCTCTCAGGATCGCTGGCGGGTTCGGCGCTCGAAGCGCTTGGTCGATTGAATCCTTCGAATCTCGGCAAGATTCTCACCGACACCTGGCCCAAGCTTCCGAAAGAGTCTCGCGCTGCCGCCATCCGTCTTTGGCGGACGCGCCCGCAGCAGATCCCGGCGTTGTTTGATGCGGTGGCGGCGAAGGTCGTCGCCAAGTCCGAGCTCACGCCCGAAGACTTGGCCGCGCTGCGCGAAAGCCGTACGGAATCGATCCGCGATCGCGCCATCGAGCTCTTCGGTCCGTCGCTGTCGCGCGACCGGGTCGTCGCTGCATTTCAGCCGGCGCTCACCATGAAAGGGGATCCGGCCAGGGGACACGTCACGTTCACCACGCGTTGCACGGTCTGCCATCGCTTTCACGGGGAGGGCAATCTGGTCGGGCCGGAACTCGACGCTTCGGCTTCCGCCGGCCGCGAAAAACTCATGGGCAACATTCTCGATCCGTCGCGCGAGATCACCCAAGGCTTCAGCCAGGCGATTGTCGAGACCAAGAGCGGTGAGCGGGTCGCCGGAATTGTCGCCTCGGAGACCGACGGCGCGGTGTCGCTCAAAATCCCGGGCGGCCTTTTGCGGAACATTCCGCGGAGCGATATTGTCCAGGTCGAACATTCCGATCGCTCGCTCATGCCCGAGGGCATCGAGACGGGTCTGACCCCGCAGGATCTCGCCGATTTGCTCGAGTTTCTCTCCTCGCCCAAATGAAGCGGCGCCAGTTCGTCGCCATCCTCGGTGCGGCTTCGGCGGCGGCTCTGGTCCGCGCGGAGAATTCCGCCCGGCACTCGCTGATGACGTTTCCCGATGAGAGCGGTGAGTGGCGACCAGTGCACACACCCGCAGATTGGGAGCGGCGCCGGAAAGCCATTCTTGTGGCGATGCAGGAAATCATGGGGCCGCTGCCCGGAACCGAAAAGCGATGCCCGCTCGACGTGAAAGTGGAAGAAGAGGCCGATGCCGGGAGCTACGTCCGGCGTCGGATCACTTATGCGAGCGAACCGGGCTCACGCGTTCCAGGCTATCTACTCATTCCCAAGCGTTTTCTGGATAAACCCGAAAGCAAGGCCACAGCGATCCTGTGCCTGCATCCCACCGACAATGTGAATGGCTGCAAGGTCGTCGTGGGCTTGGGCGGAATGGAGCATCGACACTATGCCGCGGAACTTGCGGAGCGTGGATTTGTGACCCTCGCGCCGGCCTATCCGCTGCTCGCCGATTATCAACCCGATTGGGCGGCGCTCGGTTATGTGAGCGGGACGATGAAAGCGATCTGGGACAACATTCGCGGGCTCGATCTGCTCGACTCCCTGCCCTACGTGCGGAGCGGCCACTACGCGGCAATCGGCCATTCATTGGGAGGCCATAACTCGGTTTACACGGCGGTCTTCGACGACCGCCTGAAAGCCGTGGTTTCGAGTTGCGGGCTCGATTCCTTTGCCGACTACAAAGGCGGCGACATCACCGGTTGGACTTCACCGCGCTACATGCCGCGACTGGCCGCCTACAAAGGCCGCTCCGCCGAGACGCCATTCGATTTCGACGAGTTGCTGGCCGCGCTGGCGCCGCGTCCGGTTTTTATTTCCGCTCCGCTCCAGGATGCGAATTTCCGGGCTGCCAGCGTGGATCGCATCACGACGGCCGCGCGCCAGGTTTATACACTCTACGGCGCGCCCGAAGCTCTGTTGGTCGAGCACCCCGAAGGCCAGCACGATTTTCCCGATGCCATGCGGGAGAAAGCTTACGCGTTTCTGACGAAGGCGCTGACCGGATAGCCAGCGCGACGATTTACATCCGCCGCGGAACGACGCTCTCCCGGGTTAGGCTCCGTTTTCCTGCACCCACTGTGCGGCGCGGCTGTAGAGTTCTGCGGCATTGCGGAGCTGCAGCTTCTCCTTGATGCGTGCGCGGTAGGTATCGATCGTCGTTTCGCCCAAGTGAAGTTGTTCGGCGATTTCGCGCCCGTTGTAGCCTTTGCCGATGAGCTGAAAAACTTCCAGTTCGCGGTCCGCCAGGAGGCTCATGCGTGAGCTCGTCCCGATGGCCTTGGGGTTGGTGATTTTCTCGAGCATCAGCGTGGTCATGGTTTCTCCGAGGTAAATCTTTCCCGCCAGGACCTGACGGATGGCGTCGGTTAACGTCGAGGACGCTTCGTTTTTCGAGATGTAACCTTTGGCGCCAGCACGCAACACGCGCTCCGCATACAGCGCCTCGTCATGCATCGAGAGCACCAGGACCGGGACGTGTAGGCTGTGCGCTTTCATGTCCTTGATCAATTCCAGGCCGCTCGACCCGCGCAGGGTGATGTCGACGATGGCAATGTCCGGGGCATTCTGTTGGATGATGCGCAATCCTTGCTGGATGTTGTCCGCTTCTCCGCAGACGACGAAACCCGGCTCGCGCGAAAGCATCTGGCCGAGCCATTCACGGAACATGAGGTGATCCTCGACGATGGCGACTTTAACGGTTTTTGGGGGGGCTTTGGTGGTTGGCATGATGGAGTGGAAGTAAGTGGAGCATGAAAGTCAGCCGCTGGTCGGATTCTATGTCCGGTCCCGCCTCGGACTTGATCGCCCGAAATACGTGTCCGGACGAATGGGGAACAACCGGGTCATCAGTGCAGCCATTCGCACATACGCCGTTGGCTGGCCGCAAGAATTTTCGTGGTTCTGCAGAAAAAGAATCGGAAGAGCGTTCAAACGAATTTGACGTGACCGGCGGCCGATTCGTGCTACAGGCGATGCGCCCATGCCGACCGGCCACTCGACGTCCCCCACTGTCCACCCTGCAGAGCCAAAAATCCATGCCCCAAGGCCCATATTGGGCGGATTTTTCCAACGGCGTATTTGCATTGTGCCTACGTGGCGGGGTGGGATTGCCATTTTGGTGACAATGATTTTGATGATAGCGCTCGCTGGCTGGGAGCTTTGTGCTTTTCTAACTGTGAACGAGCCGGTGTCGGGTGGAGTACTCGTCGTCGAAGGTTGGGCTCCGGCTTACGTGGCGCGGGCGGCGGTCGAGGAATTCCACCGGCATTCGTACGTCGGTATTTACGCTACAGGGATTCCGTTCAATGAGGACAACGAGGTGATCGGTGTTGATTTCGATAACTTCGCCGATCTCATGGTGGCGAAATTGAAAAAGCTGGGGGTGCCGGAGGGCAGTATTCATGCGGTGCCGGCGCCGGATGTCGGTCGAGACCGCACCTACACCATGGCCCTTGCGCTCAAGCGGAAGCTCGAAGCAGAGGGGGTTTCGACGGCAAAGATCAATGTCTATTCGCTCGGGCCGCACTCCCGCCGCAGCCGCCTCCTTTACGAGAAGGCATTTGGCCCTTCATCGGAGATTGGGACGGTGGGAGTCGATCCCCACGATTTCAATTCCCATCGCTGGTGGTCCACCAGCGAAGGGTTTCGCGTCGTCGTCGGCGAATTCATCGCCTACGTCTACGCCCGGGTGATTTTTCATCCGGAGAAGAATTGAACAGTTCCATGAAAATCCTCCAGACATCACGATTCATCGCGGCTCTCCTCGCCGTGGCGTTCTCGTCGCTCCAGGCGCAAAATCCCGCGCCTGCTGCCGCGGTTTCACCAGCGCCGGTTCGTCCGCCGGCCCAGCCCGTAGCGGAGCCCAAGCTCGACTGGCATGACGTCACCCAATGGGGGGTCGAAGGTCGCGCTTGGGAGAATCTCGAACGCCTGCGCTGGTTCGACCGCTTTCCCGCATCCGCCGATGGCAAGGTGACCGCGCCGGTCTGGGAATTGAGCCGCGATAGCACCGGGATGATGGCGCGCTTCAAGACGGATTCGCCGATCATCTGGGCACACTATGTTTTGCGCAATGATCACCTGGCGTTGCCGCACATGCCCGCCACGGGAGTCAGCGGATTGGATCTTTACGCCCGCGACGATCAGGGCAAATGGCGGTGGGTCGGAATCACCAAGCCCGACAAGAAGGAAGTTCGCCAAATGATCGTCGACTCGCTCGCGCCGGGGTTGCGGGAGTATGCCGTCTACCTGCCGCTCTACAATGGCGTTGACTCGCTGGAATTGGGCGTGGCCGCCGGCGCGCATTTCGAAGGGCTCCCACCGCGAGACGCCAAACCGATCGTCTTTTACGGCACCTCGATCACCCAGGGCGCATGCGCCTCGCGGCCCGGCATGGTACACACCGCTATCCTCGGCCGGCATTTGGACCGGCCGGTGCTCAATCTCGGTTTCTCCGGCAATGGCCGCATGGACGCCGCCGTCGGCGAATTGCTTATAAAGGTCGATGCGGCGGCTTACGTGGTCGATTGCGAGCCCAATATGGGGCCGGCGGATGTCCGGCAAAAATGTCCGCCGCTGGTCAGGCAGTTGCGCGCCGCGCATGCGGACACGCCGATTATTTTGGTGGAAGACCGGCGGGTGACCAACGCCTGGATTCGTCCTTCCAAGCAGGAGGCCCATACGCAGAACCACAAGGCGCTGCGCGACTCCTTCGAGGCTTTGCAGAAGGAGGGCGTCACCGGTCTCTATTACATTCCGGGTGACGATCTCCTAGGCGATGACAGCGAGGGGAGCACCGATAGCTCGCACCCGAGCGACCTCGGTTTCGTGCGGCAAGCCGCGGTGTTTGAGCCGGTCTTGCGGAAGGTGTTGGGGCAATAGCGCGCCTGGCGCCGTGACAGCCCGCGTTTGCGGGATGGGCGGGGAGGTTCGAATCGGTTAACCTTGCTCTTGTGAAGTTCCTGTCCCTTCGTCTCCCGACCGCGATCCTGGGGATGTTTTGGCTGGCGACCGTTGGCCGGGCGGTAGATGAGACTTGGTTTGCACCGGCGGCGCGGGCGCTGAGCCCGGCATTCCGGCAGATCGCGCTGCGCGAACAACTGTTGCGCCAGGAACTTCGAACCTTGCCGCCTGCTCCGCTTTCTCAGCAGAGCGAGCGTGTTGGCTATCATAGCCGCTTTGCCAGCAACCCGAATGTCACGAAATGGCTGCAATTGGATTTGGGTCGCAATCAATCGTTCGACGCCATCGTTCTCGTGCCGGTCGACATGGCCTATGGTAATCGTCCCGGGCCGGGTTTCGGCTTTCCGTTGCGTTTTCGTGTGGAGACCTCGGACGATCCGGCGTTTTCCGAGCCGCGGCTCGTGGCGGCTTTCGATGATGTGGATTTTCCGAATCCCGGCAGTTCACCGGTCTTTCTTCCGGCGCCCACCGGCACCGCGGGACGGTTCATCCGCATTACCGCCAACCGGCTTTGGCCGCGGGGCGACCTGGCGCTTTTCGCCTTGGGCGAAGTCTTCGTGTTGCGCGACGGATTGGAGATCGGAGTTGGAGCCTCGGTCTCGGTCAGCGATGCCTACGACAGCGCTCCGACGTGGGAGCCGTCCAATGCCACCGACGGGCAGAGCGTCCTCGGCCCGCCCGTTCAAATCGTCCCCACGCCGGGCAACGGCTGGCACGCCCAGATCGCGAAATCGCCCGATGTCGTGAAATGGGTGCAGGTCGATCTTGGCGCCTCGATCCCGCTCGAGGAGGTGCGACTTTATCCCGCCCGGCCCAAGGATTTTCCGGCGCGGCGCGGTTTCGGATTTCCGCTGCGCTTTCGCGTCGAAGCGTCGAACGATGCGGATTTCCACCAGCCTGTGATGCTCCTCGGCCAAACCCAGGAGGATTTTGTGAACCCGGCGGAAAATCCCGTCTTCATTCCCGTGCACGACGTGACGGCGCGATACGTTCGCGTCACCGCCACGAAACTTTGGGAGCGGAATAACGATTACATTTTCGCGCTCGCCGAACTGGAAGCTTACTCGGGCGGAAAGAATGTGGCGTTTGGGGCGACGGTGACATCGCTCGACAGCATCGAGTCAGGGAGTTGGGCCCGGCAATTCTTGGTCGATGGTTTCAACAGCCAGGGGCGCATCCTCAATTTGTCAGACTGGTTGCGCGGTCTTTCGCGCCGGCGGGAAATCGAGCAGGAACTCGTTCGCACCGACACGGAGCGGGAGCGATTGGTTGGCGCCCTCATTTCCACGTCGCTGCGTTGGTCCGTGGGCGCAGTGCTGCTGGCGGCCGCTGTGGGCGTCTGGTGGATGCGGCGTCGCGCCCAGTTCCGACGCCGCGAAGTTGAAGCGCTGCGCCAGCGCATTGCCGGCGATTTGCATGATGAGATCGGTAGTAACCTCGGCAGCATCGCCCTGCTTAGCCAGATCGCGCTCCGCCAACCCGGGGAGGCACGCGCCGACCTGGAAGAAATCAATCGCGTGGCGCGCGAGACAGCCGCCTCCATGCGCGACATTGTCTGGCTGATCAGGCCGGATGTTTCTGCCGGCGAGGATTTTGTCGTCAAGCTGCGCGAGACTGCCGCGCTCATGCTCGCGGGGTTGGAATGGGAGTTCGACGGTGATCACCTCGTCCGGCCGCTCTCGCTCGAATGGAAGCGCGAGGTGTTGCTCATCTTCAAGGAAGCGTTGCACAATATCCGCCGCCACGCCGCGGCGCGGAAAGTGACGATCCGCCTTGCCGATGGCAAAGGCGAATTTGTCATGGAGATCTCAGATGATGGCGTCGGTTTTGATCCGAACCTGCCTTCCGCCGGGCACGGGCTGACCAGCCAGCGCCAGCGGGCGTCGGCCTTGGGCGGCGAATGGCAAATCGAATCCTCGCCCGGACAGGGCTCCCGCATGACGCTGCATGTGAAATGGGATGCGCCGACGCAAATGGCCAAACATTGACACCTCATGCCGCCTGAAGTCATTCCCATCTGGTTGATCGAGGACAATGCCACCTTTCGCCGGACGATCATACGGGCCCTGGATCAAGAGGAAGGATTTCAATGCCTGGGAGGATTTGCCACGTGCGAAGAAGCGCTGGCAGCCTTCGGACATCGGCCGGCGCCGCGCGTCATCCTGCTCGACGTCGGACTTCCAGGAATGAGCGGACTGGATGGGATTCCTCGTTTGCGCGAACGTGCGCCGGCGACGGCGATCATCGTCCTGACCGTTTTTGAGGATGAAGAAAAAATCTTCCGCGCCATTTGTGCCGGCGCCGCGGGCTATCTGCTGAAGACTGCGCCCGTCGAGGAGATCGCCCGGGCGATCCGCGATGCCCTGGCCGGAGGCGCCCCCATGAACGGCCGAATCGCGCGGCGCGTGCTGGACATGTTTGCGCGTTTCGCTCCGGCACGCGGCGATTACGGCCTGACCACGCGCGAGACGCAGATCCTGGAGGCCATGGTCCGGGGCAAAACGAAAAAGGAAATCGCCGCGCAACTCGACCTCAGTTTCCACACCGTCGATACTCATTTGCGGAAGATCTACGAAAAGCTCGAAGTGAATACGCGCACCGGTGCGGTGGCGAAGGCGCTGAAGGAAAAGCTCGTGTGACCACCGTGCGGCATCCCGCACATGCGTGATAGCGCTACTGGAAGGGCGAGGGATATTCTGCGTCCATGTTTCTCCCGCGTCTTTTCTTCCGCACGGCTGTGATGGCCCTGCTCGCGGCCTTGACTGGGCTGCCGGCGATTGCTGCGGAAAAACTCGATCTTACCAAGCTACCACCCGCCACAACGCGACCGGTGGATTTTGTGAAGGATATCCAGCCGATCCTCGACGCGCATTGTGTGAAGTGTCATGGGCCGGAGAAGCAGAAGGGTGGCTGGCGTGCCGATGTGAAAGAGGTGGCGCTCACCGGTGGCGATGACCACGCGCCCGACATCGTTCCCGGTAAGAGCGCAGATAGTCCGATGATTCATTTCGTAGGCGGGCTCGATCCCGACATGAAGATGCCGGCCAAAGGTGATCCGCTGACCGCGGAACAGATTGGCTTGCTGCGCGCCTGGATCGATCAAGGGGCGGTTTGGCCGGATGCCGCAGGAACAGCGAAACGCAATCCGCTGGATTGGTGGTCGTTGAAGCCGATTGGGGACCATTCGGATGGAAAACATCCAACATCCAACATCCAACACTCAACATCCAATAGCAGCCGCGCGGACGTTAATCCGATCGATGGATTCATTCGGGCCAAGCTGGCGGAGAAACATCTCGCGATGTCGCCGGAAGCGGATGCGCGGACTTTGTGCCGGCGACTTTACTTCGATCTCATCGGCTTGCCGCCGACGCCGGAGGACATCGATGCTTTTGCCGCGGACACGAATCCGCAGGCCTATGAGCGGCTCGTGGATAAACTGCTGGCCTCGCCGCGCTATGGCGAGCGCTGGGCGCGCTATTGGCTGGACGTGGTCCATTATGGCGACACGCATGGTTATGACAAAGACAAGCCGCGGCCCCATGCCTGGCCGTATCGCGACTATGTCATTCGCGCTTTCAATGAAGACAAACCCTACGCACGCTTCATTCAGGAACAGGTCGCTGGCGACGTCCTTTTTCCCAATACCCGCGATGGGATCGAAGCGCTGGGTTTCATTGCCGCCGGGCCGTGGGATTACATCGGCCATAGCGAGGTGCCCGAGACGAAGACGGATGGTAAGATCGCGCGCCATCTGGACCGCGACGATATGGTGGCGAATACCATCGGCACCTTTTGCAGCGCCACCGTGCATTGCGCGCAGTGTCACAATCACAAGTTCGATCCGATCACCCAGGAGGACTATTATTCCCTCCAGGCCGACTTTGCGGCGCTGGATCGCACCGACCGCAAATACTATCCGGACGATATCGTCAACGCGCGGTTTCAGGAATTGCAGCGGCGGCAGGCCGAGATGGAATCCGCGATTGCCGCCTTGGACGGTCCGCTGAAGGTCAAAGCCGGTGAGCGCTTTGCCGAGCTGACACGGCGGATTGATGGAGCTTCGAAAGCCGCTCAAAAGGCGGGCAACACCGCTCCTGATTTCGGCTATCACAGCGCGATCTCGAAAGTGCAGGATACGACCAAGTGGGTGCAGGTGGATCTCGGCGCGCATGTCGAAATCGATCACGTCACGCTCCTGCCCTGTTACGACGATTTCAATTCCATCGGAGCCGGGTTTGGCTTTCCGGTGCGGTTCAAAGTCGAGGCCAGTGACGATGCGGAATTCAAGTCCGGCGTGACGCTGCTCTGGCGTCGCCACGACGAGACGTTCATGAACGATTTCAAGAATCCGGGACTCCAGCCGTTCGTCACCGGCGGTGCGAAGGACGACGGAATTGCCGGACGTTATGTGCGCGTGACGGCGACCCGGCTCGCCCCGCGCAAGGACGATTTCATTTTTGCTCTCGCCGAGTTGCAGGTCTTCGATCACGCGGGAAACAACGTGGCTCTGGGCAAAGCGGTCGCGGCTTTGGATTCGATCGAAGCCCCGCTGCGCTGGCGGAAGAGCAATCTTACCGATGGACTGGCACCCGTGGCGCCATCGGCCGACGAGAAGGAGCAATTGGTCCAGGAGCGCGACGCCTTGCTGCTGAGCTTCGCCGACGAGGAGACGAAAGCGAAACGGGCGGCTTTGATCGAGCAACAGCAGCGGGTGATTGCAGAACTGAAAAAGCTGCCCGCACCGAGCGTGGTCTATGTGGGAGGAATCCATAGTGGCACCGGCGCGTTTCGCGGGACCGGACCCGATGGCGGCAAGCCGCGGCCGATTTTCGTCCTCGCGCGTGGCCAGGTGACGCAGCCCGGCAAGGAAGTGGGCCCCGGCGCATTGAGCATGCTGAAGTTTGCTCCGGCGCGTTTCGATCTTCCGCCGACGGCCCCCGAAAGCGAACGGCGGGCGGCGCTTGCCCGCTGGATTTCCGACGAACGCAATCCGCTCACCTGGCGCAGCATCGTCAATCGAGTCTGGCAGTATCATTTTGGCTGCGGAATCGTGGCCACGCCGAACGACTTTGGCCGGAATGGCGAGTTGCCCACGCATCCCGAATTGCTCGACTGGCTGGCGGCGAAGTTCCGCGACAGCGGAGGTTCGCTGAAGCATCTGCAAAAGCTGATCGTGATGAGTGCGACGTACCGCCAGGCCTCCGCGGTCAACCCGGCGGCGGAAAAAATCGATTCCGACAATACCCTGCTCTGGAGACAAAATCGGCGCAAACTCGAGGCCGAAGCGGTGCGCGACTCCGTCCTCGCGGTGAGCGGAAAACTTGACCTCACAATGAGTGGGCCGGGCTGGCAGGATTTTGTCATCGAGCATCCGGAGAACTCGCCGCACTACGAGTATGGACTCGCCGATCCGGAAAATCCGAAAACATGGCGGCGATCGATTTACCGTTTCATCGTGCGTTCGCAGACGCAGCCGTGGATGACGTGCCTCGATTGCGCCGATCCTTCAGAGCGGGTGGCGCGGCGCAATGAAAGCGTCTCCGCCTTGCAAGCACTGGCCCTGCTCAACGATGGCTTCATGGTCACCCAGGCGCGTCATTTCGCGGAGCGGGTGCAGGGCGAAGCGCCCGATCTTCCTGCCCAAGTCGATCGCGCCTGCCGGCTCGCCTTGGGGCATGCGCCCCGTGCCGCGGATCGCGATCGCTTGATCGCCTTCGCCGCGGCCAACGGCCTGCCCAATCTTTGCCGGGTCCTCCTCAACTTGAACGAATTCCTCTTCATCGATTGAATTATGAAAAACGATTCTCCATTCCATCGCCCAGGGGCGGCATCCTCCATGAATCGGCGCGAATTTCTCTGGCGCTCCGGTGGTGGTCTCGGTGGGCTGGCGCTGGCCGCCCTGCTTGGGCGCGACCACGCGCTCGCTGATGAAGGCGTGCTCGGTGGCCGATTGCATTTCCCGCCAAAGGCGAAGCGCGTGGTGCAATTCTTCATGGCAGGGGCAGCGAGCCACATTGATCTCTTCGATTTCAAACCGGAATTGATAAAGCGCGATGGCCAGCCGAGCGATTTTGGCGAGCACGTCGAAGCTTTTCAAAATGGCCTCGGTCCCTGGCTCAAGCCGGTCTGGGATTTCCAGCCGTACGGCCAGAGCGGCAAAATGCTGAGTGAGGTCGTGGCCCCGCTGGGTGCGGTGGTGGATGACCTCGCCTTCGTCCACAATCTCGTTGGCAAATCCGGGGTCCACAGTTCGGCGACGCTGCTCCAGGCGACCGGCTTTACCCTACCCGGTTTTCCCGGCGCTGGCTGCTGGGTGAGTTACGGCCTCGGCTCGATGAATGATAATCTGCCGACGTTCGTCGTGTTGCCCGACCACCGGGGATTTGCCTCGAATGGGGTCAAGAATTGGGACGCCGCTTTCCTGCCTTCACAACACAGCGGCACCATCATTTATCCGGGCGCGGCCAATCCCATTGCCGACCTCTTTCCGCACAAAGACGGTGATTACATCACAAAGAGCGGCGAAGCGGCGGCGCAGCAACTCATGTCCGACTTGAATCGCGAACACGCGGTGGCGCGTGAAGGCGATCAGCGGCTCGAGGCGCGCATTCGCAGCTACGAACTGGCCGCGAAAATGCAATTGGCTGCGCCTGAAGCGCTCGATCTCAAAGCCGAGCCCGAACATATCTTGAAGCTCTATGGCCTCGACCGCGGAGCGCAGAAATGGCCGGCGGAAATCAACGCCGAGGAAGAGACCTTTTATTTCTCGCAGAAATGTCTCGCCGCGCGACGACTGCTGGAGCGCGGTGTTCGTTTCGTTCAGGTCTGGAGCGGCAATGACAACGGTTTCCCGCGCCGCAATTGGGATTCGCACGAGGACGTTCGCAGGGATCATGGACCGCTGGCGCAGGGGATGGCCCGGGGCTGCGCTGCATTCATTCAAGATCTCAAACAACGCGGCATGCTCGAAGACACCATCATCCTTTGGACCACAGAATTCGGGCGGATGCCATCGTCGCAAGGCGGCAAGGGTCGCGACCACAATCCCTATGTCTTTACCAATTGGCTGTGCGGGGGTGGCATCAAAGGCGGCGTGACTTACGGCGCAAGCGACCAGTGGGGATACAAACCAGCCGATCGCAAAAATCCCACCGAAGTCTACGACATCCACGCCACGATTCTCCGGCAGCTAGGTATCGATCACACCAAGCTCACTTATCGCCACAATGGCATCGATCGCCGGCTCACCGATGTGCACGGACACGTGATCGAGGAACTGATCGCGTAGCGCGCACGACCTTTACTGGTTCGTTTGGGTCATCGCGCGAGCATTGGGATTCATGCCGCGCGGAGAAGCTCGCGGGCGCGGGCCTGGCAGAAATGGAAGACTGCGCCTAAGCCGGCGCCGAAGCCGAGACCCCAAAACAATGCCCAGAGGAACATCGAAGCCAAACGATGATCGAGGAGGATTTTCCCCTCGATCCATCCCGCCAGGTAAAAGCCGGCGGTGTTCAGGAGGAAGAGAGCGGCCACAGAGAGCGGAAAAGCGCGCGGAGCGTCAAAGGCGAGAGCGAGGACCGCGCACATGACCGCCGCGCCACCGAAGAGCCCAGCAAGGCTGCCGGCATCGCCACGCCAGGCCATCCAGAATCCCACCCAGACTACGGCGTAAGCGATAAAGGCGAGGGCGAAGAGTTTGTAAAACCGCGACATCGAGCCTGGGCCGAGGATGAGCCGGTGCAGGCAAGGCCCGCTCAATCCAATGAAAATGGCGGTGCAGGCGACATAGAGATGGCCTTCGCGGAGGAACGGAAACCAATAGTCCATGATCGGCCAAGGCAGGAAGCCGAGGATGCTGAGAATTGTGAAACCGATGAGTCCGCGGAACATGGACGCCGGCAGTGCCGGCAATCGCAGGGCTTGCCCGGCGGCGCGTGTCCGCGCGGCGATGCTGGCGGGATCAAGTTGAAAAAGGCTCATGGAGAGTGGGGGGCTTCAGTGTTCAGCTTTGCGGTTTTACCCCGTCGCCACAAGAGGAACGCGAGCAAGATGGTGATGACGATTCCCAGCGCGCGGACGGGGCCATGGCCGAAGACGACGGCGCCGTTGAAGACCATGAAAAAGAGAAAGCCCTGCCAGAGGCCGGTGAGCCAGAGAGGACGCCGATCGAAGCTCGCGGGAGCCAGCCACCACCACAGGACGTCGGTCACCCAGCCGGCGGCGACGACGTAATTGAAATAGATTCCGCCACCCCAATTCCAGCCGGTGAGTTCCGCGGTCTGGCGCGCGGTCTCGCGATAGGCGGCAGCGTGGCTCCAATGGTGAAAGAAGGCAAAAGCACAGGCGACGTGGCTGAGGAAAAACACGCAGCCGAAGGCCCACGCCCAGCGGGCGCGTCGCCGAAGTCCAGGTTCTCGCCGCGCCTCAAGTAACAAGCCAGCGCCGATGGCGTAGGCGATCAGCGCCACCCAAATGCTGAGTCGAGTGAGCAGATCGCCAGGGGGAGGGGGCATGAGGGAACCATCCAACATCCAACATCCAACTTCCAACACCCAATGAGCCTGCCGTGGCGCCGGAGACTGCGGCACCGGACTCGTCGCGCGGATTTTCTGTGCCGCAAACCGCTCGAATGGCGGGACGGAAGATCGATTCCTGTTTGTGATACATCCACTCGGCGGCTCGGAGCGATGCATGCATGTCGGCAGTGTCGCAACTGCGGACAACATCCCAAGCGGCCCTTCCCCCTGTTACAGCACATTCCCGCGAAGGAGGAAGGGCCGCCGCATGGGAGCGGTGGAAGAGGCCCACACACTGAAGTCCCACGCGCGAGCTACTCCGCACGCACCGGATCCTAGGCCGCGTGGAGAGCTGGAAGTGCGCGGCGCAGGCTTCGCCCGACGACTTCGCGGACGACTTTGCCGTGTTCGTCCGTCTTGACGATGCTCCAATCCTGGACTGCTTCATCGACAAACGAGGCCTTGGTGATGACCGTCTCGGAGCTTTCCGCGATCCGATGCCCCCAGGTGAAGGTCTTGGTGATGGTGTCCCAGACGCCTTCCTTTTCGAGGACCGAGCCGGTGGCCAGGAATGACCAACTGCGGTAGACCTTTCCCCCGGTGTCAAAAGTCATGAGCGTCAGCCCTTGGGCGGGCGGGGCGCCGTCGGTGGATTCCGCACTCCAGGATTGCCGGAGAAAACGGCCGCGGAGGATCCATTCGCCGGTTTCGGCGCGCTTCACCTGCGGCCGCCCGGCGATCTCGTCCTCCCATTGGCCGATGTAATGATTGAGCGCCTGCAACTCGGGAACCGCCGGATCAGGCCCTTCGGCAACATCGCCGTCCGCTTGGACCTGGCAGCTCAGCACTGTGGCAGGAATGGAAACGGTGAGAACGACAGGTTTCATGACTTTCCTGAATCGGATGCGAGGGCTTTTCTGGACCCACCGGCGTAGTTGAGACCCAATCATGGCGCAGGATCCTTTACTGGGGTGAAGATCGCCGTGTGCGACGAGCAGCGGTTTGGAAAAAAGGGTTTCGCTCCCGGACGAACGCGGGCAACCTCTGTGTCCTTCATTTTCCCACATGTTGCTCCCGCACAATCTTTTCCCCGTCAATGGCTCCGCTCCGGCGATTTGAGTGGCTGCTGTTTCTTGCCTGTTTCGTAGCTTTCGCCTGGTTCGATCAAGGCGGCGGCTGGAACCAGAATTCGCGCTTCGATGAGGTGCGCGCCATCGTCGAGGAGGGGCGTTTCGCCATTGACGACTTTCTCGTCTACAAGGCCGATCCCTCGGATCCAACCGGACGACGCTTCGTGCGCGCGCCGGTGCATAACGCCGAATACCAATGGGAAGGCGAAGCCCGGCGCTTGTCCTGGGTGGATATGGCTTACGAGCTCTACCCGGTGAATGAGGATTCGCCCACGCCCAATGCCCAAAACGTGCCGATGATCGAGGAGTGCAATTCGGGAGACATCGGCTATGTGCCTTCGACGGGGAACTTCCATCCGAACAAACCTCCGGGGACCAGCTTTCTCGGCGTGCCGGCCTACTGGCTCATTTATCATTTCGAAAAATGGCGCGGGCTGAATCCCGATGATTGGTGGACGCTGACCGTCAACGCCTGGCTGACTTCGGTTTTCAGCGTGGGATTGGTCTCGGCGATCGGCTGCGTCGTCTTCTTCCGTCTCGCTCGCGAATTGATTGGGGGCAAAGTCTTGCCCGCGCTACTGGCGACGCTGGCCTTTGCTTTCGGCACCACTTTCTTTCCGTTCGCCACGCTATTCTTCGACCACAATCTCACGGCGATTTTTTTGCTCATGGCGTTTTCCTGTCTCTGGCGAGTGCGGGGGATGGAGAGGCCTTCGGCAGGCTGGGTATTGCTGGCGGGAATTTGCGCGGGCATCGCCGCAGTCACCAACTATATCGCGGCGGGCGCGGGCTTCCTTCTGGGGTTGTATGCATTGCTCGGCACGTTGCCCGGCGGGGAGAGGCAGCGCTGGAACTGGCGGGCGGCAATTTACTATGTGCTCGGGGTGGTGCCTCTCTTCTTCGCGATCTGCTGGTACGCCAAGGTGAACTTCGGTTCCCCGTTCAAGCTGGCCAATGATTTCCAAAACCCGCTTTTCCGGGACACCAGCGCGTTTCTCGGCATGTTCTATCCGCCCAGTACCCACACTCCTTACATCGCCGGTTTGCTCACGGTTTCACCCTATCGTGGAATCTTTTTCCTGGCGCCGGTGACGATCATGAGCCTTTACGGGTTCTTCATCTGGTTGCGCGAAAAGACCTGGGTCGCCGAGGCGCGGCTGTGCCTGGGGGTGTTCGGATTCTTCTTTATCGTCAACGTGTTTTTCAATGGTTATCACGGTGGCTTCGCGGCCGGACCCCGCTACCTCGTTCCCGGCCTTCCGTTTCTGGCGTTGCCATTGGTCGTGGCCTTCGCCCGGTGGTGCTGGCCGACGGTTGCTTTGGCGGTGATCTCCATTGCGAATCAAACGCTGCTCACCGCGACCGATGCGCAAAATTCGCTGGCCGTCGGTGGTCATGCCCGGCTCGACGATGCCCATCGCAAGGATGATTTCTTTTGCCAAATCGTCGGCGAGTACGCCTGGCCGCTCTTCGCCTCCGGACGCGACTGGCCTGTGCTCAACAAGTTGATCGAACAGAGTCTCGACAAGGAAAACGCCGAAATGAAAGACCAACATGTGAAAAGGGAGGAGCGGGTGACGCGTCTGGATGCCAGCAGGAAGGAGATGCGCGAGAGCATTGTGCACGGCGAGGCCACATACTTCATCCTCGGCGCCATCCGCGGGCCGGTGTCGGTGAACCCGATTGGCGCTTACGATGGTCTGCTCATGGCCAAGATATTCCTGCCGGAGACGACGATGCAGACGGAATGGAATTCGTTCAACGTCGGCGAATTCTGGTTCCCGCAACGCCGCGCGAGTCTGCTGCCTTTGCTGGTGATCGTCGGCGGGTTGGCGACGGTGCTGCTCGCTGCAGCGAGGAAGGTTGATAGTTCGCCACCAACTCTCCCCGCTCCTATTTCGTCGGCGAATAATCCGTCGCTTTGAGATAGACCGACTTCACGCCATCCGGGACTGTCAGCGAGCCACCGCCATTTTCTTCGCTGGCTTTCTTGACGGCGATCCAGTCGGGGTCGGCGCGGAAGGCATCCCACGAGGCCTTGGCTGCATCCATGCTGGGGTGGGCGAGCATATAGACGAGCGTGTTTTCAGCGTTGGGTTGATCCGGCAGCAGTTGCCAGTAAAAGAGATTGGTCAGGCCATGCTTGCTGAAAAGCGTCATGGTGTGATCGCGAAAACGCGCATGGAGCAGGGGAAGATTGTTCGGAGTGGCGGTGTAAATGCGCAGCTCAAACACTCGTCCGCCCGCCCCGGCGGAAGGCTGGATCGATGGAGAAAAGTCTGTCGCCGTGAGAAAGAGTTGGTCGACTTTGTCGACCAGTTTGCCATGCACTTCGGATTCCGCCTTGGCCTTTTTCCAATCCTCGTCTGCCTGGAATCCCTTCCACGAAGCATCTCGGGCTTCACGGCTCGGGTACGACAGCACATAGATAAGGAGATTGTCGGTGTTCTCAATCGGCACCCAATAACCGATGTTAGTGATACCGTGTTTCTCGAACAGCTTGACGGTATGATCGCGAAAGCGGGCGTTCAAATCGTCGAGTTTGCCGGTTGCAGCGTGATAAGTGCGCATCTCGAAAACGCGCGTGTCTTTCTCCGCAGCGACTGCGGCAACGGTACTGGCCAGCATGATTGTGGTAATGAGGGAAGGGAACTTCATTGACCGGAGTATGCGAGGCTGCCGGTTCCGCGGGAAGTCTTACTCTACCTTTACGGCGATCCGGAACCGCGGGCGAGTTGCTCCTTCAACCGCTGAATCTCCGCCTCGGCTTGTTTGCGATCGGTGATATCGCGGTAGAGCGCGAGCACCAGCCGCCGTCCATAAAGAATGATGGGCGTGGCGCTGACGGATACCGGAATCGGCTGGCCTTGGCTGGTGGCAATTTCGCCTTCGAAAACCACCCGCTCGTTGAGCTGCGACGCAGCGGGAATGTGCCGCCGGTATTCCTCGAGAGCTTCCGGTGAAAGCAGTCGCATGACATTGGAGCCGACGATTTCCGAGCGTGGGCGGGCAAAAAGGACTTCCGCCTGGTGATTGGTATCGAGCACCCGCCCGCTCACCGAATCGGTGAGGAGTGCCGCCTCGCTCAAGAATTCGAAAAGATGCCGGTATTTGTGTTCCGATTGAATCATCGCCTCTTCCGCTCTTTTGAGCGCGGCACGCTCCGCGGCATCGTCCAGGGCGCGTCGGATGGCGGGGACGAGCCGGCCCAGACGATCCTTCAAAACGTAGTCGGTGGCGCCGCTCTTGAGGGCACTGATGGCGACTTCTTCGCCGATGGTACCCGAGACGAAGATGAACGGAATTTCCGGCCGCATCTCCCGCGCCAACTCTAGCGCCGCCAGGCCATTGAACTTCGGAAGAGAGAAGTCGGAAAGGATGAGATCGAATTTGCCCTGCTCCAGCGCTTCCTGAAAACTCTCGCGAGTTTGCACGCGCTCAATTTCGCAGCGCAGACCCCGCGCTTCCATGGTCTGTGTGATAAGAAAGGCATCGTCCTCGTCGTCTTCAACATGGAGGATCCGAAGATCAGTACTCATGGGAGGCTGCTACGATTGGAAATCGACGCTGCGGCGGCGGGAGGATGTATGGAAAAAACTTAAGGATGAAGGCGGCGAAACAAAGGATGAAGGCGGAGGGATGAAGGATGAAGAGTATGGCCGCTTCGCGGGGGTTGGGGACAAATCTGCTTTCGGCATCGTTTCAGTTTCTTAACCCCCAATCCTTCTGCGCAGTAGCCATTTTCTTCATCCTTCCGCCTTCCGCCTTCATCCTTATCTTCATCCGCCGGGCTTTGCCGGTGTCGCGCTCTTGAGATAGCGCAGGAAACTGCTCTGCGTACTCAGAATAAGAGTGGTGTCATGTTGGAACGAGGTCTTGTAAGTATCGAGCGTGCGCTGAAATTGGTAGAGATCGCGGGCCTCGGGGCTTTGATTGTAGGCCTTGGCATAGATCGCCGTGGCCTCGGCGTCCGCCTTGCCCTCGATGTCCTGCACCTGGCGATAGGCCTCCGAATCGATTTGTTTCAAATCGCGATCGCGATTCCCGTTGATCTTGGCGGCTTCACCCATTCCTTCGCTGCGGTAACGTTCGGCGATCTGCTGGCGTTCGCTCATCATCCGCGAGTAAATCTTGTCGCTCACCGCGGGATTGTAGTTGATCCGTTTAAAGCGAACGTCGAGCAGATCGATGCCAAATTCGGCGAGTTTGCCCCGCGCTTTTTCGGTGATCTCCTTTTCCAGCGCCACCCGGCCGAACTGAATGGGCGGCAGGCCGCCGCTGGTCGTCCCGCCGCCGGCCGCAGCCGTGTCATCGACGACGGCCTTGCGGTCCTTGGTGGTACGAATCATCTCCACGAGTTCATGATCCGCGACCACGTCGCGCGTTTCGCTCCCGAGAATGTCGTTCAGCCGGGATTGCGCGCCGGCTTCGTCGCGCATCCGCAGGAAGAATTGCATGGGGTCGCTGATTCGCCAGCGTCCAAAGGTTAGCACGACGATGTAAAGTTTGTCCTTGGTCGGCATCTCGGCGAGAGGCTCATCCCATTCGATGACCCGATTGTCGAAGCGATGGATGTCCTGGATGAACGGCACTTTGAAATGCAAACCGGCCGTGATGATCGGTTGTCCCACCGGCTTGCCAAATTGGGTGATGATGACCTGCTCCGTCTGGGACACGACGAAAAATGCGCCGGAGATCGCAAGCAGCGCGAAGATGACAAGGGCGATGGCGAAGTAAGCGAGTGCCTTGGTTTTCATGGAGATGCTCAGGGGGTCCTCGCTTTCGAATTGAGATTGAGCAGCGGGAGCAACTGGCTGGCGTTTTCGTCGATGATGACCTTGTGCTCGAATTGCGGGAGAATCTCCGCCATCGTTTCGAGAAACATCCGTTCGCGAGTCACTTCAGGAGCTTTGGCGTATTCCGTGAGCAGGGCGTTAAAGCGGTCGGCATCTCCTTGCGCCTGGTTCACCCGGTTCAGGGCATAACCTTCGGCGCCGCGGACTTTCTGGTCGGCTTCGCCCCGCGCCCGGGGCACGACCTTGTTATATTCGCCGTTGGCGACGTTGATCATCTGCTCCTTTTCCTGCTGCGCCTGGTTCACTTCATTGAACGAAGCCTGCACGTTGCGCGGCGGATGCACGTCCTTGAGTTGCACCTGCGACACCGTCACGCCCAGACCGTAACGCTTCGCGATCGCCTGGATGCGGACGAGCGTTTCATTTTCGATTTCTTCCCGGCCGATCGTGAGCACTTCGTCGACGGTGCGATCGCCCACGACCTCGCGCATGGCCGATTCGCTGACGTCCCGGATGGTCTGATCCCACGGGCGGACGCCGAAAAGATACGCCTTGGGATCGTCGATGCGATACTGCACGACCCATTCGACCAGCGCCATATTCAGGTCGCCGGTGACCATGCTTTCCTCGGCCTGCGGATCGCGGGAAGCCTGAGCGGAATCGGATGCGCCTTCCGAAGTGAACCCGAATTCCAGCTTTTGCTGCCGCTGCACGGGAACCAGCGTGATTTCGTCGATGCCGAGCGGAAGTTTGAAGACCAGCCCGGGCTGCACCACATCCTGAAATCTGCCGAAGCGCTGCAATACGCCGACGGAATCGGCCGGCACGGAAGAATAGCAGGAGAGGATCGCCCAGAGGACGACAACGATGAGGATGCCCCGCCAGAGCCAGCGGAAATTGAACTGCGGCATACTCCACTGGGGAGTTTGAAAATCACGCATCGTGGGCATAGGGGGCGTCGGAGCTTGCGGGGGTGAGTCGGATTGGGCGGTAGCAAATGAATGATGTCGAGCGCCAAGTCGCTGTATCGCTCACCGACTCCTGCCTGTATGCTTTTCGCCCTACTTGCAGAGTTCGCGCATCACCGGGCGACATCACCAACGCGCGCGGAACGGAAATGTTCCTCGCGCTTTGGGTTCGGCTATGGGGCCGGCTTGGCACGCCGCTTTTCAATATCCATCTTGCGCCAACGACCGTCTCCAGTTGAGCGGCGGCTGTCGGCAAGCTGGCCATCAGGCGCAATCTTCCTTCTCGCACTCGGGTTCACGCCTGGATTCGAACTGAATCGTCGCATGCCCGATGCGGAAACGTTCGCGGAGCTCGCGATTGACTGTGGCCAGCAATTCGTCGCCGGATGTGCCGGTGGCGAGGATCAGATGCACCGTGAGTGCGACCTCGGTCGTGCTTAGGCCCCAGATGTGCAGATGATGCGCATCCACGACCGTCGGCAGGCTCAATAAGTATTCGTGGACGGCGGTCGAATTGATGCCCTCGGGAACCGCATCGAGCGAGAGGTTCACGGATTCGCGCAAGAGACTCCACGTGCCGAAGACGATAATCGCCGAGACGATCAGGCTGACCACCGGGTCGATCCAGAACCATTCTGTGAATACGATGACGACGCCAGCAACGACTACGCCCGCGGAGATGACAGCGTCGGCCGCCATATGCAGGAACGCGCCGCGAATATTGAGGTCATTCTTTCGCCCGGACATGAACAGCAACGCCGTGATGCCGTTCACGATAATTCCGACCACCGCTACCCAGATGATGGTCGAGGCGCTGACCGTACTGGGCGCGCGTAACCGTTGCAAAGCTTCCCAGGCAATGGCCCCGACACTCACCAGGAGAAAGATGGCATTGGCCAGCGCTGCGAGTACCGAGGAGCGTTTGAAACCGTAGGTGTAATGCGGAGTGGCGGCGCGGCCGGTCAGCACCGCTGCGCCCCAGGCAAGAAATAGCCCAAGGACGTCGCTCAGGTTATGGCCGGCATCAGCGACGAGTGCGAGGGAGTGTGCGAGCAGACCATAGATGACCTCGACGATGACGAAGCCCGTATTAAGAACGATGCCGATGACGAAGGCCCGGCTGAAGTTTGGGGGTGCGTGGGAATGTGCGTGATCGCCGCCTGGCGAATGGCCGTGCTCATGGCCCGCGCCGTGCGCGTGATCTTGCTCGTCGTGCGAATGGGCCATGGCTTGGAACGGATGACTTAAGCCGCGGCGATCACTGTGCTACTTCACGCCGTTAACTACGTTTTCGAGCGGTTCGCCCAGCACCGCTGCGCGGGCGATTCGTGCGGAAGTGGCCCGCATCTCCAATTTCGATTCGACGCTGCAAAATGCCGCGTGGCACGTGACGATGAGATTCGGCGTGGACGCCTCCGCCGCGCTCTTTAAAGGTTCATCTTCGACGACATCGAGACCCGCTCCCGCGAGTCGGCCTTTGTGCAGGGCCTCCAGGATCGCCTCCTTCTTGATGACTGCTCCGCGTGCAGTGTTCACCACAAAGGCGCCCGGCTTCATGAGAGCCAGTTCACGTTCCGCGATCAGATACCGGGTTTCGGTTGTCAGCGGACAATGCAGTGAAAGGATATCGGTCCGGCTCAGCAATTCGTCGAGAGTGCGCACCCGGGTGATGCCGACCGCCTTGTCTGTGCCATTGGGCAAATAGGGATCATGGAAGAGCACCCGAAATCCGAGGGACTTCGCCCGCAGCGCTGTGGCCGTGCCGATGCGGCCAAGGCCCACGACCCCGAACGTCAGTTCGCGCAACCGCCGCAGCTTGGGCTCGACGCGGATCGTCCAGCCGAGCTGTTTCGCTTCCTGGTCGAGCGGGAAGAGCTGGCGGCACAGTGCCAGGGCGAGAGCGATGGCGTGGTCGGCCACTTCCTCGGTGCCGTAGTCGGGCACATTGCACACTGCGATTCCCTGTTCCCGTGCGGCCGCGATGTCCACCGAATCAAATCCCACGCCGTTGCGGATCAGCGCCAGGCATCTCCGCAAACGCGAGATGCCGGCGGCGCCGATGGGGGTGTTGTGCCAGACGATGAGCGCATCCGCACCGCAGATTTCGTCTGTGAAATCAGCGTCGCTGGAACAGAGGTAGCGGCGGACTTCCGCGACGTCCCCGATGACGGCGCGTTCCGCAGTGCATTCCGGTTCGCCGAGCGGAGAGGCCGCCCAGTCGATGATGCCGATGAGAGGTTTGGTCATGAGGTTGGAGGGTGAGAGCTGTCACGTCGTAAGCGGTCTTGAAGCAACGGCAAAGACGATTCTCACATCCACACTGCAGTTGACCGGCTGAGTCGTCCCGGGCACGGTCGGCGCCATTCCACAGATGAACCTCCCGGCTTTTATCCTTGCGGCATTGCTCGTCGCCTTTTCCTCGCTGCGGGCGGAGGAGGGCTACACATTCGTCGACGTGGCCAGCCAGGGAAACGTCAAGATCAACACCGTGCGAAAATACCCGACGGGCGATGTCCGCTTCAAGGATGTGCCATTCAAGCTTTCCGCTTCGCGGCACGGCATCGAAACGGACGGGCCGCGTGTCGATGGACCTGCCTCCGAAGGCATTTCCACCAATATCCATTTGCCCACGGCGATCTATATTCTCCTGAGCGGACGGGATGTGAAACCGAAGTTTCAGGGCAAGCAGGTCGGCGAGATCGTGCTCACCTTCACCGATGAGAAGGTGAACCAGAAGACTTTGACCTATCCGATCACTGCCGGGGAAACGATTCGCGAATGGTGGGCAGTCGGCAATGACACGCTTCAGCCGGACACATCGGTCAATCCGAAGCTGGTGAATGTCTACACCGAACGCCAGACCCGGAATGGAAAGGCCATCACCGCATTTCTCGACATGTACGTCATCGAACTGGACCCCGCCCACTTGCCCGGCGATCTCACCGAAATCGAAATTCGCGATACCTCCCGGGACACCGTGGGCGATTCCTCGCCCGCTTTGATCGTCACGGGAATCACGGTGAAACACCAATGAACCCAAAAGGAATATGCAACTGAATCTGGATGAACAAAAGGTCGCCATTCTCGGAGCGGCTCGCGGGATCGGCCGCGCCATCGCCGAGGAATTTGTGAAGGAGCGATGCGATGTGTGGACGTTTGATCGCGATCCTCATGCCGTGGATTCCACGCGGGCGAATGTTGCGGGTGACGTTACGTCTTACGAGCAGGTCCGCGACTTTGCCAACACCGTGGGAGCGGTGAATCATGTCGTCTTTACCGTTGGTGTCGGCTCCGGAAAATTTGGATTTCCATTTTGGAACCTGGAACCGGGTGATTGGGCGCGCGTGCTCGAGATCAATCTGATTGGCGCCGTGAACGCGGCGCACGCTTTCGCGCCGAAGCTGATCGAGCGCGGGGGTGGTTCGATGCTGTTTTTTACGTCGGTCGCCGGCCAGATCGGTTCGCAAACGGATCCTCCCTACAGCGCCGCCAAGGCCGGGCTCATCAATTTCGTGCAATGTGCCGCCAAAGATCTGGCACCGCATGGCATTCGGGTGAATGCGCTTTCGCCCGGCATGGTGAAAACCGATCTGAATGAGTCCGTGTGGCGGGCAGGCCAGACCAATTTGGAAAAATCGCGCCGCCAGGAGTACGCGGTCTGGGCCGAGGAAAAAATTCGCAAAGTCTCACCCCTCGGCCGCTGGCAGATGCCCGCGGAATATGCCGCCATGGCCGTCTTCCTGGCCTCGGATCACGCGCGAAATATCACCGGCCAGACGATCAATATCGACGGCGGGCAGGTGATGCATTCGTGAGTAAGGCCGGAGCCGCCTGCGGCAACGGCTCTTAATCTTAATCCTAATCTTACTCTCAATCCCCGCACTCACTGGGAAGATTAAGATTAAGATTAAGAAGCGGATTTGTCGTAGAGCAGAAACAGCCCCGAATGATCCACGTCGCCGTGGCCTTCCTCGACGACGAACTTTTCCCACTGCGCCCGGCAGTTATCGAGGGTCGGGGAATGAAAGCCCAGGGATTCGGCGAGTTCGCAGATCAAGCGCACATCCTTGAGTTGCCACTCGGACCGTCCCCCAGGCGCGAAATCGCGGCGCACCATGCGGTCGCCGTGGAGTTGAAGAATCCGGCTTTCGGCAAATCCGCCCAACAGCGCTTCGCGCACTTTGGCTGAATCGACACCGGCCAGCTCCGCCAGGCGCAGAGCCTGCGCCACAGCGTCAATGGTCTGCGCCACGATGAGCTGATTCGCCAGTTTGGTCACCTGTCCAGATCCACTCGGACCGAGGTGCGTCATTCGCTGGCCGACGATTTTTAGAATCGGTAGCGCCCGCTGGAAGGCTTCTTCGCTGCCACCGGCCATGAGCGTGAGCGTGCCGGCTTCCACGCCCACTTGCCCGCCGGAAACCGGGCAATCGAGCCAGGTGACCCTCTTGGCAAACTCCTGCGTCGCCGGCACACCCGTGGTGCCAAAGTCGATGATCATCCCACCCCGACCCATGCCCTCGATCAGGCCGCCAGCGCCGAAAGCGATCTTCTCGACCACATCAGCCGTGGTCAGATTTACGCAGATCACGCCGTCGCCGATTTCACGGGCCAGTTCTGGCAGCGTATTCGCCCGCTTCATCCCCATAGCCACGGCCGTTTCCGCTGGGCTATCACTGCGATTCCAAACAATAACCTCCGCGCCCGCCTCGTGCAGGCGGCGCGCCATGGCGCGGCCCATATTACCGAGGCCGACGAATCCGATCTTGTGTCCTGAAAGAGACTTGTCCATGAGCAGACGCGCATTCCACAACGGGACAGTGCCGTTTGCCAACCACGTTTCCCTCCACTCAAAAATCTCATGAAAGTCATCATCACCGGCGGCGGCGGTTTTCTCGGTTCGCAACTTTGCCGAAAACTCCTCGAGCGCGGCACGCTTACCGGCCCTTCGGGAACGGCCGAAGAGATTCGGGAGATCGTTCTGTTTGACGCCGTTTTTCATCGCCCGGCCAGTGATCCGCGGGTGAAGCAAATCACCGGTAATATCAGCGATCGCGAGACGGTGTTCTCGGTGGTTGGGGCTGATCCCGCGGTCGCCATTTTCCATCTCGCCTCGATGGTCAGCGGTGAGTGCGAAGAGCGATTCGACGATGCACTGCGGGTCAATCTCGATGGCGGGCGGAATGTTTTTGAAGCGGCGCGTGCCGTGCCCGGATGTCCCCGGGTCGTCTTTGCCAGCAGCATCGCCTGTTTCGGCGGCGAAGCGAAACAGGACCCGAATACCGACCGCACCAAGCTCACCCCGCAGACGACCTACGGCATGACCAAAGCGATCTGTGAGCTGATGGTGAATGATCACTCGCGCAAGGGCCATTTCGACGGACGCTCCATGCGGCTGCCCACGGTCATCGTTCGTCCGGGAAAACCGAATGCGGCAGCGTCGAGCTGGGCCAGCGGAATGTTCCGCGAGCCGCTCAATGGCGAGCCCTGCATGCTGCCCGTGCGGCGCGATCAATGTCATCCGATGACCGGTTACCGCACGATCACCGATTCTTTCATTGCCTTGTACGAAGTTCCTTCGGAAAAGTTCCGCGACGATCGAGCGATTGGTCTGCCGGCGCACCGCGTCACCCCGCAGCTTGCCGACTCCGTCCTGCGGGAAATTTCCGCGGAACGCGGCTTGAAACTCGGGCCCATCGTCGACGCTTTCGACGCACGCATCCAGGGCATCGTCGATAACTGGCCGGTGGCCGTCGACGGCGCCCGAGCGTTGGCGCTGGCGTTGCCGCAGCCGCCGCCCTTGAAAGAGATCGTCGAACAATATCTCGAGGACTTTTGGCACCGGTGATCGCGGCTCACTGGGAGCGGCGACTTCCAAGTCCCCGGCGAAAACGGGCGGGCCAGTTCCTGGGCATCGCCTCCGCAGACTTTAATCGACCATCTTCGCGAAAATTGTGTGCTAAGGATGACCAAGGGTACTGCATTGTGGTAAACGCTTATCTTATGCGCCCCCCACGTCTTCTTATCGCTCTCTTGCTCGCCTGTTTGTTGACCATCGCTCGCGGAGCGGATTCAAAGCCGAACATCGTCATCTTTCTGGCGGACGATCTTCGTCCGGACTGCCTGAGCAGTTTGGGCCATCCCATGGTGAAGACGCCGAATGTCGATACGCTCGTCTCCGCCGGATACGTTTTCCGGCGGGCCTATGTGATGGGCTCGACGGAAGCTGCGGTGTGTCTTCCGAGCCGGACGATGCTTCTTACCGGCATGTCGGTCTTCCGAGCCATGCAAGCAGTCCCGCGAAAGGGGCCAATGGCGCCGGACAATACCCCTGACACTTATTCATTCCCGCGCGCGATGCGGGCGGCGGGATATGCCACGCTGCACACCGGCAAGAACGATAATTCTCCCAAGGCGGTGACTGCCGAGTTCGATGAAACCTATGATCCGGGCGAGTCGATGGCTTGCGCGGATAGGGCCATCGAGTACATCAAGCGGACCGCCGGCACAAAACCGATGTGTCTCTACATCGCTCCGCACGAGCCGCACGATCCGCAGTACGCGACGCCCGATTTCTACGATCATTACAAGCCGGCGGATGTCCCGCTGCCCAAGGCCTTCGCGCCGTTTCTTCCCTTCAACAACGGTGATATCAAAGTGCGCGACGAGATGACTCTCCCCTGGCCGCGCACACGCGAAAACGTCAGCCGCAAACTCGCGCGCTACTACGCCTCCACGGAATACTGGGATGCGGCCATGGGGCGGATCATGCAGGCCTTGCGCGACACCGGCCAATTTGAAAACACCATCTTCATGATCGCCGGCGACAATGGTCTCTCGCTCGGGGAGCACGGGCTGCTCGGCAAACAGAACCTTTTTGAATTCGGCGGAATGCATGTGCCACTGATTCTTTCGGGCAAAGGCATTCCGAAGGGGGAGACTCACACCCCGGTTTATCTCATGGATGTCTTCCCGACCTTCTGCGACCTCGTCGGCGCGCCCATTCCCAAGCGTGTCGAGGGCGTGAGCCTCACGCCGGTGATCCGCGGAGAAAAGCCGCGCGTCCGCGAGTTTCTTTTCAACTCTTACAAAAACTCCCAGCGCGCGGTCAGCGACGACCGCTGGAAACTCATTCGCTATCCGCTCATCGACAAAACACAGCTCTTCGATCTTTCGAACGATTCGCACGAAGAGCACGATCTCTCCGCCGATCCGGCGAATGCGGGCAAGATCAAGGAACTCATGGGCAAGCTGACGGAGTTGCAGCAAAAGTGGGGTGATCCTGCTCCGCTCACCGTGCCAAATCCGAAACCGGCGGAGTGGTCGCCAGCGATGCTCACCCCGGCGGATTTGGCTGCACAGGCCAAGGAAACGGAAGTCACCTTCGAGCCGCCGACATATTTGAGCACCCTGAAGAAGAAGAAAGCGGAGTAACGGAGCGCGGATATTCCTGCCCGCAGGAAAGTCACACCCGCAGATACCCCACCGTGCGAAACAGAGCTTCGCTCCCAAGCTGAGTTTGGGAACGGGGAAGGGGGAAGGGGGATGGAAGATCCTGTCAGTGTCGTGCCGCGTCGCGTGCGTGCCTACGCCGCTTTCCCAGCCGGCACCGTGAGAGCGATTGGCGTTTCCCCGACGGTGGATTCGCGGCGGGGCGTGGAATCCAAAACCGGAACCGGCTCGAAGCCCGCGGCTTTCAACGCGAGATAAGTGGCGGCCGCCTCTTTCGCCACCGGCAGTTCCGGCACGGCGAGGGACAGCCCGGAGGTCGCTTCGTTCGGCGCGATTTCCACCGGACCGTGGACCGTCCATCCAGCGCGCTCGAAAATTCCTTTGAACCACTCGGCTCGCGCCCGCGCCATGGCATCGCCCGCAGGGGTGCGGATGGTAATCGCCTGCGAACGCACGCCGCCGAGATTGTAAGACAACGCCCGGTCTTGCTCGGCCGAAAACTCCGGCTGCTGCCCCGGCGTCGTCGTGACCCATAGCAGTTTGCGCTGGGGTGTGCTCGATTGCGGCGCCCGCGTCGCAGCCATCGCGTCTCGCAATGCGGCTTCGAGCGCTTCCACGCGGGCCTCGAGCAAATCCATTCGGCCGCGCGTCTCCGCAGTGATGTCTGCTACTGGTGGCGGTGGTGGTGTCGGGGGCGTGAGATCGTTTCCCGGCGTGCCATCGATGAACACCACTTCGCGACACTTCGGGCACTGGACCCGCCGGCGTTTGGCCGATGCGCTCGCCTTAATCGCGGCGCCGCAAGCGGGGCAAACCGTCTCACCGATTTCGAGTGGGACGTGCCTTTTGACCATTGGCACTAGGCTACCGCCTCAGGTTGCCCCGGTTTCACACCGCGGAGAAACTCGACCTCTTCCGGACTCAAAATCGGAACCGCTGCGCGCGGCGTGTTCGTCAGTCCCACCCGCCCGAGTTTTTCCCGTTTCAAAAATTTCGGACCGTCCGGCACGTTCGACCAAATCGGAATGCGCGTGTGCACGCCGCAATCGGCACAAACCACGTCACGTCCTTCACACCGGGCATCGGCGTAGAGCTTGGCCCCGCACCCGGAACACTGAAATTTCACCAGCAGTTCCAGTACTTCCGGCGGGAACACGTGCGGGTAGCACTTGAAATTTCCGACTCCTTTGGCCCGCCGCGGCACAGGCACATTGCGTGAGCACGCCTCACACTTCATCAGGTCGTGCTGAGCGTCGCGCGGCACCTCGAGCGCGCTTCCACAAAGGACACAATAAAACTGGATGGAGGACATTGGGCGCGGCAAGCCGGGTGGCTCCCAGAAAAAAGAACCTCCCATTGAGCTTGACTGCGAGAAGCTGGCAGCCCATTACTGGTAGTCAAGCTGAAAACCTTACCACCATATCTTGTGGTTTTCGTCGAAAAGGTTGATTTCACGCGACCTCGGCGCCTCGGTTTCGGCTCGTTTAGACGCCCTCATCGCCCATGAGCACTCCCACGCAGTCTTTTACCGAACCATCCACTGAATCCACCCCGGACGGTGTGTCCGAGGCCATCGAGCCCTCCGAACTCCAGTTCCTCGAACGGACCTTCGCCGATTATCTCGCCGAACGCCCGTCTGACGACGACCGGCTCAAGGCCTGGCGCCGGGATCTTACCCTCTGGGTGCACCAACGTATTTTCTTCTTTCGCGATTCCGTAGACGAGGTTCATGCGGAGCTCAACGCCACCTTTCGGCGGACGAAGATCATCGCCGTGACCAGTGGCAAAGGCGGCGTGGGCAAGACGACTTTCTCGGTGAATCTCGCCATCGCTTGCGCGCAACTCGGACGGAAAGTTCTGCTCTTCGATGCCGACTTCGGCATGGCCAACGTCCACGTTTACGCTGGGGTCAGCCCGAAGCTCACACTTCTCGATTTCATCGATGGGCGCGCGAGTATCGAAGAAGTCACCATGCCCGGTCCCGGCGGCATCCAGATCATCTGCGGCGCATCGGGCGTCGCCCGCCTATCCAATTTGGGCACCTTCGCCCTCGAATCGCTCAGTGGACAGCTTCTCCGCTTTGCCGCGGATTTCGATGTCCTGATCATCGATACCGCCGCGGGAATATCTCCGTCGGTCATGCACTTTCTCGGTCTGGCGCAGGAGACGATCGTTCTCGCCACCCCGGCGCTGGCCTCGACCCTCGATGCCTATGGGGTCATCAAACTGGTCCACGAGAAGCGGATTTCCACCCATCTCCATCTTCTCGTCAACCAATCCGGTGACGACGAGGAAGCCGGCCGTGTCCGCGAACGCATCGCCGGATGTGCCGATCGCTATCTCAATGTTTCGGTGCGGAGCCTCGGTTTTCTCGATGAAGACCGGGCCTTCGAGCGATCGACCCAGGACCGGCAGCCGTTGATGCTGCACGATCCGGAAAACGCCAACGTGAAGCGCATGGCTTCGATCGCCGCCCAATTTCTGGAAGAAGAAAAGCCCGACCGTGCTGCCGCCGTGGAAAGCAACTGCGCGGCCGCCTGAGACTGGAAATCCCCACCACCGAGCCCGCCATGGAAACACACGCCGATCCATTCGCCCCCGCCCCGGAATCTCCTCCATTTCCACCTTCTTCACCCGCGAGCGATGCGGATCTGGACGCCTTTCACGATCTCTTGGGAAGTCTTCCCACGCCGCCTGCTCCAGAAGTCGTGCCCTTTGCGCCCGCGGGCAATTTCATGAGCTTCTATGGGCTGAAGGAAAACCCCTTCGCCGACTCCGTGCATCCGGCGTTCTTCTTCCGCACCGACGGGCATGCCGAGGCCTTTCGCAGCATGATGCTGGCGGTTGAGTTTCGCGCATCGCTGGGCATGGTCACCGGGCCGAGCGGCACGGGCAAGACGCTCGTCAGCCAGCTCCTGTTGCAGCAGTTCGAAGCGCCGAAATATCGCGTGGTGCTCGTGCTCGTCACGCCGGGTTTGAGCAAGACCGGGCTGCTCCGCGAAATCCTCTCCGAACTCGATCTCGCGCTGCCGGTGGGCATTCCGCGCGTGCAGGATTTGGTCAAGCAACTCGGCAACCACATCATCGAACTCCACGAACAAGGCCAGCGCCTCGTCATCATCGTCGATGAATGTCACCTCCTCTCAGCGGATTGCCTGCACATGATTCGCACGATCAGCAATATCGAGACTCCGCAGGAAAAACTGGTCACCTGTCTGCTGTTTGGTGAAGCGCGCCTTTCGCAGCGGCTGGATCATCCCAGCTATGCCTCGCTCAACAATCGCATTTATCTGCGTTGCGAACTGCGGTCGCTCGACCTTCCAGAAGTGGCGCAGTACATCAAATTCCGGCTTCTAACCGCCGGGCGTCTCGACCCGCTTTTCAGCGAACCGGCGCTCGCGGTCATCCACGAACTCTCCTGCGGCATCTGCCGCAACGTCAGCAAACTGGCCATGCTCAGCCTCATCGAAGCCGCCGATCATCGCGCGGCGATGGTCGACGAAAACCTCGTGCGCTTGGCTTCCCGCCGGATGTAAGCGATGGCCAGGAAACCCGATCAGCGACACCCGGAGCCGAAGTCCAAGACCGGGCTGCGGCGGGGGCAATTCACGCCGGGCATTCCCAGCAAAGATAAAGCCGCCACGCCTCGCGACCGCAACGGCACCAGTCGCGACGAGGAGGCGATGTTGTTCGGCGAACCGCCGCGGGCGTAAGCGCTCGATGGTGATCGCTGAAGTAGGAGCGGCATCCTTGCCGCTTCCGAGAGAGGCTGGAAGCCTCCCCTACTTCTTCTCGGTCGCTGCGCTTGTTCTTGCAGGAAGATCCGCGCAACGGGCGGAATTCTCCGAGGTAGGTTCCGATACCGCGCGTCGTGGGCACCGCGCGGGGCGAAAAGTGGAAACGCCACGCGATATCGAACACTGCGTTCCAGACAATCCGCTGAAAATTGCCCAGCGCTTCAGCGCTGGGTTTTGGTTCCATCGGAACGAAAAGTCCCGTCAGGGACGAAAGAACAGGAGTGCCGTCCCCGCGGGAGTTTGCCCCCTGTGAAAATGCGAGACCCAGCGCTGAAGCGCTGGGCTATTTTCGCAAAATGCTGCCTGAGCCTGAATTTTTGAGTCAGCACCTCGAATGGTAGTACACTATTTCCCGACGAGCAGACAAATCCCGGCGATCAATGCCAGCAGCGGAGTGATGAAGCTGAGAGCGCCGAGATGGACGCCGAACAATCCGATTACACCCACAAGGATCAGGTAGATCGCGAGCAAGACCATTCCAAGATTCTTCTTCATGGAAAGCATGGTACGGCGAAGCTCGTATGATCGGCAACGGGAATGCGCTGTTGCGATTGCGATGGCGAGCAGTCGGGATAAACGCGCGTGCCCGAGTCGCCAGGCGCCGCCCCGCCCGGGCCGTTCGCGGCGAACCGGGCGGGAGCAACTGAGCGTCTTACTTGTGCGCTGGGGCCGGTGCGGCGGAAGCGAGCGCCGTGTCGTTGGCGGCAAAGACCTGGAGTTCGTGGATCGACCAGTAATTGCCGCTCACCGAACCGGTTTGCGTGATGCGGATGAATTTCGTCTTTGCTGGAGTGAAGGTGATGTCGGTGACCGGGCCGGTGCCTTTACCGGTGGTGGCGGATTTCCAGGTGGTTCCGTCCGAGGAGAGCTCGACTTTGTAACCGCGTGGATAGTCGTTCGGTGATTTGACGCACTCGAGTTCGAGCCCGACGATTTTGGTCTCCTGCGGGAGCTCGATCTGGAACCACATCCCGGGTGTTTGCGAGGCCCCGGTGGTGTAACGGGTGTTGGCATTGCCATCGATGGCCAGGCCCGCGTCGGCCGGCTTGTGGCTGGCGCTCAGCTTCCATTCCTTGCGATTGGTGAGTGGCTGCGGGAGTGTGGCGCGCAGTTCCTGGGCGGTCCATGGCTGGGTGCGGTCCTTGGTTGCGGCGCGGATGGCGGCGACTTGCTGCGGAGTGACGAAACCGGCGGTATTGCCGAAGGTATTGCGCACGTAGCTGAGCACACTGGCGATCCAGGCGTCGTCGTTGGTGGCCATAGAGATCATCTGGCCTTCGTATTTCTTGCCGTCGATATCACCGTTCAGGCCCTGGAGCAGAACGTGGATCGGGCCTTCGCGCCAGCCGACCACTTCTCGAGCGCCGGCGAGGGACGGAGCCAGCCTGACGCCAGGCGCCCCGCCGACCATGGGCATGCCTTTGCCGTCGATGCCGTGGCACGCGGCGCAGAGCGTTTGGAAAATTCCTTCGCCCGTTTTGTAGAGCTTTTGCTCTTGGGCGTTCATGACCAACTTCGAGGCCGCGACCGGAGGATGCAGAATCATGTGGCTGATATCTTTCACCCCGCGGTAGGTGCTGGTGGCTTCGAGGTCTTCCAGCGTCTTCTTCCAGTCCGGGAAGTTGAGCAGCTTGATCGTGAGCATGGCTTGCTGGGCAACGTCGCCATTGGGATCCTTGAGCGCGTTCTGGATGTCCTGGGTAAACGACTTGTCGCCGGCCTTGTAGAGCGTTTCGCTCACGCGAATGGCCGCGCAACGGAGGTGCGGATCTTCGTCTTTATATTTCTCGCGAACCAATTCCGGGGTCAGCGAATCGAGCCCTTCCAGCGTCCACAGGGCGTGCAATCGGGCGAGAGGATTCTTGCTTGTCTTCGCCATGGTCACGAGCGCCGGGACCACGGATTTGTCCTGCTTGAGGACGAGGAGCTTTTGCGCGGTATCGCGCCACCAGCCGTTGGGATGTTCGAGATGCGCAACGAGCTGAGCCGGCGTTTCTTCGTTCATGCTCGGTTGCGGTCCGGGCTTCATGCCGTCGTAAACCAGCCGGTAGATACGGCCGTGGCCGACCGGCTTGTCGAGCGCGTACTGCTGCACCGCTTTGCGAAGATAACTGCCATCCTTCACCCAGTTCCCTTCCTGAATGATGCCCCGATACATGTCGGTGATGTAGAGCGTGCCGTCGGGCGCGTTGTTGAAATTAATGGCGCGGAAGAGCGGGTCGGTCGAGCGAATGAACTCCGATTGCCCGTAGGGATTGCTCAGAAAGGTGATGCCGTCCTTGACCTCGACCTTGGAACGGCGCACGAGGCGGCCGACGGGTTCGCCGAAAAAGAGGTCGCCGCGCAGTTCGGCGGGGAGCCGATCGCCGCGATAGATTTCGCCGCCGCAGGAAGCCGTGAAGTGGTTGAGCGTGCCGTTCTCGGGACGATAGCGGTTCTCGCCGCCCTGGACATCGGCGAGACCGACGATCGGCCACACCGTTTCGAAGTCCGGCGGGGATTGGTCCTTGGTGTTGAAAGCGCCGTAGACGATGCCCGTCTGGTAATTGACCGGTCCTCGTTCGCCGCCGGCATTGACGAACCAGAGCTTGCCCCAGTCGTCTTGCGACACGCCCCACTGGCCGCCGTTTGCCGCGGTGGGCTCCTTCTTCACCTGACCATCGGGCGACCAACGCAAACGATAGGAATTGTAGGTGGTATAGAGCCAGTTATCGAGCGCCCACACCGGGCCGCTTGGCTGATGTTCGAGGTTGCCACCGCGTGGCCCCCCGGCAAACCACAGCTCCTTCTTGTCGGCCACGCCGGTGCCCTTCGTATCGGTATAGAGATAGATGTCGTTGGTATCGGTCTCGCCGATCAGGACGCGGCCTTTGTCCAGCGGAAGCAGAATGCGCGGAAGGATGAGCTTGTCGGCGAATACTGCGTGCTTGTCGTAAACGCCATCATGCTTCGAAGACCAGTGCACGGAGACGCGGCCGACCGGGTTGCGCTCGTTGTTGCCATCGATGTCCTGCATGTAACTGCGCATTTCCGCCACGTACATGCGTCCGTCGCCGTCGAAGGCGATGGCCACCGGCTCCTTGATCTCCGGCTCGCTGAGCACCAGTTCGAGATGGTATCCCGGCTGCATCTCGGTGGCCTTGATCGTCTCTTGCGGGCTGCGCGGCAGGATCGGCGGTTCGGCGGGAAATGGATTCGGCTTCGGCACCGGGACGAGTTCGGCCGCGAGAGCCAGGGCGGGCAGGGCGAGAGTGAGGACAGCGGCGGAAAGCCGGAAGTAGGAGCGGCATCCCTGCCGCTTCCCAGAGAGGCTGGAAGCCTCTCCTGCTTCTGTTCGATGTGCTGAGGGACGTAGGTTATTCATTGCAAAGCGAGTTGTGGGGATGGGCCGTTGCGGGCCAGGCTGCGCACTTCGTCGGGGCGGAGGGCGCGCCGAAATACAACCAGTTCGTCCATCCTTCCATTGAAATTTCTTATCGGAGTGCGGTCGCGGCGGGTGGCGGGATTCCAGTTTCCGACCTCGGCGCGACCGAAGCCCAGGGGCACTTCGATCTTGAGGACGTGGGTGCTCACTTCCTGCCCGTCGACGTAATGACTGACCCGGCGGGCGGCCCGGTCCACGACCACGGCGAGATGGACCCACTGGCCGAATCGCTCCGGTGAAAAGACCGGTGGCGTATCGAAATCGCCGCCTCCGCTGATCCCGAGCTTCACCGTCCCAGCCTTGGTGATCTGCCAATGCATGCCGCCCCGGTCGAAGGCGTCGGCCATGAGCAGCGAATTGTAAGCATGATCGAGGCTGTCCACCCGCACCCACGCGGCGAGGGTGAGCGCGTCGAAGACACCCGGCACTTCGATCCGCACGCAATCGCCCGTCCCTTTGAACTCGAGCGCGCCTTTGCCCGGCCAGCGGCCTTCCACCCAGCGGCAGCCGACGATGGCGCCATCGGAAACGCGCGGCTCGCCGGTGGCATCGTTGTGCAACTGACGCTCGAAGGGAGTGCCGCCTTCAAAGCTGAAATGGAGGATCACCGAGGGATCGCCCTGGAGTGCGGCGGCGGCCTTTTTCCATTCGCCGGCGCGCCGCTGCCAGGAGGAAGCCGCTTTTTGTTCCAGCGCTTGAGCCGTCGGAAAATCCGCGGCCACGGCCGTAGTTTCGTGCCACACACCTTCGGCATCCACGGCGAGCGCCTGGCCGGCGAGCAATTCGTGTTTCGGAGCGCCCGCGGCATCGGTCAATTGCACGCGGCCGTCGAAAACCTGCACCTCCGCGGTGTGGTCATGAGCTTCGAAGCCGAAGGCTGTGCCCAGGTCGACGACGGACAGTCGAGAAGAGGCGATCTTGAAGCCCTGTGCCGCCGGCGGAACCTGTGCACTCAAGCGTCCCGACTGGCAGAACGCCTCGGCGCGGGAGCGAATTTCCAATTCGGCGGGGCCTTCGACGATGACCCGCGCGCCATCATTGAACTCGATTTGGGCGAGGCCGGACTTGAGCCGCAGCCAGCCCGGGGAAAGCGCCGCGCCCACGGAGTGCGGTTCGCTGTCCGGCATCCATTCGACATCCACCGCCTGGGTTAAAACGGCCACCGCGGAAGTGGTCTGGTCGCCGCGGTTGTCGATCTTCTCGCGAGCCAGCCAGATGCCGGCAATGGCCACGACTACGGACGTCGCTGCGACCAGCCAGCCGGCATGCGGCCAAAGCGCGCCGAGCATCTCGGCCAAGGCGACACGATGGCGCCGGCGCGGTTGCGTCGCCAGTTCGCGTCCGCGGCCCTCCGCGCCGGCCTCGCGCAGTAGCGCATGAAAGCGCGCGTGTTCCCAAAAAGTCTGGCGGGCCGGAGCCGATGCCCGGAGCATTTGCTCGAATTCGGTTTTCTCGTCGTCGGTCAGGGCTTCGTCGAGATAGCGGTCGAGCAATCGTTCGAGGCGGGCGGAGTCCATGATCACGCCTGCGGCGAACATCCAACACCCAACATCCAACATCCAACATCCAATAACTCGATTCGGACGCGGAGTCCGGAAGTGGAAGCCGCAGTGCGATTCGGAGAACTCGAAACCCGAAACCCGAAACTCGAAACTTCCCGTAGCGAAAAACCAGAAACCGGGCGCGTATTCATAGGTGGGCTTCCTCCGCGATTTTGCGGGCGACACATTCGCGCAGGAGCGCGCGGGCTCGGGAAAGTGCGACGTAGACCGATTCGGCGCCCCAGCCGAGGCGGCGCGCGATCTCCGCAGGCTTGTGCGCCTGTTGGTAGCGCATCTCCACGGCCTGCCGGGCTTGCGGGGCGAGTTTCTTCAGGCATTCCCCCAGGTGCCGCAAGCGTTCGTCACTGGCTTCCGCCTCCGGCTCACAGGCGCAGAGCGATTCGATGATGTCCGGCGAGAGCGTGGTGGAGCGGGACTGTTTCCGGCCGGCCTCGAGCACCTTGAAACGGGCGATGCTGCAGACCCAGCCGAGGAAATTGGTTCCCGGTTCGAAATCCGCGGCCTTCTTCGTGATCGTGAGGAAGGTCTCCTGCACGATATCGTCGGCCCGGACGAAATCCGGCATGAGCGCATGGACGAAGCCGCGCAGGGCCGCCGTGTGCTGGACGAAGAGCATCTGGACAAGGGCGACCTGCTGTTCGGAGGGTTTGGCTTCAGGAGTGGACATGGACCGGCGCGAAACGATGTCCGCCAGAGAGCAAACCTTAGCACAATTTCCGATTTCGCCGGATTGGATAAACAGTCGATGACAATCGTGTAATTCGCTGAATTTTCCCCATTTTTTGTCTTGCGTCGTCGACGGAGAATTACGTAGCCTGAGTGCGCTTAAATCATCCCCATGAAAGCTCTCCCCGGCATTATCGCGGCATCACTGCTTTTTGCGGCAACATCTCTGACTCCAGTGCGAGCTCAGGGAGGAGGAGGTGGTCTAGTCATCATGTCTTACACCGGGTCGGTGAACCTGTTTGGCGACACGCCCAACAGCGGCGTTGTGGGGGTGATCTCTGGCGCCGGGGTTTTGAGTCTCGGCGACACGAGTGGCGCCACCACCATCAACGTGGTCAACGGCTACCTCTCAGGCAACTCGCTCCTCACGCTATCGGGGATACTTACTTCGAATCCGTGGCAATTGGGGATCAACACCAACGCGGGCACTTCTCCGGCGCTACCAATCTCTCTTTGGCCGTCTCTCTTTAACAGCCCCACGACCACTCTCGGGGGAACGCTGGACTCCGGAGGAACGCTCACCCTTGGGCTTCCTTTGGGCGGGCCACTCACGGTGCTGCCTTATGGGGGGATCCTGAATCTCGGCTCCACGGCGCTGGGCGGAACGATTACCGGATCGATCAATACCATCGGCGGGGCGGGAACGATTGTGCTTTCGGCCGCAAATACCTATACCGGTGCGGCCACGATTAATGCGGCCACGATTAATTCAGGCACTTTGGTGGTGAACGGCGCCAATACTGTTACTGTGGTTGGCGGGGTGCTTCAGTTGAACGGCAACGCCCCCACTCTCCAAGGCACTGGCAACACTGCCTTGCTAACGGCGCCTGCCATCCAATTGAGCGCCCAGCCCAATAGCCCCTCGGATATTACACTTCAGGCCAATGCCACTCCCGAGCCCTCCTCGGCCGTGTTGCTGGCTTTGGGGCTCGCGGTGCCTTTTTGGCGCGCCCGGAAGCGCTTGGTTCGCGCCTAGGCAGTTTCGTGGGGAAAAAACGAGGGGGCGCCGGCTAAAGGGGGGCGAAGCAAGGTGTCAGGAATTTGACGAATACCTCCAGTCGGTCGGAGGTTGTTCGCGAAACATTCGATTCGCGAGGTGATCTCATGTCCGAAGAGACTGCAGTTCCAGTGGAAAATCCCAAGCCGATCAAACCGGCGGTGCGGCTGATTTTCCTCGTCGTCAGCGCACTCATCTATATCGGCGTGGCCATTCTGGCCTATGGCGGGTTCAGCACGTTCTTTTCCGAGCCGGCGCTGGTCGCGCTCGTCGTGGTCAGCGTCATCCTGTTCGCCGCCGCGTTTTTCGCCGGTGGAAACGTCAGCTCCGGGGTCCGGGAAGACCGCGGCAATCGCTGGGTGCTGACTGTTTTTGGCGTGCTCGGTCTGCTCCTCGCCTGGGTGCCCGCCTACGCGGACCCGCGGGGAATTTGGACCATCGACGGTGAGACGATTCGCTGGATCGGGGTCGTGCTTTACACGGTCGGGGGTGCGTTCCGTCTTTGGCCGGTATTTGTCCTCGGTCGTCGGTTCAGCGGACTCGTGGCCATTCAACCCGGTCACAAGCTGGTGACCACCGGCGTCTATCGCCTCATTCGCCATCCGAGTTATCTCGGGCTGATCCTCAATTCGCTCGGCTGGGCGCTGGCCTTTCGCTCGGGAGTCGGGGTGCTGCTGACGGTGCTGATTTTGATCCCGTTGATTGCGCGCATTCACGCGGAGGAACGGCTGTTGCGTTCGCAGTTCGGTGAGGAGTACGAAGCATTCTGCGCTCACACCTCGCGGCTCATTCCCGGAGTCTACTGAATACCCGTCAACGCCCGTCTACGGCTCAGCCTGGTGAAACCGTCGCGAAGTAAGTGAGGCGAACAGACAGGTGACACCGCCGGCAAATGCCGCCGGGGCGGCAAACCAATCCCAACCGCCCTGAGGCCAGAAATGGCGGCAAAAAGCGCGCATCGCGATGGCGCCCACCAAGGCCCCGCAGGGTGTGAAGATATACCAACGCCACAGCCAGTTCCGCGGCGAGACCAGTAGGTAGAGCGGCAAAAGCCCGACGAGCCATGCGGTGAAAATGAATGCCAGGGACGTCATCACCACGATCTTCTCGTAGGTAAACCAATCTGCCGCCGAAGCCGTGGAAAGAGCCGTGACCCCGAGCATCAGGACGTTAAGCGCCAGCCAGCCGACCCACGCCGAGACGGTGCTCCCAAGCACGCGCTGGGTGAGAGGAGCTCTGGCGACGGGATTGGGACTCACGATATCGGCTACGAAACGGTGCTGAAGTGACGGTTTTAGTACGCAGAAATCAGACCACGGATTTTGTGAATGGATGGAGAAGTCGGCGTCGATTCACCGGGAGGAAAGTGAACCACAGATTACGCGGATTACACGGATTAGGATCTCGCTGCGAAATCAATCCGTGTTCGTCAAACGGCCCGCGATTTGCAAAACCGCGATTCTCTGCGACACTGCGCGCCCGTTTTCTCTGCTTTTCACCTTATGTTCGTCGATCACATCCGCATCTTTGCCCAAGCCGGGGACGGCGGGGATGGCAGTGCATCGTTCCGGCGGGAGTCGTTCGTTCCCAAGGGCGGGCCGGATGGTGGCGATGGTGGGCGCGGTGGGTCGGTGATCCTCCGGGCGGATACGCATACGGACAATCTGACGCCGTTTTTCTACGAGCCGATCGTCAAGGCGAAGCACGGGGAACGCGGTCAGAGCAAACAGTGTTTCGGAAAGAGCGCGCCGGACAAGATTGTGCCCGTGCCCATCGGAACATTGATCTACCGGCTGCCGGAGGAAGTGAGCGAGGAGAGCGATCCGATGGTGACGCACGGTGAGGGCGCGATGTTCGTCGACTTCTCGCGGACGCCCGCGGCGCCGGAGAAATCGAAGCGGGACCGTAAGGCGCCGATCGATCCGTCGGAACTCGAGTTGGTGGCCGACTTGACCAAGCCAGAACAGGAATTCGTGCTTTGCAAGGGGGGGAAAGGCGGAATCGGCAACGTTCATTTCAAAAGCTCGCGCAATCAAGCGCCGACTCGCTACACCGAAGGTGAGCCCGGTGAGCAGGGATACTTTTACCTGGAGTTGCGCAAGATCGCCGACGCCGGGCTGGTCGGTTATCCGAATGCGGGGAAATCCACGTTGCTCGGGCGCATCTCGCAGGCGCATCCGAAAGTGGCCCCGTATCCTTTCACGACCCTCACCCCGCACATCGGCGTGGTGGAATTGCCCGGCTATCGCCGCGTGACGGTCGCCGATATTCCCGGCCTCATCGAGGGCGCCCACGAGAATGTCGGCTTGGGCCATGATTTCCTCCGGCACATCGTCCGCTGCAAACTGCTCGTCTTTGTGCTCGATATGGCGGGAAGCGAAGGACGCGAGCCGCTGGAGGATTTGCAAAAGTTGCGGAAGGAACTTGATCTCTACGATCCCAAGCTGAGCGAGCGTCCGTGGATCGTCGTCGCCAATAAAATGGATTTGCCGGAAGCCGAAACGAAGTTGAAGCACTTCAAAACGCGCTATCGGAAATTGAAGGTGATCCCAGTGGCCGCGGAGGAAGAAGCCGGAATCGAAAAGCTCAAGAAGGTGCTCGCGGAGCTGATTTCCGAGACGCCGGCGGAGAGCGCCGAGGCTGAACATTAATTAAGGGGGCGCTGCCATAACGGAAAGCGCGTCGAGCGGTGAATTCCGGGGAGCGCACTTGTCCGGCACGGTGCCAGAGGATGGGTTACACATTTGGCCAGAGGATGGGTTCCAGTTTTTGGCCAGAGGATGGGTTACACATTGGGTTGAGGATGGGTTGGTGGAGCGTAGGCGCAGGGGCGTAA
>DASYAY010000101.1:0-40618 GCA_036501065.1 Chthoniobacter sp. | reverse complement strand
TTGGCTGGCTTTCCAACTATCGCCGCTTCGCCAAAGATTATGAATATCATCCCGCCAACAGCGAGGCGCTCATCCTCATCGCCGCCTCTCGTTTGATGCTCCGCCGCCTCGCATAGTTATTTTTTAGACGCCCTCTTAGAGTGTCACAGGATTATTTAGACCATATTCTTTGGGACGACCAAACAGAGTTGTGTGATTCGGCTCTAGCGCTCAGCGCGCGCTCTGCGCCGGAATTTTTGTACGAGATTATCGAAGATAAGAAGGCATCGTGGGTATCTCGAACTGTCGCGCTCAGCGCGCTATTTCGTCAGATAGAACTCGGATTTCGCTCCGCAGACGAAGTCGCCAATTACTGTCGCGCACTTGTTGCGAAGAGAAAGGATCTTTGCGATAAGGCTTTTTTTTGGTGCGACGTGGTGAACCTAGCGGCTCGCCTAGCGCTTCTTGACCTTCGCCCAACCTTCTTGAGTATGGTGAGCGAAGGTTTTTTCACGGATGAGTCGGGAGCCGAATATCTATCGGCGGAAGAAATCGATTCGGAATACGCCAGCCCGCACGTAGATGGAAACGCGCCAACTTTGACTACGGCAACTCAGCTACTACATCGGAGCTACGATTCTTTTCACCGCAGTGTTCGAGAATTTCTTGGATGTTTAAAACCACCCGCCTGTCAGGATCCGGAAACTGAGGTGGAAAACGCAAGCCCTGACCGAGAAGGATGAATGGCTATGAACGCGAGGAGTTTCCAAACCAGAGCGGTTAAGCTACTAAAGACTACATTCGGAAAAGAGTCCGTCGTCCGCGAATACAATATCGGCGCTGGCGCGGAGGGTATTTTCGCGGACAACAAAAGATATTTGCCGCGATTGGACATCGCAGTTGGACCATTCAATAAAACCCGTGCTGCGTAGATGTGGTGCCATTGCAAGAGGTGCTCCAATTACGAGGAGATTTGTCTTGCATTCGGCACCCAAAGTCCCAACGACCCACGATATGCCACAAATGGTCCTATCCAGCCAAAAATCAGGGCCAAGCTTCTGTGCCCGCGCCCGATGCTCGAATCGCCATGCGAACCCCGGAAATGATCGAGCGCCCAATTCGGAACTCCCAGCCAAAACAACCGCGACGAATTCGAGCATCGCCCTGCTGTCGCTCACCGGTGCGCCGCTGTCGAGTCCGTTGGGCAAATTCGCCCGCAACCGATGCGTAAAAACGCCATTTCGGCGGTCATCAAATCCAAATTTCCACCAGAGTATCGGACCTAAAATCCTTGAAAAAAGTCATCATTTCTAAACATCAGCCCGTCCGTAAAAACAAAATGAATCCGCGGCCCGAATCCCTGCGCCTTGCCAGCACCCAAAAAGCGATCCCCGCGAAGCGCACTCTTCTTCATCCTTCATCCCTCCGCCTTCATCCTTTAATCGACCCATCGTCGCATCATGATGCGTAAATTTGTTACTTGAACACTCTGGATGGATGCCCTTAATTGATCGACCCTGATATGTCCTCCGATAAGCCTCTTCACCCGCTGGCCGCACTGCTCCGGCAGCGTATCGTCATCATTGACGGCGCCATGGGGACGACCATCCAGCAATACAAGCTCACCGAAGAGCAATTCCGGGGCGAACGCTTCAAGGACTGGACCGGCAAGGATCTCAAGGGCAACAACGAACTCCTCAATATCACGCAGCCGCAGATTATCGAAGAGATTCACCGTCGCTACTTCGAGGCCGGTGCCGATATCGCCGAGACGAATACTTTCAACGGCCAGTTCATCTCGCTCGGCGACTACGGAATGCAATCGCTCGCTTACGAGCTGTCGCGCGCCGGCGCCGAGTGCGCCCGGCGGGCCGCGGACGCCGTCATGGCGGCGCAGCCGAGCCGGCGATGCTTCGTCGCCGGGGCCATCGGGCCGACCACGAAGACCTCATCGATTTCCACGGACGTCAACGACGCCTCCGCCCGCGGCACAACGTGGGATGAATTGGTGCGCGCTTACGGCGAACAGGTCAGGGCCCTCCTCGACGGGGGCGCGGATATTCTTCTCGTCGAGACGATCTTCGACACGCTCAACGCCAAGGCGGCATTTTTCGCCATCGCCGAAATCTTTGACGAGCGCGGACTGACACCCCTGCCGTATGGCCGCGACCCCGAGCCGGGCAAAAAAGTCGTGCCGCTCATGGCCTCGGTGACCTTCATTCAAAAGGGGGGAACGCGCGGTGTCACAGGACAGACGGTCGAGGCCTTCTGGAACTCGATCTCGCATGTGCCTCTGCTCAGCGTGGGCATGAACTGCGCTCTCGGGCCGGCCGAGATGCGGCCGCTCATCGAGGAATTGTCCGGCCTCGCGCCCATTTACGTCAGCGTTTATCCCAACGCCGGCCTGCCCAATCCCTTGCTCCCCACGGGCTTCCCGGAAACGCCGGAATCGCTCGCCCCACAACTCGCGGAGTGGGCTGGCTCCGGCATGTTCAATATCGTCGGCGGCTGCTGCGGAACGACACCGCCTCACATTGCCAAAATCGTCGAGGCGGTGAAGGACATCGCGCCGCGGGTCGTGCCCACGGTGGAGCCATACCTCCGGCTCAGCGGCATCGACGCTCTCACCCTCACCCGCGAGACCAACTTCGTGAACATCGGCGAACGGGCCAATGTCACCGGGTCGCCGAAGTTTGCGAAACTCATCCTTGCCGGCAATTACGAGGAAGCGGTGAGCGTGGCGCGGCAGCAGGTCGACAACGGGGCCCAGATCATCGACGTGAACATGGACGAAGGCATGCTCGACGGCGCCGCCGCCATGACCAAGTTTCTCAACTACATCATGACCGAGCCCGAGATTGCGCGGGTGCCGGTGATGATCGACAGTTCCAAATTCAGCGTCATCGAGGCCGGGCTGAAATGCATCCAGGGCAAGGGCATCGTCAATTCCATCTCGCTCAAGGAAGGCGAGGAGAAGTTCCTCGCCCAGGCGCAACTCGTCCGCCGCTACGGCGCGGCCGTCGTGGTCATGGCCTTTGACGAAAAAGGGCAGGCCGATTCGCGCGAGCGGAAATGCGAGATCTGTCAGCGCAGCTATCGCCTGCTCGTGGATCGCGTGGGCTTTCCGCCGCAGGACATCATCTTCGACCCGAACATCCTCACCGTGGCCACGGGTATCGAAGAGCACAACAATTACGCCGTCGATTTCATCGAAGCCGCGCGTTGGATAAAGCAGAACCTGCCGGGGGCCAAGGTGAGCGGCGGCGTTTCGAATATCTCCTTCAGCTTCCGCGGCAACAACGTCGTCCGCGAGGCCATGCATTCGGCGTTTCTTTTTCACGCCATCAAGGCCGGGCTCGACATGGGCATCGTCAATGCCGGCATGCTCGAAGTCTACGAGGAGATTCCCAAGGAATTGCTCGAGCTCGTCGAGGACGTGCTGCTCAATCGCCGCGCCGATGCCACCGAACGGCTCGTCGCATTCGGCGAATCGGTGAAGCAAAAGGCGGCTGGCGGCGTGGCCGAGAAGACCACGGAGGAATGGCGCAAGCTGCCGGTCGAGGAGCGGCTTTCCCATGCGCTCGTCAAAGGCATCGACGCGTTCGTGGTCGAAGATACGGAGGAGGCACGCTTGAAATATCCCCGGCCCTTGCAGGTCATCGAAGGGCCGCTGATGGACGGGATGAATGTGGTCGGCGATCTTTTCGGCTCGGGCAAAATGTTCCTCCCGCAGGTCGTGAAATCCGCGCGGGTCATGAAAAAGGCCGTGGCCTATCTGCTGCCCTTCATGGAGGCGGAAAAACAGGCGACCCTCGCCGCGGGCGGCGAAGTCCGCACCCAAGGCCGCGTGCTCATGGCCACGGTGAAAGGCGACGTGCATGACATCGGCAAAAACATCGTCGGCGTGGTGCTCGGCTGTAACAACTACGAGGTCATCGACCTGGGCGTGATGGTCCCGTGCGAGAAGATCCTCGCCACGGCCCGCGAGAAGCAGGTCGATGTCATCGGCCTGAGCGGGTTGATCACGCCTTCGCTCGATGAAATGGCCCATGTCGCCCGCGAGATGGAGCGCGAAGGTTTCCAACTTCCCTTGCTCATCGGCGGAGCGACCACGAGCAAAGCCCACACCGCGGTGAAAATCGCGCCGGCCTACCATGGGCCGGTGGTCCATGTGCTCGACGCTTCGCGCGCCGTGCCCGTAGTCAGCAACCTGATCAGTGAAGAGACACGGCAGGCGTTCGCCGCGCGCAATCGCGACGACCAGGCGAAGGCCCGCGCGCTGCACGCCGGCCAGACGCAGCAACTCATCCCGCTGGACAAGGCCCGGACCAACCGCACGCGCATCGAATGGAAAGCCGAAGACATCGCGCAACCGGAATTCACCGGGGTTCGTGTGCTCGAGGATTTTCCCCTCGCGACATTGCGCGAGTTCATCGATTGGTCGCCATTCTTTCACACCTGGGAGTTGCGCGGTCGCTATCCGGCAATCTTCGATCATGAGAAGTATGGCGAACAGGCGCGCTCACTTTTCGCCGACGCACAGAAGCTTCTCGACCAGATCATCGAGGGAAAATGGCTCCGCGCCCGCGCTGTGTATGGTTTCTTCCCGGCAAATGCGGTCGGCGACGACGTCGAACTCTACACCGACCAAGCGCGGACAGCGCAGCTAACGTCTTTCCATTTTCTCCGCCAGCAGATCGTGAAGAAGGAGGGTGAAGCGGACCAATCACTATCCGATTTCATCGCGCCGAAGAGCACCGGCTTGCGCGATCACCTCGGAGCGTTTGCCGTGACCAGCGGCCACGGCCTGCGCGACATCATCGAGCGCTTCAAGGCGGACCACGACGACTATAACGCGATCATGGCTGAGGCCCTGGCCGATCGCCTCGCCGAAGCTTTTGCCGAGTGCCTGCACAAACGGGTGCGCGAGGAATGGGGCTATGGCCGCACCGAGAACCTGACCAGCGAACAACTGATCGAAGAGCAGTACCGCGGAATTCGGCCGGCCGCGGGTTATCCGGCCTGCCCGGATCACACGGAGAAGGGCATCCTCTGGAAACTCCTCGACGTGCAGCGCAATGCCGGGATGGAGATCACGGAGAGTTACGCCATGTGGCCCGGCTCGAGCGTGAGCGGACTGTACTTCGCGCATCCGCAATCGCGCTACTTTGGCTTGGGCAAAATCGACCGTGACCAGGTGCTGGATTATCACCTGCGCAAGGGCATGACCGTGCAGGAAGTCGAACGCTGGCTATCGCCGAATCTCAACTACGATCCGGGTGCATCGGCGCCAACCTCCAACGCGGCCTGCGCGTGCGGCGTGCCACACTTGGTGGCGTAACGCTCAAGACTTCACCAGCAGGCCCAGCTTGCCCATCCAATCGGCGGCGCGCTGCGGCCAGGTGGTGACCGCCTTGCCATTGGGACGCAGCCCATAGCCGTGGCCGCCTTCGGGATAGACGTGCAACTCGCACGGGACTTTGGCGTTCTTCAGGGCCAGGGCGTAGAAGAGCGCGTTCTCCACGCGGACCGGATCATCTTCGGCCATGACGATGAACGTCGGCGGGGTCTTGCTGGTGATGGGCAACTCCGGCGAAATCTTGTCGCCCTCATCTTTCACGGTGAGATAGGCGGGATAGATGAGCACGGCGAAATCGGGCCGGCAACTGGTGTCATCCGCGGCGTCCACATGCGGGTACGTGCGCTCGTTGTAGTTGTTACTCGCGGCCGCGGCGAGATGGCCGCCGGCGGAGAAACCGAGCACGCCGATGCGCGCGGGATTGAGATGCCACTCCTGGGCGCGCGAACGCACCATGCCGATGGCGCGTTGCACGTCCTGCAAGGGCGCAGTGTATTTCTCCAGTCCGGCGCGTTTGGGCACGCGATATTTCAAGAGCACACCGGTCACGCCGATGGAGTTGAGCCACTCGCAAATCTCCGTGCCCTCGAGATCCCAGGCGAGAATGCTGTAGCCGCCGCCGGGGCACACCACCACCGCCGTGCCATTGGCCTTGTCCGCCTCCGGTGCGTAAATGGTGATCGTCGGTTTGGAGACATTACCCAGGCGAATGATCGATTTTCCACCCGGCTTCCCATCGGTCGGTTTGGACATGTCTTTTTCCTCGCCAATGTCGCCCTTTTCACCCGGCGCCGTGCCGGGCCAAAGGTTGATGACGGTCGGGGCGGGGGCGGCGTGGGTGGTGGCAACAAGGGCCAGGAGAGTAGCGAGCAGCGTGTTGCGGAGCAGGGTGAACATGCGCGAATTGAAGCAGACAATGAGACAGGGAGACAATGAGACAATCGGTGGTGCGATCGAACGATCAGCGCATTCCTCTGATTGTCTCATTGTCGGATTGTCTTCGCGTTGGCACCAGCAGTGCTTTTTCCTAAATGAATGCGCTCCGTTTTCAATCTCTGCGCGGCAATCGCCATCCTCTGGGGCATCGTTACCTGGGTGGTTGGGCCGTCCCTCCACACGCCTCCCGGTGTGCTGGTGCCGGAGGAGCCGTTGCAGGAACCTTGTCCAGCCCATGTGATCGCGAAAGTGAAGGACTACACGATCACGGCGGTCGCGACCTACACCATCCGCGCCCGGGTTCTGCACACGAAGCATTATTGGACCGATGGGAATGATCTGGTCCCCTATGACGTCGCGTTGGGTTGGGGTCCCATGTCCGACCAGTCAGTGCTCGACATCCTCAATATTTCGCAGGGCAATCGCTTCTTTTTCTACCACTGGAGAAATACGCCGCCGATCCCGGAGAAGGAAATGAACTGCCATTCCTCGAATAATCATCTCGTCGCCGCAAATAGCTCCATCGCCGGGGTGATCAGCGATCTTTATCCCGGCGAAATCGTCACGATGAAGGGTTATCTGGTGAACATCAGCAAGCCCAACGGCTTTTACTGGAACACATCCTTGAGCCGCACGGACACCGGGAAAGGCGCGTGTGAGGTCTTTTACGTCGAGGGGATCGAGGCGGCAATGCCGGGGGCGTAGGTCCAGGCCAGACGAGTCCGCACTCGGTCAAATCGTCGGTTCCCAGCCCGGGCGATACTCGCGTTTCCAGAGTTTTTCGCCCGCCGGATTGTCGATCATTTTGCCAGTCTTCGGGTCGACGCGCACCACGGTGTTGGTGCGGTAGGCGATGTTGCCGAGATGGCAGAGCATCGTGCTCTTCTGGCCTTCCTCGATCGGGCTGTTGAGCTTTTCGTTGCCGCGAATAGCTTCGAGGAAATTACCGATATGAGCGGCGTCACCCTTGAGGCTGCTCTTGCCTTCGCTGGTCTTCGTGCCCTTGGAATCGAAGACCTGCCAGCCGGCGACGGTCAGAGCCAGCGTGCCGTTTTCGCCGTAGAAGACGCATTCGCCGAGGGGCTTTTCCGCCGGGCGCGGATGGCAACTGCTCTGGACGAACTCCATGCCGCCGGCCTTGCCGCAATCGTAAAGGGCCACACCCGTATCCGGTGTCTCCTGCTTGTCCTGGTACCAATAGCGGTTGCCATTGTAAGTGACCCGCTCGGGATATTCCACCTGCAGGCCCCAGCGGAGAATATCGAGAAAATGAATGCCGTTGTTGCCGAGTTCGCCGTTGCCCCAGTGCCAGAGCCAATGCCAGTCGTAATGGACGAACGGCTTGATGTCTCCATCGGAAGTCACCGGTCCCTGCCACAGATCCCAGTCGATATCGGGCGAAGCCTTCAGCTTGCCCTGGCCGATCGCCCCGCGGGCATTGTAATAAAAGGAACGCGCATAGCGCACCGTGCCGATGGCCCCGCCGTGGAGTGCGGCCATGCCTTCCTTCATCCACGTGCGCCGCTGATTTCCCATCTGCACGAGGCGGCCATACTTCTTCTGCGCGGCGACGATCAATTCCGCTTCGTGGGGATTCGAGCTGCCCGGCTTTTCGACATAGACATGCTTGCCGGCTTTCAGCGCGAGAATGGCCGCGGGGGTGTGCCAGAAATTCGGTGTGGCGATGAAAACGGCATCGAGCGATTTGTCGTCGAGAAACGTGCGGAAATCCTTCACGCCCTGGCAGGACGAACCCTGCTTTTCCGTGACCGCTTTCATGCCCACTTCGAGCCGTTTCGGATCCACTTCGGCGAGGTAGGCGATCTCCACGTTGGGCAGCGAAAGCAGCGCCTTCACGTGGCCCATGCCGCGCCCCAAGGCGACGACCGCGACCCGCAATTTACGGTGCGCGGAATCGAGATCGGCGGCGCGGAGTTTCGGAAGAATCGCAGCGCCGAGGGAAAGAGTGGCGGTGCGCTGGAGGGCGGTGCGGCGGGTCATGTTCATGGGAGATGATTGGTAGCCCGTATACCTCTGTCGAACCTTGGAAATTAGGTCCAGTGATGCATGAGATCCAGAGAGCGGCGAGCCTGCACCTTGTATATGCGCGGGCGATCGGTAATATCGACGAGTCCGGCTGAAAAACTGCTGACATTATTTCGCTATCTCGCACTTGAATTTTGGTCCGAAATCGGAAATTGTAGTTCAAATGAACACTGTCTTGAGAACTGTCGGTCTTTTCGCGGGTATAGGCGGAATTGAACTCGGATTGGCGAAAGCTGGGCACGAGACAAAGCTGCTTTGCGAAGTCGATTCCGCTGCTGCGGCAGTCCTCCGGAATCGATTTCCTGACATCGCGCTGCATGACGACGTAACGACGCTCAAGGCGCTTCCGACCGGCATTGACCTGCTTGCTGCTGGGTTTCCGTGCCAGGATCTTAGTCAGGCTGGCAATACTGCGGGAATCGACGGGGCGCGGTCAGGGTTGGTCGGGGAGGTTTTTCGTTTACTCAAGCGTCAGCGTGTTCCGCTGGTTTTGATCGAAAACGTACCGTTCATGCTCCAATTGAACAAGGGCCACGCGATGGAGGTAGTCGTCTCGAATTTAGAGCAACTGGGCTACAAATGGGCATATCGCATCGTCAACTCTCGGGCGTTCGGCGTTCCCCAACGACGCGAACGCGTCTATTTGCTTGCCTCGTTGGATAAAGACCCGCGCGATATCCTGCTGAGTGGCGAAGCCGTCGCCGCTGAATATTCCGGGAACTGGCGGGAGTGGGCGTGTGGATTTTACTGGACGGAAGGCATTCGCGGTCTTGGGTGGGCAGTTGATTCGATTCCAACTCTCAAAGGCGGTTCCACGATCGGCATTCCTTCACAACCGGCCATCATTCTCCCGGACGGCCGAGTCGGAAAACCCGACATCCGTGATGCCGAGCGACTCCAAGGCTTTGAGGAAAACTGGACAAAGCCCGCTGAAATGGTCGCTAAGAAGGGGGTCCGGTGGAAACTGGCCGGAAATGCGGTTACGGTCAGTGCCGCTGCGTGGATCGGCAGCAAATTGCGTAAACCGGTGGCCTACAATGATGGTTTGGATTCGTTGCTCGCGCGCAAAACGGCGTGGCCCCGAGCCGCTTGGAACGTCGGGTCCGGTCGGTATGTTTCCGATGCATCGGCATTTCCTATTCGAGAGAAGTGTCCAAGCCTTGCGCGGTTTTTGCGGTATCCATTGGAGCCGCTGTCCGTGAAGGCCACCCGCGGATTTCTCGAGCGAACCAAGATTTCTTCGCTTCGTTTCCCGCCCGGCTTTATTGATGTCCTAGAGGAACATTTGCGGGCCGTCGAAATGGCTGCCGCAGCGTGATTGGTGGTGAGCCGAGTCACCGCATGGGAAGTCGACGCAGCGACCTCTGCCCGGCTAGCACTGGTCAGACAGTCGCGGACCAAGCCTGAGTTGGCTGTCCGCGCAGCAGTCTCAGCGCTCGGAATAAGGTACAGAATCAATCGGCGTTCTTTACCCGGTAGTCCGGATTTATCCAATGCTAGCAACCGCTGGGCGATTTTCGTCCATGGCTGCTATTGGCATCACCACGCGGGTTGTGAGAGGGCGACTGTACCCAAACGAAACCGCGTGTTGTGGATGGAGAAGTTCCGAGCGAATCGGACTCGCGATGAAAGTGCCGTCCGCCGCCTTCGTGCCTTGGGGTTTCGCGTAATTGTCGTCTGGGAGTGTGAGACGCTTCAACCATTTCGCCTATCGAGACGATTGGCACGCTTTTTCAAAGTTGAGGAAACCGGCTCTCGTAAAGATGCGCGATTCGCAAAATCATCTGCGAATAGTTGAGGATATCTTCCGCGGCGGGGGCTGGAGGTTGGCTGACGAGTTCGACAGGATGAGATCCGTCGTTGCGACAGTCGATGACCACGACACCGATCGCGTCAAAGCCGCTTTGTCCGGTTGAAGAACGCCGTGGTAGCTCGCGTATTTTTTCAATGACTCGTTCAGTCACGGCGGGCTGCTTGTGATGCGATGGTTCGCCTCTGCTGGGACTTTGAAATTCCGTTGCTAGGTTCACCATTACAAACCCGATGGCGATCGCGGTCGAGGATGCCCCGTGAATGGTTTGGTGGCTTGAATGCAGTTCGTCGTAGAGCCGGGGTCTAGCTTTGACGTGCTCTGTCATACACGCCTTCGCCTCCAGCGCCGCCTGAACGGCGCCGACTTTTGTCTCTTTTAACTCCGGCAGAGCGTCGAGGGATTCAGACTCTTTGCTGGTGAGAACGATCTGGTAGCGTTGCACCAACGAAGCAAATGTTTGGGCTTTCTTGAGTGGTGCATCTGCCGGTGTGCATAAGACTAGGTCGAGGTTTTTCTTTCGGCCATGAATGAAATCCCTCATCTCGTGGTTGATGCCGAATCCCACTCGCCCCTTGGCGACATGTTCACGAAGCTTCGCGCAATGGCGCAATACGTCGAAAAGGGTGCCCCAACAGGCTATTTTTGAATGTCGGTCTCCACGTGAGTGGTATTGCCACAATTCACCGCTGCTCCCCGTTGGGACCGCTTTCGAAAGCGATCTAACGAGTATTTCAGGTCCAAACATCCATTCCGTAAAACGGAAAATACGAAGAATCGCAACGTCCTTCTGACTACGTGAGCGTTCCTTCACACGTTCGCACACTTACATCTCGAATGACGTGCGTGGCGCTCGCGCGATTACGCCTCGAGTGGGTGGCGGCGGTCGGCGAGGGGGATGGAGAGACGCTGGCCGCCGCCGAAGTGGGAGGCGTAGGCGCCCTGGATGATTTCGGTGACCAGGACGGCGTCGGCGAGGCTGGCCGTTGGTTCGGTGTCGTGCTCGATGGCCGCGGCGAGTTCGTGAACGAGCGTCTGGTTGGCGCGCAGCAGGTAATCGTTGAGCGGGGCCGGCTGGTGTTCGGGGGTGAAGTGCCACGATTCCACCCAGACCTTTTCCCAGATTTTTTGCGTATTCTCCGGTTCGACGACCGGGCCGGGATAGATGAAGACCTCGCCCTTGGTTCGCAGGCAGACGGTAGCCTGCTCGCACTGGATCGTGAGGCCGTAGATCGTGCCATGGCGGCTGAGATTGGCGGTGGAATTCCAAAAACCGCGGACGCCGTGGTCGAAGCCGATCATCACCGCCGCGGAATCGCCGGCGATGGGACCGACGGGTTCGCGGCCCTCGTGTTTATCGGCGAGCGTGGCGTCCTTTTCACCGGTGGCGAGGTGCGCGCTGACCCAGCGGGGCGGTCCGGCGAGTGAGATCATGAGATCGAAAAAGTGCGTGCCGTGCACGATGAGTTCCTCACCGCCGCCGCGGGCATCATCGCTCGGCTGGCCATAGAGCCGGAGCACCTTGCCGTATTTGCCGGCGTGGATGTCCGCGAAAGCGGCGCGCACGGGAGGCAAAGCGCGAAGCTGGTGGGCCAGCGCACATTTCACCTTGGCGCGCTGACAGGCGGCGAGCATGGCGTCGGCATCGCGCAACGTTGCGGCCAGCGGTTTTTCCGAGAAGATGTGGCAGCCGGCCTCGGCTGCGGCAGTGACCATGGCGACGCGATCGGTGAGCCACCGCGGGCCAATCCCGACAATCTCCGGCTTTTCCTGCGCCAGCATCTCACGGTAGCCCGGGTAGAGCCTGGTGACGCCAAGACGTTTGCCCGTCGCGGCGAGCCCGGCAGGATCGTCGTCGGCGACGGCGACGACCTCAAAAACGTCGGCATCGCGGAACGCGATGTCGATTCCGTGGCCATAGCCGCCGCGCTTGGTCGAGCCGATGATGCCGACGCGATACTTCCGGCTCATGCGCGCTGCGGCTTACTGGCGGTTGAAGCGGTGGACGCGTCCGTAGATGTTGTATTCGGAGACGAAAATATCGCCGTTGGCATTGAAGGCCACGCCATGGGGCGCCGTGACGATACCCGTGCGCCATTTGTCCGGCGCGACTCTATTGGTGCCAGTTTCGTCGGCGTGATCGTTGGCGCCGAATTGCGCGACGATTTGTCCGGCTTTGTCGAGGACGGTGACGCGGCCCTTGAGTTCTCCTATTACGGCGAGATCGCCGTGAACCGCCACGGCTGCGGGCAGAAGGAGGTCCTTGGCGATGACACCGAGGAAATCTCCATCGAGAGACAGGTGGACGACCCGTCCATTGGCGCGGTCGCAGGCAATGATCTGCGGCGGATCAAACCGGGTGTCGATGGCGAGTTTGTGGAGGGTCTTGAAGCTGTAGGGCGGCTGCTTGCCACCAAAGGACTTGATGTATTTGCCGGTCTTGTCGAAGCGATGGACGTAATCGCTGGCGTAGCCATCGGTCACATAAAGATCGCCATTCGGGGCGACGTCCATGCCGGTGAGGCGGACGATTGGTTTGTCGGCATCCGGATTCGGGACTTCCTTGCCGTCGGCTCCCTTTTTGGTTTTTGGAGCCTTGAGCTTGAACTCGTCGGGAATCGCCGAAGGCGGAATGTTCAGCACTTCCTTGCCGTCGAGGGTGAGCTTGAGAATGTTGCCCGTGCCGAGCCGCGCGCCGTAGATGAATTCACCGTCGGCTTCCTTGTGAATGACGAAGCCATGAAAGTCGGCCGGGGCATTGGGCACGTTGCGCACCCATTTGCCGTCCGGCGAGAAGACCTGCAGCCCGGCTTTCGGATCCATGACGCTGACGTAAACCTCGCCATTCGAAGCGACGGCGACATCCCCGTGCATGTTGCCGATGATTTTTTTGCCGTCGGGAAACGAATACCAATCGGGCACGGCCTTATATTCGACGGCGAAGGCGCTGCCGAGCGAGGCGACGAGGAGAAGAGCAGGGAGGAGGAGTTTTTTCATCGGGAGGAGGCGGGATGTTGGCACGGACTGGCCGCGCCTTCCATGCTTAAACCATCCTCGCGGGACTCTCTTTGGGTTGTCGTTCGCAAGAACTGCGCGGGCGCAAAGTTCACGTTAAGAAAGTCGCTGCCAGGTGGTTGGCGAGAGAACACCACACTTCCCCCTATGGCCTGCCCTCGTTTCCGTTTGATCCTGACCTGTGCCTTCCTGCTGGTTGATTCCCTCTCCCACGCACAGACGCCCACACCCTCGAAGCCCGCGGCGACTCCGCCGCCGCCCGCGCCTGCGCCCCCGATTCCCGTCGAGCGGTACCTGGCCGTATCCGGGCAGGGATACTTTCCCGTGGCTCTTCGCTTGCAGGATGGCCGGATCGCTGCGGTCCTGCGAGGCGGCGGCGGGCATCTGACCATTCACGGGCGGCTCGACATGATCTTCTCGAGCGATGAAGGCAAAACGTGGACCAAACCCACGTTGGTGGTGGATTCGCCCATCGACGATCGCAATCCCGCCCTGGGGCAAGCCGACGACGGCACGCTAGTGGTCGGTTTCTGGAAGACCGCCACCTACGACGAGCACGACCACTACGATCCCAAACTCGACAAAGAGCGAAGCACGTGGGTGACGCGCTCCAAGGACGGGGGAAAGACCTGGTCGGAACCCACGCCGATTGACACCGCGGATATCGGCATCGGCAGTCCCTATGGCCGAATCCTCACCTTGCCGGACGGAACCATGCTCATGGCGATCTATGGTTTCGGTCAGCGCCCGGCCGGCGAGAAAATTCCCTTTGAGCGTTTGCATAGCTACGTCTATCGCTCGACGGACCGCGGCCAAACGTGGAGCCGGTTCTCGGAAATCGGGCCGGGAAAAGAGCAGCTCACCGAGACCTCTTTGCTGCGTTTACCCGATAAGAAAATCCTCGCAGTCGCGCGCACGCGTGGCGACGCCATGATCCAGTCGGAAAGCACGGACGACGGGCGCACGTGGACGCCGATTCAACCGTTGGTGCCGCAGAATGTGCATCCCGCGGATCTCACGCTGCTGCCCGACGGACGCGTCCTCTTGATCATGGGTTATCGGAACCCGCCGTTCGGGGTCATCGGAATCGTTGGCGATTCGCAAGGCCACTTCGACTGGGAAAAGCGCTTCGCCTTGGTCACAGACGCCGTCAGCCGGGACTGCGGCTACCCGAGCAGTGTGGTACTCAAGGACGGCCGCGTGCTGACTCTCTACTATGCCACGCTGGCCAAAGATCAGCCCACGTGGAAGCTGCACGCGGGGGCCGTGGTGTTTCGACCGCCGTCGCCGTAGAAGGCTGGCTTCGCCGAAACGTCGGATGTCTCGATGTCTCCCGCGATCGGGCTAGACAGCGGAGGATGGCGTTTCGCGCCGCCGCTTGAATTTGCCCCACCAAATGAGCGGACCAGTGAGCGCGAGCAGCGGAAGGGAGAGGCTCATCAGGCAGGCGATAATGCGTGACGGCCAGCCGAGAATGTCGCCGGTGTGCAACTGGCGATTCCAGAACTTGGCAAGGCGATAACCCGGCGGAGCGTCCCGCGATGTTTGCGCCAGCAACACTTCGGCCGAGGTGGGATCGAGGAACACGCCGGTGCGGCCTCCGGGCGTGTTGTCCTCGGGGAAATGCATCATCACGCGGACGGCCCCGTGAGTGCTGCCCAAACCCAGCATCCCGATCACTTGGGCACCCGGCGCAGCCTGCATGGCCGCTTGGTAGAGTTGGTCCGCGCTGGCGGGCTTCGCGTTGGGAGACGGTTTCGGCTGCGGGATCGGCATGGTCGCCGGTGTATGGGTGAGCCGGCCGATCCATTGGGCGGTTTCCTCGTCGAAATGGACGACCAAACCGGTAACGCCAAAAAGGAACATGAAAATGGAGGACCAGAAACCAAGGGCATTGTGCAAATCGAAGTTCGCCCGGCGCCCCGGTTTCCATTCGCTGATCTTCCAAATCTTGCGCGGCCACCAAAGAATGATTCCGGTGAGGGAGAGGACGACGAGGAGGAGGGCGCCCCAACCGGTAATGATTTTGCCCGGCTTGCCGAGGAGGAGGTTGGTGTGAAACTGGTGCACCTTCGGAAAGAAGCGATTGGCCGTGCCCAGCGAGCCGATGATTTCGCCGGTGTAAGGATTCGCGGTCACGGTGTGGCTCTTGCCATCGGGGTTGCGCAAGGTCGCTCTCGTGGCGATATCCTCTTCGGACGCGAAGAACAGCGCAGTCACGCGCCCGGGAGCCGAAGCTTTTTCCACCGCGGCGACCAATTCGTTGAGGCCGAGCGGGTGGCCCTGTGGCGCAACGTGGTAGAGCTTCGCATTCAGCGCGTGATCGAGCGGTACCTCGTAGACCATGGCTGCGCCGGTAAAGCCGAGGATGGCGAGGAAAACTGCGGCAATGAGACCGACGACCAAGTGAAGCCAAAGCAGGAATTTACGGAGGGACATGGCGGGCGTTTTCCGCCGTGCCGCGCGGAAGTGCAACTTCAGAATGTCAAAGAATGCTGCGGCTCCCGTGCGCGGAACTCGAGAACGGGTGGCCTTGAGTGCGTCAGCGGCGCGTGACAATTATTTGACGAAACCCGCACCTCCGGCTGACACATGACCGGTGGAGTTGCGCGAGGATTGGCGACGTGAAAACGATCCTCGCCTCTCTTCTCCTCGTCGTTCCGATGGCTCAAGCCGCGGAACCCATTCGCAACCCGCTCATTGATTATACCCAGTTCCGAAAAATCGCGGCCGAGGTCCAGCCCGTCCGGGAGCGGCGGCGGGTGACGGAAGAACAATTCGCCGCCCTGGCTGCGGAACCGGGCACGATCCTGCTGGATGCGCGGAGCCGGGACAAATACTCCCTCCGCCATATCCGCGGCGCGGTGAGCTTGCCTTTTACCGATTTTACCGCCGATGCGTTGGCCGGGGTAATTCCGAGCAAAACCACCCGCATCCTCATCTACTGCAACAACAACTTTCGCGGCGCGCCGGTATCGCTGGCCTCGAAGAGCGCGCCGGCGTCGCTCAATATTTCGACTTACATCGCGCTGGCTACCTACGGCTACACCCATGTCTACGAACTCGGGCCGTTGCTGGATGTGAAGACGACGAAATTGCCCTTCGAAGGCAGCGAAGTTAGTAAATGACGCTCGCGCAATTTGGATCAGCGAGAACGCCAGATGACCGACGTGTCCTAATCGGTGGAACGGAAATCCATTTTCCCTACGTTAATAGATGTGGATAAGCTTATGCTTGCATGCATTCCCGCTCCTCCTCGGGCGCCCTGGCAACGCTCAGCGCTTTTGCTTTTCTGTTGTTGCTGTCGGTTCGTGCGGACGACTGGCCTCAATGGCGTGGCGCTGAGCGCGATGGAGTGTGGCGGGAGTCGGGGATCGAGGAAACGTTTCCGCGCGATGGATTGAAGGTTCTCTGGCGCGTGGAAGCCGGGAGCGGGTGGTCGAGCCCGGTGGTGGCCGGGGGACGGGTTTTTTTGGCGGATGCGGAACTGGTGAAGCCGACGGCGCACGAGCGGGTACGCGCCTTCGACGCGTCCAGCGGACGGCTCCTTTGGACTTATCGGTATGATGTCGATTATCCCGATTGGGCCTACGCGGAGGACCAGGCTGGAGGACCCACGGCCACTCCGGCAGTGGTGGATGGAAAAATCTATGCTCTCGGTATCAACGGCGCGGTGAGTTGCCTCGCTGCGGACACGGGCGAAGTGGTCTGGAAAAAGGACCTGGCCAAGGACTACGACGTGAAGTCGTTCACCGCCCGGGCATCGCCGTTGATCGATGGCGAGCGGGTCATACTCTTTGTGGGCGGCAAGCCGGGAGCGTGCGTTTTGGCGCTCGACCGCCGCACGGGCGGCGAAGTGTGGAAGGCGCTCGATGAACCGGTCACGAACAGTTCCCCGATCATCATCACGGCGGCTGGTCGGCGGCAGCTCATCGTCTGGACCGCCGAATCCATTTCCTCGCTGGAACCGGCAAATGGAACGATGCTGTGGCGGCATCCCGTGACCACGACCGCCTTTGATGCCAATGACACGCCGGTCTGGGTGGGCGATCGGCTGCTGGCGAGCGGCCTCATGCTGAAACTGGATGCCGATAAACCAGGAGCCTCGGTCCTCTGGCCGGAAAGTGGGGGCGCGTCAAAACGCATCCTGAGCAATACGTCGACGCCTTTGTTGGTGGGAGATACGGTTTATTCCGCGACGAACAAAGGTGATCTCGTTTGTCTCGATGCCCTCACCGGTAAAGAACTTTGGCGGACGGACAAGGTGACCGATCGCAAGAGCGGATCAAGCATTCATCTGACGCCCAACGATGATGGCGTTTTCCTTTTTACCAACCTCGGCGAATTGATTCGCGCGCGGCTCACGCCCTCGGGTTACCAGGAGATTAGCCGGGTAAAAGTGATCGAACCCGTGTATCCGTTTGGCGGACGCAAGATCACCTGGTCGCCGCCGTCTTTTGCCAATCGCTGCATCTTCGTGCGCAATGAGCGCGAGATTCTTTGCGCATCTCTGGCGGCTGAGGAACACTAGCGGCTCTCCAAGCACCAATCGCCGATTCAGATCATCTACCCACACCGTCGTTTTCCATGAACCCTCTTCGACTCGCGCCGATCCTTTTTTTGCTCCTCGCTGCCACCGGTTCGCTCCTGGCGACGGATGATGCCACGTTGATCCGCGAGAATGGCACGGTTCTCTTCCAGGACGATTTCAACCGCCATGAGTCGACGCCGGACAAGGAGGAGATCGGCAATGGCTGGACGACGAACAGCGCGTGGCGGGCGCAGGGCGCGAAACAGGCCTCGCTGGAGGATGGGGCCTTGCATGTCACCAAGGCGGCGGTGGCGAATCATGGAGTCGCCATTTTTCATGATGTGGCCTTCCAGGACGGAGCGGTGAAGTTGCGCTTCAAACTCGATGAAGGTGACGATCTCGGTGTCGATTTCGTCGATCGTCAATTGAAGACGGTCCACGCGGGACACCTCTGCATCGCCCACCTGACGCTGAAGTCGATCGGACTCGTGGACGAGAAGACCGGGAATATGGAAAACTCCATTCACGAGCGAATCGAGGCCGGGGATCGCTCGCCGGAGGTCATGAGCTTGATCAAGAGCAAGCGTAAGGACTTCCCGCTCGATCTCAAAGCGGGCGAGTGGCACACGCTGCTCGTGGTGGTGGATGGCGATGTGATGCGCGTGACGATCGATGACAAATACATCGGACATTTCCAGTCTCCAGGAATCGCGCACCCGACGAAGCGGATGATCACGCTGGCCGTGAACAAATCCGCCTGGGTCGGCGACGTGAAGGTTTGGAACCTCAAGTGTGAGTGCGAGAACGATGACGATAGCGGCGCTGCGAAAGCTTCGCCCAAGACAGAAGTTCGGCCCGACGCTGGCAAAAACTAAAGGGAGGGGAACCACGGATTCCACGGATTCCACGGATTAAATCCTCCGCTGCGGAATCAATCCGTGAAATCCGTGTAATCCGCGGTCCATTTTCTCCGCTTGGGATCTGGATTTTCGCGTCAGTTCAATGCTTCGGATGCTGCGCGTCGAAGGCCGCCCAAAAATCGGCCACCGACTGCAGCGGGTCGCCCGAATTCGTCGCGAGGTATTTCAGCGTCGGGTGGGTGCGGAGGACGGCGACCTGTTGCGGGTTGCCGCTGATCCGCAGCTTTTCCAGCTTGGGCAGATCGAGCAGGGGAGTGAGGTCCGCTGCCGGATTTCCTTCGGCATTCAAATCGGTCAACGGCATTCCTCGCAGAGGAGAGAAATCCCGGATGTGGGCGTTGGTGGCGGTGAGGAACTTGAGCGGTATTCCCCGGAGCGCGCTGATGTCGCCCATGTTCGTGCCGCTGGCCACGAACCATTCGAGCGGCATCCCGGCGAGAGCGCTGATATCCGCGACCGGATTGTTGCCCAAGTCCAGCCGGCGCAGATGCCAGCCGCGGAGGAAGGAGATATCGGTGAGGCCGAGGTTACTGAGATACAATTCCTGGAGCGGCATCCCACGCAGCAGGGTGAAATCCTTCACCTGGGTGTTATTCAAATTGAGCGACTGCAAGAGCATGCCTCGCAGCGGGCCGAGGTCGCTGATGTGCACGCCATTGAGGCTGAGCTTGTGGAGCGGCAAGCCCTGCAATGGCGAGAAATCGGTGAAGCTCGATTGTTCGCAACTCAAACGGCTCACCGGCAGGCCCGCGAACGACGGGAGCGGCCCTCCCTTGGCGTGGTCGAGATTGATGCTGAGCGTGCCATCGGATTCGAGATTCACCGGATTCTGCGACGAGTATTTGAGACCCGAGAACTCGACGATGCTGCGGCCATGGGCGAGCGCCAGCCATTCGGGTTTCATCTCCGCCCAGAACTGCTTCGTGGGCAGGGAATATTTTTGGTAGGAGTTCATGCGCAGGCGGCGCATTTTCGGCAATTTGCGCAGCACTTCCTCGTGAAGGAAATACTTCGGAAGAATGATCTCTTCGAGGTTCGAACACTCGGCCAGGGGGGTAAGATCAAAGGGAGTGCTATCGGATCCGATATCGAGGAATTCGAGAGGCATCCCGCGTAGCACGATCAAATCGACCGGATTTCCATTCAGCTCGAGTCGCTTGAGCTTGAAGGCCATGAGCGGGCGGAGGTCGGTAACGCGGTTGCCATTGAGATTCAATCGTTCCAGCGCGGCCGCGTTGAGGGGCGGGAGCGCCGTCAGATTCAAGCCCTGCAAAGAAAGATATTTGAGCGGCAATCCGGCCAGCACCGAGACGTCGCTGACCTGGGTCACGCCGATCTCCAGATCCCGCATGGGCATGCCGCGCAGCGCACTGATGTCGCTGATCCTGCTGCCCCATACGTCGAGATGTTCCAGGGGCTGGCCGGCGAGCGCGTCGAGATTGGTCAGCGTATTCTGCGCGGCCCACAGTTCCCGCAGCTTGAGGGAGCGCAACGGTGCCAGATCGGTGACCTGCGTCCGGCTCATCCCCAGCGATTCAAGGGGCATTCCGGCCAGCGGCGAAAGATCGGAGACCGCGGTGTTGCTGACGCTGAGATGATTGAGCGGCAGGCCCTTGAATTGGGTAAGGTCGCTGAAACTTGGGTCATCCACTTCCAGTGAGCTGATGGGAAATCCCTGGAGAATCTTGAGATCGCCGACGCGCAGGCCGTTTAACGATAGAGCAAGAGTGCCATTGGGCTGCACGTGCACCCGCCCGTTGTTCCAGCCCGGTTGCGCGCTCAAGGCTTTGAGGCGGGCCCGCAGTGCATTCTCGGCGGTGGAGGTGCCTTTGCCAACGCGCTGGGCCAGCGGATTGGCTTCGACCTGGCGGCCCTGGGCGATCAAGGCGTCGACGAGCTTGATCACCTGCGCCTGAGGGAGGTCGTCCTTGCCGCCATTCTCTGTGAGTAACTGTTCGCAGAGCTCGAGGTTTTGCTGGGCGCTCGCGTCCCCAGGGCGAAGATCGAGCGCCCGGTGATAGGCGGCGACGGCATCGCGCAGACGCAGCGCGACTTCCAGACTGTGCCCGCGCTGCAAGGCGTAGTCCGGATTTTTCGGGTCGAGCTTTGTGGCGTAAGAAATTTTTTCGACGGCTTCATCGAGCTTGCCATCCTCGGTCAAGGCGCGTGATTGGGCGGCAAAGGTCGGCGCCGTGCCCCGCAATTCGCCGAGAGTGGATTCCGCGCGGTTGCGTTCGCGCACGACGTTGATCGTGAAGAATGCGGTCACGACGGCGACGATGAGCAGCGCCGCGGCGATCGCCGTGGAAACCGCCCGATTGCGGCGGATCAACAGCCGGAATTGCTTCCACGTCCCGGCGTTTTCCGCGCTCGTGGCAAAGCCATTCTGGAAAGCGGCGAGGTCTCGCTGAAAGTCGACGACGCTGGCGTAGCGGCGGTCGGCGCGAAATTCCAGCGCCTTGCGGCAAACGGCGACGAGTGACTCCGGCGCCCGGCCGCCGGGCAGGTGAGGGAGCGCCGGCGCGGCGCTTCCGGGCTTTCGCGAAGCCGACGCGGTCGTCGCCGGCCATTCCACGACGCCCTGGGCGACTTTCGCGACAATGTTCCACGGGTTGTCATCGTTGGCCACGGGCGGGCGCAGGAAAATGATTTCGAAAAGGATGGCGCCGAGGGCATAGACGTCGCTGCGCATATCCAACTTTTCGGTTTCGCCGCGGGCCTGCTCCGGGCTCATGTATTGGGGCGTGCCCATGACCGAGCCCACGAGAGTTTCTCCAGACGACGGCTCGCGGTCGGACAGAGCACTCAAACCCGGAACGCCGCTCTCGACAAACGAAGACCGGCTATCGTCATTCAGCCTTTTCGCCAGTCCCCAATCCATGACCATGACCTCGCCAAAATCGCCCAGCATCAGGTTCTCCGGTTTGAGGTCGCGGTGGATGATGCCCTTGGCGTGAGCGAAGGCGAGCGCGTCGCAGGCTTTTTGAAAAATGGTGAGAAGCGCGCTCAGCGGATACTTCTTCACCGTCTCGGGAATGCCCTGACCGATCAGCGACAAGACCTTGGTGAGGGTGATGCCGCGAACGAACTTCATCGTGTAGAAGAGCTGGTCCTGCTCGTCGACGCCGAGTTCGTAAATCGGGACGATATTGGGATGCTCGAGTTGCGCCGTGACTTGGGCCTCCTCGATGAAGCGCAGCACGCTGGCCTCGTCGTGGCTTTCCAGCATCACCTTCATGGCGACGTCGCGCCGGGTTGTTTGCTGCCAGGCATGCATGATCGCGCCCATGCCCCCGCGCGCAACCTGGCCTCCGATGGCGTAGCGTTTTTGCGCGAGAAGTTCGTCCGGGAGATGCCGGCGAATTGCCTCCTGGGCCGGCGCGAGGGTGAGGCCGGAGTGGGAAGACACGCGCTCGCGATGGACTTCCAGGACGACGTCGCCGAGGCGGACGTGCTGATTGGGAAAGAGCCGCGTGCTTTCGCCGATGCGCTGGCCGCCGACAAAGGTGCCGTTGCTGCTCCCGAGATCCTCCAGCGAGAGTTGGTCCTGGGTGATGATCAAGCGTGCGTGCCGCCGCGAGATGAGAGCGGTGTCGGCGAAGATCTCGGCTTCTTCGCCGCGTCCGATCACGTATTCACCCGGTGGCAGCGTGACCCGCGCCAGTTCCACTTCTTCGTGCCGGAGAATGACTTCGGTCTGCGGGACGTGCATCGCCGCGACCTTGCCCGTCAGCGGAGAAAAATCAAGCGGACAGGATTAAGCCCGGCGTGGCGTTCCTGCGGAGAGGCCGCGGCCTTTAAGGGCCGAAAGAAGTAGGAGCGGCATCCCTGCCGCTCTTTGAGAGGCTGGAAGCCTCTCCTACTTCAGGCGCCTCCGGCGCATGCTTCGGATTTCTTTTAGGCCACGTTTTCCGTGCGACGCGGCCTCTTACTTCCCAAGTGCCGTCTTGATCGATGCCGCCACCTGCGCCGCCAGGACCTTATAGCCTGGATTCGAGAAGTGGACGTTGTGCGGCAATTGGATCTCCGCGAGTTTCGACTCCGCCATGGCGTGCAGGTCGTCGATGGCGACGCCCTCATCTTTCATCACGTGCAGCGCGGCTTCGTTGTAACCGATCTCGTCTTTAGCAACGCGTCCTCCGGTTCCTTCCGGCACGGGCGTGGTCGTGGCAAAGATAAGCTTGGCGCCGGTCTTCTTCAGCCGGGCGACGATTTCGCGCAGATTCTTCTCGTATTGGTCGACCGTGTTCACCTGTGGGCCGGCGGGATCGAGCTTTCCGTCCTTCCAATGTTTCAGGTCGTGCAGACCCCAGTTGAAATGAATGACGTCCCACTTCTTGTCCGCGCCGTCGGTGGCCAGCCACTCGTCGAGATGCTTGAGTCCCACGTCGCTGGAGTTGCCGTTGGTCGGGATGCGGTGAACGTTGGCCACACCCTTGAGTAATTCGCGCGTGGGGATGGTGTAGCCCATGGAGATGGAATCGCCGATGAGCAGGACGCGCGGCAGACCGGCTTCATCGGTGACCGGCGCGAGCGAAGGGTCAGGCTTGCGTTCGGGCTTTTTCGGCGCGGGCGTCTGTGCCTGGAGCGTCCAGGCGGTGATGAACAACAAGACAAAGACACCGCGGCGGAAGAGGGATGGGAGGAACTTCATGGGATCGATTGGAACGATTCGAACCGACGGGCGCCAGTCGAAAACGGTCATGGAAAACGCCTCGCGGGAAAAATAGGGGGTTGATTGGCGCAAGGGCTTTTTGGTAAAAATCCTGCGATCCCTCGAAGCTCCCCCGCTTTTTGTCCGGCATTGGTGACGGACGCAGGAGGTGATCGCACAAACTCGATCTTGAATCCGGAACCACGGCGCCCGAAATCGAGGCGCGAAGTGGTTTCGGCGCCTTCTTATTCCCATGCGCGCCAATGCATCTCTTTCTCCGGCTGACCGGAGAAATGCCCCCTCAGCCAATCCGAAATTCGGAAAGGTGGCCCTCCCAAAACGTGCCCGCTTTACCGGTGCGTTCATCGTCTGTCTGCTGCTCTGCACCTTCATCGCCGCGGTGGCGCGTCCTCCAGGCACGAGGCTGCTCTTGCTGGTGGGTTCGAATACCCTTGGAGAGCGCGCCGTACCGGAGCTCGCCAAAGCCTGGATGGAAAACAAGAAGCAGGCGAAGAATGTCTCCATCGTTGCGCAGGGGGAAACCATCTACGTCACGGGCAAGCTGGCCAATGGTTCGCCGGCCTACGTGGAGATCCATGCCACGGGTTCGGGCGATTGTTTCAAGAGCTTCCTCGGGTTTTACAGCAGCGCGGATGCAAAGTGCGACATCGGCATGAGTTCGCGCGGAATTTCTGAAGCAGAAGCCACGGCGCTCGAGGCGAAGTACGGGTCCAGTTTCACCCGGCGCGGACGGGAGCCCGGCCAGGGCACAGAGCATCCGATCGGTTTGGATGGACTGGCCATCATCGTGCACAAAAGCAATCCCCTTAGCCGCATTTCGTTCAGCGAGTTGAAGGCGATTTACTCGCGCAAGGTGACCGATTGGAAGCAACTCAAGGAATGGACCGACTCCGGCGGCGCCCCGGCAGGCGACGCGATTGTCCCGGTTCGCCGCAAGGAGCCCAGCGGCACGCTCGACTTTTTCAAGGAACGCATCCGGCCCGAGCCCGGCCCGATGCAGGATCTCAAGGCCATCGCGGCTTTTACGAGCAGCGGCGATCTTACCGACAAGGTTGCGGCCACGGTCGGGGGCATCGGTTTTGTCGGCCAGAGCTACGCGCTGCATCCCGGGGTGAAACGTCTCCAGGTTTATGACGACACGCCACAGGGGGCGATGAGTCCGGACCAGGCGGTGTTCCCCGACGCGGCGGCCGTGCGCCGGCAGATGTATCCACTCTCGCGCATCGTCTTTCTCTACACCGCGCCGGTATCGTTGAATCCGGACGTGGCGCCGTTCATTCGCTTCGCGCTCTCGGAACAAGGCCAGACGGTCATCGCCGACTGCGGAGGATTGGTCAAGGTGGAGGGCACCGAAAATGAGATTCGGGGACAGGCGGAGGCGGCGGCGGTGGCGAATACGCCGCAGGCGGACGGGCGAAAAAAGAACGTCATCCTGCGCCTGGCGGGGTCCAACACGGTCGGAGCGCAATGTGCGGTGACGCTGGCTTTCAATTACTTCATGACCCAGCGGCAGAAGACGAATCCCAGCGCCAAAATCGAGGATGTGACGACGCCAATCGAGACACCGGAAGGGGAGAAGGCGTTGATTCATTCCGTCCTCTGCGATCTCGACAAGAGCGGCGTGCCACAGGCGATTGAGATTCGGCCGACCGGATCGAGCGATGCCTTCATCGCTCTGGGCGAGGGTTTGTGCGATGTCGGAATGTCGTCCCGGCCAATCAGCGATGCGGAGCGACGCGATCTGATGGCGGTCTGCGGCGATTTGAGCAAGCCCGCGGCGCAGTATGCCCTGGGGCTCGACGCTTTGGCGATTGTCGTTTCGCCGAACAACAAGGTGGACCAACTCACCCTCGCCCAGGTGCGGCGCATCTTTCTCGGCGAGATCAAGAATTGGTCCGAAGTGGGCGGTGACAACCTGCCTATCGAGTTGCACGCGCGTCCGGAGCGTTCGGGCACTTACAAATATTTCTGCGACTCGGTGCTGGTGGGCCGGAGCGTGCCGGCGAGCGCCAAACGGCACGCGGAAAACTCCGCCCTGAGTGACGCCGTCGCTGCGGAACCAGGGGCGATCGGTTTCGTGCCGATGTCGGTCGTGGATCACGCCAAGGTCCTGCGAGTGGGCCTGGAGGGGTCACCCACAGCGTGCCAGCCGACGGAGGAAACGGTGCGCGCCGGGAGGTATCCGGGGGCGCTTTGCCGCTATGTCTATCTCTACGTCCCGGCGGCCAAGCCCGATAGCCCCACGTTTGAAGCGCGGCATAATTGGGAAACGGCGCGGGATTTCGCCGAATCGAGCCACTCCTGGCGCGGCCAGGCCATCGTGGCAAGCAGCGGCTTCGTGATCGATACCAGCGCCATTGACGAAGCGGGCCGGGCGCGGCGCAACGAAGGCGAAGCGATCATGCCGTATCTTCAGCGGCTCAGCGATCTGGAGCGCAAGGGGATGAACAGCGGCGCGCTCCGCGCGAAACTCGTCAACGGAGAGATATGCCCGCGCCTGCTTTTCGAGTTCGACGATTGGGTGCTCACGCCGGAGTCCCGGAACATCGTCGACAAGAAACTCGGTCCGCTGCTGAAGATTTATCCTTACTTGGTGAAGGCTGGACTGGTCGCGGAAGGTTGGGCCGATTCCGTGGGTAGCGATGAAGCGTGCCGGGAAATCTCGCTGCAACGCGCCAGGAACGTCGCGAGTTACATTCACGACAGCCTCGGAGTCGAGATCGTGGCCGTTGGCAAAGGCAAGTCCTTCGATCCGCCGAATGTCGACGAAGCGAGTAAACAGCAGAATCGCCGCGTGGTCATCAAGATCGCCATCGCGCCGGCGGATAACCTGACGAAAGCAGCCGACGCCACGGCGACGCCCAAGCCATCGGCGAAGCACAAGAAGCTTTAAGACACAGTTGGATCGCCCGTCTAAATCGTTCCGAATGGAGCGAGGAGCGCGGGCGATTGCCCGTTTTTCATGCGGTAGATTTGGAAATCGCGGTCGAGCGTGAAAATCTGCGCGCCGGGTAGCGCTTCTGCCATCGCTATGAGATAGGCGTCGGCGAAGGACATTGGCACATTGGCGTATTGTTCTATCAGTGCGAAGCAACGTTGCTACACCGTGGCGCTCTCCGGCTCAGGGATGATATTACCCCGTTCGATTTCTGCGCGAATGCGCCGGACGGGCATGGGAAAATGGCGAAGAACAAACGACGCCTCGGCCAATACTGCACCACAGCAGCGCAGCGGCTCACGCAAACGGCGCAATTGGGAAACCGTCCATTCGTGTGCAGCGTCCCGGCGATCGGCCATCGCCACCAGCGGACCGGCATCCAGGATCACTACTTCCGCCACTGACCGAAGCCTTCCAGATGTATTGGATTGGTCGACAAATCACCCACGCCGCTATCGACGCAGCCGATCACATCTTTCATTTTGTCGGCTAGGCTCTCGCCGGTTGGCAGCAAAGCCTTTTCCAACGCCTCCTGCACCAATTGGCTTTGAGACACATGCGCGCGTTCGCTCGCCGCAGCCAATCGGGCGGCGAGATCGTCTGATAATTCGATCGTCAGCGTGCTCATCGGTGTATCCTTACCACGGCACTGGTGCTGGCGGAAGGAATTTGGACGACCTGAACGCCGCCGAATCTAAATCTCCCACCCAGCGCGATAACGCCGCCGAACGTACTGGTTGGCCGCATCCACATTGGTGAAGCGAAGCCCGCGCGCGTCCCACTCGAGTGTTTGCTTGGGAAAACGTGAGGCCACGCTGCCCAGGAGCACGGCTTCGGTGAGCGGGCCGGCGTAGTCGAAATTCGCTGTCGTTTTGCCTTCGCCCCGTGCCGCGTTGATGAACTGGTGCCAGTGGTTTTCTCCGGGAACGGCGACAATCGGATGCCCCTTGGCTTCACCTAACAGCCGCGGCATGTCGATATGCGGCAGGACCATTACACCATGCGTGCCGAGGAAGATGCTGCCCTGGTCGGGGAGCTTGTTCTTCTTGTCGTTCGCGTCCTTGTCGGGATCGATGGCCAGTGCCTGGATTTCGGCCGGTGGTCGTTGCTTTCCATCGTACCAGGTGACCGCGACCGTGGAGCCTTCGGTAAAAGCGGTGCCGGGAAAAATATAATGGCAGATGGCGTCCGTGGCCCAGGAGTGATCGTTGGGGGCGGCGCCTTCGCTGCGAACACTGGTCGGCGCGGTGAGCGCGAGCGCCTTGAATACCGGATCGTAAATGTGGCAGCCCATGTCGCCAAAAGTCCCAGTGCCGAAATCCAGCCGTTTGCGCCAGTTAGCCGGGTGATACCAGCCATTGTTGATGAAGGGCCGCCGCTCGCAGACGCCGAGCCAGAGATCCCAATCGAATCCCTCGGGAACCGGATCGGTGCGGTCGGGCTTCGCGCCGGTGTCGCCCCAGGCTTTGCTGCTCCAGGTGTGGACTTCCTTGATCTTTCCGATGGCTCCGTCCTGCACCAACTTCACCGCAGTGCGATACTCGGAGCCGCTGTGGATTTGGATGCCCATCTGCGTGACGGCTTTCTTCTCGCGGGCCAGTTCCGTCATGCGGCGGGTCTCGGCGAGATCGTGGGTGAGTGGCTTTTGGCCATAGACATTCAACCCGCGCTCCAACGCCGCCAGTCCGATGCGGGCGTGCATATGGTCAGGTGTGGAGACATTCACCGTCTGCAAGTCACGCTCCTTTTCGAGCAATTCACGGAAATCCTGATAGACCCGCGCCGCGGGGAAAAGCTTTCGGAACTCCTTGGCCCGGCCGAGGTCCACGTCCGCGCAGGCGACGATCTCCACATTGGGGTGTTTGGAAATGGAAGTGAGGTCGCTCATCGCCATTCCCGCTGCGCCAAAGCTGGCGTGCCGGATTTTTCCATTCGGCGATTGGGCCATGAGGCCACGCGCAATGAACGGCGCGCCGACTACCCCGGCGGCGAGTTGCTGGAGAAAGGTGCGGCGTTTGATCAGATGGGGGCGAGGCATGGCGAACGGGTAAAGAAGGTGGGGATGTTGACAAGAGCGATGACCCCGATTTTTCGAAAATCCTAGAAATAATGGCGCTCCGCCGTTCTCCCGCTTAAATGGCTGCTTCAATGTCCACCCGCCTTACCTCCGCAGTTTTCCTCGATCGCGACGGCACGCTCATGGAGGAGGCGCACTATTGCAGCCATCCGGACCAGGTGCGGATCATTCCCGGTGTGCCCGAGGCATTGCGCGAATTGAAGAAGGCCGGTTATCGTCTGGTGGTCATCACCAACCAGAGCGGGATCGGGCGCAATTATTACACCCTCGCCGATTACGAGGCGGTCCAGGCCCGCTTCCTTCAACTTCTCGGAGAAGAGTTGATCGACGCCACTTATTTCTGCCCGGAAGCGCCGGAAATGGCTTCACCCCGGCGGAAACCGGCGACCGGCATGGTCGTCGAAGCGCAGCGGGATTTGGGAATCGACCTGGCTCGTTCCTGGTTCATTGGCGATAAAGCGGTGGACGTCCAGTGCGGCCACAATGCCGGGACAAAGTCGATCCTCGTCCTTACCGGCCATGGCTCGAAAGAGGACACCGCAGGCGCGGAATTTGTGGCGAAAGATTTTGCCGCGGCTGCACGTTTTATTTTGGAAGGCGTGTGAGTGGCGCGCAGAGGATTCATCGTGCACGGGCGATCGTCGGAGCACGAAACGCGGCGATGGGTGGCGCTCGCGGCGTCGAATACGCAGTTTGTCGCGAAAGATTTTGCCAGCATGACGCCAATTGCCTTAAAGACTTCGGATGCCTCAGGTTGCCGTCGTCATCCCCGCGCGTTACGCCTCGACCCGACTGCCGGCCAAGCCGCTTCACCTCATTGCCGGGAAGCCATTGGTCCAGCACGTATGGGAACGCTGCGCCCGCGCCAAAGGCATCCAAAAAGTAATCGTGGCGACGGATGACCGGCGCATCGCCGACGCCGCCGCCGGCTTCGGCGCCGAAGTCGCCATGACCTCGCCGAAGCATCGCAGCGGCACGGATCGCGTGGCCGAGGTGGCGAAAAAACTCCGCGGCTTCACCCACATCATCAACGTTCAGGGTGACGAACCGTTGGTCGATCCCGCCGTCGTGGCCAAGCTCGCCGCGGCCATGGCGAAGGACCGGAAAATCGAGATGATCACTTCGGCCAGTGTCTTCACTCCGCAGGACGACATCACCAACCCGAACATGGTGAAGGTGGTGCTTGATCGTGAGGGAAATGGGCTATATTTCTCGCGCTCGCCGATTCCCTACGTGCGCAATGATGGCCTGCGGCCGCAGTTTTACCGGCACCAGGGGATTTACGGCTACTCGACACGGTTCCTGCTCCAGTTCGTGAAATGGAAGCCCGGAATCCTCGAACAGGCCGAATCGCTCGAACAACTGCGTGCCCTCGAAAACGGTGCGAAGATTCGCGTGATCCTGGCGAAGCATGCCGCCGTTAGCGTCGATACTCCTGCTGACGTTGCCGCCGTGGAGCGCCTGCTGGCGCGCAATTGATCTTTTAGTCCTCGTCCTTCATCCATCCCAAATCCCCTATCAGTGAAATACATTTTCGTTACTGGCGGCGTCGTTTCCTCGCTGGGCAAAGGCCTCGCGGCGGCGTCCCTCGGCACGCTCCTCGAGAATCGCGGTCTGAAGATCGTGATGCAGAAATTCGACCCGTACCTGAACGTCGACCCCGGCACGATGAGCCCCTACCAGCATGGCGAAGTTTACGTGCTCGACGATGGCGCCGAGACCGACCTCGACCTCGGCCATTACGAACGATTCACGCATTCGGTGCTCTCGCGGTCGAACAACACGACCAGCGGCCAAGTTTACCAGACCGTCCTCGATAAGGAGCGGCGCGGCGATTACCTCGGCAAGACCGTCCAGGTCATCCCGCACGTCACCGATGAAATCAAAGCCCGGCTGCGCAAGCTCAGCACCGAGCAGCCGTGTGATGTCGTCATCACCGAAATCGGCGGCACCACCGGCGACATCGAAGGTCTGCCGTTCCTCGAGGCGATCCGCCAATTCATCCAGGAAGTCGGTTCGCAAAATGCCATCGTCATGCACGTGACGCTGGTCCCCTACATCAAGGCGGCGAAGGAACTCAAAACCAAGCCCTCCCAGCAATCCATCGCCAAGCTGCGCGAGATCGGTCTGCACCCGCAAGTGCTCGTCTGCCGCACCGAGCATCCCCTCGGCGAGGACGTGCGCTACAAGCTGTCCGTCTTTTGTAACGTGCCGCTCGAAGCCGTCGTCGAGGCGCGCGACGTCGACCACACCATCTACGAGATGCCCATCATGCTCCAGCACGAGCGTCTCGACGATACCGTCTGCCGTTTGCTGAATATCTCCGCACCGCCGGCCGACATGACCGACTGGAAGAAATTCGTCTCCCGCGTGGTCAAGCCGAAGAAGCGGGTGAAGATCGCCGTCGTCGGCAAATACATCGAGTTGCAGGACGCCTACAAATCGATCTACGAATCGCTCACCCACGCCGGTGCGGGCGCGGATTGCGGCATCGATCTTGTCCAGGTCGACGCGGAAGAACTGGAGGAAAAGCATCCCTCGGAGTTTCTGCGCGACTCCGCGGGAATCCTCGTGCCGGGCGGCTTCGGCGACCGTGGCATCGAAGGCAAAATTCGCGCGACCCAATTTGCCCGCGAACAGGAAGTGCCATTTCTCGGGCTATGCCTGGGGATGCAGGTGGCGACTATCGAGTTTGCCCGCCACGTCTGCGGTCTCGCGGAGGCGAACAGCACGGAGTTTGACATGGCCGCCAAGGATCCAGTCATCGATTTGCTCGAGGAGCAAAAGGATGTGACGGACAAGGGCGCTTCTATGCGCCTTGGTTCCTGGACGACCCGGATCATCGAAGGCACCAAGGCCTTCCAGATTTATGGCAAAGCGGAGATTCGCGAGCGCCATCGCCACCGCTACGAGTTCAACATGAAGTATCGCGAACTCATGACGGGGAAGGGCTTCGTCATTGCCGGCACTTCGCCCGACGGCACGCTCGTGGAGATCATCGAGCTGCGCGATCATCCCTACTTTCTCGCCTGCCAGTTCCACCCCGAGTTCCAGTCCAAGCCGAACAAGCCGCATCCGCTCTTCAAGGGCTTCGTCACGGCCTGCCTGGGACACGGCAGCAGCTAGACCCTGTGGCGTCGACGGTCACATTTCGAAGGCGAGGATTTGACGCGAAGCGACCGCAGTATTGAGAACGCCGCTCCTTCTTCGGAGTCATTGCTCCGCAAGCGCAGCATGACACCAAAAGGCAAAGCGCTTTGAATGCAGCGGTCGCGTCGCAATCGGGAACCGTTAGTTTCCATTTTTCGGCGCAGACAAATTTTTGACAATTCACTGACTCGATGGTGACAACGAGCTCGGGCGGATGTGAAATCATTGGACCATGAAAACACTGCTCCTCGCATTCGCTTTTCTCGGTCTGGTTCCAGCGTTCACGAAGGCGGCTGAACCGGAACGCGATTTCATCGCTCACGAGTGGAAACTCTCGATCAAAGGAACCAATGCGCCACTGTTTGATCGATCGGGCAGCGATTTCGTGGTTCACGAATGGGGTACCTTTACGTCCGTCCAAGGTGGGGATGGGGTGCAGATGATTTGGAATCCACTGGTCGCTCCGGATTTGCCGCGGTTTGTTTACGACCGCACGCGCAGTCAGGGTAAAGCGAGGATCCGCGGGATTGTCGTCGCTGGAAAAACCGGCTCGGCGCAGCGCCAGCGCATGGAGACGCCGGTGATTTACTTTTACAGCGATCGCACACGCACGGTCGACGTTGCCGTGCGCTTTCCCGGCGGCTCCATCACCGAGTGGTATCCGCAGGAAAGCGCCCTGGAGCCGAATGGACTTTTCGAATTCAACCCGAGCCTGCCGGTATTGCATTGGAGGAACATCCAGGTCCTGCCTCGCTTCGCCTGTTCGGTGCCGTTGCTCACGGAACAGGCACCGAGTCATTATTATGCCGCGCGTGAGACCGACTCCTCGGAGCTTGCGCAATGGGAGGGCGGCAAGGTGGAATTCGAGAAATTCCTGTTTTATCGCGGTTTGGCCAGCGCGGAGGCGCCGCTCACCGTGAAACTCGACGCGGCGAATTCCCGGCAGATCATCCTTACCAATACCGGCGCGGACGAACTGCCGCAGCTTTTCGTTTACGAAATTCGACCGGGCGGGGGAGCATGGCTCGACGTGAAGCACCTTCAGCCCGGCGAAACGCGGAGGGCGAGCCTCGAAGCGACTGCCGGCGCGCATGCCATCACGGCGGCCGACCTCTCGCTCGGCAAGGCCATGATCGCAAGTTCGCCCCGTCTGAACACGTCGCTCCTGGACGCCCTGACCAATGCCGGCCTCTACCCACGCGAGGCCAGGGCGATGATCCGGACGTGGGAGGATTCCTGGTTTGGAGAGCCCGGTCTGCGGGTGCTCTACACGCTGCCGCGCTCCTGGACCGAGCGCACACTGCCGCTTACCATCGCGCCTGCGCCGACCACCATCGAGCGTGTGATGATCGCCCGGGCGGAAGTGATCACGCCGGCGATGGAGCAGGGCCTTCTCGAGCAAGTCGAGCGCTATGTCGCTGCGACACCCGAGGAGCGAACGGAAGTCGTGGCTGAGACCCGGAAGTTGGGACTGGGCAGATTCACCGGATCCACATTGCAACGGTTGCTCCAAAACGGGAAACTTGGTTCTGAATTCAATACGCGGTCCTGGGAATTGGTGCGCGCCGCGACGGCGGCGACGTCCGATGCACAATGAGGCATCGCCGCGGAGGCGACACGGTATTCAGAGCGCCGTCCCTATCTCGAAGTCATGCCGAGCTTGCGAAGCATCTCTGGCTTCTCGCGGGCGGAGGCAGTGGAGCATTCGACACCAAGAGCCGCCGCCTCCGCCCACGGGATGCGAGAGATTCCCTCGACAAGCTCGGGATGACATAAAAGGGAAGAACGCTTTTGATGCGGTGCTCGTTCTGTAGCCTGGGCTCTTTTGGCCTGGCGCTCCTTGGTTTGTTCTCGCTGGCTCACTCGAACAAATCGCCGCTGCGCTTCGGGGTGGTGACGCCGAGTTTTTTGTAGGCCAGCGGGAGGGCGACACGCCCTTGCGGCGTCCGTTTGATGTACCCCTGCATGATCAAATACGGTTCGTTGACGTCCTCCAGCGTGCCGGGGTCGTCGCCGATGGCTACGGCGAGCGAATTGATCCCCACCGGACCGCCGCTGAATTTATGGACCAGGGCTTCGAGGATGCGCTTGTCCATTTCGTCGAAGCCGTCGCGGTCGATCTCGAGCATGGCCAGGGCTTTGTCGGCGACGTCGCGGGTCACGCGATTGCCGGCGTGGACCTGGGCGTAGTCGCGCACCCAGCGGAGCAGATTATTGGCAATGCGCGGCGTGCCCCGGCTGCGCGCGGCGACTTCCAGGGCGCCTTCCGCGTCGATCTGCAATCCGATCAGGCCGGCACTGCGCAGGACGATCTTCTGCAATTCATCGGCGGTGTAATAGTCGAGCCGGCAATTCATCCCGAAGCGTGTGCGCAGCGGGGCGCTGAGCATGCCGGCCCGGGTGGTGGCGCCGATGAGGGTGAAGCGCGCGAGGTTGAGCGGAAGGCTGCGCGCGTTCGGTCCCTGGTCGATGATGATGTCGACCTTGTAGTCCTCCATCGCCGGATAGAGATACTCCTCGATGGACGGCTGGAGCCGATGGATTTCGTCGATGAAGAGCACGTCGCCGCGTTCCAGCGCCGTCAACAGACCGGCCAGGTCGCCGGCTTTCTCGATCGTCGGCCCGCTGGTGTTCTTGATGTTCACCCCCATGGCGTGGGCGAGGATGTAGGCGAGGGTGGTTTTGCCGAGGCCCGGCGGACCGCTCAGCAGGATGTGCTCGAGCACATCGCCGCGCTGCTGCGCTGCCTGGACCATGAGCTCGAGCCGCTGGCAGACCTTTTCCTGCCCGGCGAACTCGCTGAACATCGGGGGTCGCAGCGAAATGTCGAACGCGGACTTGGGCGCGTTGAGAGTGTCTTGGATGAAGTCGTCCGGCACGCGGTCAGTGAAAGCAGATGGACGCGCCGCGGGAAATCCTATTCGTCCTCCGACTCATCTTCCCGCGCTTCCTCGTCGTCGGCGCCCCGCGCGGCGAGCATCTGCTCGTGCACCGCTTCGTCCATGCCTTCGGCGATGAGTTCCTCGACCACGTTTTCCTGATCATCGAGCCCGACTTTTTCGATGTGATGCCCGACCGAACTGACGATCATGTCGTGCTCGGAAACGACCGTCGCCATGTCCATGTCGCCATTGGTGTCGTTCACTTCGTGCCCGCCGTGCAATTCGCGCTTCGCGTCCCGCCAGTCCTCTTCGTTGTACTCGGTGCGGCCATTGATGCGCGCGAGTTCCTGCGCCCGCTTTCGAACGGTCTCGGCGCAGGGAGCGCCTAATCCTTCGGAGTGATGAATGATCTTGGCCTGAGTCGGTTTCATCGTGCTCATACTCTACTGGTAAGACCGCAGCGGTCAGGAGCAAGCAGGAGTTTTGCGCCGGCAAAAATTGTTATGTTGTGCCGGGCGCATTTTCGGCCTATGGAGTCCGAATCGTGTCATGAAGCAGATCAAACTCAGCGGTCGTGAACTGGCGGTTTTGCGGGCTATTGATTATGTCAACGGCAGCACCGGCACCGAACTTCGGGAGCGGACCCAAATCGAAGCGGTGGAGATCGTCGACATTATCAACGGCTTGTGCGACGCCGGTTACGTGGAGAGCATTCCGCTGGTTGAGCCGGTGACTTTTCTCAATTACGCGGACACGCGTTTCGAACTCAATCCTTCCTATGCCTTGCAACTCAAGGAAGCGATGCGGCGGACCTGACCGGCGCTGTTTTACCGCAAAGGCGCAGAGAAGTTTGAGAGAGCCGCAGAGGGACTTTGGTCGCTCAAACATCTGAGCGGCTTTTGCGCGCACGACAGCCCGGCCGGGCGCCATCCGCCTCGAGGATGGGGGATGGGCGCCGTTGGCCGGATTGCTGCGATCAGTTGACGTAGCTGGCTTCGTTCGTGAAGAGCAGCGCTTGCGCGAAGGTCTCCCACGCCGTGAGCGGCACACGCGGCACGTAGTCGCCCTGGTTTTTGATGGCCTGGGTGCCTTCGTAACGTTTTCCGCCAGCGCCTTTCCTGGCCAGACGGATGCCGGTCTTGGAATCGACGTTGCCTTTATCTTCGGCCGGTGAGGTCGAAGGCTGTTTGATCTGTTCCTTTTGGACGAATACCACCGCCATCTGGATTTCCTGGGGCGTGGGATTCCGTTGAAAGATGATCCGATAAATCCCGCAGACGGCGGAAATGGGATCGCTGGCTCCGGCGACTTCCTGCCGGGCGACGATGCGGCGGGCGACGTCGACGGACATCGGGCTGTTCATGAGGAAGAGCGCCTGCTGCGGAACGGTGGTGGAGGCGCGCCGGCTGTTGGGCATATCCGGATCGCTGAAGTCGAACTGCTGCATCAACTCGGGCAGGTTGCCGCGATCGATGTAGCCATAAACCGAGCGGCGATAGCTGTAGGGTTCATCGGTGAGATTGACCGGCTTGCCACCGACGGTGCGATCGAGCTTGCCGCTCATCACGAGGAGCGAGTCGCGGAGAGCTTCGAAGTCGAGGCGGCGGATATTGGCCCGCCAGAGGAGGCGGTTGGCCGGGTCGATCTGTTCGAACTTCTTATTCGTGTCGGAGCTCTCCTGGTAGACGTGCGAGAGCATGATCGCCTTGTGCAATTTCTTGAGCGACCAGCCCTGGTCCATCAAGAAGCTGGACAGATAGTCGAGCAACTCGGGATGCGAGGGCGGTTCGCTCTGCGTGCCGAGATCGTCCAGCGTGTGGACGAAGCCTTCGCCGAAGTGGTGCATCCAAACGCGATTGACGATGACGCGGGCGGTGAGCGGATTATTGCGCGAAGCGATGTCCTCAGCCAATTCGAGGCGTCCGCTGCCCTGGGTGAAGGCGACCGGTTTGCGATTCGGCGAGAGAATCTCCAGGAAATGCCGCGGGACGATATCGCCGCGGGATTGGGCCTCTCCACGGATGAAGACCGGCGAATTTTTCGGGGTGGGGGAGTCGGCCACGAGCATGGCCCGCGCCGGGGCGCCGGGATGGGTGAGCTCCAGTTCGTTGAGTTGGGCAAACTCGAAGCGAGTCTGGCCATTGAGCTTGTTGCCGAGCCGCTTGGAGAAATCCCGGAGGGTATCGGTGGTCAACTGCGAAGCCGGCATGATGTCGATCGGGTTCTGGAAAATCTGCTCCAACGCCGGTTCGAAACCGCTCACCTGGCCATTCATGGCGCCAGCGTTCGCGGCGAGAAAAGCTTTGCGCTCCGGTTCGAGACTGGCGAAGAGCTTCTTGTAAATCGCCTCCACATCCGTGAGCGAGGTCGGCGAAGTGCCCTTGAAAGCATTGGCCACGATCGGATTCACGGTGGCGCTGGCGGAAGTCACCGGACCCGTCATGCCCGCCACGATAGCGGGCGCCTTTTGCGTGAAATCGGAGGCGCTCAGGTCGGCGAACTGCCGGAACGGACCGAAGATGGCATTTTCGTTTTCGCGTTCGGCTTCATTGTTCCGGCGACCGGCACCTTTCTCGCTCTTGTCCGCGCCCTTGGTTTTGTAGCCACCTTCCTGACCTTGCATGTGGCGGGCGAACATGGGGATCAATTCCCGATCCAAATTGTACTTCTGCAAGAGGGCGATGCGCGCCTTTTCGGCTTCGCCGCCGCCGCCCTTTTTCCGGTAATTGCCGCCCAGGCGGGTGGCTTCCAGATAGCCCTCGATATTGGTGAAGAATTCGGTCTGGAGGTGGTCGACGAACTTGTAATAGAGATCGCGATTGGCCGTCTCGATCTTGTTGGCCTGCTGCTCGAAATCGGCCAGTTGGGCCTGGCTGGGGAGGCCGATGATCGGCTTGTCCTCGGGCTCAATCGTCGAAGCAAACACGCCGTGGAGAGCGTAGTAATCCTTGGTCGGGATCGGGTCGAATTTGTGGTCGTGGCAGCGGGCGCAGGCCACGGTCAGGCCGAGAAACCCCTTCGTCACCGTGTCGATGCGATCGTTGATGATGTCGTTCACGTTGGCGAACCGTTCGCCAACGGTGATGAAGCCGAGTGCGGCGAGATTCTGCACGGGATTGTTGGGAATCTTGTCGGCGGCCAGTTGCTGCATGACGAACTGGTTGTAGGGCATGTCGTCGTTGAAGGCCTTGATCACCCAATCCCGATAGGTCCAGGCGTAGGCGTAGCGGTAATCGGTGCGGCGCGCCTGATTTTTGTCCCCGCCGATGGTGTCGGAGTAGCGGGCCGAATCCAGCCAGAAGCGACCCCAGCGTTCACCGTAGGCGGGCGAAGCGAGAAGCCGATCGACCACCTTGGCGAAAGCCTGGGGTGAGGTGTCGGCGACGAAGGCTTGAACCTCCTGCGGGCTGGGCGGCAGGCCGGTCAGGTCGTAGCAGGCCCGGCGCAGCAACGTTTCCTTGGACGCGTCGCCGGCGGGAATCATCCCTTTTTCCTCGAGCTTCGCGAGAATGAACTGATCGATGGTCGTGTGCGGCCAGGATCGGTTGCTGTGAACCTGGGGCGGAATCGGCTTGGTCACCGGCTGGAAGGACCAATGAGAACGGGCTTTCTCCGTCAGACCGGTCAGCTTGGCGGCGATATTAGCCTCGTCCTTGCGCGGATCGGGCGCGCCCATTTTCACCCAAGTCGTCAGGTCGGCGATTTGCTGGTCGGTGAGTTTTTCACCCTTGGGCGGCATCTGGAGGTCTTTGTCCAGATAAGTCACCGCCGCGACCAGCGGGCTCTTGGTGGGATCGCCCGGCACGATGATCGCGCCGTTCTCGCCCCCCTTGAGCGTGCCGGCTTTGGTGTCGAGGGTGAGGTCGCCCTTCGACTTGCCCTCTTGCACGCTGTGGCACTTGTAGCAATTCTCCTTCAGGATCGGACGGATCTTGTTTTCGAAGAATTCCGACTGTTCCTTGGTCGGCTCGGCAGTGACGGCCGCGAAAACGGACGCGCCACTGAGGGCAAATACGGCGAAGGCAAGCGGGCGATGCATCATGGTATCTTTGGGGGCTTAGGCGATGACGTCCTTGACGACGTTGCCGAAGTTGTCGGTGAAGCGGAAATCGCGGCCGTTGTAACGGTAGGTGAGCTTCTTGTGATCGAAGCCGAGGAGGGCGAGGACGGTGGCGTGGAGGTCGTGGATGTGGACCTTGTCTTCCGCGGAGCGGGCGCCAAATTCGTCGGTTGCACCGTAGACGGTGCCGCCCTTGACGCCGCCGCCGGCCATCCAGGTGACCATGGCGCGGCCGTTGTGATCGCGGCCGGGATTGGCGTTGCCGTTGCGATCGCGGACCACGGTGCGGCCGAATTCACCGCCCCAGATGATGAGCGTCGAGTCGAGCAGACCGCGCTGCTTGAGGTCGTTGATGAGGGCTGCGGCCGGGCCGTCGATTTCGCCGGCCTTTTTCGGAATGGCGGTTTCGATATTGGCGTGCGTATCCCAGCCACCATGCTCGATCTGGACGAAGCGCACGCCGCGCTCGACGAGGCGACGGGCGACGAGAAGCTTCGCGCCGATGTCCGTGGCGCCGTAGAGATCGCGCATCTGCTGAGGTTCCTTGGTGATGTCGAAGGCGTCGGTCGCTTCGGTCTGCATCTTGAAGGCCATTTCAAAGGATTCGATGCGGGCCTCGAGCTGCTCGTCCTTTTGGAGCTTCTCGGCGTGCATTTCGTTGAGCTTGTGGACGAAGTCCAATTGCCGGCGCTGCCGATCGAAGCCGGTGAACGGATTGCTGATGTTGAGCAACACTTCGTCGAGCTTCATGGTCGGCGAATAATTGACGTTGCAACCCTGGTAGATGCCCGGGAGGAAGGAGGCCTGACGCCATTCCGGCTTGCCGCCGAGGGTGATGAAGCCGGGCATGTTCTGGTTCTTCGTGCCCAGACCGTAGACCACCCAGGAACCCATGGAAGGCTTCGGAATCTGCAACGACCCGGTATTCATGAACCGCTGGGCCACTTCGTGGGCCGGGATGTCGGTCCAGAGCGAACGGATGACCGCCATTTCATCCACGCAATCACCCAGTTTCGGGAAGACTTCGCTGACTTCGATGCCCGACTTGCCCCGCTTGGTGAATTTGAAGGGCGAGGGAAACGCCAGTCCGTCCATGCCGGGCAGAGTCTGGCCGGCAAACTTGGTCAACTCCGGCTTCGGATCCCAGGTATCGACGTGGGAGGGGCCACCCGAGGCAAAAATGTGAATCACCGCCTTGGCCTTGGCCGGGAACGGAGGATTTTTCGGGGCGAGCGGTCCGGCCACGGCAGCGGTGGCGCTGGCGGCCGCACCCGCAGTGTTTCCGAGGCTCATTCCGAGGATCGACGCAAGGCTCAGGGCACCGAAGCCCATGCCCGTCCGCTCGAGGAAATCACGGCGGGTAAAAGTGAGGTCGTCGAGGGTGGGGGTATGTTCGCGAATATACTTATCGGAATAGACTGGGATCATAATGTTTTGGCGGGTTCGGCTGCGCTTCTGGGGATCTAACAGTATTTAATCCAGAAGGTTGCGGGATTCTTATCAGGTAAACAGCGTTGGGGGCGGCAATTCGGACAAATTTCTGGGAGAATTTTGCGGAATTGGGGATGGGGTGTTTTTTTTGCGGGGCTTGGTGGGGGGATTTTGGGGGTGTTTGATGGCGGGGAAGTGGTGATGGGAGGTATGGGAGTAATGGGAATAAGAGGAGCGATGGGATGGGATTTCGCGTGGGCGGGTTCGGGTGGCGCGGCTGCGGGGGGGGCGCGAATGTTGACATTTAATGATTATTTTTGGGAGAGCGGGGGATTTTACTCTGGAGGGGGAGGGGGGATTGTTGACGGGGAGGGGAGCTCCAAATCTGTTCTGAACAGAAAGAGGGAAGGCCGTGGAGGGAGCAGAACTGGGTCCGTTTCTCTGGCTTTGTGACCTTCCCTTGGGGCGGTTCAACACCAATTGCAGGTGAAACTTTGATGGTCGGCGGTCCAGGAAAACGCGGAGGGCGCAGAGATTCGACAGAGGGCCGCAGAGGGAATTTTCGGCTCGTGAGAAGGATCGATCTCGCACGGAGGGTGTCTTTGGGGGGATTGACGTTACGCACCCGCAGACACCCCCGCCTGCGAGATGGAATCCCGCTCCCAATGGCGTGCCCAAATGGAGAGACTGTGTGAAAAGTCGGCGGTGCTTATGCAAGTCATTGATGAACTTTTGTAAGTCATCGAAAGTTCGTCGGCGAAACTCGATTTTTCGGGCTTTTCACACAAACTCGGAGTTTGGGCACGAGG
>DASYAY010000100.1:0-40184 GCA_036501065.1 Chthoniobacter sp. | reverse complement strand
GGCGACACCCCCCACAACGGATGCACCCCGGAGGGTGTGCCGGAGTCGCCTTCCCGGGGTAATTTCCGGCGCCCCGGCCGGGGTGCGTGAGTTATTTTTTGGGGGTGCATTCCGGGGGTGTTACCCCCGGCTACGGTCCGGCAAGCCTCCGGCTTGACCCGTGCGCACTTACTTTTTAGACGCCCTCTTAGAGCGGTCTCAACAGAGCTGTGACCACAAGCGGGTCGCGCGGAGAGCCTCTGGGAGCGTACTCGTCCCGCGGAAACGAACTTTTCCGAACTGAACGCCGTACGCCTTGCGCGTCGGCGCGGTGCGGGTCAGGCTGCCGGGCAGTCCTCCCCCATGAGAGTCACATTTCTCCACGCGGTTGCCGTTGCTTTCCTCCACTCCGTCTGTCTTGGCCAACAAAATCAGGAGAATCCTCCAGGCAAAGCCGTCGGGGTCACATCCCATTCCGGCGGCTTGCACGGCTATATCGGCTACACCGCCACTCGTCCGCCGGAGCATTCCGAATACAGCGCCGGCATGGGATTTTACAGCGCAGTTTGGCCGCTCATCGACCAACCACTCGCCAATTTTCAGATCGGTCTGGCCGGCGCCTGGATTACGCCGGATAACTCGGACGATCCGACAACCCCACTCGCGCCCGAGGGGACGCTCGCCCGGAAGTGGAAGGAACGCGGCCCCACCTGGAAGAGTGTTTTTCAAACGGTTGAAGGCGGCCTTGGCTACTGGGCCGGCAACCATTTCCGTTACGGACCTCCGAAGTTCAGCATGAACGCCACGCCGCAATGTTATGACTACGAAATCGGATCGCCGGGTTGGTCGTTCTTTTATAGCAACACCGCTCTGCCGGACAATCGCCTGGGCATCGCGCAACTGAGCAATCGGTTGCTGATTCCTCCCGACGCGCTGCCGTTTCGAGGGGCGCCCAATGGCGAGTTCCTCGGCTACACCTGGATGGCCTTGGCATTCACCGATCCGACCACCGACGATCCGCCGACCGGCGACCAAAGCTGGACCTGCTTTCTAAATGCCGAAAACTTCAAAGGGCCAATCGCCTATTACATCCCCGAGACCTGGAGTAAGATCGGAAAGCTATTCAATTATCCCTTCGATTACGGGCGCGGCCTTGATGCCAGATCCGGGAACATGGGCGGCGGCGCCATGGAAATCAATACCGTGCCCCGGCTGGACATGACCGACGCGCAGGGTGTGACTTACTCGAAGATTCCGAAGTTACAATTCCCGGTGGACGCCGAGGGAAGAACCTTCCTGGTGGAGGATGTTACCTATTACTCGAAGGCTGCCATTTACGATGCCTTCAAGGCCTGGCGCGACGGCGGCCCGCCATGTTCCGGACGTTTCGAACCAAAGGGCGCTTGGAAATCCACGCTGACCACGCGAACCCCGCGCTATGATCAGGAAGGCCGGAAGATCAGCGGCATTGAGCGGACCTTTGACACCAAAGTCTTCGCTGGAGATGTGTGGGGTCTGCAGTGGTCGAAGAACGAGGGCGGCCCACCCGGCGTCTTTCCGCAATATTTCAAGCATGCCGGGGAAGAACGCCTCGCGATCGCGGCCACAGACGCGCCTCCGGAGCTGCGCACGCACGATTTCAAACTGGCGAATCCCGGAGAGCCCTACAGTTCCCCAGGGAGCGGCGCCTGGAGCCAACCCGGCCCAAAAAGCGGACCGTTTACGGCCAAACTCAGTGACGGTTCCGTGGTGACCTATTCGTGGTACCGTTTCATCGACCAGCCATCTTTTCAGCAGTACCATTGGAGCGAGGAGAAGAAAGCGAAGTTACAGGCTTTCGTGGAGAAGATCCACGCCGCCTGGCCGATCGATCGGGAATACATGGCGCCCCCCGAGTCACGGTTCGCTGGTCGCACTCGATCCCGCCTTGCTGGTGACGCCGCCCAAGGGCATGGAAGTGGGCTACGTCCCGATCGTGACGCACCAGTCAGCGCCCTGAACGGTTTCCAGGGCGGGCATTTACACGCATCGACGGCCGCAGCAACGAACTGATTGGGAAACCCTCCTCATCCGTATGCTCTATACCCTCGTAGTCGTTCTCCTCATTCTCTGGCTTCTTGGATTTAGCTTCCACGTCGCGGGCGGGTTGATCCACCTCATTCTGGTCATCGCGCTCGTCCTGTTTGTGATCCAGCTAATTACCGGCAGAAGAGTCTAGCCCTTGGAAGCCAAGCCGAACAAGTCACCGCAGTGCGATGCAATGATATGCCAGGAGTGAGTTCCCGGCGTCGGCCGACATTTGAATTCGACGTTCCCGGCGCAGTCGCGGCACCGGAGGGGTGCCGGCCGGAGCAAGGAGCGATCCGATGATCGCACGCAAGAGACTCGACATCGGCTGGCGCGATCTCGCGCTGGGTTTGGGGGCATGTCTCCGGGCGGGAAAGCCGGGTGACAATGACTTCTGCGATTCCAAAAGCCTCGTCTGCCTTTCGGTGCGCAGTGGCTTCGATTTGCTCCTCTCCGCGCTGGCGCTCCCCGCGGGCAGCGAGGTTCTCATTTCGGTCACCATCCCGGCGATGCCGCGCATCCTCGCCGAACACGGGCTGATACCGGTACCGGTGGATCTCGATATGTCCACGCTCTCGGTCACGGCAGGGGCTCTCCGGAATGCCGTGACGCCGCAGACCAAAGCGATCGTCGTCGCCCACCTTTTCGGCAGCCGGATGGACATGGAACCGGTGCTCGCTGTGGCCCGCGAACACCATCTGTTCGTGATCGAAGATTGTGCCCAAGCGTTCGCCGGGCCGACATTCAAGGGCCATCCGGAGAGTGATGTGCGCATGTTCAGTTTCGGCCCGATCAAGACGGCGACAGCAGTCGGCGGCGCTGTGTTCTTTATCCGCGATGCCGCCCTCCGCGCGGAAATGGAGAAGCGCCAGGCGACCTATCCGCGGCAATCTCGTTTCGGCTATTTCCAGCGCCTCTTGTTGTTTTCGTTTTTCAAGCTGCTTCTCGCGCCGGGACCGTATGGAGGAATTATCGGCCTGCTGCGCCGGTCGGGACAGAATCACGACGAAGTTGTCACCGGCTTGGGACAGAGTTTCACCGGACCGAATTTTTTTGCGAAGATACGCCACCAACCGTGTGCCGCTTTACGATGGCTGATCGGCCATCGGCTCAGGACTTACCCGGTGTCACAGGTCGAGGACCGCGCGGTGGCGGGCCGTGAGGTGCTATCCGCTCTGCCTGCGGGGACGGTGCTCGGTGAAATGGCGACGGCGCATAGTTTCTGGGTGTTTCCGATCGTCACCGACGCGCGCGAAGAACTGATGCAGCGGCTCAGGGATGCGGGCTTTGATGCGGCTTCGGGCGCGACCAGCCTATGCGCCATCGAACCGCCTGCGGACCGGCCAGCGATGCGGGCCCAGGCCGCGGAAGCCGCACTGGCCCGCGCACTCTATCTGCCGGTTTATGCCGCGCTCCCTGCGCCCGAACGCCAGCGATTGGCCGGCGTAGTGCTGGCGTGGCTGAAACGATGATTGATTCGTTCGGGCCCGGCTGGGCAACATTTCCTCCCGTGGGTGCGCGACGACCCCAAGCTAGTGGCGCGAATGGCCCAATCCCTGATTGCAGAATCAAGCGACGAGAACGCCACCACGCGAAGATCGTTGCCGCTGCCAGGCGTTACCACGAGCTCGGGGAGTGCAACTGTGTCGTTTCAGCCAGACGAAGAGAACCGGCGTGATGATGAGGATGTGCACGAGACTGCTGAGCATTCCGCCCACGATCGGCACCGCAATGGGCCGCATGATCTCCGCGCCCGGCCGGGTGCTCCAGAGCATCGGCAGCAGGCTGGCGACAATCGTCGCCACCGTCATCACCTTGGGACGCAACCGCAGGCGCGCACCATCCTTGGCGGCGCGCACGAGATCCGTGAGCGAGAGCGCGGAGCCGCGCACCACGCGCACGCGTTGCAGCGCTTCCTCCAAAAACACGACCATGACGACCGCGGTTTGAATGGCCGTGCCAAAGAGCGCGATGTAGCCGACCCACACGGCGACACTGAACGGGATGCCGAGCGCCACTTGCAGGAACACGCCGCCGGTCATGGCGAAGGGCACCGCGAGCAGCACGTGCGCCGCATCCGCGACACTGCCGTAGACGCGATGCAGCAGCAGGAAGATGATGAGCAGGACCACGGGCACGATCCACCGCAGCGTCGCCCGCGCGTGCTGTTGGTTCTCGTAGTCTCCCGAGTATTCGATGGTCATGCCTTTGGGTAGCCGGCCACGCAGGTCCCGATCGAGGCGGCCTTTCACTTCTTCGACGAAGGAGTCCAAATCGCCCGCCTGGCGATCGACGTTCGTTTGCACGAAAGCGCGCCACTGCCCGTTTTCGCTGGCGATTTCTTCCGGCCCATCGACCCGCCGAATGGTGGCGAGTTGGCCGAGAGGAAAAACTTTGCCACCCGGGCCGGAGACCAGCAGATCGCGCAGCCGCGTGAGATCGTCGCGCTCGCTTTGCTGGAGGCGCACCTGAATCGGCACCTGCCGCCGGCCCTCAATGATGACACCCGCTTCCTTGCCTCCGAGCCCGATTTCCACGGCGTTCATGACGTCCTTCGCAGTCATCGCGAAGCGGGCGAGTGCCTCGCGATCCGGCATGATTTCCAAGTACGGTTTCCCCTGGGCCCGGCTCGCCGCCACTCCACTGGCGCCGGGAATTTCGCGGATGATCTTCTCCGCCTCGAAAGCCCAATGTTGCAAATCGTCGAGGTTATCTCCGAAGAGTTTTATCCCGAGTTGCGCGCGGACGCCCGTCGCGGTCATCAACCAGCGCCCCTGGATGGGTTGCAGAAAACCGGGGACGCTGCCCGGCACGAGTCTGAGCTGTGCCGTCATCGCCTCGATGAGCCGCGGGAGGGTCATCCCGGAACGCCAGGCGGTGGCCGGGCGCAGGGTGATGGTGGTCTCGATCATTTGCACAGGCGCGGGGTCCGTCGCAGTATCGGCGCGGCCGAGTTTGCCCACGGCGCTCTCGACTTCGGGAAAGCTGGCGAAGATGCGATCCTGCCAGGCCATGACGCGCTGGACCTCCTGGAAAGAGGTCGCAGGCACAAACGTCGGCATGAAGAGCAAAGCTCCCTCGTTGAGCGGCGGCATGAACTCTCCGCCCATTCCGCGGGTGAACTTCCGGACTTCCGGGAATCGGGCCACCACGGGGTCGACCGCGCGCGGCAAACCGAAAGCCAGCACCAGGGCGCCGCCGAGCGCCGCGCCTGCGAGTCCCAGGATGACGCCGGGCCGCTTCAGGGCAAAATCGAGCGCCGGATCATACACGCGGAGGAGCGCGCGCATGACCAAGTTGTCCTCCTCGCGGGGATACGGTCCGCGCAAGAAGATCGTGGCCAGCGCCGGCACCACCGTGATGGAGAGCGCCGCTGCAGCGACCACGGCGAACGTCTTGGCGAAGGCCAGAGGGTGAAAGAATTTTCCCTCCGGCCCGCTCAACGCGAAGACGGGAACAAAGGCCAGGACGATGATAGCCATGGCAGCGAAGATGGGCCGTCCGACCTGCAAGGCCGCCTCCTGCACGGCGCGGGTCCGCTCCGAGGCGTGCAATGGATTTCCTTTGGCATCCTCGGCCCGGCGGCAGTGGCGCAGCGCATTCTCGGTGAGCACGATCGCCCCATCGACGAGCACCCCGATAGCCAGGGCGATCCCAGCCAGACTCATGAGGTTCGCCGGAATGGCGAAATACTCCAGACAGAGAAATGAGATGAGAAGCGATACCGGCAGCGGCAGCGTCACGATGAGGATGCTGCGGAAATGCCAGAGGAAGATGATATGTGCGAGCACCACGAGCAGCATCTCCTCGATGAGCGTGCGCTGTAGCGTACTCACGGTGCTCTCGATCAGCCGGCTGCGATCGTAGGAGGCTTTGATGGTGATGCCCTCCGGCAGTGCGTCTTGAAGTCGCGCGAGCTTTGCTTTGACGCGTACGATCACGTCGCGCGCGTTTTCGCCCGAGCGCATAACCACGATGCCGCCGACCACTTCCTGGCCCGCGGCATCGAGCGCGCCGCGACGAAAATCGCCGCCGAGGCCCACGCGGGCGAGATCCTTCAGCCGAATGGGAACGCCCCCCTTGCCGGGGATGACGATTTTCTCGATGTCCTCCAGCCCGCGCAGCGCGCCCACGCCGCGCACCACGAATTCCATCCCGTTCTCTTCGATCGTCCGGCCACCCACGTTGAGATTGTTCGCGCTTACTGCCTCCAGCAACGCGCCCATGGTGATGTCCGCGGCGCGCATCTTCGTGGAGTCCACTTCGATCTGGTACTGCTGGATGAAGCCGCCAATACTGGCCACTTCCGCCACGCCGGAAACGGCATTGAGTTGCGGGCCAATCAAGGAATCCTGCAGCGCCCGCAATTCACCCAGATCGAAGCCACCGTGGGAGGCCTTGGCGGCGTCCACGGCCAGATAGTATTGAAAGATCCAGCCGAGTCCCGTGGCCTCGGGACCGAGGCTGGGATCGACGCCCGGAGGAAACTTTCGGGCGAGGGCACTGAGCCGCTCGGAGACACTCTGCCGCGCCTCGGCCGGCGGGATGCGATCGCCGAAGACCACGGTGACGAGCGAAAAGCCGAACATCGAAGAGGCACGCACGGTCTTCACTCCGCGCAAGCCGTGCAGCCCGAGCGAGAGCGGCTGGGTGATCTGCGCCTCCACTTCGGGAGCGCCGCGGCCTGGCCAATCGGCCAGGACCAGCACCTGGTTTTCGCCGAGGTCCGGGATCGCATCCACTGACAGGGTGGAGAGGCTTCGCAACCCAAGGGCCGCGGCGAGGAGCGCGCCACAGCACACCGCGAAGCGGTTGCGCATGGCCCAGACGATGATGGCCTGGATCATTGCGCGGCGGCCGTGGTGGGAGTGTCCAATTGCGCCTGCCCGTCGATGAGAACCGCCGCCGTCGTCACGACCTGCTCGCCTTCACGGAGTCCGGAGAGCACTTCCCAACCAGCGTCGCCGGCGCGGCCCAGCTTGACGAGGCGGCGGCAAAAAATGCCCGGCGCCGTCTCCACGTAAACGCGCGGCCCATTCCCCGGCCAGAGCACCGCGGCGCGTGGCACGACCAGCACTTCCGGCGCCTGCAGGTGGACGGTGGCCGTACCATTCCCGTGGAGTTGGAAGCGACGATTGGGATCACCTATCTCCACGCGCACGTGAACGCCATTCATGGATTCCTCGCGCGCCTGGCCGATCGAGGCGATGCGCGCCGGGAACTTCTCCCCCGGCAAGGTCGACGCCTCGAGCTCCACATCCTCTCCGACCGCGAGGAGCGGCAAGTCCTGATCGTAGGCCGGGAAGAGGAACCAAAGCCGGGTCGCATCGGTGATCTCAAAAAGCTTTTCCCCCGCGCGGACGTATTGGCCTTCCGAGACGTAACTCTTGACCACGGTCCCCGTCCGCGGCGACAGAATGCCGAAATCGAGATCGTCGTCCTGCCGGAGCGGGATGCTTTTGATCTGCTCCCACACGAGGCCCATCTGCTCCAGCTTCCGCTTGGCCGCGGCCACGGCGGCTTCATCGTGGTTCAGGGCTTGCTTGTATTCTGCGGCGGCGCCGAGGAGCGTGCGGCTGAATATATTGGCCAGGGGTTGCCGCTGCGTGACCTTTCCATTGCCATGGACCAGGCCGAGTCCATCGATACGACCTTCCACGGGCGCGCTGATGATGGCGTGCCAGGAGGCGTCCGCCTCAAAGGTTCCGGCCGCCCGCAGCGTGCGTCCCAGCGCAGCCCGCGTGACCGCGGCCGTCTGGATGCCGGTCGTGCGCACGCTTTCCGGTGGCAGCAGGACCGCATCGGCCGGCTGGGCCGTCCCGGCGCTCCCGCGATAAATGGGCACGAGATCCATTCCGCACACCGTGCACTTGCCCGGTGTCGCGGATTTGATCCACGGGTGCATGGGGCTCTGGTAATAGAGGATTTCCCTCGGGGCAGGCGCCGATGACGGAGCGGGCATCACTTTGTCGCCGTGCACGGCGACGTTCACTCCCCACCCGGCAACCAGACCCAGCGCGGTAAAAATGAGAGGGGTATATCTCATACGCGGGGGTTACTGGGTGATGGCCGGAATCGTCACCCGGTAAAAGCCACGGCCCAGGCTGAGCCGTGCCGGGTTAGTCTCGATAAAGGTGCCGGAGGTGCCGTTGCTCGTGATGGTGCCGACGTTCACCCAGTTGGTCGATGTCATGTCCGGGGAGAATTGCACGGTGTAAGTCGTGCCCGGGGTCGCTTGGAATTGCAGAGTTACCGCCGGATTACTGCCCGTTCGCGTGAAGCTGGCAACGGCCAGGTCCTCCACGGCATTATTCTGCACGAGGAATTGCCCCATGAGCCCGGCGTCCTCGTGTTGCAGAAAATGGCAGTGAAACATGAACGGATTCGTATTACTCGCGAAGTCCGCAAACTGCGCGATGAAGGAGACATTCGTCCCCGCCGGCAGGATAAACGAGTCCTTCCAACCTTGCATGTAGGCCGGAATCCCTGAGGCGTTCGATGAGAGGTAACCTACGGGGTACGACGTCAGGTAAAATTGCACATCGTGGATATGGAAGGTGTGGTCGAGATTGGAAACATTGGCCAGGGTCCATTGCTCCACCGCATTGTAGTTAACCGTCGCGTTGACCACCGAGGGGGTGTAAACCAGGTTATTGAAGCTAAGAGGGCGTCTAAGAAGTGGCACAGGCATCTTGCCTGTGGGGCCAGTAGGCGTCCCGCCTGCTGGATTTTCGGCGGGCAGGATGCCCGCCAGCCCCACAGCCGAGACGGCTGTGCCACTTTTTTAGACGCCCTCTAAGAGGCGCGCCGCCCACGCCGGTCAACTGCACGGTGCGACTATTGGTCACATTCGCGGCCGTCCAATAAACATTATTCGCCAGCGTCGTCGGGAGAGTCGTCACGGGATTGTCGGTGGGCGCGACAATGTTGATGTGCAGATCGACGAAGTTGATGTTGTTCAAAAGACTTCCGTTTGCACCGGTCGTCCCCGGCTGCCCGCCCGAGTAACCGGTCCACTGGTTCGCGTTATACGTCGTCAGATCCACGAAGGTCCCCGGAGTCGCGCCGCGCAGGTCCAGCAGGATCTCGTAGCGCTCTGCCGAGCCCATCACCATCCGAGTCACTGGAACCGGCGCATTGAGCAGACCCCCATCCGACCCGATGACGTAAAAGGTCCGGTTGTCGCTAAAGCCAAGGTTATGGTTGCGGGCGATCTCTGCGTCGAGGATTCGGAGGCGGACGATCTGGGCCGGCAGGTTCATCTGCGGCGTCAAGGTGCCGTTCACCAGCATCTGGTTGCCAAAGGCGCCCTGGGTGGCAAACTGATTGGTCCCGATCCCGGCGGTCAGAAAAGTCCGGCTGGTCAGCACGAGGGGAAAGTCATCGACGCCATAGGTCCGTGGCAGGGTCAGGGCAGCCTCTTGAGGATCCTGGACGATAATCAGGCCACCGGCCCCCAACGTCAGTTGCTGCTGCGTGGTGGGATGAAGGTGCGGGTGATACCAGAATGTCGCCGCCTGATTCTTCATGTAAAATGAGGGAGTCCACGTGGCCCCCGCGGCGATGACTTCATGGGGCCCTCCGTCCATGATGGCTGGAATGTGGAAGCCGTGCCAATGAGTGGTGGTGGTCGCCGGCAGGTTATTGGTCAAATTGACCTGAATATAATCGCCCTGCCGCATCAACAAGGTCGGCCCCCAGAAACCGGCTTTATTGTAACTGTAAGTCTGGGTGGCCGGCCCCGAAAGATACTGCATGGTCGTCTGATCCAGCGTGAGATTGAAGGTCGGCCCGCGGAGCAGGTCCGGAATACGGAGCGGATTGTAGGTTTGCTGGGTGGTGCCGATGACCTGAAAGGGCGGCGTTGTGGCCGGGGTCCCCGCTCCGTTGACTGCGGTGGCCGTGATTACCGTGGTGCCAAAGCCGACCGGCACGGTCGCCGTCCAGGTGGCGTAGCCGTTCGTCGTCGTGGCCGCCACGGTATTATTCACCATCACCGAAGCGATGCCGGAAGTGGCATCGGAGCTTGTCCCGGTGACGGTAATGCTGGTGGCCGCTGTGCTCGCGCCGGCCGCCGGAGAGGTGATGCTGATCCGCGGCGGCGTGGCGTCTTCCACGGAACTCACAGTGGCACTCCAACCCGAGGTGCCGGCGTTATTCACTGCCCCGACACGGTAATAATAGGTTATGCCATCCGTGAGATTCGAAAAAGTCGCGCCGTTTGAGGTGAAGGTCTGAGTGAGCAACGGGGAGGAGAAGTTCGGGCTCAGCGAGACTTGCACAATATAACTCGTCGCCCCAGCGACGGCCGGCCAGGTAACACCATCGTAACTCCCGTTCAGAATAGCCGGAAGAGCCGCCACCACGGGAGCAGCTGGCGGCGCCGCCGCGCTGAGCGTCACGCCCTCCGATGTATTTCCCGTGCCATTCGTCGTATTGGTGAAGGTAATGGTATCCGTGTAGTTTCCGCCAATCAACGTATTGGCCGTGGGATTGATCGTGGCCGTGACGCTGGTACTGGCCCCGGCGGCGAGCGTCCCGCCCGTGGGAAAAAGCGTGAGCCAGGTGGTAGTATTGCTCGCCGTCCAGGCCATGGAGCCGACACCGGTATTCGAAACCGTGTAGGTGGCACTGCCCGGTGTGAACGGCCCGCCCACGTCGCCACTGGCGGTGAGCGACGTGGCCGGCGTAACCGCCAGTACTGGCGCGGACGTGACTACGTTGTAGGAGCTTGCGGTGCTGGTGGTGCTCGCGCCACTGCTATCAAGGGCGGTCACCGTGTAACTCACCGTCGCTCCGGCGGCCTGGGGCGGGATTTGACCGGTATAAGTCCCATTTCCGGTGCTCGTCATCGCCACCGTCACGGGCGGAACGCCGTTGACCAACGTCACCGTGATATCATCGATGTCCAGGCTCGGCGCTTTGATGGGTGCGATCGGAGTGTACCCGCTGAATTGAAAGCGGAACTTCAAATTGGCCGTCATTTCCGACGCTGCCAGCGCATACTGTTCCAGGATAAAGCCGTGATTGACGGTCGTCGCGAAGAGGGTCACCCCGGAGGCATTCGCAAACACCGTGACTCCGGTGTTGAAGGTGAAAGTATTCGCAGTCGTGTTGATCGTATTAATCACGGCATTGGCCGGAAGATAATTCGCGGTCACCGTCACCGTGCCGGAAGCAGAGGCGTTGCCGCTCATGGTGAAGGTATTTGCCCCATTGGTGCCACCGACGGCGATAACCCGGGTATTGGCAGGAATGCCGGTGCCGACGATATACATACCGACCGCCAGATTGGCCAAATCGGTCGTGTCCGTAGGAGTTACAACCGTGGGATTGGTCGTGGAACTCGTCGTACAACCGGTGATCGCGAGATTCGCACTCTGCACGGCCATGCCGGCACTGAGGCCCGCGACCGAGGAACAACTCACGGTCGTGGTGGCATTGAGGGTGCAACCGGCCACGGTCACGGTCTCTCCCGCGTAATTCTCGCTGATCCGCGTATTCCAAGTGGTTCCTCCGTCCGGCGAGACTTGGAAAGCCCAACCGTTGTTGGAAACGAAGTTCTGCGTCTGCGCGTAAAACTGCACGGTTCCCGTGGTGGCGGAAGTGGCGTTGATCGGATTCGTGATCGTCGCCATTGTGTCAGTGTAAGTCGTATCGCCGGCATTGAGCACCAGAGCGACGCCCGCGGCCGTGAGTGTGGCCGGCACGGCAGTGACCGTGGAATTGAGCGTAAACTGCGTGCCATTCGTCACCGCCAGCACCGTGGGATTTCCGGGATTCGTCGTCAGCCCGGTGCCGCTCGTCGAGGTGATGCCCATCCCGATCGACAGGCCCGTGGTGCTGGCACAATTGATCGTCGGGGTGGTGGCCAGCGAACAACCGGTAAGGCTCACCCCAGCGGCCGTGGCATTGGAGACCGTGCCATCGGCGCTGACCGGTGCGCTCAGCACAAAGGTCGTCGTGCTGGAACTGGGGATCGAGGCGATCGTGGTCGTGGCGGCAATGGACGTGCCATTGATGCTCCCGCTGAAACTCATCCCCGGGATTAGCCCGGCATTGCTCGTGCAAGTGACCGTGGTCGTGCCATTCACCGTGCTCGCCGTGCAGTTCGACAGGACGATCGGGGCGGTGTGGTTGTTCGTCCCACCGAGGAGCTTGACGTTCCCGGTGTTCCCGACCGTGGTCGCCGTCCAGGCGTTCATCAGGTCCACGCTGCCGGTGAATCCTGCGGTCGTGGAGGCATTGCCGAACGTCTCCCGGAAGGGCAACGTCGTCGTCACCGCGCCGGTGCTATACGTGAGCTGCACTTGCGACAGCGTGGCTCCAGACGAAGGCTGCACGTTGGCGGTCACTGCCACCGTGTCGGTATTCCCGGGTGTCGACGGACTAATCGACGAAGAGGAAATCGTGGGCGCACCAAGGAGCGCCGATGCGGTGGCAAAAATGATCGCGACTAACTGGCAGAGATATTTCATTTGCGAAGGATCTGATAGGGTGTTGAGAACGCGCTCAGCCTGCCCGGGGCAGCGTCGCCTGTCTTGTTAAGGAGTATTAAGACGGCGCATCGAAAGACTGGGGCGTGTCCAGTGTCCGCAGTGCCAGCGTGCCGGTAACATCGCTTTTCCGGCGTGGCCGAGATCCCCTTTCATCGACGGGGACAGGCTTAACACTGCTTAACACGACAGATCCGAGCGTGTCGGGCATCGTGCCAATCAAAGCCCGGTGCGATTCGCCTCAAGCGCTGCGCACACCATCCCCAAACAGACAAAGCACCTTCCTCAGCCGTATGAAAAAAATTCTGATCTTCCTCAGCGCGGCGTTTCTGACCGGCCCTCTCAATTTCGCCCAAACAGTGACTCTCACCTTCGCCCAACCGACGCCCAGCGACTCAGCGGGTTTCGCTACCGTTTCTCTCCCGCGAGGAGGGAACATCGTCGTTCCGACATTGGTGAATGCCCCCAGCTACGAGGGAAATGCGACTTTTGCCTCCACGGTCTTGACGCCCACCATCAATCCCGGTTGGACGCCGGGCGCCTTTGCCGAAACCAATTTTGCCAGTCCGGCTCCGAATTACCCGACCTACTACGTCGAAATAACCGCCGGCACTTACGAAGGTTATTCGTTCGATATCATCACGAATGATGCTTCCACACTCACAGTCCCCTCGGGCGATATTCCGGCCGCGCTCGTCGGCCAGACCATGCAGATTGCCGTGCGAAAGCACGTGACGCTCGACGCGATTGCCGCCGGCCAAAGCGGCCTTACCGCTTACGTGGATGCATTGAATGTCATCAACAGCGACGGGACGACATCCACGAGATACTTTACCGGCACTTCGTGGGTGGCTGAAGATTACTCTTCTCGCGCAGGGCAGACGGTCATTTATCCCGCCACGGGATTTACGATCACCACCGCAGGCGCGGTCCAGTTGGTTTTGGCTGGTTCGGTGAAGGCCACCATCACCGCGGTTCCCCTTTACACCGGACCCGTGAACGTTGTTGGGCCTCTCAATCCCGTGGCGGGAACATTGCTGGTCAATTCAAACCTCGCGTCCGCCATGGCTCCCTATGTCGATGTTTTCAACGTTTATTCGACGGACGGCACGGTGAAGCTAACGGGAACTTACTATTCCGACGGGACTAATATCCTGAACTCGTCCTATTCCCCACTCTCGGCGAATGCGACCGATACGATCCCGGCGAACAGCGGCGTCTTTCTCTCCTCCTCACGCGCCACGTTCTGGATGCTTCAGCCGGCCGTTTTCCCTTAACGAACCCTATCTCCATTCTCCCTAACATATATGATCTCTACTTACTTCTGGAGCACGTCACGAGCGATCTTGCTTTCCACAGTCCTTGCGGTGGCGATGACCGTTCCTCTACATGCCGTCATCACCATCGGACACGTCGAGCCGAATACTACGATCGGAGAGTTTCTAACTTCGACGGGGTTGACGCTATCGACCGGTGGCCTGACGGTGGGTTACTTTTCCCAAGCCGCTCCGACCATTACTCAATGGCTGACTCTGGATTCGGAACCGATTGCAACCGCCTATTCCAGCCTGACCAACCCCACCGGCAGCTTCCGATTCGTGGATATCCGCAATATTTCCGGCGCGACTCAAAGCGGGCTGAACTGGAGCTTTGCCAGCGGTGCAATCAACGGCACCGTGCAAAACATTTCGACGTCCGTCCTTCCTGCGGGAACGGAAATGTACATCATGGCGTTCGATAACGGGACCTTGGCCAACTCCTTTTCGGGCGCCGCGACGTGGGGCGTCGCCACCTCGACCGCGTCCAGTTGGACCAGTCCCACGGACGGTTTCGGAATCTCTCTCACCTTGAATCAGGTGCCCTCCTCCGGGGTATTGATGGGCACCCAGAACGGAGATAACATCAATCTCCTGTCCCCGACTCCGGAACCTTCCACCTGGCTGTCGGTGCTCGGAGGCGCGGCCCTGCTCGCCAACTTGCGACGGAGGCGGGGTCCGGGCAGAGCATTTTAACTGGGCAAGGCCCGTTTCCCAACACCGGCTCATTTTTCCAGCGCGATCCGCAATTCGCTGTAAGCGCTCACCAGAGCATTGAGGGTAAAGGCTCTGTTAAGGCCACTTGGGTTCGGAAGAATCCAGGCCGCCGTCCCTGCGAACTCCTTTGGTTGGCGCCCCCAGGTGACGTGTGGTTGATCGGTCATCGCTAAGAAGGCGCCCTTTCCGAGAAAGGCGATCGAACGAGGCGCAAAGTACCGCATCCTGGCCGCAAAACCGCGTCGAGCCTGGCGAAACTCTTTTGGCGAAACCTCTGTCGCTTTCTTCGTCGGCCGGCGAACGGCAGCGGTGATGCCGCAGCCATATCCGAGCAGGCGGCGCTCGTCTTGCGGCGGGAGGCGCACATCCGTAAAACCGGCAAGATGCAGCACCGTCCAGAAGCGGTTGCTGACGTGTGAGAAATTGTGACCGGCGATGGCGGCGCTCAAAGCTGGATTGAGACCGCAGAAAATCACGTCGAGGCCTTTGGCGAGGATATCCGAGTCGTAGCCGATCAAACCAACCGCCTCGTTACTTCCGACTGAAAGAAGCAGAGAAACCGAAGCATCACTACGGGTCCTATGGTAACGCAGAGACACAGAGGCATTGCATTTCACGGCGGCGCAGGTTGGCGCGGATGGTTTTCCCGGAAGTAGGCGGCGATGGCGTGGCCGAGTTGCCGGCCGACGGTTCGGTAACCGTCCGTGGTGCTGAACGGGGTATTCCACGAGGTTTCCAGGCAGGCGGCGACGGTCTGAGGGTTACCGTGGTCGGTGGCCCATTGCGTGCTCATTTGCCGCCAGAGCGGATGATAGCTCGGGCCAGTCTCGCGCGTTTTGGGATCGAGGAGCAAGGGTGCCGTGATTTGCTGACGAGCCTGCACGAGGAACGCCGCGCGATTGCGTTGCCCGAGCGGCGAAAGGAATTCCGCCGGACCGCAGAAGAAGAAAGGCTGTGCGTCCCCGGGTGCCGGGTTGTGCAGGTTGAGGAAGAGATCGAGGCGTTCCTCGGCGGCCAGTGGGCGCAGGCGCGCCTGGGCGGCTGCGACCTCGGGGTAAAACGGAGCATCGCTCCAGTCGCGATTCTGGTCGCGCGGATCGGCCTCCTTGCCCCCATTGCCCGTCTCCACGTTATCCACGTCCATGATCGGCACCACCACGATCTCCGCGTGTTCGCGCAACCACACCGCCGATTCTTCCGCGCCGATCAGCCATTCGACGAGGCCTTGAGCCACCCAGCTTGACCCGCTTTCCCAAGCGTGCTGTCGTGCATCGATCCAAATGCCGAAAGCCTTCGGGTCCGTGCTGGCGGAAATGCGCAACGCCGGCACCGGACGATCGCCGCGCGAACGGCAGAGTTCAAAGCGCTTGGCCGTCGGAATCGCTTTCTCGCTTTCGGCGATGAGTTCCTCTGCATTGCGCGTCGTAAACGGCGGTCCCCAGGCAACGAACACGCTGTTACCTTCGGCCACGACTTCGTACTGCATGCGCGCACCGGCGCGATGCCCCGGCTCCGTGTGCCGCCATACCTTGCCGTCCGTGGACCAGGCGGCGCGTCCGGGCATCGCCCAATTCGCATCCAAAGGTTTCCCCGTGTTCTGTCCGTTGTTGCGCGCCGGGCGGTCACTGCCCGCAAGATCGAGATGTAACTTCTCTCCAGCTTCCGTGCCGTCGATGCGCAAGGACCACCAGCAGGGCCAGCCATGCGCCGGATCGCCACCCGGCATGAAGTGGATCGTGCGAGTGGTTTGATCCATAGATTCCACGGTGGCCGAACCGCCGGGAAAATTAGTGGTCACTTGAATGTCAGCCGCCATGGCCGACGCGAGCATCACCAGCAGGGCGATCGCGGTAGTCAACGGCCGGGACTCCAGGAGAGGACGAATCATCGCTTGAATTTCGGGAATGGCACTGACCGGACGCACCCCTTTCGAGGTTTAGTCCGAAGGATTGGTTCGTTGGTTTAGTTTAGGTTGTGGTTTTGTCCAGACCCGTATGACGCTCGAGCTGCATCTTGGCCAAGAGCAGGTGGTAACGATCAGCGTGAGCATCGAAGCATCCGCCTGCCAACCAGTCCGCTCGCAAACCTTGGCGCGCGTGCGCAGGAACTGCTCCTCCTCATCGCTCAGGAAATTGTCTTCGCGACGATCCCTCGCCAATCGATTCGGGGGCGGTTTCGAGTTTGCCTCGAGCGTGAGAAACAAATTTGCAGGCCTTTGTAAGGAATCGGTCAGTCACGCGACGAAGGTTGCAGATTAACCATCGCAGTCTCTGCAGACGAAGTGCGCTTGGTTTGGTCAACGCACCCCTATGTCCAGTCATTTAATCTCCAAGGATCCGAACCGAAAAACCAAACGCCGCTTTCCCGCATTTCCGCGGCCGACGGCGCCGGTACTGGCCACATTCCTGGGGCTGGCTTTCCCGGCTTTGCCCTTGATCCTCCCAACCTCCGTAGAGGCGGCAGTCAGTGCCAGCGCCACATCGGGCAACCTGACAGATCTATCGAATGCGGACGACGATGTCAGTGTCTTGAGCACCACGACCTCAGGCACGGACATCCAAGTCATCGGCATCGGGTTCACCACGACCTCTTTCTCCAACGTCAACAATATTGCCATCCTGTTTGGCGGGCCGAACGAAACAGCAGCCTTCGATTCAAGCGCGTTCTCTTTCGCTTCCAGCGTGACGATTAATACCTGGGGCGCGGGAACCAGCGACGCCGTGTCCAAACTGGGTGCCAATACGCTGACGATCACGGGAGCGAGCAATTACCTTGGCGGGACGACGATCAACGGGGGCGCATTGCAAATCGGGAATGGCGGCGTGACCGGCAGCATCGTGGGCAACGTCCTCGACAACGCCTCGCTGGTCTTCAACCGCGGCGACTCGCTGGCCTTTGCCGGTAACATCACCGGCAGCGGTTCGGTGACCAAGTACGGCGCCGGCGCGCTGACCCTCACCGGCACGGGCAGTAAATACGCCGGCAGCACCACGATCAACGACGGGACGCTGAATTTCAGCAATGCCGGGGCCCTGGGGACAGGGACGATCAATTTGGGAACCGGAGCGGAATTGCATAGCCTGGGGAACGCGATCTTGACCAACCAGGTGGATTTCGCCCAGGCGGGCGCTTCGGTCGTCTCCGCGGCGGCGGGCACGACGCTGACCATCGGCTCATTGCAGATCTACGGTGGGAACGCCATCTTCGGCAGCGCAGGCAATACCGGAACCGTGGTCATCGGACCGCAAACGGGAGAATACGTCATCAACACCGCCGCGACCATCGAGGTGGCTTTTGGCACGCTCCGCAACGGAGCAACGGCCTCTCAAGGTCTCGGATCCTTCACCGGAAATGTCATCGCGACGACCGTCGATGCGGGAGCCACCCTCGACCTCAACAACCAGAGCCTCACCGCTACGAATCTGCTGGGCGCGGGATCAGTGACCTTGGGGACTAGTGCGGCCACCGCTCTAACCGTCAATGCCGGCGCTTTCAGCGGAGTCATCAAGGGCGCGGGGCGATTGGACAAGGAAACCGCTGGCGCCTTGGAACTCACCGGAGCAAACACCTTCACCGGCGGGACGACGATCAACGCGGGCACGTTGCAAATCGGCAATGGCGGCACGACTGGCAGCGTCGTGGGCTACATCATCGACAATGGTTCGCTGGTCTTCGACCGCAGTGACTCGGTGACCTTTGCCGGTAACATCACCGGCAGCGGATCCGTAATCAAGGACGGCGCCGGCACGTTGACGCTCACGGGCACTGGCAGCAGCTATTCCAGCGGCACCGTCATCAATGGCGGCACGCTGAGTTTCAACAATGCGAAGGCCTTGGGGACGGGACCAATCACCTTGGGTATCGGAACGGAGTTTCGCAGCCTGGCCACCGCGACTTTGACCAACCCGGTGGTCTTCGCCCAAGGGGGCGCTTCGGTCGTATCCGCGGCGGCCGGCACGACGCTGACCATCGGCTCGCTGCAGGTCGGAAATTCAGTCCCGGCGAGCGCGGTGTTCGGCAGCGCCGGCGAAACCGGAGTCATCACGATCGGGCCGTCTGGAACTGGCTTTACGACCAACATCGCCAGCACGATCGAAATCGCCGCCGGCACCTTGCGCAATACCGACAACTCTTTCACGAATATCACCAGCACCGCCGCGTCTACCACTGTCGATACGGGAGCCACCTTCGACATCCACGACACCGGAATCTTTGTCGCCAATCTCCAGGGCTCCGGCGCCGTTACGTTGGGGACCAGCGCGGCGACAACTTTGGTCCTCGAAGCGGGTAATTTCGGTGGCGTGATCAGCGGTGCGGGCCAGATCAACAAGTTCTCCCCGGGCACGCTCGTGCTCTCCGGGGCGAATACCTATTCCGGCGGGACGTCGATCACCGCCGGGAAGCTGCAAATCGGCAACGGCGGCACCACCGGCAGCATCGTGGGTACTGTGCTCGACAACGCCTTATTGGTCTTCGACCGCAGCAATGCACTGACCTTTGCCGGGATCATTTCCGGCCACGGAACCTTGACGCAGGCCGGCGTCGGGGTGCTTACGCTCACTGGCCGGAACACCTATACCGGCGGGACGACAGTCAACGCCGGCACGGTGAGTTTCAATAACTCCAGCGCGCTCGGGACCGGGAGCATCCAGTTGAATAACGGAGCCGGCGTGCTATCGACGACCAATCTTACCCTGGCGAATCCGGTGGCGATCGGTGCAGGCGAGACGGGCTCGCTCTCCGCGGCCGCCGGCATCACCTTGACCGTGAATGACCTGAGCGATCTGGGAAATGCAGTCTTCGGCAGCGCGGGCCATACCGGGATAATCGCCTTCGGACCGCTCGTGACTAATTTCACGACCGTCGACACCGCTTCGGTCGAAGTGGCGGCCGGCACCTTGCGCAATACCAATAGCGCGCTGAACTATTTCACCAGCACCGCCGGCCAGACAACCGTCGATGCCGGAGCCATCCTCGACGTCAACGACCAGAACCTGACCGTGTCCCGTCTCCAGGGGGCGGGGTCGGTGACCTTGGGAACCCATGCGGCCACCACCCTCACGGTGAATGCCGGCATTTTCAGCGGAACGATCGCCGGCGCCGGTCAGTTGAACAAAATGACATCGGATACATTGGAGCTCAATGGTGCGAACAGCTTCACGGGGGGAACCACGATCAGCGTCGGCGCGGTGCAAATCGGCAATGGCGGCGCGACCGGCAGCATCCTGGGCAATGTCGTCGACAACGCCGAAATTGTTTTCGATCGCAACAACGCCCTGACCTTCGCCGGCAAGATCTCCGGCACCGGCGTCCTGACCCAGCTTGGGACCGGGGTGCTGACGCTCACCGCCGCGAATAGTTATTCGGGCGGGACGATCCTCGACGCCGGCAGCGTGAGTTTGAACAATCCCAGTGCCCTCGGGACTGGAGCGATCATGCTGAACAATGGCGGCGGCTTGATCACGACGAGCACGCTGACCATGACCGATCCGGTCTCTATCAACACGGGCGAGACGGGCGCGCTCTCCGCGGCGCCCGGCACCACCTTGACCGTGAATGCCCTCAGCAACCTGGGAAATGTCGTCTTTGGCCGGGCCGGCAGCACGGGAGTGATCACCTTCGGGCCGCCCGGCGCTGGTTTCACGACGAGCACCGCCAGCACGATCGAAATCGCCGCCGGCACGTTGCGCAATACCAGCAGCGCTCTCACTAATTTTACCAGCACCGCCGCGTCCACGACGGTCGATGCCGGAGCCACGCTCGATATCCACGACTCCGGGATCTTCGTCGCCAATCTCCAGGGTTCCGGCGCGGTCACGCTTGGAACCAGCTCGGCGACGAATTTGGTCCTCCTCGCCGGCAATTTCGGCGGGGTGATCAGCGGCGCGGGACAGATCACCAAGTTTTCCCATGGGACGCTCGCCCTTTCCCATGCGAGCACCTATACCGGAGGGACGACGATTACCCAGGGGACATTGCTGGCCGACAATCCCTCCGGCTCCGCCACGGGCTCCGGCCCAGTGGCTGTGAATATGAGCGGCACCACGGGAGGGTCCGGCATCTTGGGAGGGAGCGGCACGATCGCCGGCGCGGTCACGCTGAATCCCGCTGGCATCATCGCCCCGGGCGCGGGATCGCCCGGGACTGCCGGGACCACCCTGCATGCGCCTTCCGTGCTCTGGAACGGCGGCGGCCAACTGAACCTGCAATTGGGCGCGACCGCGGACCAGCTCGCCCTGAGCGGCGCGTTAACCAAAGGCACGCTTGGCACCTACACGCTCGATCTGTTCGACGCTGGCATCACCCAGAGCACCTACACCCTGGCGACCTTCGCCTCGACGACGTTTTCCCTCTCCGATTTCGCCCTCGAACTGCCGGGCGGCTTCACGGGCACCCTGGTCGAGACGACGACCAGCCTGATGGTGGAAAATCTCGTCGACACCGTGCCTCACGCCGACGAACCCGGAGCCACGGCCTCATTTACGAGTGCCAGCACCGCCAACGACTCGGCCGCTCTTGCGGCCTATCCGACGCCGGAACCGGGCAGCGCCACGCTGCTCGCCTTCGCCGCCAGTGTTCTTCTCAGCTTGCGCCGGCGGCGTAGAAGGTAAACGCGATGATGCCGCGATCACCTTCCGGTTATACATCCGGCCGAAGGCGTTTACCGTGCTCGATCACGTCCCGCGTGTGTTCGTCGAGGCTCGCACAAAAGCGAAATAAGCTAATTTCCGTCCAAACAACACGCTTATGCTGGGCATCGTGTTGTCAAAACCTTGGAGAGGTTATTTGGGCAGCAAGATTCCCGGCTTCGTCGTCGCGATTCTTCTCGCATGCTGTACGCAGCCAGGGTTGGCAGCTCAGACGGCTTCCGGTGTGCTTCTGGACTTCAACGACGATGCACAGTTCGCCCGGGTCCGGCTCAGCGAGCACACCACGATTGCGCCGGCAGCGGAAAGCTACCAGGGCAAGCGGGCCGCGTTGCTGGTGTTCGCGCCGGTGCCGGAGGGCTTGCATGACTATCCGGCCGTAGTGATCGAGGGCGACGCGCTCAAAGTTCGCGACTTCACTCCCTTTGAGGCCATTAGCCTGTGGGTCAAAAATCCGGGGTCTGACGACGCCGAGTTGTCACTCTCCGTCTGGGACAAGAACGGTAATCGGGCTTTTCCCATTCCCTCGACGGTAACGATCAAGCCCGGCCATTGGGAGCAGGTCGTATCACGACTCATCCTGCAAGGGATCGACGCGACGCAAATCGGTTCCGTCCACCTCTATCAAAAGGACAACCGCCAACCGGTCTCGCTGCTGATCGCCGATGTCCAGCTCCTTTCGCCCTACGCCGGCCGCCTTGCCGGACAGATTCAGGCGACGCGTCAGGCGCTTTACAGCGCCCGGGACAACGCCCAGGCCCTCGGGGCGCAGCCGCAGGTCGAACCGCAAATCGCCGAACTCCTCGGTGGATTGGACAAACTGGAAGCCACATCGCCGGGCAACACGGCATCCGAGAGGACCGAGCGGCTATTGGAACTCTCCCGAATCTCGGCGGCAACGCGACAGCTAGCCAATGCAATCACCATCCGCAAAGACGGGAAAACCGTCATCCTGGCCGGCCCGCGTGTCGTCGCCAGTTGGCTGAACGATCCCGAGAAGGTCCGGCCCATCACCGAGTTCACCCTCGCAAACACGTCGCTCGGCGACGAAGTCCTGCCGTTCCTGGCGCCGGCCCGGGACCTGGAGGCGCTGGTTCTCGACTCCCGGCGAATCACCGGCGCCGGCCTGGACAAATTGGCGAGCGAGAAGCTCCACACTCTGGTGATGTCCTCCACTGGCGCCAACGACGACGCCCTCAAAGACCTCGGGAAGTTTCCGGACCTCCAGGATCTGCAACTGGAAGGGACCAACGTGACGAGCGGCGTCCTCTCACACCTCGACGGCCTCAAGCACCTCAAGAACCTGTCGCTCGCCCGCACGCACGTGACCGACGCCGGCTTCGCGGCGATCGGCAAGCTGACCAGTCTCGAGAACCTCGATTTGAGGCAGACCGGAATTCACGGCCAGAGCCTGCGCTATCTCGAAGGCCTGACAAAACTCAAGGCGCTCGACCTGGGCGATACCCAGATCGATGACAGCGACCTGTCCCAGTTCGGGAAATTCACCCAACTCGAAAGCCTGTCGCTGGAAAACACCCCGATCACCGGCGCAGGCCTCGGCCAGTTGAAGGGACTCGACAAACTTATCAGCTTGAATCTCAACCGAACCCGGATCGGCGACACGGGGTTGCGGAAGTTTGGCAAGCTCCCCCGGCTGAAACACCTCGAATTGTCGGGCACACGCGTCACCGACGGCGGGCTGACCGATATCCTCGCGTCGGCGAAATTGAATTATCTGGACCTGTTCGGCACGAATATCACGGATGCCGGTTTGGCCCCCCTGGAAAGGATGCAAGGCATGCATGCCCTTTTCCTCGGAGGAACGCAAACGTCCGACGCGGGGCTCATCTACCTCGAGAAGGTGACCAGCCTCGCCGCTCTCGATCTGGAGGGGACGCAAATCACGGATGCCGGTCTCGAGCACCTCCAGCGGATCAATCTCTACACCCTGAAGCTCGGCAAGACTCGCATTACCGGGGAAGGACTCAAGTATCTCAAAGGGCTCGCGGGTTTGCACCATCTTGACCTGTCGGGAACCAGCGTGACCGACGACAGCCTCGCGAACCTGGCATCCTTGGTGAAGTTGCGAGAATTGCTCCTCAGCGGCACCCGCGTCACGAGCAAGGGCATTAAACAGTTACAGGCTGCGACCCAGCTCGCGGAACTCGATTTGGAAGCGACCGACGTGGGCGATGAAGGGCTCGAGGCATTGGCCGCGCTGCCGAATCTTCAGCGCCTCAATTTGAATGAAACCGCCATTACGAATGACGGATTGAAGCACCTGAAAAAGCTGGGCCGGCTGACTGCGCTCAGCCTGCGCGGGACGCGGGTCACGGACGAAGGATTGGCTGACTTGGGTGATAAGTACGTCGAACTGGATCTCAGTCATACGCGGATCACAAACCAAGGGGTCGAGCAGATTCAGCGTTCCTCTCAGCTCTCCCGACTACGGCTCGCGTCCACGGCCATTACCGACGACGCCTTGAAGCAGTTGCAAGTGCTGCCAAGACTGACCTATCTCGACCTGTCGGGGACTGACATCGACGACCTCGGGGTGCAGCACCTCACTCTCCTCCCGCAGTTACAGGACCTCAACCTCAACGGCACTCGCGTGAGCGACCGGGCCATCGACGCCATTCTCAAGATGCCGAGCCTCCGCCATCTGTCGCTCGAGGGTTCCCGCGTCAGCGTGCAAGGGGTTTCCTACTTGAGACACAACGCTCCCAAATTGGCGGTCGATCTCGTGTCCCCTTTTGTGTGGGGTGAGCCTTGGTCCTATTACGACCTGCCTGCCCCATCCCCTGCACCCGCTCCACCTTCCAACCCGGCGGCATTCCTGCAACAACTCAAAGACCTGCGAAGCCTGCGCTATCTTCACGTGGATGACGGGTTACTGACGCCGGAAGTCCTGCGATCATTGAAAGATCTGCCATCGCTCGAAGACGTGAGTTTCGCAAGAACGTCGATCACAAATGACATGCTCGCCGAGTTACTCGGGCTTTCGCAGGTGGCGCGCCTGGATTTTTCAAACACCCGGATCACCGATCAGGGCCTAGTCCATCTCAAGGACATGCAAGGCCTGCGCGAATTGAGTCTTTCGGGGACGCAGATCAACGGGAGCGGCTTCGTCGACCTGGCCAACCTGACTCGACTGCAAACATTGAACCTCCAGAACACCCCGCTGGATGACCGTGGCGTGGCGCATCTCGCCGGACTGAAGGAACTGCGGAGGCTGGAGCTCAGTGGCACCCGGCTGACCGACGCGGCGATCGAGCCCCTCGCGCAGCTTCCCCGCCTGCAATATCTCGATCTCTACGGCACTGGAGTGACAGACGCCGGCCTGGCTCGCTTGGGCCAAATGACAGCGCTCCGGTATTGCTACCTAACCAATACCAGGATCACGGATGCGGGCATCGAGCATCTGCGCACGCTTACCGACCTGGAGGAACTCGGGCTCGACGGGACACTCTTGACCGATCAGGGATTGGCCCGCCTGGCTCCGCTGACCAACCTGCGAAGTCTGCGCCTCAGCCGCACCAAGGTCACCGAAACCGGGCTGTCCCACCTTGCGCTCATGCCCAATCTCGACCGCCTGGAACTGGCCAGTCTGCCCGTGACCAATGCGAGCCTCAAGACTCTCGCGGGGGTCTCGGGACTCAAGTCGCTGGATCTTTCCGGCACCAGGATCGACGACGGTGCGCTGGCCGTCCTGGCCGGGTTTCCGTCGCTCACCAAGTTGGATGTCCGCGACACCAAGCTGACGCCGGCGGCGATCGCGAGCTTCCAGCAGGCGCACCCGGGGATCAGTGTCATTGCCGGAAAATCGCCGGCGCGTTACTCGGCGTGGGCGGTGCTCATCGCGGTTCTGTATCTCCTCGCCGTATGTGCGATCTGCTTTTACGGGCTCCACCGCTGCTGGCTTATCTGGCGTCTCTTCGCAGACAAACAGACGCGGGAATCTCCAGAACCTGCGGGGTCATTTAACGATCTGCCCGGCGTCACGGTGCAGCTTCCCATGTTCAACGAGCGCTACGTCGCCGAACGAATCATCGAAGCCGCCTGTGCCCTGGATTACCCGCGCGACCTTTTGCAAATTCAGATCCTGGACGATTCGAACGATGACTCCGTGGACATTGCCAAACGTTGCTGCGAGCGCATGGCCGCGGCGGGGCATCCAGTTGAGTATTTGCACCGCTCCGGACGCGAGGGCTTCAAGAGCGGCGCCATGGCGTCGGGGTTCAAAACGGCGACGGGAGAGTTCATCGTCGTATTTGACGCGGACTTTCTACCGGCCCCCGAGTTTCTCCGCCAAACCATTCATTTTTTCACCGACCCGGCGGTCGGCATGGTGCAAACACGATGGTCGCACTTGAACCGCTGGGATTCGTGGCTCACCGAATTGCAGGCCTTGTTTCTCGACGGCCATCTCGTCGTGGAGCAGGCCGTCCGAAGTTACTGCCGGCGTTGGTTCAATTTTAACGGCACGGCTGGGGTCTGGAGAAGAAGCTGCATCGAAGACGCCGGTGGCTGGCAGCACGATACCCTGACTGAAGATACCGACCTGTCCTATCGCGCGCAGATCAAAGGCTGGAAGTTTCTCTATCTCCCGACGGTGCAGTGCGGCGCGGAACTTCCCGCGACGATGACGGCTTTCCTCGGGCAACAACATCGCTGGACGAAGGGGCTCATCCAGACGGCGAAGAAGCTCCTGCCGCGGATCCTCGTCAGTAAAGCGCCCTGGAAGATCAAGCTCGAAGCCTGGAATCATCTTACCTCGCCGCTCATGTACGTGGTCATGTTTCTGGTCGCCGCGGTGGCCTTGCCCGCGATGTTCCTATCGACGCCAATCGCGGAGCGTGGAGACCTGGCGCTGGCGGTGGGGCTGGGCACGCTGCTCTTGGGAACCTTTGGGGCTGCCACCTTCTATGTCGTTTCGCAGCGCCTCCAGGGATTCCCGCTGATCCGAACGCTGCTCAAAATTCCGCCGTTGATGGCGCTCGGCATCGGCGTCTGCGCCGTGAATTCCCAGGCCATCCTGGAAGCCCTGCTGGGCGTTCGCAGCCCCTTCGTCCGCACCCCCAAGTTCGGCGCGCGCGGCGATTGCGGTCCAGATCAGACGCCCTCAGGATGGCGATTCCCGCGCGGCTTGGTGGAGTTGCTGATGGCAGGCCTCCTGGGTGCGTGCTTCGTGCTCAGCTTCCGGCGTCCTTTCACCTTGATCGGAGCCCCCTTTCTCCTGCTTTTCGCGCTCGGTTACTCGGGCGTCGGCCTGCTGCGTCTGCTGGATCAATACGCCCCGGTTCGGCGCGTGTCAGCTCCACTGCCGCCCGTTTGGCAGCGGCTTTCCCTGCCGCGAATCGTCGTTGGCGCGATGGGGGTCTTGCTTCTGGCGGGAGTTGCGGTGATGGCCCTGCGCATCGCTCCGGCGAGAGAGGCCAATCAGGCGCAAGCCCCGCGCGACCCGGTGGCGCTGGGCTTGGACCTCACCACCGCAAATTGGCGAACTGTCGCAGGTCAAACGAACACCGCCGTCAAGAGCGTCGATATCGAACGCGACTCGCTGTTGCTCGGCATCAAGCTCGACGGAAAGACGAATGAGGGCGCCATCAACCTCGATTTAGGCGGGGGGATGCAGGCCCTGGGTGACTCGCTAGGTCGCGGAAAGCGGCTGGCCTTCAATGTGGAATATCCGTCCCGCTTCACCGGAGAGTTCCAGGCCTTCGTCGTGGATCGGAATGGCCGGAGCGAATACGGTAACATCCAGATCATCGAGAGCCACGACGTTCCGCGACCGGTGACCGTGGCGCTGATTCCCGGCGGACGCATCCCGGCCATGGGATACCAGGACAAGGGTTTTGACCCGAGCGCCGGAATTCGCCAGGTCGGCCTCAAGGTCAGCGCTCAAAGCGACCGCGTCACCGGCGCTGGTTATCGGCCCTTCCGTGGAACCGTGCGGATCGCCAGTGTCCAGGTCTCGGATTTCGATCATAGCGCGTATCCAGCCCCGGAAATCCGGCCTCCCGGGCGCGAATGCCCGCCTCTCCCGGTCCTGGCGAAAGACGAATTCCTGGCGGGCAGCGGCGTCGATCGGCCGTGGCCGATCGGTTATGCCTTTTCCGGTCCGGTAACTCCCGCGCATAAAGAGGAACTGGAACGAACTTACTCGGCGCTGGAGGCGAAAAGATGCAAATTCACCCGCGTCTACGTTGGCGACTATCGCACCGGTCTGTTGTTCGACCGCAATGGCCTCGCGACCGGCGTTGAACCCGAGTTCCTGGATTACTTCGACCAACTGGCCGAAATTGCCAATCGTCACGGCGTCACCGTGATGTTCAGTCTCACGGACAACGCCATGCTCAATGGCCGGCGGACGGAAAGTATCAGCTTCGTTCGCGATGGAGAAGCGTCTGAGTCCTTTGTCAATCATGTCCTTGTCGAGCTCGTAAAGAAGCTCACAGGCAGGCAAGTCATCTGGGATATCTTCAACGAGCCCGAAAACGTCACCACCGTGCCGCTGCGGGACATTCAACGTTATGTGGATCGCGTCCTGGCCGCGGGGCGTCGCGCCAACCCACACGCGAGGTTCACCGTAGTCAGCCGCAGCCGGCCGGAGGTCATTTACTGGCAAGGGTGCGGACTGGATATCTATAGCCATAACATCTTCAACCAACGATCCCTCGAGGAATCTCTCACGGAATCACCCGTTCTGGACGCCCCGATCATGGTGGCCGAGATGGCTCCGGAGCTGGCCTCCCGCAAGAACCTGGACGCCCTGCGCAAAGCCGGCTACGCAGGCGCCGGTATCTGGGGATGGGGAACTCGCGACAAATACGAATGGGCTTTCGGTGACCTGGATCGGATTGCCAGCCCGCTGGTCGAGATTCGCCAATCGAAAGACTAAGATCCGAACCAATCCTTTTTATAACATCGGGAATCCCATGCGCTCTCTTTTCAGATCTTACTGCATCCTGGCGGCGATCGGGCTATGGGTCGGGCCGACGACTTTCGCCGACTGGCCGCAGTGGCGGGGCCCGGAGGGGAACGGGCTCGGGTCGAGGAGTCCCTCTCTGACCAATACTTTGGCCGGACTCTCGCCGCTTTGGTCGGCCGAGCACATCCCCAGCGGCGACCAGGGCGGTCGAGGCTGTCTCGTCATTCAGGCCGGAAAAGTGTATGGCGTCTCCAGCGTCTCCTCCCAATCCACGGTAACCGATGAAGTATTCTGCCTGGACGCGGCCAATGGCAAAATGATCTGGAAGGCCCAGTTTCATGAAACCGGTATCCGCGAGGTAGGATCATCGACACCTTGCATCGTGAAAGATAGGCTCTACGTCGTCGGCTCCGGCAGCACGGTGCATTGCTTGAATGCCGCCAACGGCAACCCGATCTGGGAGTCGGCGCTCTCGAGATCCTCCAAGGAACCCATCGCCTCGTCGATTACTGTCGCCGGCCACGTGGCCGTGCTGCTGGCCGATGTCTTGATCGGACTGGATGTGGAGACGGGCAAAACGCTCTGGACCCAGGACCAAATCACCGGTCGCGAATCTTCCCCAGTGCAATGGAACTCCAAGGGACATGACTATGTGATTTGCAACGGCTCGCAGGAAACAGACGTGGTGGAGCCTTCCGATGGCCGGATCCTCTGGTCGGTTCCCGGCGGGGGCAAATCAACGCCGGTGGTGGCACAGGAGTACGGCGGCGACTTTCTCCTGACCCTCTCGGAGGATCGCAAAGCAGGTCTCGCCGCTTACCGACTTACGGACAAGGGCCCACAGAAGCTGTGGACACTGCCGGAAAGCGACCGCGCCTCCAGCCCGGTCGTTTTCGACGCTCACGTTTATGCAATTGCGGGCGGAAGCAACGGGCACGGCGCCCACGTCCTCTGCGTCCACATCGATACCGGGCAAATCGCCTGGCAGGAAGTTATCGATTTTGCCGAGGTCTCCTCACCGATGGTTGCGGATGGCAAAGTCTTTGCCGTCTGTGGGACGTTCCTCTACCTCCTCCAAGCCACTCCGGAAAAGTACAGCGTGCTCAGCCAGGCCGACTACCGCATCACGCTTTGCACCTCACCAGCGATCGCCGAAGGCCGGCTCTACGTGCGCCAGGCAAATGCCGTGGCTTGTTACGATCTGCGGTCCACGCCATAGCTCTCAAATGTCTTTCTGGTTCACCGCCAGCAGTTGTTGCAACTCCTCATCGAGGAGTGCGCAGTTTTGTGCAGCAATGTCGTAAATTGTACGATTCGTAAGTAATTTATTTTAATCGACTTACAAATATAAAGCGACCCTAACGGGATTCGAACCCGTGTTACTCCCGTGAAAGGGGAGTGTCCTAGGCCACTGGACGATAGGGTCTTTTGGAAAAGAGCCGGGGAATCTGGCGGGCCTGCCCGTTTCTTGCAAGCAGTTTCTCAACGCGGTCGTCGAAACGCCTGAATTTCTCCCGGCCACTTGCCGGATTCGCGCCGCTTACAGGTTCGGCTGCGGGGTGTAGCGCAGATACGGCTTCACCTTGCGCACGCCCTTCGGGAAGAGCGATGCGGCGTCGGCGTCGGAGACCGACGGAGAGACGATGACCTCGTCGCGCTGCACCCAGTTGGCCGGGGTGGCGACCTTGTGGTTGACCGTGAGCTGCAGCGAATCGATGACGCGGAGGATTTCGTTGAAATTGCGCCCCGTGCTGGCCGGGTAGGTGAGGGTCAGCTTGATCTTCTTGTCCGGCCCGATGACGAACACCGATCGCACCGTCGCTTTGTCGTCGGCATTCGGATGAATCATGTCATAGGCCGTGGCCACTTGGCGGCTGTCATCCGCGATGATCGGGAAATTCATTGTGCAGCTCTGCGTTTCGTTGATGTCCTTGATCCAGCCATTGTGCGAATCCAGCGGATCGACGCTCACGGCGATCACCTTCACATTCCGCTTTGTGAACTCCTCCTTGATCTTGGCCACCATTCCGAGCTCGGTGGTGCAGACCGGAGTGTAGTCGGCCGGGTGAGAAAACAGGACGCCCCAGGAGTTGCCCAGCCATTGGTGGAAATCGATGGTTCCTTCGGTGGTCGAAGCGGAAAAATTAGGGGCGGTATCGCCAAGTCGCAGTGCCATAGGGGTTCGTCTTTCTTGAGTTGAGGATGGGATGGTTGAGTTTTGTGGCGGCAGATTGCGTTGTTTTGAAGCCGGGCGCCGCCCAATGATTTTGCCCACTTCGACCGGCAGTGGACGGCGAAAACACGGCGCAGTGCTCAGGCGTGGGGATGTCGCGCAGGCTCGCGCCGGGCGAAGGAACGCCACTGGCGGACGGTCTTTTTACAACCGGATTTGCGATCGCGCAATACCACACATCATCGGGCCGCTATGTGCTTTTCGTTCCGTCTGGCAGCGCCCATCTGAAGAATTCCGATCGCTAAAGGGACGGTTCGCTCGAGCCTCACACCAGCTCTTTGACGACCCCCTTGGCCACGCCACCCTGGAAATTCTCCGGCAAGGGCATTCCCACGCGGTCGACCACGGTCTGCCAGACATTCGCCACCGGTACTTCGGTCTGGACGAGATGTCCCTGGTGTTTCAACCCGAGCCCGGAGCCGCCGCAAAGGATCAGCGGAAGCTGCTTCGCCGAATGGGCGTTGGTGCCGCCGTTGGTCGTGGCCCACGCGGCGATCGTATGGTCGAGCAGCGTGCTGCTGCCTTCCTTTACCGCCTTGAGCTTGCTCAAAAAATAAGCCCATTCACCCATGTAAATCGCGTCGAGCTCACGCCATTTCACGAGCTTCGCTTCCTCCTCGTCATGGTGCGTGATGGAATGGAGATCCCATTTGCTCCCGGTGCGGTAGGTGTAGCAACGTGCCTCGTCACCTTCCGTGCGGGGAATGTGGCTGACCACGCGTGTGCTGTCGGTCTGGAACGCCAGGGCGATCATGTCGAACATGAGCCGCGTGTATTCCGAATAGCCGCGCCCGTCGTTGGCGATGCGATCGCGCGGCGAACCCTGGCCGAAGTCCGGCTTCTCCACTTTCGGTTTCGGCCGCTCGATCCATTCGCCCTCCACCTTGATCCGCTCCTCGAGATCGCGGATGGCCGTGAAGTATTGCTCGAGCCGTTCCCGATCGGCCGGTCCGACGCGCCGTTGCAAGGCCGCGGCTTGTTCCTTGATCGAGTCGAGCAGGCTCGCGCGTTGCGCCATCGCCGCCTTGGCCGCGGCCAGCGTCTTGTTGTCTTCATTGCCGAAGAGCTTTTCGAAGATCACCTCGGGACGATTCTCCGGGGTGATCGGGGTGTGATTGCGGCTCCAGGAAAGAGTCATCGGAAATGGGCCGCCAAACCCAGTCTCGCGCACTGTCCCGAGCACGAGCGACGGAAAGCGCGTGGCGCTGCCGTGATATTCCGCCAATTGCTGGTCCACCGAAGTCAGTGTCTTCGCATTTCGCACCGTATTCACGCCGGTGAGGAGGCAACTGCACGAGCCGTGGCCGCCGCTAAATGAGCACAGGTCCGTGAGCACGGTGCATTCGTCCTTGTATGGCGTGAGCGGTTGCAAGGCCTGCGTCGGCGTGTAGCTCTTGCCGGTATCCGCCGGCGTGAAGGCGCGAATCTCCACGCCCAGGCCCCAATAGGTGAACATTGCGCGCCGGGGAATTTCGCTGGCCGCCATCGATCCGGCAGTGGTGATCGAATTCGCATTCGCGCTCATGACCTCGAGCCAGGGCAATGCCACGGTGACGCCAATCCCCTTGAGAAATGTGCGGCGGTCGATACGCCAGTCGTTTCGTTGAATGTTCATGCTGGATGGGCTCGGTGGGTTATTGGGTCTGGAAATAGTTGCTGGCCACGGTGGCCTGGATGAGGTCTTGCAGTCGGTAGCCGTTCGGCGCTGTTTGTTCCATGATCTGCTCGACCGCGAGATGATCGGCGTATCCCACCGGACGCCCCAGCGCGTAGCAGAGAAGCTTCTCGGTGAAGGCTTCGACGAAAATCTCCTTTCTGGCCAGCAGCGCCGCCTTGAATTCCTGCACGCTCTTGAACTCCGTGCCGTCCGGCAAAGTGCCGCTCACATCCAGCGACGGGGAACCCGGCCCGCCGTTCATGCCTTCTCCATTTTGCCGATCGCGCCACATGCCGGTGGCGTCGTAGTTTTCCAGGGCCAGTCCGAACGAATCCACCCGGCTATGACAGCTCGCGCAGCTCGCCGTAGTCCGATGCTGCTCCAGCCGCTCACGCACGGTGAGCTTCTTGTCCTTGATCACGGGCAGATCGCCGACGTTGGGTGGGGGCGGAGGCACCGGCTGGTTCCAAAAGGTGTCCAGCACCCATGCGGCGCGGCGGACCGGCAGCGTGCGGGTGCCATCCGCGAGATAAGTCAAGACGCCGGCCATGCCGAGCACGCCGCCGCGCCGATCGTCCGCGGGCGCTGCCACCCGGCGGAAATCATCGCCCTCCACACCTTCGATGCCGTAGTGCTTCGCCAGCCGCTCGTTGATCATCAGGAAATCGCTATCGAGGAAACAAGCCAGCGGTAGATTCTTCCGCAACGCTTCGCCGAAAAACTCCAGCGGCTCCCGCTTTGAGCTATCGCGTAGCGCATCATCGTAGAATCGATAGACATCACGATTCGGCGGATTGCCGTTTTCGAAATTCCGCACGCTCAACCACTGCCCGGCGAAACTCCGCACGAATTCGTTGGCCTTCGGGTCCGCGATCATGCGCCGGACCTGCGCCTGCAACACCGCCGGGTCGCAGAGTTTATTCGCCCCGGCCAGCCGAGACAGCTCCTCATCGGGGGCGCTGCTCCACAAGAGGTACGACAGGCGGCTGGCCATCTGCCAGCTATCGATCGGCACAGCCCCCGCTGGCGATGGCGAGGAAGCCGTCGATGCCGCTTCACTGCCGAGGTAAAGAAACGTCGGTGAACAGAGCACGTTCTTCACGCCTTCGCGGACCGCTTTGTTGAAGGACAAGCCACGTTCCGATTGGGTCTTGAGCGTCCATTGCACCATCTTGTCCACTTCTTCCCGCGAGACCGGACGCCGGTATGCCGCCGGCAGGAACTTCGCGAAAATCTCCCGCAAATAACCGGCTTCATCTTCGCGTTCTTCCCCGGCGAAAAAGAGCGACTGCCTCCCCTTCGGTGGCCAATCCACGATCGGGCCTTCCCACTCCATCTTGCCGAGCCAAATGCGCGGACGTTTCTCGATGTCGAGCTTGGGATTGTAGATCCAGTAAGTGCCGTCGAAGGTTTGGCGCGACTCCTTGGCCGTTTCCTGCGCCTTGAGCGACTCCTCCTTCAGGCGGGCAATTTCTTCGGGCGGCTTCTTCTCGCGTAATGCCCGGTCGATCTGGCCGCTGAGGGTCACCTGGTGCCATTGCACATCCCAGTAGGGCGGATTGGCAATGACCACCTGAATCCGGTCGCCAAAATCCCAACTCAAGCGCCACGAACGGTCCATCCCCGGCGGCCCCATTTGGAGATACATCAGGAACTCGTATTCTTTCGGTGCATCGATCGGCGCATCGATCACCTGCGTCTTCACCACCTCGATCGGACTGCCGAGCCCATACTGCACGGTCAGCCGCACATCCTTCAGCGCCTCTTTGCCTTCGCCTTTGAATCCACCCGCCTGCACGCGAAAGCGGTACCAGCCGTCGCGCGTCACGCCTTTCTTGCCCCACTGGTAGTTGAAGAAACGGCACTCCGCCAGATACTCGATCCCGCCATTCTTCAGCTTCCAGTCGAACGGCCCGTGCGGGATGTAACGCCGGTCTTTGTCCATCCATCGCGAGAAATTCTCCAGCGGAATCCAGCCCAACGGTTCTTTGAGATTCGCGACGAACGCCGGTGTGGGATTATCCTCGATGATGTTTCCGTTCTCGTCCTTGTAGGCCACCGCAATCCCATGGACGTACTTCTCGTTCGGCGCATCGAAAGTCAACTTCTGGACGCTCGGCTTTTCGTTGAACACCCCTTCGTCGAGCACAAGGTCCGCCACGGCCATGTAACGATCGAGCTGGCCTTCATCCATGAAGAGCCCGACCGAACCGCGGTCGAAGCCACCGACTTTGCCATCGGCGGGCAGCTCCTTCTCGATGCGGCGGGCAAATCCTTCCTCCAACGAAAACAGATCGCGCACGGTGTTCGCATACTCCACACGATTCATCCGTCGCATCGGCACCCGCCCACCAGCGGCCTGCGCAGCCTTCATCGTCTCATCCAGCTTCTGCGCCACCCACGAGCTCACTGCCGACGCTTCGGCCGGGTCTGGACGCGGCTCTTTCTTTGGCGGCATTGCCCCTGAAGTGATTTTATCCATCACTGCCTTCCACTGGCCGGCATTGTTTCCAGCCGCAAAGTCCGCCGTCAGCAAATCGATTCGAAAGCCGGCGCGTGTCTTGTCGGCATCGTGACAATCGAGGCAATGCGCCTCGATGAAATCGCTGGTCGATTTCGGCAAATCCGCCCCGTGGGCACAGGGTGCCAGACTGAGGAGGAGAATCCCCGCGACGTTGGGAGGTAGCCGGCGCATGGCGAAGGTATCAATCAATCGGTTTTTAGTGGGCTCCATTAGCAGAGGGAGTGAAAAATTCGGTGAAATTAATCTTCAAAGAAACGGTTGGCAGGTTGGTTGCAAAAGTGTCGACACTTTTAGTACCCCCATGAATTCACCCCGGAAATCACCTTCTACCCCTCTTCGGCGCAACCTCGCTGAGGAAGTCACGGCCGGTCTCCGCGAGGCCATCGTTTCCGGCCGGATTCAGCCCGGCTCCCCACTCGCCGAACCGGTGCTGGCGGCGGAATTCGGCGCCAGCCGCGCCCCGATCCGGGAAGCGCTCATCGCCTTGGAGCGCGAAGGCCTGGTGGAATTCAACGATCGCAGCCGCACTCGTGTTCGTTCCCTCAGCGCCCGGGATTTCGAGGAGATTTGCTCCATGCGCATCGCCTTGGAAAGCCTCGCTGCCCGCCTCGCCGCGACGAAATGGGCGGCGGAGCATACCGAGGATATCGAAGAAAACCTCCGCCAGCAGGAACAGGCTGCGACCCTTGGCGAGCTATCCCGGCTCGACGTCAAAATGCATGAGTACGTCGTGAACCTCTCCGGCCACCGTCGCCTCGTCGCCGCCTGGCGGGGCATCCGCTGGCAATTCGAGATGTGTCTCGCCTATACGCATCGCTTGCAGGAAACCCTCGCCTTCGAGCCGCGCCGCATCACCGTGGATAATCACCGGCGACTGCTCGGCGCTCTCGCCTCGGGCGATCCGGACCTCGCCGCCCGCACCATGGGTGCCCACATCGAAAGTTCCCTCGAATGGTCCCTCGCCGAATTTCCTGCAATCGCGAACGGCAAAACCAAATTGCCGAAAGCATTCCGCACTCGAGATCAGGGTCGTGGAGATGAAGCAGTGCCGGCGCTGAGTGCCTCCGTTGTCGTCGAGCAACCCTGAAGCTGGATCACACTCGAAGCCCATGTTTCTCCCACATTCACGACTGGCTTTCTTCGTCGCCCTCGCGCTTGTCCCATTCACGAGCAACGCCGCACCCGTTGATTTCGAGAAGGAAATCCGGCCGATCCTTTCGGAGTATTGCTTGAAATGTCACTCCACGGAGAAGCAGAAGGGCGACGTCGATCTGGAGCATTTCTCCTCCCTCGACGAGGCGGAAAAAGATCCGCAGACGTGGTTGGACGTGCTCGAACAGTTGGGCAATCGCGAGATGCCGCCAAAGGACAAGCCGCAGCCGTCTGCTGAGCAACGGCAACGGCTGACCGCATGGACAGGGGGCCTGCTCGACGAAATCGCCCTGGCCAGTGCGGGTGATCCGGGTCCGGTGGTCCTTCGCCGGCTTTCGAACTCCGAATATCTCTACACCATCCGCGACCTCACCGGCGTCCAGTCGCTCAATCCCACGAAGGAATTTCCCGTCGACGGCGCGGCCGGCGAAGGCTTCGACAATGCCGGCGCGGCCTTGGTGATGTCGCCGGTGTTGCTCGGAAAATACTTCGACGCCGCCAAGGAAATTGCCAGCCACGCGGTCCTGATGCCTGACGGAATCCGCTTCTCCGCCGTGAAAACATCGCGCGATTGGACCGATGAAATCCTCGCCAGCATCCGCGCATTCTACGCTCCGTACTGCGACGCGGGCGGTTCCACCTCGGTGAACCTCCAAGGCGTCAAATTCGACACCAATGCCGGCGGCCGGCTGCCCATCGAACGTTACATTACCGTCCTCCTCCGGCAGCGCGAAGATATTCGCAGCGGCCAGACCACGCTCGCGCAAGTGGCTCGCCAAAATGGTCTCAGCCCGAAATACCTGACGCTGCTTTGGGAGGGACTCACCGACACCCGGCCATCGCCGGTCCTCGACCAAATCCGGGAGAAATATCGGCAAGCCACACCTGGCGATGCCCCCACGGTGATCGCAGCCATTCAATCCTGGCAACAGTACCTCTGGCGTTTCTACAGAGTTGGTCATATCGGGAAGAAAAATGGCCCCGCAGGATGGCAGCAGCCGTGGACTCCTCTCGCTGCGAGTCAGGAACTCCGGCTCAAGCTCACCGTCCCCGCCAATGCCAGCGACGTCACACTCTATCTCGCCGCAGGCGAAGTCGGCCCGGGCCACGATTCGATCCGTTGGGAGAACGCACGGCTGGTGGTGAAAAATCGCGAAGACATTCTTCTCGCCGATGTTCCAGGAATTCTCCCGGCCAATCTCACCGTCAAAGCGCCATCCCTCCTCGCACTCAAAATCCCCGCCCTGCTGGCGACTGACGCCGAATTCGTGGTCACCGCAAGTCTGCCATCCGACAGCTCTCCCGACGCGGCGGTGCAAGTCCGCTTGCTGACGGCCAAGCCGGATCATGTGCCCGGCCTCTCTCCCGGCGAGACGGTGGATTCCATGGTCAAAGGCCTGTGGACCGACAACAACGCCCGGACCAACTCCAGCGCGCCGATTCTCGTCAACAACGTCAGCGCCGCTCGCCTGCGAATAGAAACCGCTTTCGACGAATTCCGCGCCTTATTCCCCGCCGCGCTCTGCTACACGAAAATCGTCCCGACCGACGAAGTCATCACCCTGCGGTTGTTCTACCGTGAGGACGATCAACTCAAGCGTCTGATGCTCGACGATGCACAAGCCGCGGCGCTCGACCGCCTCTGGTCGGAATTGCGTTTCGTCAGCGAGTCGCCGCTCAAGGAGGTGGATGTTTTCGATCAGCTCTACCAATTCGCCACGCAGGACGCCGACCCGAGCGCCTTCGAACCGATGCGCGAGCCCATTCGCAAAGCGGCCGCGGCGTTCAAGGAGCAAGTCATCGCCGCCCAACCGCTGCAACTTCAGGCCGTGCTCGATCTCGCGCAGAAGGCCTGGCGCCGGCCGCTGAGCGAATCCGAGCAAAACGACCTCCGCGCGCTTTACCAAAAACTCCGCACGCAGAATCTCCCGCACGATGCCGCGTTGCGCCTGACCCTGGCGCGTGTCTTCGTCTCGCCGGCGTTCCTGTATCGCGGCGAATTGGCCGCGCCCGGCGCGCAACCAGCGCCGGTCAATGATTGGGAGCTAGCCACGCGCCTAAGTTACTTCCTCTGGTCATCGGCGCCGGATGCCGAGTTGGCTGCGGCCGCCGCCTCCGGCCGGTTGCACGATCCGGATGTGCTCGTCAGCCAGGCGCGCCGGATGATGAAAGACCAGCGCGTCCGGCGGCTGGCCACGGAATTTGGCTGCCAATGGCTGCACGTGCGCGACCTCGACACGCTGGATGAAAAAAGCGAACGCCATTTCCCAAATTTCATTTCGCTCCGCGCGGACATGCAGGAGGAAATCGTGCGCTTCTTCACCGATCTATTTCAGGAAAACCGATCCGTCCTCTCGCTCATCGACGCCGATCACACCTTTGTCGATGGCCCTCTCGCCAGCTTCTATGGAGTGACTGTTCCGGAGAAGGATGCCTGGCAGCGCGTCGATGGCCTGCGCGCACTCGGCCGTGGCGGCATCCTCGGCTTCGCCGGCACGCTGGCCAAGGAAAGCGGCGCCTCGCGGACCAGCCCAATTCTTCGCGGCAATTGGGTGAGTGAGGTCCTGCTTGGAGAAAAATTGCCGCGCCCGCCCAAGGGCGTGCCGCTCCTGCCCGAGGAAGTGCCCGCCGGCCTCACTGAGCGCCAGTTGATCGAACGGCACAGCACCGATGAAAAGTGCGCCAAGTGCCATCAGCGCATCGATCCATTCGGCTTCGCCCTGGAAGGATTCGACACCATTGGCCACGCACGCGCCCACGATGCCAGTGGTCTCGCCATCGACACCCAGGCAAGGCTGCGCGATGGCACCGAGTTCAACGGTCTCGACGGCCTGCGCACTTACATCCTGGGTGCGCGGCGCGACGATTTCCTGCGGCAATTCAGCCACAAACTCCTCGGCTACGCCCTCGGCCGCGGACTCCGTCTTTCCGATCGGCCCTTGATCAATTCGATCGTCGCACGTTTGCAGTCCGACGACTATCGTGTGGCCGACGCCATCGAACTCATCATCCGAAGCCCCCAGTTCCGCGATGTGCGGGGCCGGGATTTTCTCACCAGCAACTAATTCCGATTATGACTACGCATCGCTTTTCGCGTCGCACCTTTCTCCGGGGGCTCGGTGTCACCATGGCACTCCCGTGGCTGGAGTCCTTCAACGTGTGGGGCGATGACCCGCGGCAAGGCAAGCCCGCCAGTGAAGCGCCCGTCCGCCTGGGGGTGATTTTTTGCGGGAACGGGTTTCATTCCAATGAATGGTGGGCGCGCGGCGAGGGCGCGGCCATGGAACTAGGAAGCGTGCTGAGCCCGCTCCACGATTTCCGCAAAAAGATGCTCTTCGTCAGCGGGCTCTATCACGAGGAAGCGCGAAAAGGTAATATCCACAGTTCGCAGACGGGTAACATGCTTTCCGGCGCGCCGATTACCTCCGGCGGCGAAATCCGCTCGGGGACGAGCTTCGACCAGGTGCTCGCGCAGACTTACGGACGCTCGACCAAAGTGCCCAGCCAGGTCCTGGCCTGTGAGCGGTCCAATCCGGGCGTGCACAAGAACTACTCGATGCTCTACAGCTCGCATATTTCCTGGAGCTCGCCCACGACGCCGACACCGCTGGAGCTTTATCCCGCGCTGGCTTTCGACCGGCTCTTCAAGGACGACACCACCCCGGGCGACAAGAGCGTGCTCGATGCCGTTCTCTCCGATGCCCAGGACTTGCGCCGGAACATCAGTCGCGACGATCAGCGCAAACTCGATGAATACCTCGATTCCGTGCGCGACGTGGAAAAGCGCATCGAAAATGCCGGCCAGCGCGGCGAGTTGCAAGGCTGGCGGCCAACGATCGAAAAGCCAAACATCCAGCGTCCGGCCGATGGCATCCCACAGGATATCGGCGAGCACATGCGGCTGATGTGCGACATTCTCGTCTTGGGCTTTCAGACCGACAGCACGCGGATCTGCACCTTGAAGCTCAACAACGATCACAGCTCGCTGCGGTTTCCGAACCTGGGCGTCGATTACATGATTCATCATCTGCTGTCGCACTCCGACACCGCCGACTGGCTCAAGGTCAACCAGTTCTTCCTGAAACAAGTCGCCTACATCGCGCGCAAGCTCGACGCCATTCGCGAAGGCGAGCGGACTGCGCTCGACAATTCGATGATCATGTACTGCTCGAGCATGCTGACCGGAAACCACGACGCGACCCAGTTGCCCGTGATTGTCCTGGGCGGCGCCCGCGGGCGGTTGAAAGGAGGCCGCGTGCTCGACTACACCGGCAAGCCCAACCGCAAGATGTGCAGCCTCTATCTGGCATTGCTCGAAAAAGCCGGTCTGCATTTGAACGAATTCGGCGACTCACGCGAACCGCTGGCGGATGTCTGAACCGCCGCCGTCATCCGCACACTTGCCGCCGACGTGTTGCCGCGCGCGGTCACTCGTGTCGACGGGACGATTCGCGAATGAAACGTT